>NZ_JAUJQH010000002.1:0-647280 GCF_030482905.1 Burkholderia sp. AU45251 | reverse complement strand
ACCCGAAGCCGGACGGCAAGCTGACGTTCGACCGGTTGTCGTCGGTGTTCATCTCGAACACGAACCACGAGGAGAACCAGCCGGCGCACCTGACGCTGAAGGATGCGAGCGTGCCGGTGAACGTGAATCTGCGTACGTACGCGGGGCCGGAGGGGCGCTTCTGTCCAGCGGCCGTGTACGAATTCGTGAAGAACGACGACGGCAGCGATCGCCTGGTGATCAACGCGCAGAACTGCGTGCACTGCAAGACCTGCGACATCAAGGACCCGACGCAGAACATCGTGTGGGTCACGCCGGAAGGCAGTGGCGGACCGAATTACCCGAACATGTAACGCAACGTATCCCCGCGCCTGCGGGCGCGAACGAACCGGAGTGAGACGATGAGCAATGCAGCGAAAGAAGTCGTGGTGGTGAGCGGTGTCCGTACCGCGATCGGTGATTTCGGTGGCAGCCTGAAGGATTTCTCGCCGACCGATCTTGGCGCGAAGGTCGTGCGCGAAGTGCTGTCGCGCGCGAACGTATCGGGCGACGCGGTCGGGCACGTCGTGTTCGGCCACGTCGTGAACACCGAGCCGAAGGACATGTATCTGTCGCGCGTCGCGGCGATCGACGGCGGCGTCGCGCAGCACACGCCCGCGATGAACGTGAACCGCCTGTGCGGCTCGGGCCTGCAGGCGATCGTGTCGGCCGCGCAGGCGATCATGCTCGGCGATGCCGACGTCGCGATCGGCGGCGGCGCGGAGAACATGAGCCGTGCGCCGTACACGGTGCCGGCTGCGCGCTTCGGCCAGCGCATGGGCGACGGCAAGCTCGTCGACATGATGCTCGGCGCGCTGCATGACCCGTTCCAGACGATTCACATGGGTGTGACGGCCGAGAACGTCGCGGCGAAGTACGGCATTTCGCGCGACGCGCAGGATGCACTGGCGCTCGAGTCGCATCGTCGCGCGGCGCGCGCGATTGCGGAAGGGCGCTTCAAGGATCAGATCCTGCCGATCTCGATCCGCACGAAGAAGGGCGAGGTTGCGTTCGACACCGACGAGCACGTGCGTCACGACGCGAGCGAGGACGATTTCACGAAGCTGCGCCCGGTGTTCAAGAAGGAGAACGGCACCGTGACGGCCGGCAACGCATCGGGCATCAACGATGCGGCCGCAGCCGTGCTGATGATGAGCGCGGACGCCGCGCGCGCACAGGGCGTGAAGCCGCTCGCCCGCCTCGTCGCGTATGCGCACGCGGGTGTCGATCCGGCGTACATGGGCATCGGCCCCGTGCCGGCCACGCAGAAGGCGCTCGAACGCGCGGGCCTGAAGATCACCGATCTCGACGTGATCGAGGCGAACGAGGCGTTCGCTGCCCAGGCGTGCGCGGTCACGCAGGAACTCGGCCTTGATCCCGCGAAGGTCAACCCGAACGGCTCGGGCATCTCGCTCGGTCACCCGATCGGCGCGACCGGTGCGCTGATCACGGTCAAGGCGCTGTACGAACTGAAGCGCATCGGCGGGCGTTACGCGCTCGTGACGATGTGTATCGGCGGCGGCCAGGGGATTGCGGCAATCTTCGAGAACATCTGATAATCGAACGCTCAGCACCCGAACACACAGGAAATTTCATGGCCATCGAAATTGTCGGCGTCGTGGGCGCCGGAACCATGGGTAACGGCATTGCGCAGACCGCCGCCGTTGCGGGACTCAATGTCGTGATGATCGACGTCAGCGACGCCGCCCTCGAGAAGGGCATCGCGACGCTGAAGGGCAGCCTCGAGCGGCTCGTGTCGAAGGACAAGCTCGACGCAGCCACGCGCGATGCGGCGCTGGCGCGCATCACGACGTCGACCGACTACGCGAAGCTCGCGTCGGCCGATATCGTGATCGAAGCCGCGACCGAGAACGTCGAGCTGAAGGGCCGCATCCTGAAGCAGATCGAGGCCGTCGCGCGGCCCGAAGCGATCATCGCGACCAACACGTCGTCGATCTCGATCACCGCGCTTGCGGCACCGCTCGCTGATCCGTCGCGCTTCGTCGGCATGCACTTCTTCAACCCGGTACCGCTGATGCCGCTCGTCGAGATCATCCGAGGGCTGCAAACGAGCGACGCGACCGCGTCGGCGGTGCGCACGCTGACCGAGCGTTTCGACAAGTCGCCGATCGGCGTGCGCAATTCGCCGGGCTTCGTCGTGAACCGGATCCTCGTGCCGATGATCAACGAGGCGTTCTTCGTGCTGGCTGAAGGGATCGCGTCGGCGGAGGAGATCGATGCGGGGATGAAGCTGGGTGCGAACCATCCGATCGGGCCGCTCGCGCTGGCCGATCTCGTCGGTCTCGACGTGTGCCTCGCGGTGATGGACGTGTTCGTGAAGGACTTTGGGGATCCGAAGTATCGCGCGTGCCCGCTGTTGCGCGAGATGGTGACGGCGGGGCGCCTCGGGCGCAAGACGGGGCGTGGCGTGTACGACTACAGCAAGTAAGCGGCAAGCCTTTCCACTTCGTGCGGCCGCCTGCGGGCGGCCGCACGCATTGAACGGCGCGACTATGCGTCGAGTACCGACAGATCCCGCGGCAGCGCACGCTTGAACATCGCGAGGATCTGTCGCGCCGCCTTCGGCGGCAGCGTGATCGCATGCCGCACGGCCGCCGCGATCTGGATCATCATCAGCTCGGCGAATGCGCTCCGTTGCGCATGGGGGGAGCCGGGCGCCACTTCTCCCAACGCATCCGCAAACAACCCGGCCAGGAACTCGCCGTCCTCGCGATCGAGTGCCTGCAGCGCGCGGTCGGCCTGCGTGGCTCGCCAGATGTCGCGCATCAGCGGCTCGTCGACGAACATCCGGTAGTAGCTGTCGGTAATGCGGCACAGCGTGTCGTGCAGATCGTCGAGCGTCTTCATCGCAGCCAGATCGCGCCGCACGCAATCGTGCCCGGCCTCGTTGTAGCGCTCCGCGAGCGTGCCGATCACGGCTGTCTTGTCCGGAAAATACTGGTACAGCGAACCGAACGAGATGCCCGTGCGTTCGACGATGTCGCTCATCCGGAACGCGTCGCAGCCTTTTTCGATCATCACTTCCGACGCGCACGCGAGGATGCGCTCGAACCGCTCGCGGCTGCGCTGCTGTGTCGGCACGAGCCGCGCGCGCACCGGCGCGTCGGCTGCCGCTTCGGGCTCGTCATTCCGCCCCGATTTCTGTCGCCCCATGCCGCCTCCGGAAAAACTTGATCTTTCAAATGCGAGAGTCTATCGTGTTTTTGAAAAAACGAGACATTCTCGCATTTGTGATCGAGACTGAAGGAGACGCACATGTCGGCACTTCCCATCCTCATCGTCGGCGGTACGGGCAAGACGGGCGCCCGCGTCGATGCACGGCTGCGCGCGCGCGGCATCGCGACCCGGCCCGTGTCGCGTACGTCGGCCGTCCGCTTCGACTGGACGGCGCCCGCGACGTGGCCCGCCGCACTCGACGGCGTGTCGGCCGCGTACGTGACTTACCAGCCCGACCTGGCCGTTGAAGGCGCGGTGGAAGCAATCGCCGCATTCGCGCGGCTGGCACGGGAACGCGGCGTCGAGCGCGTGGTGCTGCTGTCCGGGCGCGGCGAGCCCCGCGCGCAGGCCGCCGAGGCCGCGTTGCAGGCGTCGGGCGTGGGCTGGGGCGTGGTGCGCGCGAGCTGGTTCAATCAGAACTTCTCCGAGGGCTACCTGATCGACGGCGTGCTGGCCGGCGAAGTCGCATTGCCGGCCGGTGCGGTGCGCGAGCCGTTCGTCGATGCGGACGACATCGCGGACGTCGCGGTAGCCGCACTCACCGATGCGCGCGTCGCGAACCGCGTGATCGAGGTCACGGGCCCGCGCGCGCTGACGTTTGTCGAAGCGGTCAGCGAAATCGCGCGGGCCGCTGGCCGGCCGGTCGTCTATCGCGAGATTCCGGCGGCTGCGTTCGTTGCCGGATTGCACGAGGTCGGCGTGCCGGAGCCGGTCGTCGCGTTGCTCGACGATCTGTTCGGCGTGGTGCTCGACGGGCGCAACAGCGCGGTGACGCACGGCATCGAAGAGACGCTCGGGCGGCCGGCACGCGATTTCGCCGACTATGCGAGCGCGGCGGCCGCGACCGGCGTGTGGAGCGCACGATCATGATCGCGTTCGCGACCGCCGCATTGCTGTGGGGTTCGGCCATCGGCTGCGGGCTGATGGCCGGCGTGTATTTCGCGTTCTCGACGTTCGTGATGACGTCGCTCGGACGGATCGCGCCGCATGCCGGCGTGGCCGCGATGAACGCGATCAACGTCGATATCGTGCGTTCGCCGTTCATGCCGCTGTTCCTCGTCACGACGCTGATGGCGCTTGCACTCGTCGTGCTTGCGCTGCTCGATCGCGACCAGCCGGGCGCGATGGCGGTGGTCGCGGGCGGCGTGCTGTACGTGTTCGGCATGTTCGCGGTGACGATGGCCGTCAACGTGCCGCTCAACGATGCGCTTGCCGCGGCCGATCCGTCGACCGCGCACGGCGCGGCGCTGTGGACGCGCTACGTGCACGACTGGACGATGTGGAATCACGTGCGCACGGTGGCGTCGGCAGCCGCGTGCGTGTTTTTCATCGTGGGGATTGCGGCGCGGTAACGGTGTGCGTCATGCGGTGCGCGCGGCCTGCAGGGGCAACCGGTACTCGGCGATCGTGCCGGCATCGCATGCGATCAGCGAACCGCGTACCGGATCGTGCCGACGAGCGACGAAGCCCGGAAGTGCCCCGAGCGACGCACCCGACGCCAGGCTCCAGATCGTCGTTCCGCCCGGCGTCGCGACGTACAGCGATGCGCCATCGCTGAACAGGGCGCCGATCCGGTCGGGTTCGGTCGCCATCGGGATGCGCCGGTCGTGCGACTGCAGGGCGTCGGTCGCATCCAGGATGCGCACGCCGGCGCCTTGCCCGGCTTCGGCGAATTCATCCTCGTCCCAATCGGCGAGCCCCCAGTACGCGATATGCCGGTTGTCGATCCAGCACGCGGGCGTATCCCAATCGTCGCGCTGGGTCAGGCTGACCACCGATGCGCCGTCTTCGCTTTCGAAGAGGTTGTCGTCGAGCCACGCGGCGACGGACCACGCACGCGGGATCGAAACGGGATGCCAGACCCATCCGTCATCGAACAGCCGGCTGCCGTCGGGGCTCGGCACGAGCCGGCCGTGGAAGTAGTCGAGGTAATGCGCGGGCCGGTCGTTGCTGGCGTACGGCGCGATGTCGCGCGCGGTCAGCGATGCGCCGGTGGCCGGGTCGGCCGCGTCGAGCCGGTTCCAGGCGGTGCGGTGCACGAAGATCGTGCGATCGCGATGGCGCAGGAAGCATGCGCTGAACGGGACGGTATGCGAGTAGTAGTCGCCGCCGTCGAGTTGCATCGTCGGTGTGCCGGTGGTGACGTCCAAGACGAGGCCGTGCCGCCCGTAGTCGGTCACGATCGCCGCGTGCTGGCCGTCAGGCGAAGCGTGCAGGCGATAAGCGGGCGCGCCGAACGCGGTGTGACCCGTAGGAGGCGGGAGCGGCGGTAACGACACCGAACTCAGCATCGAGTGGCGTCCCGTATCGAGATCGACGCCGTGCAGCGAGCCGTCCGTCGTCAACACGAGCAGATGGCCGTAGTCGGCCTGGACGGCGCAGATATCGGCGATCGGCGCGTGTTCCCACGGGAGCGTATTCACGGTACGGGATTCGTGCGGCGACGCTTGCAAACGGTGCGGGCTGATTGGGTTCATGAGCGCGATTCTATCGCTCACGGCGCCCATGCTGCGCATGACACGCGCGGCACGCACGACCACGCGCTACGTGTAAAACGCCGACGGCGACACGCCGAAGTGCCGCTTGAACATCGCGGAAAACGCGCTCTGGCTGTTGTAGCCGTGATCCATCGCGACGGTCAGCACCTTCTCGCCGTGCGCGAGACGCTTGAGCGCGAGCAGCAGCCGCGCCTGTTCGCGCCAGCGGCGGAAGCTGAGCCCCGTCTCGCGCTGGAATGCGCGATGCAGCGTACGGACCGACAGGCCGAGCAGGTCGCCCCATTCTGCGATCGTGCGCGTGTCGTCGGGCGCGGCGACGAGCGTGTCGCAGATCGTCCGCAGGCGCGCGTCGTGCGGCCACGGCAGGTACAGCGGCAGCAGCGGCGCGACCGTCACCTCGGCAAGCAGCAGGTGCATCAGGTGATCGTGGCGGGAGCCCGGCGCATAGTCGAGCGGCACGTCGACCGCGGCGAGGATCAGCTCGCGCAACAGCGGGTGTACTTCCACGACGCAGCTCCGCGCGGGCAGGTGCTCGACCGCGCCCGGCTCGACGAACACGGTGCGCATCTGCACGTCGCCGCTCATCTGCACAGTGTGGTCGAGCCCGGCTTCGAGCCACACGCCGCGCGTCGGCGGCACGACCCACGACGCGCCTTCGGACTGCACGTGCATCACGCCCTCGATCGCATAGAGCAGTTGCGCGCGGCGGTGGCGGTGCGGTGCGATCGAGGTGCCGTGCGCGTACGTCGCCGCCATCGCCGATACGGGCATCGGCGTCGATTCGTAGCGCAGGTGTGCGCCGGGCGCGGTGGACTCGAGTGTCCGATTGGCGACAAGTCGTGACATTTTGGCGTGAGACAGGCAGTTGGGCGGACGGGCACGATGGCGTTCCGATCCACGCCAGACCCCTGTCACGATATTAATCCGTCAAATGCGATGAACAAGTCTCCTTTTCTGTTTCCTTTCTGCGCGATCGCGCTGTGGGCCGGCAACGTGGTCGTGTCCAAGCTGTCGGCGTCGACGATCGACCCGTCGGCAATCACGTTCTACCGGTTGCTGCTCGCCGTCGCGCTGATGAGCGTGTTCACGCTGCGCCCCGTGTGGCGCAATCGCGCGGCGCTCGTCGCGCACCTGCCGCAGCTCGCGGTGCTCGGCTTTCTCGCGATGGCGCTGTTCCAGAGCCTGTCCTACGAGGCCGCGAAAACGACGAGCGCGACCAACATGGCGATCATCACGGCGCTCGTGCCGCTGATGACGATGGCGCTCAGCTCGCTGCTGCTCGGCGATCCGCCTAGCGCCGGCATGGTCGGCGGCGGGGTGCTGTCGCTCGCGGGCGTCGTCTACCTGATTGCCGAGGGGCATCCGACGACGATCGCCGCACGCGGCGTGCATGCGGGCGACCTGCTGATGCTGGCCGCGTCGGCCGCGTATGCGCTGTACGGCGTGCTGCTCAAGCGCTGGCGCATCGGTGCGCTGCCGGCGTGGCAGTCGACCTACGTGCAGGCGCTCTCCGCGCTCGTCTTCATGGTGCCGATGCTGCTGCGTTTGCCCGCGCAGGCGGCATGGCCGACGCGCGCGAGCGTGCCGTTGATCCTGTATGCCGGCGTGCTGGCGTCGGTGGTGCTGCCGTATCTGTGGATGCAGGGCGTGCGGCTGCTCGGACCGAGCCGCTGCGCGATGTTCATGAACCTGCTGCCGGTGATGACGGCCGGCGGCGCGATCGTGCTGCTTGGCGAATCGCTGCGGCTGTATCACCTGATCGGCGGCGGCGTGGCGCTCGTCGGCGTGGCGATCGCGCAGCGGTTTCCGTTTCAGGCGAGCGCATCGCAAGGAGTGCGGCAATGAGCGGCGATCGCGACATGCAGAACCTGATGGCCGCGCTGCCGGACGCTCGCGCAGCCGTCGACGGCCCGGGGCTCGCGCATCAGCTCGAACGGATCGCCGCCGCGCTCGAAGCGCTGGCGGGCACTGGCCAGCCGGCGGCGACCGTCGATTTCGACGCGGCGGTCGCGTTCCGCTGGCGCGGTTTCGATGGCGGGACGCGGACAGCGCCGCTCGAGCCGGTCGCGGCACCCGCACTTATCGCGTTCGATGCGCTGCGCAACGTCGACCGTCAGGTGGCGATCGTCGAACGGAACACGCGGCAGTTCGTGCGCGGGTTCGCAGCGAATCACGTGCTGCTGACCGGCGCGCGCGGCACCGGCAAGTCGTCGATCGTGAAGGCGTGCCTGCATGCGTTTGCGCCGCACGGGCTGCGGCTGATCGAGGTCGGCAAGGAACGGCTGGGCGATCTGCCGGCGATCGTCGAGCGGGTGCGTGCGCGACCTGAACGGTACATCGTGTTCTGCGACGACCTGTCGTTCGAGGCGGGCGAGACCGGTTACAAGGAACTGAAGACGGTGCTCGACGGCTCGGTCGCGAGCGACCTGTCGAACGTGCTGGTGTACGCGACGTCCAATCGCCGCCACCTGATGCCCGAGCAGGCGAGCGACAACGCGAACGTGTCGCGTGCGGAGAACGGCGAGCTGCATCCGGGCGATGCGGTCGAGGAGCGGATTTCGTTGTCGGAGCGCTTCGGGATCTGGGTGACGTTCTACGGGTTCACGCAGGACGATTATCTGGCCGTCGTAGAAAGCCGGCTCGGCGAGGCCGGGTTCGATGGCGCGCAGATCCGTGCGGCGCGCGAACCGGCGCTGCAGTGGGCGCTGGAACGCGGTGCACGGTCGGGGCGGATCGCCGCACAGTTCGTGCGGGATTACGCGGGGCGGCTCGCGGACGAGGGCGACGGGAGCGAACCCGCGCACGCGTCGCGCACGGGTTGAGCAGGGCGCTACAACACCCGTTCCGACAACACCTTGAATGCGACATCGGGGACGACGAAGCACAGCGGTTCGCCGGTCGCGCCGATGCGCGCGAGGAACTCGCCGCCGCCGACCGGTTCGACCGGCTTCAGCGGCCGGACGGCATCGATGTCGATCGGCAGGTCGATCGACGCATGGGCCAGGCCGTCGCAGTCCGCGACATGCGCGACGGCCGCGTGCTGCAGCGACAGGTAAGCGATGGCGTCGCGCCAGCTTTCGAAGAACGGTGCAAACGCCGCGGGTAGCGTGTAGTCGTCCGACAGGGCCGCCGAGCAGTGGAAATCGGGCGCGCTTCCTCTGCCGCCGGACAACCGCGTTCGGTACCGTCCATCCTGCACGGCATGCGTGAAGCATTCGGCGAGATGCGACGGCAGCGCGTCGCTGAAGAGCCGGCTGCCGAGCGCATAGAGCGGATGATCGAACACGTTCTTCACGAACAGCACCGTCCGATCGGCCGGCCTGCCGCCCGGCAGCGCATCGACGTAAAGCCGCCAGTTGCTTTGCAGCGGCGACGGGAACACGCGTCGCAGCGGGCCCGCGATACGCGGGCCGAAATGACGGTGTGCATAGGTGAGGATCGTGAACGGCGTGCGGCCGTCGCGGCTCGCGAGCGTAACGCCGCGCGGCACGAGGTGGGCGACCGCGGCGACATCGACGAGCCACGTGCAGTACACGACGTTCTCGACCTCGCTCGCGAGCTGCAGGAACGGCAGGCGCGACAGCAGCGCGCGACGTGTGCGCAGCAGAGGGCGGTTCGCGACGAGCCGGTTGGCGAGGCGGCCGATGGGGCCGGCGGACGGGTAAACAAAGGCGTTGTCTGGGCGCATGAGCGGCATTGTGCCGGTTTTCCAGCGACTCGCCGAGCGGAGTGCGACGTTCGACAATTGCTATGTCGGCAGCATGGCGTGTATTCCTGCCCGCAGGGAATTGCATACCGGGCGCTACAACTTCCTGCATCGAAGCTGGGGGCCGCTCGAACCGTTCGACGATTCGATGCCGGACATGCTTCGACGCAAGGGTATCCATACGCATCTGGCCAGCGATCATCCTCACTACTGGGAAGATGGTGGCGCGACCTATCATACGCGGTACAGCAGCTGGGAGTTCTTCCGCGGGCAGGAGGGCGACCCGTGGAAGGGGCAAATCCGGCGGCCGCCGATGCCGACGCGGCTCAAGGGGGCGCTGAACGAAAAGGCCGCGCGGCAGGACTTCGTCAACCGCCAGTACTACCCGACCGAAGATCTCCATCCGCAAACGCTGACTTTCGACGCAGGCGAGGCGTTCATCCGGGAAAATCACGATGCGGAGTCGTGGTTGCTTCAGATCGAGACTTTCGATCCCCATGAACCATTCACCAGTTATCCGAAGTATCGCGATCTTTATCCTCGAAAGAATACGGACGCGCATTTCGACTGGCCGCCATACGGTCCTGTTTCCGACAACGAGACCGACGAGGACATCCGGCATGCACGAGCTGAATATGCCGCGCTCGTTTCGCTGGGCCGGGTTCTCGACCTGATGGACGAACTGAATCTGTGGCGGGACACCATGCTCATCGTGTGTACGGACCATGGATACATGCTGGGAGAACACGGCTGGTGGGCCAAGACGGCGCAACCCTGGTTCGACGAGCTTGCGCATACGCCGCTGTTCATCTGGGACCCCCGCTCCGGTCGTGCGGGCGTTCGGCGCCAGTCTCTCGTGCAGATGATCGACATCGCACCGACGCTCCTCGATTTCTTCGGCTTGCAGGCGACACCGCGCATGCAGGGCGTGGCGCTCGGGAAAACCATCGACGAGGATCTTCCGGTCCGGGACGCGGCACTATTCGGCATGCATGGCGAACATGTCAACGTGACGGACGGGCGTTATGTGTACATGCGCTCCGGACCCGATCCGGACCGAAATGCGCCGCTGTATGAATATACGTTGATGCCCACGCACATGCGCGAGATGTTCCGCGTCGAAGAACTGCAAGATATCGAGCTGGCGGGGCCGTTCCCGTTTTCGCAACGCGTGAGCATGATGAAGATCGTCAGCCAGCCCATTGGATACTCGTATCGTGCCGGTACGCTGCTATTCGATCTTCTCGCGGATCCTGGGCAGGCGCACCCGCTGTTCGACGACGCCGTCGAGCATCGCATGGCGACGCTTGCACGCGACCTGATGCGCGCCAGCCATGCCCCGGACGAGCAGTATGAGCGCCTGGGTTTGCCGGCCACGGGCCCGATCGATTGCGATCAACTTCTCGCCCGTGCCCATGCGGGTCGAGCCGAGGCGCTGCGCCTGCATCTGGCTGCCCGTGCGCAAGCGATGCGCGCTGAAGTGGAGAACCGGCGCGTCCGTTCCGACGCCGTGCCGGACCGGTGAGCGGAGCGGGAGGGTCGTCGGCCGTTCGTCGATGCTTGCGAGACGATGAGCATCCGTTCTGCTTGAGGGGCTTGCGGTCCGTCAGAAAGAGCGAGCCGGTCAGCGATGCACGAAGGCTTCCGGCTTGCGGGTGACCCGGTACTGTCGAATGAAAAAAACCGCGAGGGCTTCACAGCCTTCGCGGGTTGTGTTCTTTCGGGCGAGCGTGCCGGGTTCCGCCCGACAGCACGGATCTGCAGCCGTCATCCAGCCATCGGGGTGCGGAATCCGACGTGTCCCGGATGCGCGTATTCAGCGTCGAGATGTTCACGCTGCCGTTGCTGCCGGACGTGACGTCGTGCCGGGTAGTGGCGGCTTGAGGCGTTCGTCAATACGCCGACTCGCTGCCACCTTGATCGGTCACGATCGCAACCCCCGAGCTCGTGCCGAGCCGCGTCGCGCCGGCCTCGATCATCGCGAGCGCGGCCGCGCGGTCGCGTACGCCGCCCGATGCCTTCACGCCGAGCACGGGGCCGACCGTGCGGCGCATCAGCGCGACATCCGCGAGCGTCGCGCCGCCGTGGCCGAACCCGGTCGACGTTTTCACGAACGCGACGCCGAGATCGCGGCACATCTCGCACACGCGCACCTTCTCGTCGTCGGTCAGCAGCCCCGTTTCGAGAATCACCTTGAGCGGCACCGCGCCGCATGCGCGGTGCACGGCTTCGATATCGGCCTTCACGTCGTCGGCGCGGCCGCTCTTCAGCGCGCCGATGTTGATCACCATGTCGATCTCGCCGGCGCCTGCCGCGATCGCGGCGGTTGCTTCAAATGCCTTCGCGGCCGACAGCCCGGCGCCGAGCGGAAAACCCACCACCGCGCACACGAGCACGCCGGTATCGGCCAGCTCGCGCGCGGCGAGCGGCACGTTCGCCGAATTCACGCAGACCGAGTAAAAGCGATGCTCGGCCGCCTGGCGGCAGAGTTCGCGGATCTGCGCGTCGCTCGCGTCGGGCGCGAGCAGCGTGTGATCGATGGTTTGAGCGAGTTGGGCGTTGGAAAGCGGCATGTTTCAGGACTCCACGGAGCGTGTGCCGGAAGGGCACACGTAAAGTTGATGTTTTCACATCGGTTTGTTACAAATACGACATTCCGGCCGGGCCCGCGCGCCCGGCACGACAAGCGACGGATGCGACGGACACGCAGGATACTGGCATGGAAACGAAGAAGGGCGAACGGATCAAGACACTGATGAACGTGC
Source organism: Burkholderia sp. AU45251 (assembly GCF_030482905.1). NCBI lineage: Bacteria > Pseudomonadati > Pseudomonadota > Betaproteobacteria > Burkholderiales > Burkholderiaceae > Burkholderia > Burkholderia sp. AU45251. The sequence goes on along the minus strand of NZ_JAUJQH010000002.1, from coordinate 635,056 downwards.
TGCAAGGGCAGAACGCGATTCATCTGAGGGAAGTCGCCGAGCTGTTCGGCGTCTCGGAAATGACGATCCGCCGCGATCTCGCGGACAATCCGCACGGCTTGAGCCTGATCGGCGGCTATGTGACGCGCCACTTCGCCGCGCAGCGCAGCGACATCGGCGAATACGTGGTCAGCGCCGAGAACAACCGGCAGACCGAGGAGAAGCGCCGCATCGGCAAGCTGGCTGCGCAGTTCGTGACGACCGGCGACACGATCTTCGTCGACTGCGGTTCGACCACGCCGTTCGTCGTCGACTTCATCCCGGACGACCTCGAATTCACCGCGGTCTGCAATTCGCTGAACGTATTCGCGAAGCTGCAGCAGAAGCCGCATTGCAGCGTGATCCTGTGCGGCGGTGCGTACCATCGCAAGAACATGGTGTTCGAGTCGGTGGCCGAGACGGGCATCCTCGACACGGTGCGCGTGTCGAAGGCGTTCATCTCCGCGGCCGGCGTGAGCGACCGCTGCGGCGTGACCTGCTTCAACTTCCACGAAGTCGACGCGAAAAAGAAGGTGATGGAGCGCGCGCAGAACCGCTTCCTGCTCGTCGACCACACGAAGTTCGACGAAGTGCGCGCGGCCTATTTCGCCGAGCTGACCGACTTCAACTACGTGATCTCGGACGGGCAACTGAGCCGCCGCTACGAAACGACGATCCGCGAACACGGGATCGCGCTCGTGACCTGACGCCGCGCGGCCGCGCATCGCTTCACGCATTGCGTGCTTCCGCCGCGCTCAGGTAGCCGGTGACGACTTCGAAGCGGCGCGTCGCGCCCGGCGCGAGTGCCGCGACATGGCCTTTGCGGCGTTCGGCTTCATAACCCTCCGGCTCGCAGGTCGACGGCAGCGCGAACGCGGCGACCTGCTGGTCCGCGTTGTGCAGGATCCAGCGCGTCGCGTGCGGGAATTGCTCGGGGCGGTAGGCGGTGTGGAAGGCGCCGCCGTCCGGGTGCTCGAGCAGGAAATGCGCGACGCCGCTTGCATCCGTTGCCACGTCGTTCATGAAGAACACGATCTCCGGGTCGTACAACGCGGGCGTATCGAGCGTGTGAAGCCGTTCCGGTTCGCGCGCGAGCGTGGCCGTGTAGTCGCGCCATGCGGCGGTTGGCTTCACGTGCGCGGGCACGCTGTCGCGCAGCCGCAACCCGCCGCGCGGCAGCGACTGCACGAAACGGCCGCCCGGCACGTACGCGTAGTTCAGGTGGGCCATGTACATCAGGTCCATCGACGTGCCGGCGAGGTTCGTCACGTCCATCGCGATCGTCATCTGCGCGGCGTGCTCGGCGAGCCGCACCGACGGGCGCGCCACATAGTGGCTGCCGAAACCCTGCACATATTCATATTCGCCGGTCACTTCGACGAACGCGCCGCGCGCATCCGCGCCGACGACCAGGCTCGCGCGATCCATCGGCGCGCACGGCATCTCGCCGTGCAGCGCATGCGTGTCGTCCGGCCCCGGGCAGCCGTTGCGCAGCAGCCCGCTGTGGAACATGAAGCAGCCATAGGTATCGATGATCGATGCCGCGCGCTTCGGCTGCCGGAACATGTGCTTCATCGTCAGGTCGCAGCCGTCGAACGCGGCGGCCCAGATCATCTGGCCGAGATACGGCAGCACGACGATGTGGCCGCGACGGTTCTCGAGCTTCAACGCCTCGACGCCGGACGGATACGCGAACGCGGTGACGGTCAGGCCGTCGGTGCGGTACAGCGTGCGCGGCGTGTCGCGGAAGTCGTCGCGCCGCAGTTCGATTTCGCCTCGCATGCTTACGCTCCCGACGTGTTGCGCGTGGCGGCGTAGCGCGCGGACGCGTTGCCGTCGGCGGCCGCGTCGGGCGTCGCGGCCGGCAGGTGGCGCAGGCAGTAGAAGCCGTAGTAGACGATCACGACGAAGCACGCGAGCGGCACGACGAACGCGAGCTGCATGTTGCCGCCCGTGTGATCGGAGATCAGCCCCTGGATCAGCGGCACGACCGCGCCACCGACGATGCTCATCACGAGGATCGAGCCGCCGTACTCGGTGTCCTTGCCGAGCCCGTCGATCGTGAGGCCGTAGATCGTCGGCCAGCACGGGCCGAGGAACACGCTCACGCCCACGGCCGCATAGACGGCGGTGATGTTGTGCACGCTGATCGTGTAGGCAAGCAGCACGATGCACAGGATGCCGTAGACGATCAGCACCTTGGCCGGGCCGACGCGCTTCATCACGAGCGTCGCGACCAGCTTGCCGACGAAGAACGCGAAGAACGTCGCCAGCAGGTAGTGCGATGCGCCGCGCTCGGTGAGGCCGCCGATCTGCATCGCGAGCCGGATCGTGAAGCTCCACACGCCGACCTGCGCGCCGACATACAGGAACTGCGCGACGATCCCCGCGACGAAGCGCCGGTTGCCGAACAGGCGCGCCAGCGTGCCGCGCGCGTCGATCCGGTGCGTGGCCACGCTGGGGCCGTTGCCCTTGCAGGCCGGGTAGGGTGTGAGCGCAAACACGATGAACACGGCGACGAGCACGACGATCAGCCATTTGTACGGCTCGAGCGTGGCCTGGATCATCGCGAGCTGGTGCACGTGGGCTTCGGCGGCCGACATCGCGGCGAGCTGCGCATGCGACGCGTCGCCTTCCTTGAAGATCAGGAAGCTGCCCATGTACACGCCGGCCATCGCGCCGAACGGATAGAACGTCTGCGAGATGTTCAGCCGCCGCGTGCTGGTCTCGCGCGGGCCCATCAGCGTCGAATACGAGTTCGACGCGGTTTCGAGGAACGACAGGCCCGCCGCGATCACGAACAGCGCGACGAGGAACATCCCGTACTTCGCCATCGACGCGGCCGGGAAGAACAGCAGGCAGCCGGTCGTGTAGAGCAGCAGGCCGACGAGGATCGTCGTCTTGTAGCTGAACTTCTTCACGACGGTCGCGGCCGGAATCGCGAGGAAGAAGTAGCCCAGGTAGAACGCGGACTGCACGAATGCCGATTCGAAATCGGACAGGAAGAACGACTTCTTGAACTGCGCGATCAACACGTCGTTCAGGTTCGCGGCGGTGCCCCACAGCGCGAACAGGCAGCACAGCAGCGTGAATGCGAAGAGCGGCGTGCGGTTCAGGTAATAGCCGTCGGGGGTGTGTTCGATTCTGGCTCGGCCCATGGGTGTCTCCTTCCCAATTGTCTCGTCGATGAAGGCGCCGTTTACATGCCGGCGTCGCGGAGGAAGCGTTCGAACGTCGCGGTGTCGGCGTACGACTTCTGCGTGCCGAGGCCCGTGACCGAATGCGCGGCGTACGCGGATGCGTAGCGCATTGCGTCGACCGCGTCGCGCGACGCGGCGTAGCAGCGCGCGAAGCAGCCGATGTACGCATCGCCCGCGCCTGTCGTGTCGCGCGCGTCGACCGGTACGCCCGGCACGTGCCGCACGCCGTCGCGCGATACCAGCAGCGAACCGTTGCTGCCGAGCGTGACGAGCACGTGCTTCAGCCCGCGCGCGACCAGCGCTTCGGCGGCGCGCGCCGCGGTGTCGCGCGAATCGACCGGCATGCCCGACACGATCGCGAGCTCGGTTTCGTTCGGCACGAAGAATTCGACGGTACGGATCCGCTCGAAATCGAGGTCGGCCACCGCGGGCGCGGGGTTCAGCAGCACCGGGATGCCGTGCCGCGCGCCGAAGTCGATCGCGTGATAGACAGTGTCGAGCTCGATCTCGAGCTGCAGCACGATCAGCGCGCATTCGGCGAGCTGCGGTGCGGCCGCGTCGATGTCGGTCGGCGTCAGGTGGCGGTTCGCGCCCTTGACGATCAGGATGCTGTTGCTCGAATCGGGTTCGACGAAGATCGGCGCGACGCCGCTCGGCACGCCGGCGACCTTGCGCACGTGTGTGGTGTCGATGCCCTCGCGCTCGAAGTTGCGGATCGTGTTGTCGGCGAAGACGTCGTCGCCGACCTTCGTGACCATCACGACGCGCGCGCCGAGGCGCGCGGCCGCGACGGCCTGGTTCGCCCCCTTGCCGCCGCAGCCGAGCTCGAAATTCGGCGCTTCGAGGGTTTCGCCCCGGGCGGGCATGCGGGCGACATAGGTCACGAGATCGACCATGTTGCTGCCGATGACGGCGATTGTCTCCATCTGCGTCTCTTCCTTGGTATGGGGTGCGCCGCGCGCGTGGTCGGCGGCGGCGTGCAAGATGTGACAATAAAATCACATAAAATGTGAGAATGCAATCATATGATGTTCGGAGGGTTACTCTCCAGGTCGGCGCGCGTGCGGCGGCTTCTCGGCGAAATCGAGGCTTCTGCCGGGTTTTTGTGTGATGTCGTACAAGAATGACGAGGCAAGAGCCCGGCGCTGCGGGGTGCTGCTGGAAGAAGTCGTGCCGATCGGGCGTGTGGGTCGCCGGGCGTGACGGGTCGGCTCGGCCGAGCCGATGGTGGCCAGGCGGGCGCGTTCGTGCGGGCGTGCCCGGCGCTTATGCGTACGCGGCGATCAGCGTGTCGAGATTGCGCTGCGCGAGCGGCGTGAGCGGCGCGAATTCCGCCGATTGAAACAGCGGGACCTGTGCGCGCAGATGTTCGAGCGCCTGCCTGCGGCCCGTGCGGAATGCTGCCGACGGCGCATCGGGATCCTGCGCCCACTCGCGTGCGATGGCACGGTCGTATTCGCGCAGCCGATCGGGCGCGGCCGCGAGGATCGCGAGATCGGCGTCGAGAAAGATCCGCCCGGCGCGTTGCAGCTGCAGAGTGGATGCGAACGTATCGGGCAGCCGATGCGATTTCGTTGCGAGCACGAGATCGTGCGCAACGGATACGTGCGAAGCGTGCGCATGCAACCAGGCTTCGCTGCAATGGGTGTTCGTGACCTGCACGAGCCATTGCGCGCTGCGTGCTTCGTTATCCGCGTAATCGGGCAGCGTCGTCGCGTACACGAAGTCGTGCGCCCATACCGCGAGTTCGATCGCCGGCCACAGCGGTTCCGCGCGATACGGCGCGAGATGCGCGAACAGCTCGGCCAGGTGCGCGAGCGTGTGGTAGTGGCGTTGCGGTTCGCGATATGCGTGCTCGACCAGCGGCCAGATGGCGGCCGTGCCGAAGCACGCGTCGCAGGAGGCGCACAGCGTGCGGGCGAGGTCTGGGGCGAGGGCGGTCATGGGTGGCGAGCGGCGCGGGCGGGCGATGCGCGCAGCATAGCAAACGCGGCGACGTGCGGGCTGTCGCTTGCGCACAGCCGCTGATCGCACCGCGTCGGATGCTTCCACGAAACGACTCTGGTTGCGACGCCCGCTGCTCGCGATCTGTGCGATCGCAACGTTCAAGCCTCACGCAGGTGTTGCATCGTCGGCGCCCGACGTATCGATCCGCCACACCGATTACGGGACGATCGTGGCCGGGCAGCCGGTGAGTCGGTTCACGCTCGCGAACCAGCACGGCGCGATGCTGAAGGTACATCATGTACAGCGGCATCGTGACCGCGCTCGATGTGCCGAAGCGAACGGGTAGATGCCTTCTGCTACAGGGACATCGAGGAAGACGATGTCATCGAGATGGCAGCGCAGGCTGACGCCTACAAGGTAGGCGCAGCACGACCGTCGCCCAGACGCTGCTGGAGACGGCCACCGTGTTCCAGGAGCAATGCTTCCAGACGTGGGCGCAGTTCGGCGAAGCGTTGTATCGGAACCGGAACCGACACGGCAGCCCAACCCCCGTTAGGCAAACGAAGCGCCACGGCGACAGCGCAAATCCCGAGCGAATTCTCCTCGAGATCGGTTCCGATGCCTGTTGCGCGAGTGGCATTCAATGCTTCATTGAGTTCGGGCCACGACGCAATTGTGTGGTGTGTCAATTGAGTGAGTCTTAAACCCGAACGAAGGCTTTCCAGACGATCCGTACTCATGGCTGCCAGGATCGCCTTGCCCGGTGCGCTCGAATGCAACGGAAACGAAACACCGACATCCGATTCCGCGCGCAGGCGATGCCCGCCCGCCACCTGATCGACAAAGACCACGCGGTCGCCATCAAGCAGGGAAAGATCGACTGTTTCACCGCATTCCCGCGAGATCTGCTGGAGCGTCGGTCGAGCAAGTTCCGCGATTTCAAAGCGTACCGCTGCTGCAAGCGACAGTAGCGCCGGTCCTAAACGCACGCCCCTCGAAAGCGATGCAGCGATCACCAGGTTTTCAACATGTAACGCATCGACGATTCGCTGCACCGTCGAGCGCGGCAGGGCCAGCAACTTGGCCAACTCTCCTAGCGTCAGCCCATCCGGATGCTCGCCGAGCGCGCGCAACAGCGCAGCGGCTCGCGCAATCACCTGAACGCCCGAGCGATCCGTCGAGCTGGCTGCACGGCCAGTTTGCCCGGCTGGTTCGATTGGAGACGACATGCTCACGATCAATTCCTCTTTTTGCTGTGTTTCGTCAGTTTGACAGACCGGATCCGGTCTGGCGGCACTCAAGTCGATTCAAAAATCGACGGCAGTCGATCCGGCCGAGGGAAATCCCCAATGGGGAAGATCCCGATGCCGATCGGGGTTCTACGTCCTAAGATCAGCTCAACCGCATAAAGGTACATATGTACTGTATAGCGGTACAGAAGAGAGCGCAACTGCGCTGTCCTTTTTCATCAGCAAGGAGCGGGTAGATGACCATTACGGTTCGCGGTGTGAATTATCAGGAAAACCTGAAAAACGACATGGGGCTGGAATTCTATGACCTCAGCCATCCATGGGGCCTCGGTCAGCCGTGCTGGCCGTACTTCGAGGACGTCAAGATCGAGCGCCTGCACAACATGGCGAAGTCCGGCGTACTGACCCAGCGCATCACGACCGTGATGCATTCGGGCACCCACATCGATGCGCCCGCTCACGTCGTCGAGGGGACCCCGTTCATGGACGAGGTGCCGCTGCCGTATTTCTTCGGCACGGGCGTCGTGGTGTCCATTCCGAAAGGGAAATGGGAAGTCATCACCGCGGAAGATCTTGAAAAGGCGAGCCCGCAGATCCGCGAAGGCGACATCGTCATCGTCAACACCGGGTGGCACAAGCACTACAGCGACAGCCGCATGTACTACGCGTACTCACCGGGCTTTTACAAGGAAGCCGGTGAATGGTTCGCCAAGAAGAAAGTCAAGATGATCGGAACCGACACTCAGGCGCTCGATCATCCGCTTGGCACCGCGATCGGGCCGCACGGTCCCGGCTGGCCCAACGGCTTGCTCCCCCAAGTGAACCAGGAATACGAGCGCGAGACGGGTCGCAAGGTCATCGAGGACTTCCCGGAGTGGGAACCGTGCCACCAGGCAATCTTGAGTTCGGGCATCTGTGGCATCGAGAACGTCGGTGGAGAGATCGACAAGGTGACCGGCAAACGCGTGACGTTTGCAGCTTTCCCGTGGCGCTGGACGCAGGGTGACGGTTGTATCGTTCGCCTCGTGGCGATCGTGGACAAGAGCGGTCAATATCGCCTCGAAAACGGAGAAGCCTGACCATGCACGTCACGCGTTTCGGCGAGGCCGCGGCCTATGTGGCTCCTAACCACTACGACATGCGTTCCCTGCGCCTGCAGGGATTCATCCCTGGCGGTCCGGAGACGTTCTGGGTCGGCCTGTCACATTTTCTACCGGGCGGGGGAGCCGGTCCTGACAGTTCACCGCTGGAGAAAGTGTACGTGGTCCTCGCCGGCGCGATGACGATCAAAACCGACGCCAGGGAAGTGGTGCTTCGACCATTCGACAGCTGCGCGATTCCCGCCGATGAGGTGCGCGAGGTCAAGAATCACGGGAACGAAGTGGCGACGATGATCGTCGTCATGCCTTATGCGGGGGCAGCAGCATGAACCGGCACTGGTTGAAGGATCCACAATCGCTCTTCGACATCCGCGGCAAAGTCGCCGTCGTGACCGGCGCATCGGGCGCATTCGGCAGTCTTGCCGCCAAAGTGCTTGCCGGTGCAGGCGCGAAACTCGTTCTGGCCGCCGGAAACGAACGTGCTGTTGCGCTGACCGCTTCGGAGTGCAGAGAACTGGGGGCGGACGTCCAGTGCGTCGTGCGCAGGCCTGGCACCGAGGCCGACTGCGAAGCCGTCATGGACGCGGCGTTGACGGCCTATGGCTCACTGGACATTCTCGTCGTGGCATCCGGCATGAACGATCCGTGTCCGATCATCGACATGTCACCCGAACGTTTTGATGCGGTGATGGATGGCAACCTCACGAGCGCCTGGTTGCTTTGTCGGGCGTTTGGCCAGCGCGCCATCCGGCGCGGCACGAAGGCCAAGGTCGTACTCGTGTCATCCGCACGCGGCAAGCTCGGACATCCAGCGGGATATTCAGCCTATTGCGCGTCGAAGGCCGCGACGGACGGCTTGACCCGGGCACTGGGCTGCGAGTGGGGAAAACACGGTATCACGGTGAACGCGCTCGCGCCTACCGTGTTCCGTTCCCCGCTGACCGCGTGGATGTTCGAGGAGAACGAGAAGGCCAACAAGGTGCGCGCGGATTTTCTGGCACGCGTGCCGCTGGGGCGCCTCGGTGAACCGGAAGACCTCGCGGGCCCACTGCTCTTCCTGTGTTCCCGCGCGTCGGATTTCCACACGGGCCATACCGTGTATGCCGACGGCGGCTACACGGCCGGATGAGGCGAACAATGGAAAAAATCGCAGTCATAGGTGCAGGGCTGATGGGGCAAGGCATTGCTCAGGTCTTCGCTCTGGCCGGGCATCAGGTCAAGGTCCACGACGTTCAGCATGCCGTGCTGAACAGCCTGCGGCCGCGCACCGAACGAAACCTCCTGGATCTCGGGCAGGACGAGCGCGCCGTGCAACGAATCACCCCGGTTGCCGATCTGCGCGAAGCGGTGGGCGACGCCGATGCAATTTTTGAAGCGGGCCCGGAAGACCTTGCGTGGAAGCAGGATCTGTTCGGTCAGCTCGAGCGGCTTGCTCCTGCGCACGCGCATCTGGCAAGCAACACGTCGGCGATACCGATCACGAGAATCATGGAGCGGCTCGCGTCGGGACACCGCGCACTAGGGACGCACTGGTGGAACCCGCCTTACCTGATCCCGCTCGTCGAAATCATCAAAACACCGAACACGGACGCTGCGACCGCACATCGGATGTTCGATCTGTTGACTCGCGCAGGCAAGACGCCAGCCATCGTCGAGAAGGACATCGCAGGCTTCATCGGCAATCGGCTGCAGCATGCACTCTGGCGCGAGGCGATTTCATTGGTCGCCAACGGTGTATGTGATGCGCGGACGGTCGATACCGTCGTCAAGGCCAGTTTCGGTCGCCGCCTGCCGGTGCTGGGCCCGCTCGAAAACGCGGATCTTGTCGGCACCGACCTGACGCTTGCCATCCATCGTGTCCTCTTGCCTGAAATCGAAAACCAGGCCGGCCCTTCTCCCTACCTCGAATCGCTGGTTCGGGACGGTCGGCTCGGCATGAAAACCGGCGAGGGATTCCGGCGATGGCCGCAGGAAGAACAGGACTCGCTTCGCGCCCGCTTGCAGGCGCATTTGATCGAGATGAACGCGGCTGAAAACCGCTGAGAGAGAAAACCATGGCAAAAAAGCCCAGCAAGGTCATCATCACCTGCGCCGTAACGGGGGCGATCCACACGCCTTCGATGTCGCCGCATTTGCCTTTGACCCCGGAACAGATCGCACGACAGGCGCTGGATGCGGCCGAAGCCGGCGCCGCGATCCTGCATTTGCATGCGCGCGATCCGCATGACGGCCGCCCGAGCGCCGATCCGGACGTATTCGCCGAAATTCTTGCGCCGATCAAGGCCGGTACGGACGCCGTGATCAACATCACATCGGGCGGATCGACGAAGATGACGCTCGACGAACGTCTTGCACCGCCGTTGCGCTTCAAGCCGGAGATGGCATCGTTGAACATGGGATCGATGAATTTCTCCATTCACCCCGTCGCAGGGAAGATCAAGGACTGGAAGTTCCCGTGGGAAAAAGCCTACGTGGAGGGGACGGAGGACATCATTTTCCGGAACACGTTCCGGGACATCCGCCACATCCTTCGCGATCTCGGCGACGGTTGCGGCACGCGCTTCGAATTCGAATGCTACGACGTGGGCCACCTCTATAACCTGGCGCACTTTGTCGACGCCGGCCTGGTGAAACCGCCGTTCTTCATTCAGACGATCTTCGGCATCCTGGGCGGGATCGGCCCGGACCCGCAATGCGTCACCTTCATGCGGGACACGGCAAACCGCCTTTTCGGCGACAGTTATCAATGGTCGGTGCTCGCGGCAGGCCGTCACCAGATGAGTCTGCTGACACATGCCGCGGTCATGGGCGCCAACGTGCGCGTCGGCCTCGAAGACAGTCTTTACCTCGGCCGCGGGCAGATGGCGGAGAACAACGCGGCCCAGGTACGCAAGATCCGGGGCATCCTCGAAGAACTCGGTCTTGACGTCGCCACACCCGCCGAAGCACGAGACATGCTGCAGCTCAAGGGCGCGGACGCGGTGGATTTTTGACGCGGGACATCGAATGAGAAAGCGCTGACGTTACGCAGATTCGCTCCCGTTCCAGCCGGCCCGCCGACCCTCGGGCTTCCCGGACTGGAGCGGCCAAAGATGACGCACCCGTGACGCTGCAGTGATCACGCCGGGAATGGAACGTTTCAAAAGAATATTGGAGACATAAATGCTTAGCATTACGAATCTAAGACTCGCGCTCGTGTTTGTGCTTGCTATCGCGGCGACGAGCCAGGTCGTTGCCGCCGACGAAATCGTCATCGGCGCGTCTTTACCGCTGTCCGGTCCGCTCGCGGGTTTCGGCGCCTATCAGAAGTGGGGCTATGAGACCGCGGTCAACGATGTGAACAAGAATGGCGGGCTCGACGTCGGCGGCACCAGGCACAAGATCAAGCTCGTCATCCGCGACGACAAGACGGATCCCAATTCGACCGCAAGCAACACCGAAACGCTGATCTCCCGCGACGGTGCAGTCGCGATGCTCGGTTCATGCACGCCGGCGCTCGTCAACGCCGGCGCACTCGTCGCCGAGCGCCGAAAGGTGCCGATCGTGTCTGGCTGCGATCCGCTGAGCGCGTTCAAGTCCGTGCGCCAATGGAAGTACGCGTGGGACATCTTCTTCGACGAAGGTGATCTGGGCACGGCCCCGTTCCGCATGCTCGCGGATTACCGGCTGGAAACGAACAAGAAGATCGCGATCTTTTCGGACAACGGTCCGGACGGCAAAGTGGTCGGCGGTGTGATCTGGCCTAACGCGGCCAGGCAAGGCGGGTTCACCGTCGAGCAGCAGAACGCATTTCCCGTCGATGCCCAGCAGTTTACGTCGATGATCAGCCAGGCCAAGGCCGACGACGTGCACATCGCGTTGGTGGACGCGATTCCGCCGCAGGCGATCGCCATGCGCAAGCAGATGGTTTCCGCGAACTTCCAGCCGAAGATTCTGGTGATGGAAAAAGGTGCCGAGCCGGAGCAGTTTGCCCGTGCGCTCGGCAGGTTGTCGGATGGCATCCTGGTGGGCGGCTACTGGGATCCATGCTTCCCGTATCCCGGCGCGGCTGATCTCGGCAAGCGTTTCGAGTCCGAGATGAAGCAAACGCAAAGTCAGCACATAGCAGACTCGTACACGGCTGCCCAGGTTCTCCTCGATGCCATCGCGCAAGCGGGCAGCGTCGACCGCGAGAAGATCAACGATGCAATCGGGAAGACCAACAAGACCTACGTCGTCGGGCCGGTCGCGTTCGACGCCGCGCATACGTCGAAAATCCCGATCGCGCTCATGCAGTGGCAGGGCGGCAAGGCCCTGACCGTCTGGCCGAAGGACCGGGCAAACGGAAAGCTGGTCTTTCCGCTGCCTGTCGCCCACTGACGCATGACAGGAGAACAGTCATGCCAGGACTTTCATTGCCGGATCTCTCCGTCGTCACGAGCAGCCTCGCGTCCGGCCTGCTGCTCGGCGGCATGCTTGCGCTGACTGCGTTGGGCCTGTCGATTGCATTGGGTGTCATGAAGCTCGTCAACCTTGCTCATGGCGAGCTGCTCGTGGCGGGCGCCTATCTCGGGTACTTCCTGACCCGCCTGGCCGGCGTGGATCCACTGCTGGGGTTGCCGCTCGTGGCGCTTGCGGCAGCGGCCATCGCGTTGCCGCTCCATCGGGTCCTGATCCGGCCGCTCGCGGGCAAGGGTATGGAGGCGCCGATGATGTCGATGTTTGGCATCTCGATCATCTTGCAGAACCTGTATCTGCTTGCCTTCAGTGCGGATACGAGAGCGATCGAGACGCCCTACGCGGCGCACTCGCTGCAGTTCGGCCCCGTCACGGTGCCCGAGATCTATGCGATCGGTTTCGTCGTGTCGGTGCTGCTCGTGCTGGGCGTGCACGCCCTCATTACACGGTCGGGCTTTGGACGGGACTTGCGTGCGGCCGCGACGGATCCGACGGCGGCGGCAGTCATGGGTGTGGATGTCGGCCGCGTGCATGCGCTGACGTTCGCGCTTGGGGCGGCCTGTGCCGCGATGGGCGGTGTCCTGATCGGAACGGCGTTCTCGTTCACGCCCAGTACCGGCTCGACCTATCTGCTGATGAGCTTCGCCGTTGTGGTCATGGGGGGCATCGGCAATATCTTCGGCACGCTCGTCGCCGGGGTCACGCTGGGTCTCCTTCAAAGCGTCGGCGCCCTGCTGCTGGGCGACGGTTATCGCGACCTGGTCGGGCTGGTTCTCTTTTTACTCGCCCTGACGCTGCGGCCGCAGGGCATGGTTACGGGAGTCCGGTGATGGCTCAAATGACAAACGATTCCGTTTCGCGCGAACCGTCCCGACCACCGCAGCTCATGAAGCGTCATTCCGCCACCGCAGATCTCATGCCGGTCCTGGTCGCCTGCATCCTTCTGCTGGTTGCCGGAATCGCGGTTCCGCAAATGGGCGACTACGCACTCGAGGTCGGCTTTCGCCTGCTGTTGCTGATAGCGATTGCCGAGGCGTGGAACCTGATGGCCGGCTACGGCGGCATGGTATCGCTGGGCACGGCGGCATTTTTCGGGGCGGGCGCCTATGCACTGACGGGGCTGGTCAATGTCACGGGGCTCCCGTTCCTGGTCGCCCTGCCACTGACCGGGCTGGTGGGCGCAGGTCTCGCCCTTGCAGTCTCGCGCGCGGTGTTCCGCTTGCGAGGGCTGTATTTCACCGTGGGCACGCTGGCGCTTGCCGAGGCGCTCCGTCTCTTCATGATCAACTACAACGGGTTCGGCGGCGCGTCCGGAATATTCCTGTCGAAGGACACGCCGGGGCTGCACACGCTGTTCCTGATGGCCATCGGCCTGCTCGTCGTGACCATCGTCGCGATGGATCTCGCGACGCGCTCCCGGTTTTCGATCCTGCTGCGTGCGGTGCGTGACGATGAGGATGCCGCGGCCCAGATAGGCGTGCGGACTTTCAGGATCAAGCTGGCTGCTTTCGTTGTATCCAGCTTCCTGACATCCGTGGCCGGCGGCCTTCAGGCGCTGAAGCTGGGCACCGTGGAGCCCTATGGTGCATTTGGCGTGCAGTGGACGGTCAGCGCGTTGTCGATCGTCATCATCGGCGGCCAGGGATTGCGGGCGGGCCCTGCCGTCGGTGCAATCTTCGTGGTCGCGCTGGGCGAGTTGCTCGCCGACTGGCCCGCCCTGCATCTGGCACTCACGGGTGCGATTCTCATTCTGGTCATTCGCTTTGCGCCGCAGGGCCTGGCCGGCGTCGGACAGACGATTTTCAAGGGCAGGGGCAACTCATGAACCTCGCACATCCATTGCTGGAAGCAACGGATCTGGTCAAGCGCTACGGCGGCCTCGTCGCCACGGACAACGTGTCGTTGACGATCGGCACGGGAGAAATCGTCGGCATCGTTGGTCCCAACGGCGCGGGCAAGTCCACCCTGATCGGTCTGCTGGGCGGCGCCGTTCGTGCCGACGGCGGATCCGTCAGGCTCGACGGCCGCGATATCACGGCACTTGGGGCCACGGAGCGCGCGCGACTGGGCATTGGCCGGACGTATCAGATCCCGCGCCCGTTCTTGAATGTCACGGTTCGGGAAAACCTGCTCGCGGCACGTTACAGCCTCTATCCGTTCTCCACGAGGCGCGACGCGATCGAGGCCTGCGACCGCATTCTGGAGCGGACCGGCTTGTTCGATATGGCGGATCTGCCCGCGCGACAACTGCCGCTCCTGCGCCGCAAGCGACTTGAAGTGGCGCGGGCGTTGGCGCTCGAACCCAGACTGCTGCTGCTGGATGAAGTCGGCGCCGGTCTGGTCGACAGCGAAATCACCGAACTCATCGACTTGATCCGGTCACTGCGGCACGAAGTTCAGGGAATGATCATCATCGAGCACGTGCTCCGGATCGTCCGCGAATGCTGCCAGCGCCTGACCGTGCTCAATTTCGGGCGCAAGTTTGCGGAAGGCGCTACGCAAGAGGTGCTGACCAGCGACGAAGTCGCCGCCGTGTACCTCGGCACTGCGCACGGCAAGGGGAGCGCCGACGCAGATGGCGGTCATCCGGAAGCGTCACCTCGCCCCGACGACGTAGCGTGTGTCGGTTCGGTCGAACAGGCACGGTCGACTCCCGTGCTGGAGCTCCGCGGCATCCACGCCGGCTACGGACAGGCGCGTGTCCTGAATGGCATCGACCTTAAGGTGAAAAACGGCGAAGTCATCGCCGTTCTCGGGACCAACGGTGCAGGCAAGACGACGCTCGCGAATGTCATTTCGGGCATCGTGCGTCCCACGGCAGGTGACATCCGGATCGATGGTCAGGTCGTCAACGACCATGCTCCCCATCGCATGGCGGCATTGGGGCTTTCTCAATGCATGGAGGGTCGACGCATCTTCGGTTCGCTGTCGGTCGAGGAGAACCTGATGCTTGCGGCGCGGAACGTGCCTGCTCAACAGATCCGTGAACGTCTTGAATCTGTCTATGACATTTTCCCCGATCTGCAGGCGCGCAGGAGCAATTCGGGCACGTCGATGTCGGGCGGTCAGCAGCAAATGCTGGCCATCGGTCGCACGCTGATGGCGCGACCGCGCCTGATCGTCTTCGACGAAATCAGCCTTGGCCTTGCTCCGGTGATGATGGACCGGCTCTACCTCACGCTCCGCAAACTCAAGGAGTCCGGTTTGACGATGCTGATCGTCGAGCAGGACGTCGAGCGTGCGCTCGACCTTGCCGATCAAGTGCACGTCATGGAGCACGGGCGCTTCGCGCTATCCGGGCCAACTGCCTCGATTCGTCACGATCCACGTTTGCGTCACCTGTATATCGGGACCGCAGACTGAGCTCCACCAGAAACCGCTTTACCCGCAATGACGATGCAATAAACCATATAAAACAGGAGACAAGGCAATGAGGAGAATCATCGCTGCAATCGCAGGCTCGAGCGTGTGTTTAGCTGCGCACGCGCAGAGTGCAGTCACGCTGTTCGGCTTTCTCGACGCCGGCATAACCTACGTCAGCAATCAGGGCGGACACGGCAACGTGATGATGGACACCGGGAACTTTGCACCCAACCTGTTCGGCCTGAAGGGATCCGAAGATCTGGGTGGCGGCACCAAGGCAATTTTCTTGCTGGAAAATCAATTCGATCTCGCCAACGGTTCCACGATTCCCGATGCCGGCTCCCTCTTCGGGCGGCAGGCCTGGGTAGGCCTGTCAGACGCACAATTCGGCGAACTCACGTTGGGCAATCAGCATGACTTCATGTGGGAATCCCTGCTGTTCGGTGGATTTCACGACCGCAATGGTGGATTTGATGGAGCGCTGCCGTACGGTGGGCTGTACAACTTCCGTCAGGGGCCGTTTTCCGCGCTCGGCGTTCCCAACAATCCGACCGGTTCTTTCGATTTCGACCGAGTGGCCGGCTCGTCTCGCGTTGCGAACTCGGTCAAGTACAAATCGCCGGATTTTCACGGCGTCACTTTCGGCGCGTTGTACGGATTCGGTGGGGTTGCCGGCGACTTTTCCTCCGGAAGCTCCGTGAGCTTCGGCGCCAACTATTCGCAAGGGCCCTTCGCGATCGGTGCAGCCTACACCGAGGTGAAGTATGCGCAAATGAACAATGGACACGACGGCATTCGTAACTGCGGCGTCGGCGTGCACTATGACTTCGGCGGCGTGCTCGCCAGCATGCTCTATACGAATACGAAGAACACCATGACCGGCGCTCGGATTGACGTGGGCCAGATCGGTGCGAACTGGTTCATTTCGAATGCGTGGACGTTCGGAGGAAACTACGAGTACATGAAGGGAAATGCCGCGTTGCAAAATGACAAGGCTCATCAGGTCACCGCATCGCTGATGTACTGGTTTTCGAAGCGCACGTCGGCTTACGTGGAGGGTGTCTATCAGTATGCGTCGGGAGACAACCCCGCCACGGGTGCCTGGATCAACGGACTCATCGGAACGACGGCTGCCTCGAGCAGCCACTCTCAGGCAATCGCGCGCCTGGGCTTGACGACATTGTTCTGACGGATGACGCCTGAATGATTCTGGGCCACGCTCCCATCAAGCACGATGCCCCCCACGATCAGTGGGGAATCGTCCGGTGTGAACGTTCCGCGTCAGGCAACGCGCGGAGCATCCGGTACCGCACCAAAGCATTCGGGCTCGCGACTGGATAAGCGACGTACCGATTTGGCAAAACAGACAAGCACCATTTTCAAATTTCCGGTTGCTCGACAGGCAACCGGGGCAACCCAGGAGACAACCATGAGACTCGATGAAGTAGAAAGCCTGCTTGACCCGACCCCGCTTCGCCTGGAAACAGGATACGAGCGGTTGCCCGACGGCGTACTTCATGTCGCCTGCAGAACCGACCTGCACCATTGCACTGGCGAGATGTTCGAGTGGTGGTTCCGGTCGCGCCCGGACACACGCCACTATCGCTGGTGGCATCCGGTCGATCACGTCAGCAGCGAGTGGGCCGAAGGGACCGACAATACCCACGTTGGCTCGATCCATCTGGTCGAGGAATACTTTACCGGGTTGCCGGCCCAAAAGCTCGCCATCCAGTTCCGCGATGCGTCGGAATTCTTCAACGAGAATCCGTACAAGATTGCGCGGGACGAGAAGCGCATATCGGCGGCGATATGCGGCCGCATCGGCCTCGGAACGCATCCGGAACGCACACCGGATGGCAAGGTCGTCGGCGGCCGCCTGCTTCATGTCGGACGAGATACGTCATGGGGCCTTGCACTGCGCAGTCACTTCTATATCGGCCAGGATTTGCCGGCCGCCGGCAAAACGCCCGAAGAGATCGGAGCGATGTTCCCCGACGAGTTCGGGCATGCGCTGCTCAGGCATTGCTACAACGAATTTACGTTCCTGTCGCGATTCCTTCCGTCGCTGTACCTCGGCGACAATCGGGAAAAAATCGACATCCCGCTTCCCTGGTAACGGGTTTTGCCCATTGATCTGCGTGATCTCATCCTTAGCCCGATAGGACAAAGGCCGATGGAAAATCATACGGAACGAAATGACCTCCGCAAGAACCGGTCACAAGACATCTGCAACTGGATCCGCGTCGCAGTTCGTTTGCGTGCGCAGTGTGAGCTGCAATTCGTTTTTGTCGATGCCGAAGCGGACGCTCAGCGACCGGAGAACAGCGGCTGTCCACCGCCTCGGCGACCAGAATCGCGTACTGATGGCATGAAGGCAGAGTAATCCGGTCGAATTCACCTGTCGTTGCGGGCGAATGTCCGCAACGACAGAGCCGGATACCCGTTGATCGATGCGATGACCTTTATCGACGCAAGTGCCTGATTCTCGGGAAGTGGATCCCAAAGCCCGAAGTCGTATTCGGATAACGGATCGCTGGCCGAGAATTCAACTCGGCTCATTGCTTCCTCATCAATCGCTGATATCGATTTCAGATGAAACGGGCGGCGCCCGTAGTAGATCGGATGCCAACATCGTGTCACCCGACTACAACGCGCGCCTTGCCGTCAGGCACCGTACTCCTGGTAGAGAGCCGGAAGGAATTTTCCGAGGCATGTGAATTCGGTCATGTCATGAACGGCCATTTCGTAGGCGAGATTTTCAAGCATGACCTTGTCCAGCTTCATCTTCCTGACCAGTTCCTGCGAGAGACGTGCGCCGTCCGGGAATTTCTTGAAGCGACCAAACGATGCATGCGAGCCGATCCAGTAGCGGTTGATCATTTCCAGTCCGGCAGGCGTGTCGCGACCCAGGTGGATCATGAAAACCAGCGGTGAGTGCCGGTCCGTTACCGGCGTGATTATTCCGCTTGCATTGAACGTAAACCCGTTGGCCTTCAGTGCTGCCGGGTCAACACCGAAGCTCTCCGGCGTATCGAAGTTGATATAGCTGTCGAGCAGCAACGGGCCGATGTATTCGGTAACGTGATTCGGGTTGCCATAAAGACGCTCGCTGTAGGTCAGCTTGTCATTGGCGAGTCGAACCGGATCGACAACCGAGTTGTGAATGTGCGCGTGCGGGAACCACAGCATGTAGCGCTCGCTTTCGATCGGATGCCACGTGAACCACCACTCGAACATTTTCGCGGTAACGCCCGGGAAGACATGCCGGCTCTGCGCGTAGGCGAGCGGACCTTCGTCGATGAACGCATAGCCGGAAACCGGTGCATCGGCGAACGTTTGCATCATCTTCGCCAGCCCGGCGACCGTTGGCGGGAGCACGTGTTCCGGCGGAAGCGGGCCGCTCGCGAGCGCATTCACCATGTCGACCGGCGCCACGAGATCCTTCGTGAAATATTTCGCGTACGGCTTGTCTTTCACCAGTTTCTCATTGATCGGCCACCGCTTCTGCATCGGGACTTGAAAATACGTGATACGCGTTCGGTCCGCGCTTGTGCCACCCGGTGCGACTGACGCACTCGCGGATGCAATGGACGGCAACGTATTCGCCGCGGCCATCCCGGCCAGGAGGGCAGGCGCGCCGCTGAGAATTTTTCGGCGTTTCAGGTTGGTGTGCATGTTATTCCTCTCGAATGAGTGGGGGAATCTGGTGTGCGCGCGACGAAAGGCATGGTGACGACGAAGTTCGGCCCGAGTACGCGAGCACCGAAACGGCATCCGGCCGCGGCGGGTGTTGGTACGAAATCATGCTGCTTCCAAAGCGGTTAGCATTACGTATTGATTAATTTCCTCTGAGGTTCTTGTACGGCGAGTCACGCCGATGTGCGGTCAATGTTCGGGGCGGGGCGAGACCGAATGCTCCAGGCAATCGCCGTTATCGCCGAGACGCCCGCAGCCAGATAAAACGGAATGGAATGTCCACCTGGTACCAGCTCCATGAACGATGACGCAAACTGACCCAGAAAAATGGCAACGGACAACAGCGCGAGATTTCGACCTCGCGCTGTTGCGTCGCTGCGCTCGATCGTCATGTGGTTGACGAGCGGAGTCGACAATCCGAAGCCGGTACCGAGCAACACGGTTCCCGCGAACAGCATTGCTGGATCCACTGCGAGTGCGAAGCACAAATGCGCCAGGGCATAGGCAGAGAAAGCAAGCACGAATGTGAATGATGCTCCGACTCGCCTGATGATCCGCGGCATCACTGCAGCGACTACGACAGCGACCACCGACACGAAGGAAAGCACATAGCCGACCTCCGATTCGCTGAATGCGACCTGCCCGAGGCCAGTGGTCAGCCGGAATGGCAGAACGATAATCGCGGTGAAGAAGCAAAGCATCGACAGGAATGCCGCGCCGAAAATCGAGGTCGTCTCGCCTGTTTGCGTCGCACTGCAGATCGATACTTCGGCCACCGGGGACGGCACCTGATTCGGAACGAAGGCCAGCACCATAGCCAATATCAGGAGTGCGACAAGATACAGCGCGAATGGCCCTGCCCATCCGATGCGTGCCAGCATTCCGCCAATCGACAGGAAAATGACGCCGCCAATCTCGATGGCCACACCTTGGCGCGCAATCACCGCCAGCCGAGCCGCTCCCGAGAAGAACTCGGATATCAGCGTGGTACCGGCTGCCATGACGATGACCGTGGCGCCGCCGAGCAGTATCCGGTCCGCAAATACCGGAATGGGACCGTGGAGCATGACGGCTCCCGCCCCCAACACTGCATACAACACAAGCCCGTAGCAGAGGGCGCGATACGCGCCGACTTTCGTGAGGAATCGCCCGGACACCCCACCAAACAATACGACGCCCAGTGACGGGAGCGTCACGAGCCAGCTGGCTGCGTGAGGCACGCCGAGAGCGGGCGCAATGCCCGGCAATCCCGGGGCGAGAACGCAACCCACCATGATAGTTGGACAGGCGGCAAGCAGTAGCGACAATGCCCCAGCCTTGCCCAGACGGCTGGAATGGTTTTGCAATTGACCCTCTTGGTTTGTGTATCGTTATGCGATACAGATGAATCTAATTACGGTACATAAAGTCTGAGGACGAATCGTCTCGATGTCAAGGGACACCGGAAATGAGCGAGCGGCTCGACTCGGTCGCCGATCGTGCTCGGTTCACATTTCGGCTGACGTGTTCGCCGCTCAACGGGGCAGTTGCCTATGAGCAAGGTCCGCACGACTACAGGGTTAGCTCGTATGCGCGTCGTCCGGCCAGACCGTGATGGTGGCGATGCCGGACGCTGTCGCCTCGAGACGCTCGAAGAGGGCGACCCGTCCGAGGTGAACGTCGAGGCAGCGAATACGTCGGTGACTTGCAGTTTCGACGCTGGAGGGTTCGTGAAGGCGTAGCAGCGCTCCGGCTGCGAGGTGCCATCTGTTGTGGACGTGCTGTTGCTCGGACTGGCTATTGCCAGCGTCGAGGTTTTTCAACAGAGGCAGATTGAGGTTGCTCGCGTGCCGCGTGGGGATGCTTCAATTCGACTTAAATCGGTCGTTCCAGACAAGGCGCTGATTGTCTGCTACTGGCCGATGCCTGCTCGATACGGATGCTGGGTCACGACGCAGTCCCAATTGCGCGCTACACCGAAGATGGATGTATACGCACTACCGTGCGTGGTGTCAGTGCGTGCGCAAAACACGCTATTTTCGAGTGAACGTACAGTTGAGCGGGCGAGACAAAGAAAATACCCGCTCAGCGAGCGGGCATGTGAAGGGGAGGAGCGGGAACGTACCGCAGAACCCCCTCCAGGCCAGTAAGCCCTGCACCCTGTTTTCTTTCACCTGACATCGATCAGCCATGACTTGGGCGTACTCAGGCACGGCGAGACGCTGCACGAAGTGACAGTGTGGCGGGTGGGGGCGCGATGCGCGCAAGCGCCGCCCTGATCGCCCCCGTCACACGTTGATTACGCCGCGCCCGATTTCGATCACGCGCCCGCCGACGCCGATTTTACCCGTCGCGCCGACCGACAGCCGCAGTCGGCAAGGCCGGCCGACGGCATCGCCTTGCTCGACCTGAAACGCGGCGGGCAGATCGTGCCCGGCGGCAAGCAACCAGCCACCGAGGTTCGCACAGGCCGACCCGGTGCCAGGATCTTCCGACACGCCGCCGCCCTGCTTCACGAAGAAGTAACGGGACACCACCGTCCCCGGTCGCTTGGCGTCGAACGCGAACACATACGCGGTCCTGCGGCCGAGACTGCTTTGAGGCCAGATGTCGAGGCGGGCGCTGTCGGGCTGCGCACGCCGTACGGCGGCGGGGTTCTTGACCGCGACCAGCAACTGGTCTGCACCCGTGTCGACCCAGATCGGCGGCGCGAGCAGATCGGCTTCCGTGAGTCCCAGCAGGGCCGCCGTGCGGGCAGCGGACAAATCGCACGGCGCCGTCTTTGGCATGCCCACGTGCGGCGCGGTGAACGTCCACACGTCGTCGTGCGCGTTGACGTCGACCACGCCGGCCTTGAATTCGAGCGCGAGATCGTTGCCCGCACCCAGCAGGTCGCGCACGACATGCGCGGTGCCGAGCGTCGGATGGCCCGCAAAGGCCATCTCGTAGCCCGGCGTGAAGATGCGTACCCGCGCATGCGCGCGCGCCGACGGCAGCACGAAGGTCGTTTCCGACAGGTTGAACTGCACGGCGAGTGCGCGCATGGTCGCGTCGTCCATGCCGCGCGCATCTTCGAATACGCAAAGCGGGTTGCCGCCGAACGTCGATTCGGCGAATACATTCAGCAGGCGGAAGGCGTAGGAAGGCATTTGACGCTCGTGTGAGTGGGGTGAGTGGCGTGTGCGCTGCTCGATGCGCCGGAAGTCGTTCAGGGTCGCATGGGCCGGCTCGGCTTGTCGAGTGGCGCAAGCATTGCCGGTGTTCCGACGGACAGAATGCGTCGATCAACACGCGCCCGCTCGCGTCCGGCTTGATGTACTCGACCGCGAGCAGCGCGACGATCGGATGGGTCGTCAAAAGGTGGCGTGATCGGGTGAATGATCGCCGAAGTCCGCCACCATCGCGCCGGTGTTGCACGCCACCACTGCCGCCACCGCGACGGCGAGCCGACCTCCGCCGCTTGGGCGCCGACGTAACGTGCGCATACGATCGGTCGGAATTTCATTTTTCGTGCATGATCGGGTTTCTCCGTCGATCGACGGCGATCGGGCTCCGGCATTCAGCTATCCGCAACGCTCGCGGATATTTTTGCGCTGAAGCAGACAGTCGCGCTCCTGCGCGTGTCAATTGCGATCGCATGCGAACACGGGCTCATCGGATTGACCACAACGACGCCGTGCCCATGCAACACGTGTCGGGTTCAGTGTCGCTCGGCGCGTGCAGGTTGCCGCACGCAGGAGGAAGACATGGAACCAGACGGAAGCGTTCTGAATACCAGCGGCGGGTTGGCCAGCGCGCTTGCGGGGACCGGCTCGCCGCAGGCCGCCCTGGACGCGATCGTTCGTGGCGTGGAAAGCCACGGCATTCCTGCCGGCACCGACTGGCCGACGGCGAAGCAATCTCTCGCGGACAACGACGGACAGTGGAAATTCTCGGCGGTGCTGGTCGCGATCGTCGCGCGGCGCGAGCCGACGATCCTGCTGACCAAGCGCGCGTCGGATCTCAGCGAATACTCGTCGCATGTGAGTTTTCCGGGCGGCCGCCCGGCGGAGTCCGACCGCGATATCGGCGCGACCGCATTGCGTGAGGCGTTCGAGGAAATCCGCCTTGCGCCGGACGCGGTTCGCGTGGTCGGCAGCTTGCCGATCCATAAAACCAGAAAGCGCAATCACGCGATCTTTCCCGTGATCGGCATCGTGCCGGAAACGGCGAAATGGGAAGCGGCGCCCGCGGAAGTCGCGGAGATCTTCGAGTTTCCGTTCCCGGTGCTGCTGAATCCGGATCTGCTCCGGCAATACCCGGACGGCGAGCGCGCGGGCGCATGGTACTGGGCGGAGCAGGCGCAGGACATCTGGGGCGTGACCGCGCTCATCCTGAAGTCGCTCGTGGGCCTGGTACGCGATGCCGCACGCGGCGAGCAGACGCGTCGCGACTAGTTCATGAACCGGGCCTTCGCCCGGCAAGGGTGACGCATGGAGATGGCAGAAACGTTCGGCGACGAAGGGTTCGACATTCCTCGCCGCTATTTTGCAGCGGTCGCGATTCTGGTCGGCGTATTCATGTCCGCGCTGGACAGCGCAATCGTCAATATCGCGCTGCCGACGATCTCGACCGACCTGCACGTGGGTGCGGCGGCGGTCATCTGGGTCGCGAACGGGTATCAGGTCGCGAGCGCGGCGACGATGCTGACGTGCGCGTCGCTCGGCTCGAGAATCGGCGAGCGACGCTTTTACACGATCGGGCTGGTGTTGTTTACCCTCTCGTCTCTCGGCTGCGGACTGGCGCCCACCTTCGGTGCGCTGGTGGCGATGCGGATCCTGCAGGGCATCAGCTACGCAATCCTGATCAGCGTCGGCTATGGTCTCTACCGGGTGATCTTTCCGCCCGGTTCGCTGGGGACGATCTTCGGCATCAATGCGCTGGTGTTTGCGGTCGGGACGGCTGTCGGCCCTGCATTGGGCGGCCTGATCGTCTCCTGGGCATCGTGGCCCTGGCTGTTCTACATCAACCTTCCGTTCGGGATCGCCGCCATCGCGTTCTCGTTCGTCGCGCTGGGGAAAGACACGCATCGGGAGCGCGGTTTCGACGTGCCGGGGGCGGTGACTTCCGCCGCGGCATTCGGCCTCTTTGCGCTGGCCATTGACCAGATCGGGCAGTGGAGCAATCGAACCGTGCTCGTGCTTGCCGCGACGGCGGTGGCGTTGATGCTGGCCTTCTGCATCGGGCAGGCCCGGGCACGGCATCCGCTGTTGCCGCTGGATATTTTCAGGTCGCGCCGGTACACGTTCGCGGTGCTGACGTCGGTGACGATGTTCGTGTCGCAAGGCATGGCGTTGGTGGCGTTGCCGTTCGTGCTGCAGCACACGTATGCATACAGCGTGTTGAAATCGGCGCTGGTCTTTACGCCCTGGCCGATTGCGGTCGCGCTGTGCGCGCCGTTTGCCGGGCGACTGGCGAATCGCTTCAATGCGACGCTGCTGTCGAGTGTCGGCGTGCTGATGTTCTGTCTCGGGATCGGTTCGCTGACCCTGTTGCCCGCGCAACCAACGGTCGAGGATGTCCTGTGGCGCGTCGCGCTATGCGGCGTGGGGTACGGCTTCTTCCTGCCGCCGAACAACAAGGAGATGTTTGCGAACGCGGCGAAGAACCGGACGGCCACCGCTTCCGGCGTGCTGTCGACTGCGAGAACGACAGGCCAGTCGATCGGCGCCGCGCTGGTCGCCGTGGTGATCGCACTCGTCGGCGGCGTGGGCGGAGGCGGGGGCGAGCGGCAGTTTCCGGTCTACGTCTTCGCGTTGGCCTGCGCGATCGCCGCGCTGTCGTTCTTCGCGAGCATCGCGCGCATCTACCGGCAGCGGGGCTAGGTGCGGTTGACGGACATCCACACGCGGGCCTCGCACGCTGCCCGATTCAATGCGACGACACGAACACCGCATCGTCGAATGCGGCCGGAATCGCGA
The DNA here is from genome assembly GCF_030482905.1 of Burkholderia sp. AU45251. Lineage (NCBI taxonomy): Bacteria > Pseudomonadati > Pseudomonadota > Betaproteobacteria > Burkholderiales > Burkholderiaceae > Burkholderia > Burkholderia sp. AU45251. The sequence goes on along the minus strand of NZ_JAUJQH010000002.1, from coordinate 610,106 downwards.
AGCTTGCGCGCATGCGCTGCGTTTCCTTCGCCGGCGTCAGGCCGAACAGGCGCTTGAATTCGCGGCTGAACTGCGACGGGCTCGCATAACCGACCGCGTAGCCGGCCGCCTCCGCCGTCAGATCCTCGCGCACCATCAGCAAGCGGGCCTGATGCAGCCGTATCGATTTCAGGTACTGCATCGGCGATACCTGCGTGATCGCCTTGAAGTGGCTGTGGAAGCTCGGCACGCTCATGCCGGCTTCGTCGGCCAGTTGCGGCACGTCGAGCGGCCGCGCGTAATCGGCGTGGATCACGCGCAGTGACCGGCCGATCCGGCCGAACTGTCCGCGCATCGCCAGGGCGCCGCGCATCGCGCTGCCCTGCGCACCGGTGAGCACGCGGAAATACAGCTCGCGCAGCAGCGCCGGGCCGAGCACCGCGGCGTCGAGCGGCCGGTGCATCGCCTCGACGAAACGCAGCACCGACGCGTGCATCGTGGCATCCATCGGCGTCGACATCATGCTCCGGGGCGCCTGCACGGGCTCCGCGATGCCTGCGCGGTCGATCTGCGCCGCGAGTTCGGCGGCCATCGTGAAATCGAGGTGCAGGTACAGCGCGAGCAGCGGACGCTCGGGCGTCGCGTCGGTTTCCATGCTGAACGGGACGGGCACGGACACCGCCAGGTAGTGATGTTCGTCGTACAGATAGCGCTCGCCACCGAAGTAGCCGCGTTTGCAGCCCTGGCACACGATCACGATGCCGGGGTCGTAAAGCACCGGCGTGCGCGACAGCGCGCGGTTCGAGCGCAGGATGCGCACGCTCGGCAGCGCCGTCAGGTTGTAGCCTTCGTCGGGCGCCAGCGCGCGCAGCAGCGTCACCAGACGCTTCCGGTCGCGCGGCGGCAGCGATGGGGGCCGGGCGGAGGTGGGCTCGGGGCTCATAGTTTTGTGCAAGAAAATCAGCGGAATCGGGCTTATTCGGCGTACAGCGTCAGACTAGTATGCACGCTCCAATCGACATTCGGGAGAAGCTCAAATGGCATCCGGCAACCTCATGCTCATCACCGGCGTCAGCAGCGGCTTCGGCCGCGCGCTCGCACAGGAGGCGCTCGCGGTCGGTCACACGGTGGTCGGCACCGTGAGAAGCGCGCAGGCGGCGCAGGATTTCGAAGCACTGTCCGCGCAGGCGTTCGCGCGGGTGCTCGACGTGACCGACTTCGATCGCATCGACGGCGTCGTCGCTGAAATCGAGGCGAACGTCGGGCCCGTCGACGTGCTGGTGAACAACGCCGGCTACGGGCACGAAGGGATCATGGAAGAAGCGCCGCTCGCGGAGATGCGCCGGCAGTTCGACGTGAACGTATTCGGTGCGGTCGCGATGATGAAGGCGGTCGTGCCGTACATGCGTGAGCGGCGGCGCGGCCGCATCCTGAACATCACGTCGATGGGCGGCCACATCACGATGCCGGGCATCGCTTACTACTGCGGCAGCAAGTTCGCGCTGGAAGGCATTTCCGAAACCGTCGGAAAGGAGCTCGAGCCGCTCGGCATCGCGGTGACGGCCGTGGCGCCGGGTTCGTTCCGCACCGACTGGGCCGGCCGCTCGATGATGCGCACGCCGCGCTCGATCGCGGACTACGACGCGCTCTTCGATCCGATTCGCCAGGCACGCGAAGAGAAGAGCGGCAAGCAACCGGGCGATCCCGCGAAAGCTGCGCGGGCGATGCTCGCGGCGATCGCGGCGGAACATCCGCCCGCGCATCTGCTGCTCGGCAGCGATGCGCTGCGGCTCGTGCGCGGCAAACTGGCGGCGCTGGATGCGGAATTCCGGGCGTGGGAGGCCGTGACGGTGTCGACGGATGGTTGACGCGTGGCTACGCACGATCGTTCGTCCGTAGCGGGTTCGTCCACGTTGACGAAAGTGTCGACGATCATTCGCATCTTGGCGTCATCGTTTAACAAACCTGTCCGATAATGGCTGCCGGCCACAGCGCCGAGTCCAACCACCTTACAGGAGTCCATCGCGATGCCAACCGTCACAACAAAGGATCACGTCGAGATTTTCTACAAGGACTGGGGCCCGAAGGACGCGCAGCCCATCATGTTCCACCATGGCTGGCCGTTGTCCGGTGACGACTGGGACGCGCAGATGCTTTTCTTCGTCCAGAAGGGCTATCGCGTGGTGGCGCACGACCGGCGTGGCCACGGCCGGTCGGCGCAGGTGTCGGACGGCCATGACATGGATCATTACGCGGCAGATGCGTTCGCGGTGGTCGAAGCGCTCGACCTGCGCAATGCAGTGCACATCGGTCACTCGACCGGCGGTGGCGAAGTGGCGCGCTACGTCGCGAAGCACGGCGAGCCGGCCGGCCGCGTCGCGAAGGCCGTGCTGGTCAGCGCGGTGCCGCCGCTGATGCTGAAAACCGAATCGAACCCCGAAGGGCTGCCGCTCGAGGTGTTCGACGGCTTCCGGAAAGCGCTTGCCGACAATCGCGCGCAGTTCTTCCTCGACGTGCCGAGCGGCCCGTTCTACGGGTTCAACCGCGAAGGTGCAACCGTGCATCAGGGCGTGATCCGGAACTGGTGGCGACAGGGGATGGAAGGCAGCGCCAAAGCGCATTACGAAGGCATCAAGGCGTTTTCGGAAACGGACCAGACCGACGACCTGAAGTCGATCTCCGTCCCGACGCTCGTGCTGCATGGTGAAGACGACCAGATCGTGCCGATCGCAGATGCCGCGCTGAAGTCGATCAAGCTGCTGAAGAACGGCACGCTGAAGACGTACCCGGGTTACTCGCACGGGATGCTGACGGTCAACGCGGACGTCCTCAACGCCGACCTGCTGGCTTTCGTGCAGGCGTAACGGTATCGGCGCAGGCCCGCTTCGACGGGCTGCGCTGTCGTTGCGTGCCGGCGGCGCGAGGGTGCGCCCGTAGCGCCGTCGGCAACGCGGCCGGATCGCCGGCCGCAGCGGTCAGCCCGGACCGTTGAAGCGGATGCCCGGAAACGTCAAACGCGGCATCCGGCTTTCCAGGAACGCGAGCAATTCGCGCACCTGCGCGGCCTTGGCGGAGTCTTCCGGCCAGACGAGGTAGTACGCGTCGCCGGAATTGACGGCCGTCTTGAACGGCAGCACGAGCTGCTTCTCGTCGATGGCCGTGGCACACAGCGCGAGATCGCCAATCGAGAGGCCGTGGCCGGCAATGGCCGCCGCGATCCCCTGTTCGAGCATGTCGAACACCTGCCCGCGCGTGATGTCCACTTCGAGATCATGGCCGCTGCCCTTGAGCCAGCGGCGCCAGTCGCGCCGATCGGGCGACGGGTGGATCAGCTCGCATGCCGCCGGATTCGTGCGTGCGACGGTCGCGGTCGCACGCGAGCACACCGGAATCAGCCATTCATCGAATAGCTTCACGCACTGCGTGGCCTCGCCGAACTTGCCTGCGCCGAGCAGGATCGCGCAATCGTAGGATTCGCTGAAAAAATCGACGGTATCGACATCCATCCACACGCTCGCGATCTGCACCTCGAACGCGGGACGCGTGGCGCGAAACGCGGCGAGTGCATCGAGCAGCCAGCGCATCGTGAGGGTGGACGGCGCCTTGAGCCGCAGCACGTCGCGTTGCGACTGGAACAGCACGCAGGCTTCCTCGATCTGCCGGAAGCCGCGCCGCAGGCCCGACGCGAAGATCTGCGCTTCCGCCGTCACGGTCATTTTCGGGCCGCGCCGGACGAACAGCTTCCGGCCGAAGTAGGCCTCGAGCGTTCGGACGTGCTTGCTCACCGCGCTTTGCGTCAGGCTCAGTTCCTCGGCGGCCAGCGTAAACGAGCCGGTGCGCGCGGCGCTTTCGAACGCGCGCAGCGCGTAGACGGGGGGGAGCGGTTTGGCCTTCACGGGTTTCGAATATGAATAAAACTCATGTCATCCGGCAGGATTTTCCGTTTTTCAGCAGCAGGGCGGGCACGCAATACTTGATAAACCCGTGCAATCCACTGCGCTGAATCCCGATGATGCCACCGTGGCGGGCGCACGCGTCAATCCATCCAACAACTTTTTGTCATGGCACTCCATTACCCGCTGCTGTTCGCCTATCTCGCCGCGATCGTGCTGCTCATCGCGACCCCCGGCCCCGTCGTCATGCTCGTGGTTGGCACCGTCGCGCGGCGCGGCTTTCGCCAGGGCTTGCTGACCGCGGTGGGCGCGAATGCCGCGAGCCTCGTGATGATCGCGGGGGCGATGCTGATGGTGTTCGGCGTCGTGCTCGTCAGCGATCGCCTGCTCACGGGGCTGCACGTGGCCGGTTGCATCTTCATCGCGGTGCTGGCCATCCGGACGCTGCTCGGCGAATGGCGCGCCAGCCGGACGCGCGACGGCAACGACTCGCGGGAAGGCGAACCGGCGTCGCAGGCGCCGCGCTTGCCGGGCGTCGTGCGCGGCTTTCTCGTCGGCATCGCGAATCCGAAGGACCTGCTGTTCTTCGTCGCGTTCTTCCCGCAGTTCGTCGGCATCACGCCGGATTCGCGCGTGAGCCTGGCCATCCTGGCCGCACTGTGGATCGCGGTCGATTTCACGATCCTGACCAGCTACATGGCCGCGATCAACCATCCGCTGATTCATCGCAAGCAGCGCTGGATCACGGCTTCGTCGGCGGGCGCGCTGCTCGTGATTGCGCTCGCCGGGCTTGGCGGCGCGATCGCGGGTGCCGCGTAGGCCCATCGGCGATCTGCGTTACGCTTCGTGTGCCCCAACGCTCTTATCGAGTTCAACCATGTCCAGCACTACCCCGACTTTCTCCGAGCACCTCTTTTCCTATGGCACGCTGCAACTCGAACCGGTGCAGCTCGCCACCTTCGGCCGCAAGCTCGACGGCCGGGAGGATGCGATGCCCGGTTACGCAATGGCGATGCTGAAAATCGACGACCCGGAAGTGGTCGCGACGAGCGGGAAGACGCATCATCCGGTGGTGGCCTATACCGGCCACGCGGGCGACCGCGTCACGGGCACCGTGTTTGCGATCACGCCCGAAGAACTGCAGCACGCGGACGACTACGAAGTCGATTCGTATCGACGCGATCGCGTGGTGCTCGAGTCGGGTGTCGCCGCATGGGTGTACGTGGACGCAAATTCGCCGCGCCCTGAATGAATCCGAAGTGCGGGCAGGCTCGATACCGCCGCATTTTTCCCGCTAATCGTTGCGCAGGAACACGACGTAGCCGCGGAACCACGGGTTCGTCGCGAGGTAGGGCGGCGCGTCCCATTCGCCGCCCTGGATGATGCCGATGCGAAACGGCAGCTGCAGCCGCGCGACGCGCGGCAGGTAGTCCGCGTAGTCGGGGATCGTGCTGCGGCCCTGGTAGGTCTGCACGACCACTTCGTCGACGATTCCCCTGAGCTGGTTGACCTGGTCGGTATCGATGCGGCTGCTCCAGTCGAGCAGCCCGGTGATGCTCAGCCGGCAATCGGCGGGCAGCGTCTCGCGCAGCGACCGCAGGAATTCGAGGTAATCCTGCAGGTGGCGCGTGCGCGCATCGAAGTCGATCTGGATACCGGTGATCGTGCGGCCCGACGCGCGCCAGCGCGTGAGCTGCGCGAGCATGATCTGCGTGACGCGCGGTGTCCACCGCAGCGTATGCGCACGATAGACGAGCCACACGCGCGCCTGCGGCGCGGGCGGCAGCGCGACGCCCTGCGCGATCACGCGGACCTGCGATTCGTCCCACGGCGGTGCCTCGATCTGACCTTGCAGCACGTAGACGGTGCGGGCGTCGCGCACGACCGCCTGCGGCTTCACGCCCGCCCACAGCCAGAACGCGTCGTACCGCGCGGCGTCGACGGTGCCGGCCAGGGCGACGCGCCCGGCCAGCAGCAGTGCGAGGCACGCCAGGCACGCGATGCGCTTCACGCGGCGCTTACCAGTAGTAGCGGAGCTTCTGCGCCCACGGCGTGCCCGCGTAGCTGGCCTTCAGCGTATCGAACCAGCGCTTGCGCACGTTCTTCGGCACGTCCTTGCCGCCGCATTCGTTGGAGCCGCCCGGCGCATAGCACTTGATCGCGCGGTAGTACGCGTACGCGCGGTCGTTCGGGTTCGCCTGCGCATCGGCCATCACCGTCACGTAGCTCGACATCCGCTCGTACGGCTTGCCGGCGAACTGCGACGGCCCGGCGCCGAGCGTCGGCGGGATGCGCGTGGCGGCCGTCGTCGATGCGTTGCGTATCCACATCGGCACCGGATCGTTTTCGAGGCCGGGTGCGGGCGGGTGCAGGCGCACGAAATCGGCGAGGCAGTTCAGCCCTTTCGCATCGGCGGGATTCTGCTGGAGCGCCGTCGCAATGTCGTGCGCGGACGGGCACGTATAAGCGTCTTCGTTTTTGGCGCCGGCTGCGATGAACGGCTTCAACGGATCGGCAGGCTTGCCGGACACCAGCGCGGCATCCGCGATGAACTCGGCGTAATGCGAGCGCGTGAGCTCCTTGTACAGCAGCGTGTACAGCGCGGTGTCGCGCATCGCGCCGCCGGCCGCCTGGTTTTGCGCCTGCGCACGCAGCAGGTCCGCATTGGCCGAGCGTTGCAGCAGCACGGCGCGAATCGCGGCGTTCTGCACGGGCGAATCGTCGGCGAACGCGTCGTTGACGAGCCCGGCCTGCTCCAGGTTGATCGCGAGCGCGAGTTCCAGCGCCTCGCGCTGGAAGCGGAATTTCGCCAGCGGGATCAGGTCGCGCCACAGCTGGCGCGCCTTGTCGGTCTGGCCGCTGTCCTCCAGCGCGAACCCGCGCAGTGCCTGCTGGCTCAGGCCGAAGTAGTCGAGCGGCTCGGCGGGCGTCTGCGGCAGCAATGCGAGCGCGGCGTCCGGCTTGTGCCCGATCTGGACATACCAGGTCGCGAGCAGGTAGTCGTAGAGCGCGGGCGCATTCGCGAAGCGCGGCTTCTGCGCCTGCAGGTCGTCCAGCGTCAGCGACTTGCTGCGGCTCGAATCGCTGCTGTTCGACGTGCGCATGTTCAGCAGGTCGATGGTCGCGAGCACGGTCGGCGACTGGATCTGGCTCGGGTCGAAGTCCGCCCCGAACAGCAGCTTGCTGTCGAGTTCGTTCGCCAGCTGGATCAGCGGCACGTTCGACGTCGCCGGCGACCAGCGCGCGAGCGCGTGGCCGTACAGGTCGGCCTGCTGGGTGACGTTCCCGCCGAGCCACGCGACACGCCGCAACAGCCCCGTCGCGGAGGTCGCATAGCGTCCCTGCGGATATACCTTCAGGTAGGTGCGAAACACCGTATTGGCCGCGTCGAGCGATACCTTCGTCACGCGGCCGCGCGACGGTGTGGGGCCGTCGTTGTCGAACACGTTGGCCTGCGCGGCATTCAGCTGCGCGCGCCCGGCCATATAGAGGCCGGTTTCCTTCAGCCACGGGTTCGCGCTGTGCGAAGCGCTCGCGAAGGCCCGGGTCGCGGTGAGGAAGTCGGCACGGTAGAACGCGTTCGTGCCGTCGAGGTACGCAGCGAACTGCTGACCGAGCGGCGACTTGACCGGCGGTTTCGTCCAGGCCGAGGTGCTCGCGCCGCCCGTGGCGCAGGTCTTCTGCGTGATGTCGGCGCGCGCCGCGCGCAAGCGCGCGGCTTCGTCGGCGGGGAGGCCACCGGCACCGCCCAGCGCGTCGTTGAATGCGTCGGCGCCCGCGCTCATGCTGCGGCAGATGCTGCCTTCGCCGTCGGCGTACTGGTTCGACGGTGCTTCGCTATCCGCTGCGTTGCCGGTCTTGTCGGGCTCCTTCTGCCCGATGTAGATCCATCCGGAAAAGTCCATCGGGAACGGCACGATGATCTGGTTGATCCGGTCTTTCGCCGGGATCGTCTTCGGATCCGGAAACGCCTGCGCGACCTTGGTGCTGTCGACCATCATCAGCATCGCGTTGATGCGTGTGTCGTTGGCCGGGCTCAGCATCGGCAGGTTGGCGCAGGAGTAGGTGGTTTGCCGGAGCGTGGTCGGCGCATAGCAGCCGTCGTCGCCGCTGGCATGGGCGCCGGGGATCCAGAGCAGGCTGGCCGCCAGCGCGGCGAACAGGTTTCGGTGCAGCGATGGGTTTTTACGCATTTTTTTCTTGTGCCGGGTGTGGGGCCGCAGCGGCCGAGTCTCTCAGGTGAGGCGATTTCGCCCCGGCGCGTATCGTACCGCACGGGCTGCACGAAATTCGCAGGCGCGCGCTGCGGCCGGGCTCAGCGGCAACCGACGAGCTTAGGTCGGCAAGTCATGTCGACGGCCGGTTCGATCCGGCGCCTGCATCACGCGTATACGCTGCTGGCGACGCCGTCGTCGGCCACATCGTCGATCGCGGCACGCAGGTCGTCGATCGCCACCATCAACTCGCGAACCTGCCGCAACGACGGGTACTGGTGCAGCACGGCATGCCATTGCGGTAGCGTCAGCAGCGCGTGCCAGACGACGCCGAGGCTGCCCGGATCGGCATCCGGCCGCTGTGCCAGCGCGCTCGCGTATTCGAGGCTGGCCTGTGCCGACAGCAACTGCATCCGGCTGGCGGCGCCCAGCAGGCGCGGCGTCGCGTCCGCGGACGCATCGCAGCAATAGAGCACTTCCCGTGGCAGCGCCGCTTCGTCGGTCGTCAGCGCGCGCAGCGACGCGCCGTGCACGCGCACCGTGCCCTGGTGCGTCTCGAACGCATAGATCGTGTCCGGATCGGCCTGCGCGAGCAGGTTCAGGCCGCGCAGCAGCCGCGGCAGATCGGTCGTCGCGGCATCCGCGGACGCTTTCGCTTCGACGAGGAAGCGCACGTTCCACGCAGGCGCCGGGTCATCGCCGCGCGGGCGTTCGAGCAGGATCGCGTCCCATTCGGTTTTCGCGCGATCGTGCCGGCCCGGTATCGACGACGGCACGCGCATCGACGTCACCACCCGGTACGTGCGGCGTGCGTCGACGGCGTCGAGCCTGCTGGCCAGTGCGTCGAGTGCCCGCGCGGCCAGCGCTTCGACGGCAGCGCCACGCTGCTGCGACGCGACGCCTTGCGCGACGGCGACCGTGCTGCCTTCGAGCGGACCTTGGCGAACCCAGAGCGCACGGTAGCGACGGACGTGCTCGTCCGATGCCAGTGCGTCGACGCGCAGCATGCGTTCGAGCGCGGGGCTGTCCTTCAGCTTGACGATGTCCTGCTCGAATGCCGCGTCGGTCGCCATGTCGGGCAGCGCGAGCAGTTGCCGCAATGTGTCGTGCAGGTCGGCCCACGACGCGGCGGTAGCGGCCGCATGCAGCCGCGCGAGCCCGTCGCGTTGCCACGGCCGGGCGCTGCGCTCGAGCTTGGCCGGGTGCGCGATCGCATTGACGGCCGAGTGCAGCGCGCGACGGTCCTGTTCGGCGTGCGCGGACAACGACGCGTATTCGCGCACGCTCGGCGCATCGTGCCGCAGCACCGCGGCCTGGAAGGCGGGATCGCCGGAGTGCGTATCCGTCGCATCGCGGATCATCTGCGCGAGGGCGTCGATGAAGCGCTGCCGCAGTGCCGCGTCGGGCGTCTGTCCGTCGCTTCGCATCCTGCGTGCTTCCTCGATCGCGATCGCGAGCGTGGCGGCCGGGTTCGCGGCATCGGCCGGCGACAGCGCGCGGTCGAGCGGCGGCAGCCGGTAGCGGCGCGCGACGGTGCGCAGTGTTTCGTCGAGCAGGGCGGGAAGCGGTGTCAGCGACATGGTCGGTATCGGCGTGAAAGCGTGCGTGCCAAGGGTTAGGGCGCAGTGCGCACGATGATGTGCAACGTTATCACGCCGGGGCGGGCGGGATGGGGCGCGTGCCGTTGCGAAGGGGCGGCGTGCCACGGCACGCGGCATCAGTCGCGCGCAATGTTCCTGGTCAGCGTCTCGATGGTCAGGCTGTCGTCTCGCGGCACGCCGACGCCTGCGTCGAACGGGTAGCCCATCCGCTCGCCCGTTCGCGTGTAGCCGCGGCGCAGGTAGAAGTCGATCAGTTCGTGGCGCACCGACAGGACGACCATCACGGCGGTTCCGATCTTCCAGTGGCGAACGGCGAATTGCTCGGCTTCGTTCAGCAACGCCTTGCCGAGCCCGCGGTCCTGCATCGACGGCGCGACGGCCAAGGTGCCGAGACAGGCCGCGTTGCCGTCTCGTCTGACTTCGATGCAGCCGGCGATGCTGCCATCGATCTCCGCGACGAGCAGGACGGAGTCCGGTGCCCGCAGCGTCGCAGCGAGCTGTGACGACGTCATTCGCGGGCCGTCGATCAATGATGCTTCATGTGTCCATCCGGCCGCACCCGTCGTCGGGCGGTACGCTGCGTTGACCAATCGGACGAGCGCGTCGACGTCCTGCTCGTTCGCTGCCCGGTAGCTGGCGGCGCGCTTGAGCCCGCCTGTCTTTTCATCCATTTGAGCCCTCGGTGTCCGGTACAACGGTTGGTCCTGAACGTCACGTCGTCCAAGGATAGCCGAACGATCGGCCGGCATGGGCATGGGCCCGGCCTGGCCGAACACCCGGCCATCGACATTTCGCGTTACGCTGAAGCGTTCGCGCCGGGCCACCGGCATCATCGGCTTATGCGGCCCGTGCCGAACGGGCCGATCCCGATCCCGCCGTGGACTGCGAACGCGAATACCCGACATGCAGCAGCCCGTCATGCCCCGCAGCCCGCCCGCCGTCGCGGATCTGCTCCTGCTCCTCACGCTCTCGACGTTATGGGGCGCGTCCTACACGTTCATCCGGATCGGCGTCGAGACGATTCCGCCGCTGACGCTGATCGCCGCGCGGACTTTGATCGCGGGCGCGGTGCTGCTGCTGTGGATGCGCGTCACGCGCATTCGGATGCCGCGCGATCTCGCGGTCTGGCGGCGCTTCTTCGTCCAGGCGCTGCTGAACAGCGTCGTGCCGTTCACGCTGATCGCGTGGGCCGAACGTTCGGTCGAAGCGGGGCTTGCGACGATCCTTAATTCCGCATCACCCGTACTCGCATTCGTCGGCACCTGGCTGATCACGCGCCATGAGCCGCTGACGTCGCGGAAGCTGTTCGGCGTCGTCGCGGGGCTCGTCGGCATCGCGCTGGTGGTCGGCGTCAGCGCATTCGACGGACTCGGGCGGCAACTCGTGCCGCAACTGGCGATCGTCGCGGCGACTGTCTGCTACGCGGGGGCCGCGATCTACGGGCGAGGCTTCAGCGGACTGTCGCCCGCGGCGCCTGCCGCCGGCTCGCTCATCGTCGGGGCGGCCGTGCTGGTACCGGCCAGTCTCGTCGTCGATCGCCCGTGGACGCTTCATCCGTCGGCGCCATCGCTGATCGCGCTGGCAGCGCTCGCGGTCTTCTCGACCGCACTCGCGTTCGTCATCTACTTCCGGCTCGTCCAGACCCTCGGGTCGGTCGGCACGACGGCGCAGGCGTATCTGCGCGTGCCGATCGGCGTTGGCATCAGCATGGCGCTGCTCGGGGAGTCGTTGTCTGCATCGGCGTGGCTGGGGCTCGGATGCGTCGTCGCGGGCGTGGCCGCGATGACGCTGCCGTCACGACCGCGCGGGCAGCCACGCTCCTGATACCCGCCACGAAGCAGGCCGCGCATGGATCGCGGCCATCATGCCGAGGCCAGCGACCGCCCCGGTCAGCCGTGCCCGCGTGCCGCGTGCATCACGCCGTCAACGTCACCGACAGGCTGCCGAGGTCGCCGAAGCGGACCGTCAGCGCATCGCCGAGCGGCACGTCGATCGCGCCCGCGTACGAACCGGTCGTCACGATCTGCCCGGCGCGCACGGCGTCGCCGCGCGAGGCGAGGAAATTGACGAGCCACACCAGCGGCTTCAGCGGATCGCCGTCCGGATGGCGGCCGTCGATCGCGCGGTTCAGCGCGCCTTCGAACGACAGCGCCAGCGTCTCGAGCGGCACGTTCAGCCCGTCGGGCACGACCGGGCCGACGCACAGCCCCTGGTTGAATTGCCCGTCGGCCAGCAGTTCGAACTTCGACGCGCGCGTGGGCTCCGCATAGCGGCAGCCCAGCACCTCGAGCACGATGCGCACTTCGCGGATCGCGTCGCGCACATCCTGTTCGTCGTACGGCTGTTCGCGTGCGGGCAGGTCGCGATCGAGCACGAACGCGATTTCCGGTTCGATCCGCACGATCGGCCCGCCGACCACGCGGTACGGCGCATCGGCCTCGCGGATCGTCGACGCGAAGATCGGCGCGAGGATCACGCGGTCGGGCGGCGGCAGCGCGCATTTCCATCCGCCGATGGGTTCGCCGAGCAGGTCGGCCACGCGCTGCTGGATCGCGAGCGCGGTCTCGACGTTCTCGGGACGCAGCGCATCGGGCAGCAGCGGGCCGGGCGCGCCGGCATGGCGGGCGGCGACGAGATGCTGGGCGGCGCCGTCCACGCGTTCGGTAGTCGTTGTCATGTCGGTTGAGCGAGTTGAAAGTGGGCCGGCAAATAAGGGCCGGACGAAAGTCGCACATCCGATGATAGCGCCTTCGACGCGATGGCCGCTCGATCCGGTTGCGCATGGATGGCTCGCAACCGCCGCGACAGGCCCCCGGGATATCCCCTAGACGATCGGTTCGCCCCGGCGCTTGCACGCCGGGCAGGTTGTGCGACACAATAGGGAAAGCGCTTTCCCAAATGAATCGGACGACGGGGAAACGCGGGCGACTGCGCGACGGATCGCGGCCGCATCGGATGCCGCATGTTCCGATCGCCGCACGCCATCGGCCGTGCGCCACTCGCCGTGCACAACGATTCGACAACAACATGGAGGCAGCAGATGTTCAACAGGCTTCGGGCAGTAACTTTCGCAGTCCTTTCAGTGCTGGCGGCGCAGGTGTGCGCCGCGCCGGTCACGCTCGACGTGACGGGCTGGAAGGGCGGCGGCGCCGAGCCCGCCAACATGGCGGCGCTGATCGCAAGGTTCGAGAAGGAAAACCCCGACATCAAGATCAAGTTCGAGTACATGTCGCGCAACGACACGACGACGGTCGTGTCGTCGCGGCTGCAGGGCGGCAACGGGCCCGACGTGCTGATGGTCGACCGCGAGCTGATGCGGCAGTGGCAGGGCGCGCATCAGTTGCTGGACCTGAGCGGCGAGAAGTGGGTGCCGACGATCTGGCGCGGCGTGCGTAGCCACACGCAGATCGGCGGGAGGACCTACATGCTGCCGATGGAGCTGGTCGGCATCGGTCTGTTCGCGAACCTCGACCTGCTCAAGCGTGCGGGCGTCGCGACGGTACCGACCGACGTCGACCAGTTGAAAGCCGCGTGCGGGAAGCTGGCAGCGGCCGGCATCACGCCGATGCTGCTGCCCGCGAAGGAAGGCTGGGCGCCCGCGGCGCTCGTGATTCCGTCCGGGCTGGCAGCCGGCGGCGGCGATGCGGATGCGCGCGCCGAATCGTTCGTCGGCGCGGGCAGCGCGCGCTTCGCGGCCGATCCGGCGTTCAAGCAGTCGATGGCCGCGCTGAAGGTGCTCGCCGACGCGAAGTGCTTCGTGCCGCGCCTGAACAATGGCGTGAGCGCGTGGAGCACGGGGCTGACCGAATTCCAGGCCGGCCGCGTCGCGATGATGCCGCAGGGCGCATGGAACATCGCGAAGTTCAGCGCGACGAAGGGCCTGTCGTTCCAGTTCGCGCCGCTGCCGGCGCTCGTGCCCGGCAACGGGCCGGTCGCGCTCGACATGCTCGGCACCGCGTGGGCGATCAACGCGGCATCGCACCAGACCGACGCCGCGAAGAAGTGGCTCGCGTTCTGGGCGCGCCCCGACAACAACCGCCAGTTCCTCGACGCGGAAGCCGGGTTCAGTCCGTTCGAAGGCGGCACCGATGCGATGCCGCCGCAGGCGCAGCCATACGCGGCCGTGCAGAAGAACGGGCACGTCGTGCTGTATCCGAAGGGCGTGTGGACCGGTGCGCTGTTCACGGCGATCTGGAATTCGATGTCCGCGTATTTCCTCGACATCGGGCAGGACCCGGCGAAGCTGCTCGCCCGCTGGGATGCGGCCGCGCGATGAACGGCCTGACTGCTGACATTTCCCGTGCCGCGCGAGGGTGCGCGGCGCGGTTTGACGAAGGAGGCACCCGATGAAGCGCAACCGGACCTTGCTGTGGTGCGCCGTGCCGGCGCTCGCGCTGTACGCGCTGCTGAGCCTGTATCCGCTGTTCAAGGCCGCGCGGATGAGCCTGACGGATTTCTCCGGCGTGGGCGACGCGCACTGGATCGGGCTCGCGAACTACGCGGCCGCGTTTCGCGATCCGGCGAGCCTGCATACGCTCGTCGTCACGTTCGCGTATGCGGCGATCGTCGTGATCGTGCAGAACGGGCTCGGGCTGCTGTTCGCGGCGCTGCTGTTCTCGCTGCCCCGGCTGCGCGGCGCGCTGCGGGTCGGGCTGCTGGTGCCGAGCATGTTCTCGGCGGTGATCGCCGGGTTCGTGTGGGAGTACCTGTACTCGCCGCTCGGCGGCGGCATCAACGAGCTGCTGCATCTCGTGCATCTGGACGCGCTGCAGCAGGTATGGCTCGGCGATCCGTCGGTCACGCTGCCGGCCGTCACGGCCGTGCACGTGTGGATGTACGTCGGCTATTCGACGGCGATCTTCCTGGCCGGCTACCTGAACATTCCGTCGGAACTGCACGACGCGGCGAAGCTCGATGGCGCGAATGCGTGGGTGCGCTTCACGCGCATCGACCTGCCGCTGCTCGCGCCGGCCTTCACCGTGAACATCACGCTGAGCACGATCGGCACGCTGAAGACCTTCGAGCTGCCGCTCGTGCTGACCAACGGCGGGCCGGACGGCGCGACGACCACGCTCGGGCTGCAGATTTTCCACAGCCTGTTCAACGACTACAAGTTCGGCTTCGCGAGTGCACTGTCGATGATCATGCTCGCGATCGTCGTGGTGGTCGCCACCACGCAGAACACGATCCTGCGCCGCCGGGAGGACAACCTGTGAACGTCATCCGTCAACGATTTCATGCGGACCGTCCGTCCGCCGGCACGTCGGGCGGCGGGCTGCGCGCGGGGGCGCTGCTGCGCCGCATGCCGGGGTTCGCGCGGCTCGTCGCCGCGATCGCGATCGTCGCGATCGTGCTGCTGCCGACGATCTACATGGTGCTGATGTCGCTGCGCACCGGCGACGACATCATCGCGCGCCCGCTCGGGCTGCCCGACCACGTGTTCTTCGGCAACTACGCGGCCGTGTTCACGCAGATGAACTATTGGCGCAGCGTCGCGAACACGATCGGCATCACGCTCGCGGTCACGTTCCTCGTCGCGCTGCTGTCGTCGCTCGCGGCGTATCCGCTGGCACGCGTGAAGGGCCGGCTGTCGAACGCGGTCTACATCGTGCTGACGCTCGGCCTGACGATCCCGATGTTCGTCAGCCTGACGCCGCTGTACGTGCTGTTCCGCGACCTGCACCTGCTCAACACGTACCTCGGCGTCGTGCTCGCGTACACCGTGCAGAGCCTGCCGCTCGGCGTGTTCTTCTACACGAGCTTCCTGAAGCGCATTCCACTTGAACTCGAGGAAGCGGCGGTGATGGACGGCTGCAGCCCGCTGCAGGTGTACTGGTACATCGTGCTGCCGCTGCTGCGGCCGATCACCGGCACGCTCGCGATGTTCGTCACGCTGTCGGTGTGGAACGACCTCGTCTATCCGCTGCTGTTCCTGACCGACTCGTCGAAGTTCACGATCACGGTCGCGGTGTTCCGCTTCATCGGCACCAACGACATCGATCCGACCAAGCTGTTCCCGGCAGCCGTGATGGGCACGCTGCCGCTGCTCGTGCTGTTCTTCATTCTCCAGCGCAGGATCGTCGCGGGCATCACGGCCGGCGCGGTCAAGGGGTGACATCATGAATCCATTCGAATCGCTCGACGGCCGCGTGATCGTCGTCACCGGCGGCGGCGACGGCATCGGCCTCGGCATCGTCGAAGTGCTCGCGCAATGCGGCGCGCAGGTGGTCGTCGCGGAGAAGAACGCCGCGCGTGCCGATGCGGTGCGCGAACGGCTCGACGGCCGCGACGCGCTGTTCGTCGAAACCGACGTCGCGGACCCGGCGAGCGTCGTTGCGCTGTTCGAGCGCGTCGACGCGCATCACGGCCGGCTCGACGGGCTCGTGAACAATGCGGGCATCACGCTGCACGGCCCGTTCGACGCATTCTCGCTCGACGACTGCGACCGCCTGTACCGCACCAACCTGCGCTCGATGTTCCAGTGTACGCAGCTCGCGGCGCCGCGCATCGCGCGCGCCGGTGGCGGCGCGATCGTCAACATCGCGTCGAATCATGCGGGCGCGAGCGTGCCGGGCTTCGAGATGTACGCGGCGACCAAGGGCGGCATCGTCGCGATGTCGCGTGCGATGGCGACGAGCCTCGCGCCGCAGCGCATCCGCGTCAACACGCTGAGCCCCGGCTTCACGCTGAACGCGCCGATCGGCGCGGCACTCGAGCGCGATCCCGCGCTGCTCGACACGTATCGCGCGCTGCATCCCGCGCAGCGCATCAACGAACCGGCCGATATCGGCCGGATCGCTGCGTTCCTGCTGTCGGACGCGGCGACCGGCATCGCCGGCGCCGATCTCGTCGCCGACAACGGCATGTCGGCACTGCTGTTCAACCGGACCCGTTCCTACACATGAAGATCACCGAAATCGAAACATTTGCGGTCGCGCCGCGCTGGCAGTTCGTCAAGGTCAGCACCGACGAAGGGCTGGCCGGCTGGGGCGAGCCGATCGTCGAAGGGCGTGCGGCCACGACCGCGGCGGCCGTGCACGAACTCGCCGACTACCTGATCGGCCGCGATCCGCGCCACATCGAGGATTTGTTCCAGGTCATGTATCGCGGCGGCTTCTATCGCGGCGGCCCGATCCTGACGAGCGCGATCTCGGGCATCGAGCAGGCGCTATGGGACATCAAGGCGCGCGCGCTCGGCGTGCCCGTCTACGACCTGCTCGGCGGCCCGGTGCGCGACAAGGCACGCGTCTATGCGCACGTGAAGGGCGACACGCCCGACGAGATGGCCGCGAACGCGCGGCAGCTCGTCGAGGCCGGTTATACCGCGCTGAAGATGGGCGTGGTCAACGCGACCGACTGGATCGAGTCGCCGGCGGCGATCGATCGCGCGGTCGCGCGCTTCGGCACGGTGCGCGATGCGGTCGGCAAGGAGGTCGGGCTCGGCATCGACTTCCACGGCCGCGTGCGCCGCCCGGTCGCGAAGGTGCTCGCCAGGGCGCTCGCGCCGTTCGACCCGATGTTCTACGAGGAACTGCTGCTGCCCGAGCACAACGACGCGCTGCGCGAAGTCGCGCGCGATTGCGCGGTGCCGCTCGCGACCGGCGAACGGCTGTTCACGCGCTGGCAGTTCAAGGAGCTGCTGCAGGAAGGCGTCGTCGACATCGTGCAGCCCGACGTGAGCCACACGGGCGGCATCTGGGAGCTGCGCAAGATCGCGGCGATGGCCGAAGCGTACGACGTCGCGGTCGCGCCGCATTGCCCGCTGGGGCCCCTGACGCTCGCGGCGTCGCTGCAGATCGATTTCTGCACGCCGAACGCGTTCATCCAGGAGCAGTCGACCAATGTGGCCTATCACGACGACAACGCGATGTACGCCTACACGCGCGGCATTCCGTTCGCATTCGACGCGGGCTACGTCGCGCGCCCGGATGCGCCGGGGCTCGGCGTCGAGATCGACGAAGAGAAGGTGAGGGAAGCCGCCGCGACGGGGCACCGCTGGCGCAACCCGGTGTGGCGCCGCGAGGATGGCTCGGTCGCCGAATGGTAAGCGGCACGAACGGACGAGGAGAAACGCAATCATGGCAAGTGTGTCGCTCAAGCAGATCCGCAAGCGTTACGACGACGGCGCGGAGGTGATCAAGGACGTCAGCCTCGATATCGAGGACGGCGAATTCATGGTGTTCGTCGGCCCGTCGGGCTGCGGCAAGTCGACGATGTTGCGGATGCTGGCAGGGCTCGAGGAGATCACGTCGGGCGACCTGCTGATCGACGGCCGCCGCGTCAACGACGTGCCGGCCGCGAAGCGCGGGCTCGCGATGGTGTTCCAGAACTACGCGCTGTATCCGCACATGACGGTGTTCGAGAACATGGCGTTCGGGCTGAAGCTCGCGGGTGTCGACGCGGCCGAGACGCGCACGCGCGTCGGGCAGGCGGCCGAGGCGCTGCGGTTGTCCGCGCTGCTCGACCGCAAGCCGAAGGCGCTGTCGGGTGGCCAGCGGCAACGCGTCGCGATCGGCCGCGCGATCGTGCGCAAGCCGGGCGTCTTTCTGTTCGACGAACCGCTGTCGAACCTCGACGCGGCGCTGCGCGGCGGGATGCGGCTCGAACTCGCGCGGCTGCACCGCGAGCTCGGCAGCACGATGATCTACGTGACGCACGACCAGGTCGAGGCGATGACGCTCGGCGACCGGATCGCGGTGTTCAACGGCGGGCGCATCGAGCAGGTCGGCTCGCCGCTGTCGCTGTACGAGCAGCCGGCGAACCACTTCGTCGCGTCGTTCCTCGGTTCGCCGTCGATGAACTTCCTGCCGTGCCGCGCGCAGGGCGGCGCGGACGCACCGCGCTTCGACGTGCCGGGCGGCTCGCTTGCCGCGACGCCGGACGCGTCGCGCACGTGGCCGTCCGGTTCGCTGCAGCTCGGCATTCGCCCGGAGAACCTCACGGTCGGTGCGCCCGGCACGGGGCTCGACGGCCGCGTCACGCACGCCGAGCACCTGGGCGACGCGACGATCGTCTATGTCGAGCTCGCGGGCCACGACCGGCTGCTGTCGGTGCGGCAGAACCGCGACGCGTACACGGTCGCGTCGGGTCAGCCGGTCGGCGTGCGCGTCGACATGCGGCACGCGCACTTCTTCGACGACGCGGGCCGCGCGCTGTAAGGCCGGCTTCCGGCAGGTTCCGCCCGCCGCACCGGCGGGCGGCCGAACGCATGCATAACAACAGAATTTCGATGACGACAGTAAAACTGGTACAGGGCGCGAACGCGATCCTGGGAGAGGGCCCGCTCTGGTGCGAACGCTCGGCGTCGCTCTACTGGATCGACATCAAGCGCACCGCGCTCTATCGCTACACGCCCGGCCACGGGCAGACCGGCTTCTGGCTGCTGCCGGAGCTGGCCGGCTGCGTCGCAGGTGTCGACGACGGGCGGCTGCTGGTCGCGCTGAAGAGCGGCCTGCACCTGTTCGACCCCGCGCACGGCACGCTCGAACGGCTGGCCGACGCCGCGCATGCGCGGCCGTCGCTGCGCTACAACGATGGCGCGGTCGATGCGCGTGGCCGCTTCTGGGTCGGTACGATGGCCGACGACGGCGACGGCCCCGGCGATCTGCATTGCTTCGAGCATGCGCGTGCGTCGCGCGTCGCGGTGGCCGGCTTCGCGTGCGCGAACGGGATGGGCTGGAGCCCGGACGGCACGACGATGTACGTGACGGATTCCGGCCGCCGCACGATCTTCGCGTACGACTTCGACGTCGATGCCGGGCGGTTATCGAATGCGCGGCCGTTCGCGACGTTCGGCGACGCGCGCGGCGTGCCGGACGGGCTCGCGGTCGATGCGGAGGGCGGCGTGTGGTCGGCGATCTGGGACGGCTGGCGGCTGCATCGCTACGCGCCGGACGGCGCGCTCGACCAGGTCGTCGAAATGCCGGTGCAGCGGCCGACCAGCGTCGCGTTCGGCGGCGCCGATCGCGCGACGCTGTTCGTGACGTCCGCATCGGTCAACGTGAGTGCTGACGGGTTGCTGCGCGGGCCGCTCGCGGGCAGCCTGTTCGAGATGCGCCCGGGCGTGGCCGGGCTCGAGCAGCATTGCGTCGCGCGCGCGTGGCTGGGGGACGCGGTCGCGGCCGTGCCGCGTTGATCGGGCAGTAAGCGGCGAACGCTCAGCGGCGGCGCGCGTCGCGCGGCCGCACCGTCGATTCGCGGACGACGAGCCGCGCTTCGAGCATCGCATGCGGGGCGGGCGACTTGCCCGCGAGCGCGTCGAGCAGCGTCGTCATCGCGATTTCGCCGGCGCGCTCGGTTTCGGTGTCGATCGACGTCAGCGTGGGCGACGTAAGCTTGCCGAGTTCGAGGTTGTCGAAGCCGCACACGGCGACGTCGTGCGGGATCGCGATACCGAGCCGTTCGGCCTCCTTGATGAAGCCGGCCGCGATCATGTCGTTGTAGCAGATCACCGCATCGGGCGGCTCGGCCGACAGCATCACCGACGCGCACACACGCTCGCCGTCGGCCACCGTCGCACGCGGCACGCTGAAGGTGCGCAGCGGCAGCCCGGCACGTGCGAGCACCTGCTCGGCACCGGCGCGGCGTTCGTCGTCGCCGCGCGCGTTGGGCAGGCTGATGTACGCGAAGCGCTGGTACTTCTCCATCAACAGGTGCTGCGCGAGCATCTCGCCCGCACGGATCGGATCCGAGTACAGCGTGAGCAGGCCGTCGCGCGGTGCGGAACCGACTGCGACCACCGGCTTGCCGAGGCTCGCGGTCCAGCGCAGGTCGTCGTCGGGCATGCTGGTGTTCAGGATCAGCCCGTCGACGCGCCGGCTCAGCTTGGTCAGCGCGGGCCGCTCGCCTTTGCGGTTCTCGTCGGCGTCGACGATCAGGACGACGAAGTCGTTGCGCTGCGCGATCCGGTTCACGCCCTTGACCATCGCGGTGAAGTACGGGTTGAGAATGTCCTGGATCACGACGCCGACCGCGCCGGTCTGGCCGGTGGCCATCGAGCGCGCGAGCGGGTTCGACTCGTAGCCGAGTTGCTCGATCGCTTCGGCAATGCGGCGCTCGACGTCGGGCGAGAAGCGCTTCGTCTTGTTGATGAACTTCGAGACGGTTCCGATGGAGACGCCTGCGGCGGCGGCGACTTCGTTGATCTTGGCCACGATGAAAGTGAGTGTCAGTGCATTTTGCCGGTGAGCATAGCATGCGCACCGGCGGCGGCGATCGGGCGGCGGCATCGCAGGCGTGCCGCGCGATCGGACTCGGTAGTATCCCTTGGAGGGCCAGAATTTTCTTGAAAAAGCGCAACCGCGCGCCGACAATGAAAACGCTTTCCCATTTCGCGAGCATAGCACGCGTGCCTTCCGCAAGAAACGTAGCGGAAAACGATGCACGACAGCCGCCGCGAAATTTTTTTGCTGTCGAGGGAAAGCGCTTTCCCCAATCAAACGAGACGTGAACGAAAAGAAGGAGGAGATCTAGATGCGACAGTATGGGTGGATCGCGGCGCTGGCCCTGGCGGTGCCGGCGGTGGCGCAGGCTCAATCGAGCGTCACCGTGTGGGGGCGTGTGGGCGGCGACGTGCAGTACCTGAGCGGCGTACAGAACGGCCCGCATTCGACGGGCTCGCGCATTTCGGAAGGCAACGACTGGGGGACGAGCATCCTCGGCATCACCGGCAAGGAGGATCTCGGCGGCGGCAACCAGGCGGTGTTCTGGCTCGAATCGTCGATCAACGCGGCGAACGGCAACTACGGCGGCGGCGTGCTGTTCCAGCGCGGGGCGTGGGTCGGCTTCAAGAACGAGCGCTACGGTTTCCTGCGGCTCGGGCAGGGTTCGTTCATCAACAGCTATATCTGGTCGTACGATCCGCTGCTCGAGGAAAACTATTCGGTCGAGTCGCTGACATCGTACCGGAACGGCCCGAAGCTGTCGAACGGGATCCGCTACGAATCGCCGAAGTTCGGCGGCTTCTCGTTCGCGCTGCAGGCGAACCTCGGCAACAGCTCGAACGGCTGGCTGCGCGGCTCGCCGAACAACGTGGGCGCGACGGGGTTGTCCGACGGCGCGACGGTGGCCTACACGCACGGCGACTTCGAAGTGCGCGCCATCTGGAACGAGATCCGCAACCAGTACGGCCGCGAAGACAACCTGTTCACCGCATCGCAGGAAGCATTCATCGGCGTGCGCGACCGCTTCGGCCCCGCGCTGGTGCAGATCGGCTATACGCGCTACAGCGCGCCCGACACGCCGGCCGGCCTGTCGCGCACCGCGAACTACTACTGGGGCGGCGTGACGTACGACGCGACGCCGTTCCTGCATCTGCAGAGCGCGGTCTATTCGATGAAGATCGACGCGGGCCAGTGGACCGCCGACCACAGCGGCGAAGGGCGCTCGACGATCATCGGCCTCGGCGCGATGTACGACCTGTCGAAGCGCACGTTCCTGTATGCGACGGCCGCACACGTGTTCAACAGCGCGGGGGCGAACCTGGGCGTGAACCCGCAGTCGCCGGGGCTCGGCAACGGCAACGGGCTCGGTGCGTCGCCGATGCCGGGGCACGGGCAAACGGGCGTCTACGCGGGTATCGAGACGCTCTTCTGATACCGGCCTGACGAAGCCGCGAGTCGCAACCGTCAAACAGAGGAATCCTATGCAAGATGCAATACCACGACCAGGCGGCCCCTCGCCGGTGCCACGCCTGATCGCGCTCGACTGGGGCACCACGTCGCTGCGCGCGTACCTGATGACGGATGCGCGGACCGTGCTCGACGAGCGGGCCGCGCCGAAGGGCGTGATGCAGCTGGGCGGCGCGGGCGCCGCGATCGCCGACGCATGCGATGCGGCCTTCGAGGACGTGTGCGGCGCATGGCTCGATGCGTGGCCGGCGCTGCCGGTCGTCGCGGCCGGCATGGTCGGCAGCACGCAGGGCTGGCGCGAGGCCCCGTATGCGGACGTGCCGATCGACGCGGCGCGGCTTGGCGCGTCGCTGCAGTCGGTGCGTGCGCGGCGCGGCGTGACCGTGCACATCGTGCCGGGGCTGATCCAGCGCGGCGAGCTGGCGAACGTGATGCGCGGCGAGGAGACGCAGATCGTCGGTGCGTTGCAGGCGGGCGGCGCGTCGCCCGGTTCGGCGTTGGTCCGGTGGATCGGTCTGCCGGGCACGCATTCGAAATGGGTCGCCGTGCGCGGCTCGCGCGTCGAGCGCTTCCGCACGTTCATGACGGGCGAACTGTACGCGCTGCTGTGCACGCACAGCCTGCTCGGCCGCACGATGCAGCCGTCGGCCGGGTTCGCGCGCGACGCCTTCGAGCGCGGCGTGCGCGCCGCACAGGCCGGCCATGCGACGGGGCTGCTCGCGACGATCTTCGGCAGCCGTGCGCGGCTGCTGGCCGGCGATCTGGCGCCCGACGAGCAGGCCGACTACCTGTCCGGCGTGCTGATCGGTCATGAGCTTGCGGGGCTGGCGGCCGAAGACGGTGGGCCAGGCGGTGCGACCCGCGATGACGCGCCGCGCCCGATGCTGATCGGCGACGCCGCGTTGTGCATGCGTTACCGGCATGCGGCATCGCTGTTCGGCTGGCCGCCCGTCGACACGATCGACGGCGCGGCGGCAGCCGGCCTGTGGGTGCTGGCCGAGCGGGCGGGGCTGCTGCCCGCGGCAAGCGAGGAGGGGGCGCCGGTTCGTCTCGACGAACCGGCTGCCGGAATGGGCGGCCGGCATGAGGATCGAACCGCGGATCGACCTGCGGTCGACCCGGTGCCGGATCACGAATGCAATATTTCGGGAGACTGACTTTGAAACACTGGAAGATTGTCGCAGCGCCGCTGATCGGCGCGCTCGCAGCATGCGGTGGCGGGGAATCGGCGGACGGCGTCGCGGCCGGGCAGCAGCTTGCCGCCGCGCCCGCTGCCGGAAAGACGGCCGATGACGTGCCCGGCACGCTGCACGTCGACTGCTCGCTCGGCGCGAACGGAACGGGCTCGCCCGCGACGCTCGGCTCCGCCGCGAATCCGATTCACGATCTCGCGACGCTGAACCGGATCGTGCTCGCGCCCGGCATGCATGTGCGCTTCAAGCGCGGCACGACCTGCGACGGCAGCTTTACGCCGGCACCGGGCAGCACCGGCGCGGCTGGCGCGCCCATCGTCGTCGATGCGTACGGCGACCCGAAGGCGCCGCGCCCCGTCATCGCGGCCGGCTGCACCGATGCGACGGCCGACCCCGACCAGTCGATCACCGAGCAGCACAAGACGCCGAGCGGGTTCAGCGGCTATTACTCGCTATGCAAGTCCGACAATCCCACGGTGAATCGTGCGGCCATCTATCTCTACAACACCCAGTACTGGGAGATCCGCTCGCTCGAGCTGACCAACGATGCGACGACGCCCGGCGGGCGCCTCGGGCTGTATGTGCGGCTCGAGGATTACGGCACGGGCAGCCACTATCACGTCGACGACGTGTACGTGCATCACGTGCGCGGCTATCTGAAAGACGTTGCCGGCAATACGGTCGGGTCGTACAAGACGACCGGCGGGATGCTGTTCGAAGTGACCCGCGACAACGAAGTCGTCGGTACGAAGGAGAAGCGGACCGGCTTCGACGACATCGCGGTCGAGAACAGCGAGATCTACAACGTCGACGCGGTGGCGCTGTCAACGCGATCCGCGTGGATGTGCCGGGAGGGTGGTGCGCCGTGCGGCGACTATCCGCCGTACAAGGGCAACTCGGCCTACCTCACGAATCCGGCCACGCAGGCATCGACCGACTATTTCCCGATGACGCGCGTCGTGTTCCGCAACAACCTGATCCACAACGTCGGCGGCGACGGCATCATCGTCCGCACGGCAACCGCGCCGCAGGTCGAGGCGAATCACCTGTACGACATCTGGATGCGGGCGCCGGGCAACAGCGCCGGCGCCTGGGCGATCAACACGGACGATGCGCTGTTCCGCTACAACGAAGTCAACGGCGTGCGGCTGCAGAACAATATCGAGGCCGGCGACGGGATGGCGTTCGACGCCGATCTCGGCACGCGCAACACGCGCGTGGCCGCGAACTTCAGCCACGACAACGACGGCGGGCTGATGCTGTTCTGCGGATGCGGTTCCGACGGGCTCGGCCACGTCGCGCAGGAAACCGGTGCGATCGTCGAGAACAACCTGAGCCTGAACGACAAGCGGCGGATCGTGTCCGCCGCGGGCTCGGCCGATTCCGTCGTGCGCGACAACGTCGTGATCACGCGCACGCCGGGCCTGATCACGCCGATCGTCGAAAACCTCAGCTATGCGAACGCGTTCCAGGTGACGGGCAACCGCTTCTACAACGCATCGGACAGCGGCGCGATCTTCCGGACGAAGAATCCGCAAGGCAGCTACGCCAACATCGTGTGGAGCGGCAACACGTACTTCGGCTACGCGGCGGACCCCGAATTCACCGGGCCGAACTATCGTCACGGCGCCCAGCCCGATACGGTCCTGCCGTTCGCGGGACAGGACGTGGATGCGGTCGCCAGCGAATGGTCGCGTGCCAGCGGGTTCGACAAGTACAAGTACCGCGCGCCGTACGCACGATGACGCACCGGCCGCCGGTGCGGGGCGGCGCCCTGCGTCGGCCGGTCGCAGCGTGAATGCCGGCGCGACTTGATCGCCGTCAACATTCGAACCCGCCATCCGCCGATGATGGTGACAGGGCCGAGCGCGATCAGACGCGCGGCCAATCATCCCAGCGAGGTTCGCATGTACGAGAAGATCATGGTGGCCGTCGACGGCAGCGCTTCGTCGAAACAGGCGCTTGCCGAGGCAGTGAAGGTTGCGCTGGCGGGCGACGCGCACGTCAGCGTCGTGTACGTGGTGGACAAGTCGGTGTTGTTCACGTACGCGGGCCGTTTCGACCCGCACGCGCTGGTCGAGGAAATCCGCGACGACGGGCGCAAGGTGCTGCGCGAAGCGGAGCAGATCATCGCGCTGGCCGGCGCGAAGGGCGAGGCCGAACTCGTCGAGACCGAGAGCATCGGCGAGGACATCGCGGAACGCCTGCAGCGCTACGTGAAGGAATGCGGGATCGATCTCGCGGTGGTCGGTACGCACGGGCGGCGCGGCATCCGGCGTGTGCTGCTCGGCAGTGTCGCCGAGCGCTTCGTGCGCGGCTCGAAGTGCCCGGTGCTGCTGATCCGCGGCGACGATGACGACGGCGCAGCGGCTGCCGCTGCTTAACGCGGCGGGTGCGCGATGATACGTCGCCAGTACCGGATCGTCGTCGCGGCGATCGCCGTGTTCGTGTCGCTCGCGGGGATGATGGCCGTCGTGTCGGGGCTGCTGTTCGACAACGCGATGGCGCTGCGCGGCGGCGCGATCGCACTGGTCGTTGGCGTGGCGGGCTTCGTCGTGATGCTCAATCCGGGCGCGAAAGGCGAGGAGTGACGGAAGCGAGCGTGGCCGGCCTTGTCCGGGGATGGTGCCGGGACTAAACACCTAGGCCGGTAGCCGCTTTCCACACTTCTGGCAACAGCCGTTGCGGCGCCATGCGTCCGCTTGCCTGTCCGCTCGTATCGCCGGTTACTCGCTTGCCGTACCCGACGCCTTCGCGCCATCCTGCCCGAGCGGTATCGCCAGCCGCTTCAACGTCTCCGCCAGGTCCGCGTTCTCCGGCTGGACCTTCCGCGCCTGCGCGAACGCATCGCGCGCGGCATCCTCGCGGCCCAGCTTCCACAGCACTTCCCCCTTGTGCGTCAGCCCGCTCGCATAGGCTTCGAGCGTGCCCTTGTCCGTGTCGTCGTCCTTCGCGAAGATCGCGATCGACCGGTCGAACCACGTCAGCGCGTCGTCGTTGCGACCGAGGCGATACAGTGCCCAGCCCTTGCTGTCGAGCGCATACGCGTCGTTCGGTGACGTCGCCAGGTGCGCATCGATCATCGCCATCGCACGATCGATCTTCAGGCCCGCATTGACGAGGTCGTAACCGACGCTGTTCAACATGCGATCCGAGAAGTGGCCGACCTCGAGCGCGGTGTCGATGCGGCCTTCGTCCCGCTCGGCAATCGCCAGCGCGACCATCTTGGCCGCGATCTGTTGCTGGAGTGCCTGGCCGAGGTGCTGGCCGTCGGCGACCAGGCTGCCGAGATACTGCGTGTAGAGATCGGGCACGCCCGGATTGCCGGCACTGTTGGCGATGTCCGTGGCGGGCCCGGCACACCAGTCGGTGTCCGCGGGCACGCGCAATACCGTGGGGTGCAACCAGAGCTTGCGGTCCACCTGCGATTGCGCGAAGACGGTATAGCCGTTGGCATCGATGCGCCCGCAGGCCAGGTATGCGCCCGTCACGTCGAGTACATACGAGTAACGGCCGTAGGGCCGCCCCGTATCTTCGTCGATCACGCGAAACGTCCCGCCCATGTCGCCTTCGCCGACGACAGACTGAAGCGCCCACTCGCTCTCGGGATGACGGGCGGGCAGGCGAATCCGCACCGTGCGTCCGGCGGCATCGGTCGTGCCGAACACGACGCTTTCGCCGCCTTCTTCATAGGGAGGCAGCCCCGCGATCACCTGCCCGGGCAGCAGCAGCCGGTAGCGTGCATTCGGCAGCGGCTGGTGCGTGACGGGGTCGCGCAGCACGAATTGATGCACATAAGCCCCTTTGCCGAACGACGCGGTCGGCGGGACATAGGTGCGTGCGTGGGCAGCGGGCAGGACGGTGCAGCTCAAGGCCGCGGCAGCGAGCGCGGCGAGAAGTCGGGATGACATGAAATTGCAGTGCTTATTGGTATGAGTTTTATGGGTCGACGGCCGGAAATGGAAATGCGCTGAAGCTGTTGCGCAACCGTCGACCAGCAACCGGCTGCGGCATGCGAATCCCGCTACGGATGGCAGGGATGTTCAGCGCATTTCAATGCGAAATCCGAGCGCCGCTACGCGATGCAGGGAAGCGGCGGACGGATGACGCGCGAATGCAGTGCGCAGCATAGCAGGGCTTGCCGCGCGCTCGCGCCCCAGGTGGCGTTTGCTGTTGCGCGCGGATCAACGATATCGTGATTTGTATCAAGTCATGATATGTCGATCCGCCCGACAATCGATTCGACCACGGTGGAAAGGGCGAAACGAATGCGATCCGATCGACCTTTACATCCGCCATTTCACCTCCTTAAATAATCAGGGTCTGCCAAAAGACCGGAAAAACGAGATCCCCATGAGCCATTTCCTGGATAGATTGCGTTATTTCTCCACCACGAGGCCACGCTTTTCCGACGGACACGGTGCCGTCACGGACGAGGACCGAAAATGGGAAGACGGCTACCGGCTGCGCTGGCAGCACGACAAGATCGTCCGCTCGACCCACGGCGTGAACTGCACGGGCTCGTGCTCGTGGAAGGTCTATGTGAAAGGCGGGATCGTCACCTGGGAAACCCAGCAGACCGACTATCCGCGCACGCGCCCCGACATGCCGAACCACGAGCCGCGCGGCTGCTCGCGCGGTGCGTCCTACTCCTGGTATCTGTATAGCGCGAATCGCCTGAAGCATCCGATGGTGCGCAGCGCGCTCGTGAAGCTGTGGCGCGAACGCCGCCGCACGCTTGGGCCCGTCGACGCGTGGCGCTCGATCGTCGAAGACGACGAAGCGCGCCGTTCGTACCAGAGCCGGCGCGGGCTCGGCGGCTTCGTGCGCGCGAGCTGGGACGAGGTCAACGAGATCGTTGCGGCCGCAAATGTCCACACTGTGAAGCAGCACGGCCCCGATCGCGTGGTCGGCTTCTCGCCGATTCCGGCGATGTCGATGGTGTCGTATGCGGCGGGTTCCCGTTACCTGTCGCTGATCGGCGGCGTGTGCCTGAGCTTCTACGACTGGTATTGCGACCTGCCGCCTGCGTCGCCGCAGACCTGGGGCGAGCAGACCGACGTGCCGGAATCGGCCGACTGGTACAACTCGACGTTCATCATGATGTGGGGCTCCAATGTCCCGCAGACACGTACGCCGGACGCGCACTTTCTCGTCGAGGCGCGCTATCGCGGCACCAAGGTCGTGTCGGTGTTCCCCGACTACTCGGAAGGCGCGAAATTCGGCGACTTGTGGCTGCACCCGAAGCAAGGCACCGACGCGGCGCTTGCGCTCGCGATGGGGCACGTGATCCTGAAGGAATTCCATCTGGCGGGGAAGAGCGACTACTTCACCGACTATTGCAAGCGCTATACCGACATGCCGTGCCTCGTGCGCCTCGTGCCGCACGGCGACGGCTACGTGCCCGAGCGTCTCGTACGCGCATCCGACTTCGACGATGCGCTCGACGAAGCCGCGCATCCGGACTGGAAGACCGTGATGATCGACGATGCGACCGGCGAGTTCGTCGTGCCGGTCGGCTCGGTCGGGTTCCGCTGGGGGCAGCAGGACGAAGCCGACAAGGGCAAGTGGAATCTGCGCGGCGAGACGTCGAAGGGCGCGGCACTCGCGCCGCGGCTGTCGTGCACGGCCGCGCACGACGACGTGGTCGACGTGCTGTTCCCGTATTTCGGCAACCAGCCGCACGCGCATTTCAATTCGACGCAGCACACGTCCGAGCTGTCGCGCCGGATCGGCGTGCGGCGCATCGCGACGCGCAACGGCGACCTGCTGGTCGCGACCGTCTACGACCTGTTCGTCGCCAACTACGGGCTCGACCAGGGCCTCGGCGGCCGCGACGTGGCCGCGAGCTACGACGACGACCTGCCGTACACGCCTGCCTGGCAGGAAGCGATCACCGGCGTGAAGCGCGCGGACGTGATCTCGGTCGCGCGGCAGTTCGCGGAGAACGCGCACAAGACGCAAGGCAAGTCGATGGTGATCATCGGCGCCGGGATCAACCACTGGTTCCACATGGACATGTCGTACCGCGCGATCATGAACATGCTGATCATGTGCGGCTGCGTCGGCAAGCCGGGCGGTGGCTGGTCGCACTACGTGGGCCAGGAGAAGCTGCGCCCGCAAACCGGCTGGACGGTGCTATCGGGCGCGCTCGACTGGAGCCGCCCGCCGCGCCAGATGAATGCGACGTCGTTCTTCTACGCGCACACCGACCAGTGGCGCTACGACCCGATGGACCCGGCCACGCTGCTGTCGCCGCTCGCGGACAAGTCGCAGTTCCACGGCGCGCCGATCGACTACAACGTGCGCGCGGAACGGATGGGCTGGCTGCCGTCCGCGCCGCAGCTCGCGGTGAATCCGCTGAAGGTCGGCGCGGCGCTCGCCGATCCCGCGCATGCCGGTGCGGCGCTCGCGCAGCAGTTGAAGGCGGGCACGCTGAAGTTGGCGAGCGAGGATCCCGATGCGCCGGAGAACTTCCCGCGCAACCTGTTCGTGTAGCGCTCGAACCTGCTCGGTTCGTCGGGCAAGGGGCATGAATATTTCCTGAAGCACCTGCTCGGTACGACCCACGGCGTGCAGGGCGAGGATCTCGGCGCGACCGGCGGCACGCGCCCCGAGGAAGTGACGTGGCATGACGACGCGCCGCGCGGCAAGCTCGACCTGCTCGTGACGCTCGACTTCCGGATGTCGACGACCTGCATGTACTCGGACGTCGTGCTGCCCACCGCGACGTGGTACGAGAAGGACGACATGAACACGTCCGACATGCACCCGTTCATCCACCCGCTGTCGGCGGCCGTCGATCCCGCGTGGGAATCGAAGAGCGACTGGGAGATCTTCAAGGGGATCGCGAAGCGCTTCTCCGAACTGTGCGACGGGCATTTGAGTGTCGAACGCGACGTGGTGCTCGCACCGATCGCGCACGACACACCGGGCGAGCTCGCGCAGCCGTTCGACGTGCAGGACTGGAAGCGCGGCGAATGCGAGCCGGTGCCGGGCCGCACGATGCCGAACGTGACCGTCGTCGAGCGCGACTATCCGAACACCTACGCGCGCTTCACGTCGCTCGGGCCGCTGATGGACAAGCTCGGCAACGGCGGCAAAGGCATCGGCTGGGACACGAAGGACGAAGTGAAGCTGCTCGGCGAGCTGAACTACAAGGTGGCCGACGGCGCGGCGCAAGGGCGGCCGCGTATCGACACGGCGCTCGACGCGGCCGAGGTGATCCTCGCGCTCGCGCCCGAGACCAACGGCGAAGTGGCGGTGAAGGCGTGGCGCGCACTGTCCGGCATCACGGGCATCGACCATACGCACCTGGCCGCCGCGCGCGCGGACGAGAAGATCCGTTTCCGCGACATCCAGGCGCAGCCGCGCAAGATCATCTCGTCGCCGACGTGGAGCGGGATCGAATCCGAGCACGTGTCGTACAACGCCGGCTACGTGAACGTGCACGAGCTGGTGCCGTGGCGCACGATGACCGGCCGCCAGCAGCTCTATCAGGATCATGCGTGGATGCGCGCGTTCGGCGAATCGCTGTGCGCATACAAGCCGCCGGTCGATACGGGCAGTTACGCGCACATGGTCGGCACGCGTTCGAACGGCAACCCGGAACGGGTGCTGAACTTCCTGACGCCGCACCAGAAGTGGGGGATCCACAGCACCTACACGGACAACCTGCTGATGCTGACGCTGTCGCGCGGCGGCCCGATCGTGTGGATGTCGGAGGACGACGCGAAGGCGATCGGCGCGGTCGATAACGACTGGATCGAGTGCTACAACTCGAACGGCGCGTTGTGCGCGCGGGCCGTGGTCAGCCAGCGGATTCCGTCCGGGATGGTGATGATGTACCACGCGCAGGAGAAGATCGTGAACACGCCGGGCTCCGAGATCACCGGCACGCGCGGCGGCATCCACAACTCGGTCACGCGCATCGCGCTGAAGCCGACCCATATGATCGGCGGTTATGCGCAGCTCGCGTACGGCTTCAACTACTACGGCACGGTCGGCTCGAATCGCGACGAGTTCCTGATCGTGCGCAGGATGAACAAGATCGACTGGCTCGATGGCGAAGAGACCGCGGTCGACCCCACAACGCAAGCCGTACGGGCTACCGGAGAAACGTCATGAAGGTACGCGCACAGATCGCGATGGTGCTGAACCTCGACAAGTGCATCGGCTGCCATACCTGCTCGGTGACCTGCAAGAACGTATGGACGAGCCGCGAAGGAATGGAATATGCGTGGTTCAACAACGTCGAGACGAAACCGGGCATCGGCTACCCGAAGGACTGGGAAAACCAGGACCGTTGGCGCGGCGGCTGGAAACGGCGTGCCGACGGCAAGATCGAGCCGCGTCTCGGCAGCAAGTGGCGGTTGCTCGCGCAGATCTTCGCGAACCCGCACCTGCCCGAGATCGACGATTACTACGAGCCGTTCACGTTCGACTACGCGCACCTGCAGGAAGCCGGCAATACGCGCGCGATGCCGGTCGCGCGGCCGCGCTCGGTGATCAGCGGCCAGCGGCTCGAGAAGATCGAGTGGGGGCCGAACTGGGAGGAAATCCTCGGCGGCGAGTTCGAAAAGCGCGCGAAGGACTACAACTTCGAGAATGTGCAGAAGGAGATCTACGGGCAGTTCGAGAACACTTTCATGATGTACCTGCCGCGCCTGTGCGAGCACTGCCTGAACCCGGCGTGCGTCGCGTCGTGCCCGTCGGGCTCGATCTACAAGCGCGAGGAAGACGGCATCGTGCTGATCGACCAGGACAAGTGCCGCGGCTGGCGCATGTGCGTGTCGGGGTGTCCGTACAAGAAGATCTACTACAACTGGCAGAGCGGCAAGGCCGAGAAGTGCATCTTCTGCTATCCGCGCATCGAGGCCGGCCAGCCGACCGTGTGCTCGGAAACCTGCGTGGGCCGCATCCGCTATCTCGGCGTGCTGCTGTACGACGCCGACCGGATCAGCGAGGCGGCCAGCGCCGAGAACGAGAAGGATCTGTACGAAGCGCAGCTGTCGCTGTTCCTCGATCCGGACGACCCGGCCGTGATCGCGCAGGCCGAACGCGACGGCGTGCCGGCCGCCTGGATCGACGCCGCGCGGCGGTCGCCGACCTACAAGATGGCGATCGACTGGAAGATCGCGTTCCCGCTGCATCCGGAATACCGGACGCTGCCGATGGTGTGGTACGTGCCGCCGCTGTCGCCGATCAACGCGGCCGCGAACAGCGGGGACCTCGGGATGAATGGCTACCTGCCGGACGTCGAATCGCTGCGCATCCCGCTGCGCTATCTCGCGAACCTGCTGACGGCCGGTGACGAGGCGCCCGTGAAGCTCGCGCTCGAGCGGCTGCTCGCGATGCGCGCGTTCATGCGCGCGCGCCACGTGGACGGCATCGACGCGCGCGGCGTGCTCGACCAGGTCGGGCTGTCGCTCGCGCAGGTCGAGGAGATGTACCGCTATCTCGCGATCGCGAACTACGAGGATCGTTTCGTGATCCCGACCACGCATCGCGAGTATGCGGAGAACGCCTACGACCTTCGCGCGTCGTGCGGCTTCTCGTTCGGCAACGGCTGCTCGGATGGCCGTTCGGAGGCCAGCCTGTTCAGCCCGAGGAAGGGCAGCAAGACGATTTCGATCCACGAGGCTTCCCGATGATGAGCACCGCATCCGATCCGACCTATGCGGCGCTCGCTGCGCTGCTTGATTATCCCGACGAGGCGCTCGTTGTCGCGCTCGATTCGATCGAAATGCACCTGCGCGAGCATGCGCGCCTGCCGAAAACGGTGCGCGCGGGCCTCGACCGGTTCCTTGCATACGTGCGCGAGCGCGACCTGCTGACGCTGCAGGAGAACTACGTCGGGCTGTTCGACCGTGGCCGCGCGACGTCGCTGTACCTGTTCGAGCATGTGCACGGTGAATCGCGCGACCGCGGGCAGGCGATGGTCGACCTGCTGCAGATGTACGAGCGGCACGGGCTGTTCCTGAACCAGGGCGAACTGCCCGACTACCTGCCCGTGTTCCTCGAATACCTGTCGCGGCTGCCGGCGCCCGATGCGCGCAAGCTGCTCGCCGAAACCGGCGAAATCCTGAGCGCGCTGGCCGGCCAGCTCGCGCAGCGCGGCAGCCATTACGGCTTCGTCGTCGGGGCGCTGCTGCCGATGGCCGGCCTCGCACCGGCCGACGCGCCGGACGACACCGACGACGACGTGGCCGCCGAGCGGCCGAGTGCCGCCGACTACCGCGCGCTCGACGCGTCGTATGCGGACGAGGCCGTGCGCTTCGTCGGCGCGGCCACGCCGGCGGAGGAACCGGTGCGCTTCTACGATCAACGGCCTGCGCGGCGCGCGTAAGCGCGCCGGTTCAACAGGGGAAAGCCATGAACGATTACCTGCATCAATTCCTGTTCGGGATCTATCCGTACATCTGTCTCGCCGTGCTGCTGCTGGGCAGCCTGATCCGCTTCGACCGTGAGCAATACACGTGGAAAAGCGATTCGTCGCAGCTGTTGCGCCACGGCATGCTGCGGCTCGGCAGCAACCTGTTCCACTGGGGCGTGCTGGTCGTCGTGCTCGGGCACTTCGGCGGCTTCCTCGCGCCGCACTGGCTCGTGTCGCCGTTCCTGTCGGCGTCGGGGCACCAGCTCGTCGCGATGGTGGCGGGCGGGGCGGCCGGTGTCGCGGCGATCATCGGGCTGACGATCCTGATCTGGCGGCGCCTCGGCGACCCGCGTATCCGTAAGAACAGCCGCAAGTCCGACATCCTGATCGTGCTGATGCTGTGGGTGCAGCTCGCGCTCGGGCTCGGCACCGTCGTGCTGTCGACGCGCCACATGGACGGCGCGATGTTCGAGCAGCTGACCGACTACGTGAAGGGCGTCGTCACGTTCCGGCCGGACATCGCGAGCCTGCTGGTCGGCGTGCCGCTGACGTACCGGCTGCATATCCTGCTCGGCTTCACGATCTTCCTCGTGTCGCCGTTCACGCGGATGGTGCACATCTGGAGCGGGATCGCGTCGGTCGCGTACCTGATCCGCCCGTACCAGCTTGTGCGCAAGCGCTGAGGAGGCCGCATGAACGACGTTCTCCATGACGTACCGGCCGCGTTGCGCATCAACGGCATCGCGATCGACGACGACGCGGTCGCGGCCGAGGCCGCGCATCACGGCGACGCGCCCGATCCGCTCGACGCCGCACGGCGCGCGCTCGCGGTGCGCGAACTGCTGCGGCAGCGCGCGGTATCGCTCGCGCTGCTCGACGAAGGCGCGCCACTCGACGACGCGGCCGTCGACGCATTGCTCGAACGCGAGCTCACGCACTTGCCCGAACCCGATCGCGCGAATTGCGAGCGCTACTACGCGCAGCATCCGGCGCGCTTTCGCCGCAACGACATCGTCTATGCGAGCCACGTGCTGTTCGCGATGACGGACCGTGTGCCGCTCGCGCCGCTGCGGCAGCGCGCGGAAGCCGCGCTCGCCGACGTGGTGGCCGCACCCGACACGTTCGAAGCGCTCGCGCGCGCGTCGTCGAACTGCCCGTCGGCGGAAGTCGGCGGCAGCCTCGGGCAACTGCTGCGCGGCGACACGGTGCCGGAATTCGAGGCCGCGCTGTTCGACACCGACGGGCTCGGCGTGCTGCCGAAGCTCGTCAATACGCGCTTCGGCTTTCACATCGTGCGCATCGAGCGCCGCGTGCCGGGCGATGCGGTGCCGTTCGACGAAGCCGCCGCGCAGATCGCCGCGTACCTGTCGGAACGCGTGCGGGAGCGGGCGATGCGGCAGTACGTGGCGATTCTCGCGGGTAGTGCGCGCGTCGAAGGTGTCGCGTTCGATGGCGCGAACGGCCCGCTGGTCCAATGAAACGGGGTTTGGCGTATGGCAACTCAACAACAAGGTAACGTGGTGCCGGCCGGCGGCGCGCCGGCGATTCCGCTGCGCGCGTGGTCGGTGCTGGCCGCGAGCACGCTCGCATTCATGGTGTGCTTCGTCGTGTGGATGATGTTCGGCGTGCTCGGCGTGCAGCTGCGCACCGATCTCGGGCTGAACAGCACGGAGTTCGGGCTGCTCACGTCGACGCCCGTGCTGACCGGCGCGCTGATGCGCCTGCCGCTCGGCACCTGGACCGACCGCTTCGGCGGCCGGATCGTGATGACGGTGCTGCTCGTCGTGTGCGCGGTGCCCGTCTATATCGTCAGCTACGCGACGCAGCTGTGGCAGTTCCTGCTGATCGGGCTGTTCCTCGGTTGCGTCGGTGCATCGTTTGCGGTCGGCACGCCGTATGTCGCGCGTTTCTTCCCGCCGCAGCGGCGCGGGCTCGCGATGGGCGTGTTCGGCGCGGGCACCTGCGGCGCGGCCGTCAACCTGTTCGTCACGCCGCTGCTGCTCGGTGCGTACGGCTGGCGCTTCGTGCCGCGCGTCTACGCGGTCGCGCTGCTCGTCACGGCCGCGATCTTCTGGTTCGCGTCGGCGCCGGACCCGGGCGCGGGCAAGCGCGGCGGCTCGTGGCTCGATTCGTTCAAGGTGCTGCGCGACCCGCGCGTGTGGCGGCTGTGCCAGTACTACTCGATCACGTTCGGCGGCTTCACTGCGCTGTCGCTGTGGATTCCGCAGTACCTCAAGAGCGAATACGGGATGTCGCTCGTGATGGCGTCCGCGTTCGCGGCCGGCTTCTCGCTGCCGGGCTCGGTGCTGCGCGCGCTCGGCGGCGCGCTGTCCGACCGCTTCGGTGCGCACGCGGTCACATGGTGGGGGCTGTGGATCGCGTGGATCGCGCTGTTCCTGCTGTCGTATCCGGCGACCGACTTCGTGATCCACACGATCGACGGCACCGCGACGCTGAATGTGTCGATGCCGGTGGCCGGTTTCGTCGCGCTGACCTTCGTGCTCGGCGCGGTGTTCGCGCTCGGGATGGCGTCGACGTTCAAGTACGTCGCCGACGATTTCGCGGACAACATGGGCGTCGTTACGGGCATCGTCGGGCTCGCGGGCGGGCTCGGCGGGTTCCTGCTGCCGATCCTGTTCGGCGTGCTGCTCGACCTGCTGCGCGTGCGCACGACCTGCTTCATGTTCCTGTACGGGATCGTGTGGGTGTCGCTGATCCTGATCTATTTGTCGGAAGTGCGGCGCACGCCGGTCACTGGCTGACGGGTTTCGATCGATGTGATGTGTCTGAGCGCGAGGCCGGAACGATCCGGTGTCGCGCTGCGTCGCCCGTCGCGCCCGGAACGCGGCGCGCGACGTATCCGGCCGCGCGCGCTTCTGTCAAACTGGCGCCCATGAAACCGCGCCTCGCCTCACCGCCTTCCTCCGATTCCGCGCCTGCGCCCGCAGGCTTTCCCGACGCCGACGAACTGGCCGCGCTGCGTGCGTGGTATGCGGGCATGACCGTGCGCCAGGCCGTCGCGCGCTACCTGCCCGATCGTCTCGGCGAAGGGCGCTCGGCGCGCGGCGTGATCGGCGTCATCCGCCGCCGTCTCGTGCGCGTCGCGCGGCAGGCTGGCCGGCCCGATCTCGCGGAGCAGCTCGGTCATCCTGACGGTGAGCGTTTGCAGGAGGCGAAGGCTGCGGCCGAAGCGATCGGCCTGCTGCGCCATGCGCGCCCGCCGGTCCCGCAGATCAGCGACGACGTCGGCCTGTGGCTGCCCGCGCGCGCGGTCGTCGCGCTGCGTGCGCACGGGATCGCGACGCTGGCCGATCTCACGGTGCGGATTCCGCGCCGGCGCCAGTGGTGGCGTGCGATCGCGGGCCTCGGCATGGCCAGTGCGCGGCACATCGAGGCGTTTTTCGCCGCGCATCCGGCCCTGACCGAACGGGCGCGCGCACTGATCGCGGCGACACCGCGCGGCAGCATCGTGCCGTGGGAGCAGTTGAAGCTGCCGCATGAGGTCGACGGCTCGGCTGGCACGTTCCGCGCGCCGCGCGCGACCAGCACGCTGGATGCGGACAACGATTACGCGGCCGTGCACGCGTGGCTGTCGCTGCACGAATCGGCCGCGACACGGCGTGCGTACCGGAAGGAGGCCGAGCGGCTGATCCTGTGGGCGATCGTCGAACGCGGCCGCGCGCTGTCGTCGCTGACGACCGAGGATGCGGTCGCCTATCGCGCGTTCGTGCGGCGCCCGACGCCGCACGAGCGCTGGGTCGGGCCCGTGCGGCCGCGCGGTGCGCCCGACTGGCGGCCGTTCTCGGGCGCGCTGTCCGCGCGCTCGGCGGCATACACGCTGTCGGTGCTCGGCGCGCTGTTTCGCTGGCTGATCGAGCAGCGCTACCTGCTCGCGAATCCGTTCGCGGGCGTCAAGGTGCGCGACACGCGCGGCGCGAACGCACTCGACACGTCGCATGCGTTCACCGAAGGCGAGTGGCTGCTCGTGCGCACGATCGCCGACGGGCTCGAGTTCCGCAAGGGCACACGCATCGGTGCGCCGCAGTCGGGCTGGACGGCGGCCGCCGCGCAACGGCTGCGCTTCATTCTCGATTTCGGCTATGCGACCGGGCTGCGCGCGAGCGAGCTGGTCGGCGCGACGCTCGGCGACATCGAGACCGATGCGCACGGCGACGCGTGGCTGAAGGTGATCGGCAAGGGCAGCAAGGCCGCGCGCGTCGCGCTGCCGCCGCTCGCACGCACGGGGCTTGACCGTTTTCTGGTCGCACGCCGGTTGCCGGTCACGCCATCGCGCTGGCGGCCCGACACGCCGCTGATCCCGAGCCTCGCGGAAGACGGTGCGGCCGCGATCACGAGCGTGCGGCTGTGGAAGGTGATGCAGCGTTTCTTCGCGCAGACGGCCGATCAAGTCGATGCCGACAATCCCGCGCTTGCGCAGAAGCTGCGGCAGGCGAGCCCGCACTGGATGCGTCATACGCATGCGACGCACGCGTTGGCGCGCGGCGCGGAGTTGACGACCGTGCGCGACAACCTGCGGCATGCGTCGATTTCCACGACGTCGATTTATCTGCATGGTGACGATGTGAAGCGGGCGCGGCAGATGTCGAGCGCGTTCGCAGCCGACAAGTAACGGCGTCGTGCGGGTCGGGCAGGGGCTGCCTGCGCGTCGTCAAGTCGCCTGTCGGCCTGCGTCCGGCGGTGCAAGGTGCTGCGCCGCGCGCGCCACGACCGCATGACGATCGGGCCGCACGCGCTCGAACAGCGCGGACACCGACGCGAGAATGTCCGGTGCGGCCTGCTCGGGACGCCCGCAGTCGAACGGCGGCTCGGGCGCGTACTCGATGCCGAGCTGCACGGCTTGCGCATAGGCCGGGCCGGCGATGTCGGCCATCACCGACAGCGCCATGTCGATGCCGGCGGTGACGCCGCCGCCCGTGATGACCGGGCCGTCACGCACCACGCGGCCGGTGTCGACGATCGCGCCGAACGGCGGCAGCAGGTCGCGCCACGCCCAGTGGCAGGCGGCCCGCCGGCCGTGCAGCAACCCGGCCGCGCCGAGCACCAGCGACCCGCTGCACACGGAGGTAACATAGCGGGCGCCTTGCGCGAGCCGGCGGACTTCGCGAACGAACGCATCGTCGGCGATCGCGTCGATCACGCCGAGCCCGCCCGGCACGCAGACGAGATCGGTGTGTGCGATGTCGGCAAGCCGCTCGACGGCCGCGATGGTCAGGCCGCTGTCCGCGCGAATCGATCCGCCGCGCACGGAGGCCCGGTGAATCCGCGCGCCCGGCAGGCGCCAGAACACCTCGTCCGGGCCGGTGAAATCGAGCTGCGTGACATGATCGAACAACGCGAATACGACGATGAACGGCGTGGTGGCCATCACGATCTCCCGAAGACATGAACGGCCTGTAGGATCGGGCCGCGCGCCGTCCGTCGCAATGTCATTTCTCCCGCACTTTCTGCCATGACCCATCGCGTCGCCATGCTCGTGTATCCCGGCTTCCAGTTGCTCGATGCCGCCGGGCCCGTTGCCGCGTTCGAGATGGCCGACTACGCGCGCACGCCGTATTACGCGATTCGCATCGTCGCGGTGCAGCCGGGGCTGGTTCGCAGTTCGTCGGGCGTGAGCTGGCACGCCGAGCCGCTGCCGGAGGCGGCGGACCTCGATACGTTGCTGGTCGCGGGCGGCGATGGCGTCGATGCGGCGATGGCAGACGACGCGACGTGCGCATTCGTCCGGCGCTGCGCGGCGCGCGGCATCCGCGTCGCGAGTGTCTGTTCGGGCAGCCTGCTGCTGGCCGCGGCCGGCGTGCTGGACGGCCGGCTGGCGACCACGCACTGGGGCTGCGGCGAGCGTTTCGCGCAGGCGTTTCCGCAGGTGCGGCTGGCGCTCGACCGCATCTACGTGAACGACGGGCCGTTCTGGACGAGCGCCGGCATCACGGCCGGCATCGACCTGACGCTCGCGCTGATCGGCGCGGATCGCGGCGAGCGGCTGGCGCGCGCGGTCGCGAAGCGGCTGGTCGTGTACTACCGGCGCCCGGGCGGGCAGTCGCAGTTCTCGGCGCTGATCGAACTCGACAGCGCGCATGGGCGCTTCCAGCCGTTGCTCGACTACATTCGCCGCAATCTCGGTGCGCGCTTGCGCGTGAGCGACCTGGCCGAGCAGGCGTGCATGAGCCCGCGTCAATTCGCGCGGGCGTTCCAGACGGAAACCGGTCTC
Source organism: Burkholderia sp. AU45251 (assembly GCF_030482905.1). Lineage (NCBI taxonomy): Bacteria > Pseudomonadati > Pseudomonadota > Betaproteobacteria > Burkholderiales > Burkholderiaceae > Burkholderia > Burkholderia sp. AU45251. The sequence continues at coordinate 569,993 of NZ_JAUJQH010000002.1, read as the reverse complement.
ACGCCGGCCAAGGCCGTCGAGAAACTGCGCGTGGAAGCCGCCCGCGCCGCGCTGGAAAGCGGTGCGGCATCGCTGCAGCGCGTGGCGAACGAGTGCGGGTTCGGCGATACGGAAAACATGCGGCGCAGTTTTCAGCGCTGGCTGGGCGTCGCGCCGTCGACGCTGCGTTCATAGACGGGCGCCGGCGCGATCGGCGACGGGGCGTGACGTGTCGCGCCGCATTCGCCGCCCGCTCAATCGCCGGCCGGATCGTCACGCTCCGCCGCCACGCGCGCGAGCCATTCCGCATAACTCGATGCAACACGTTCACGCCGGTCGTCGTCATGCCAGACCCGGATCACTTGCCCGACCGTGCCGCCTTCGGCGGGATCGAGGTCGACGCACAGATGATTGCCGCTGCCGTCGTGCGTGAACGGAATCCACTTGAGGTTGTACCAGTCGTCGCGGATGCCGGCGGCCGGGTCTGACGTCATGTCGTCGAAGTCGCCACCCGATACCAGTTTCTTCCAGATCGACCATTGCGCGACGATCTCGTGCGCGCTCAGCAATGCGTCGTTTTCGGCGAAGACGGTTGCCGGATCGGCCTGGCCGTCGTGAAGCCGAAGGCTTTCCAGCAGGTCATCCGGCAGCGTCGTGCCCAGCGTGCCGTGCAGTGCGGCGATCGCGTGCGCTGAGGCCGGCCCGTTGAGACCGCCGGGAAGGTGCTTCGGATCGGCGTCGATCCGGTATTCGATGCGTTGCCATGATTCGCGAACGTCGGGGACGGTTGCGTCAGCAACCAATGTGCCGGTACCGGTGCGGGTGTCGGTGGCGGCTGCTTGCGGTGGCAGTGGCGGCGGCGCGTCCGTCGCCGTATCCGGAGGTTTTACCTCGCCGCGACGCGGCGCTTCGTGGCCGGTGCGGTCGAGCCGTACGAACAGGACGGGCGCACCGGCAGGCAGCACCGTTTCCCCGGCCGGGATCGCGACGAGCACCTCGGCGTCGGTCACGGCGCGAATGGGTCCGTCTCCCTGGCATGGCAGCAGGCTGACCCGCGATTCGCCGCGTTCGGCGCCATGCCGAACGCCCCAGCGCATCCCGTTGAGTTCGGCGTCCGGTGCGATATCGTGCGCGGTCAGCGCGGTTTCCCAGTGCGGGCCCGGCGACGCGACATGCTCCAGCGAATCGAGCACGTACCGGACGATCGCATGCATCAATACCGCGACGCCGCTCGTATGGCCCGGCAGGTTGACCAGTACCGCCTGATCGTAGCTGACCTTCGCTTCCGACCTGTAGATGTAGCCGTTCGGCCTCGTATATTCCACCAGCCACTTCTTCGGTGGCGAGCGGTCCATACTGCGTCCGACATTGAATATTCCACCGGGCGTCTGCTTGATCCGGATCGTGTCCCGACTGTTCGGGTACGCCATCTGGCTGTTCAGGCCGCGAATCTGGAATGGATCGCCCGCCGGCAGCCCGGCGCCGACGATCAGGTCGTAGCGCCCGGCCAGTTCGGCCAGTTGTCGCCCGAACGCCTGGTCGTCGCGCCACGCGTCGGCCGACCACGGAACCGCGGAGGGCAGTGGAAGATACTCGACGGCAGGCACGTCATAGCCCCATTGCCGCAGGATCGCGCGGACATACGGGCCGCACGAATCGTAGCGCTGCCACGATTCGCGTACATGGCCAGGCGGCACCACCTCGTAGCCGGCGATCACGATGCCGATGCGCGGCCGCTTCGTAACGGCCACCTCGCGCACGCCCGCCGCAATCAGCGCCGCCTGCCGCGCCGGCGTAATCCGCAGACCCTTCTCGAGCAGCACGTCTCCTTTCCGGTATTCGCTGCCGGCGGCGATCACGTGCTGGCCGGGCGCATACGGCGCGCGAAACCGCAGGTATGCGCCCACGTCTGCGCTGGCGCAGCGATGGGTGGACGTCGGCGCAAGGGTGTCGGCGTGCTCCGGCATCGTCACGTAGGCCGGGATGCTGGCCGCGTGGCCGGGCGCGAGCGCGCGGGCGGCCGGGCTCGCCGTTCGCGACGCCAGATAGCCCAGCGAGCGTTCGCAGTCGAGATCGACCGGTTCGCGATGCGTCGCGCGAGCCGTGTCGGATGCGCGCAGCGCATAGCCGTCGCACGCGGCAAGCGGAACGGATGGCACATCGTCCGGAGCGATGACGTCGACCGCGGTGACGCGCGACACGGCGTCGTCGATCGCGACCGTCTCGCTCAGCATCGCGCCCGGGACGAGTTGGCGGCAATAGTGCTCATAGACCTGCTTGAGCCACGCGGGGAAGGGGGCAGGTACGCTCATCGGGTTCCTTGTATCGACGCTTCGGGGCGCACGGCGATCCGGTCGGGTGGCCCGTGCCGCTCTCCCGGCACATCGGCGAAGCCAGTTTTTTGTGAAGCGTCATTGGACGATTCATCGAGACGTCATGTAACTGTCAGGGATGTCAGGGATGTCAGGGCGCGGTGGGCGTCGAAGGCCCGCCCGTGCCTGAATGCGCGTTGCTGTGACGCAGGGATGACGCGCCGCAGCGTATCTGCCCAACAAGCGGAACGGTCTGGTGCACACTGCGGTCTTAAACTTTTTGCAAGGAGCGGCAGATGGCATCGAGCCAAAGCACAGTCGATTTCATCGTCGAGCAGATGGCGGCGGCCGGTACGGTCTCGGCACGGAAGATGTTCGGCGAATACGGTATCTACTGCGACGGCAAGATGGCCGCGCTCGTCTGCGACGATCGGCTGTTCGTCAAGCCGACACCCGAAGGCCGCGCGTTTCTCGGCGCCTGCGAAGAAGGTTCGCCGTATCCGGGCGCGAAGCCGCACCTCGTCATCTCCGGCGAGCGCTGGGACGATCGCGAATGGCTGTCGGCGCTGATCCGGATCACCGCCGCGCAGTTGCCGGTGCCGGTGAAGCGGAGCCGATAGCGGCCCCTTCGCGTGCAATGTTGCGCTGCGGCCAGGCGTATTCTGTGAAACATGTGCGCGACCATCGCGCGCCAGGCGGGAGCACAAGAATGAAGACATCCGGAGATCCGCGCCGCACGTGGCTGGCTCGCCGCGCGTGGCACGCGCTTGCTGCGGCCCTGTGCGTTGGCTGGAGCGCGCTGTCGTTCGGCGCGGACGATGCGGCGACGCTGCTCGACCGTTACCGCAGCCTCGGCCCGCAACTGAAGGACAACGCGTTTCACCGGCCGCTGGTTCTCGAATCGGCGGAAGCGTCGTCGTCGCTGAAGGGCGACATCTACGCGGTGGTCGATTATCCGTACGCGGTCGTCAGCAGCCAGCTCGACGAGCCTGCGCAGGGCCCCGCGAACTGGTGCGCGGTGCTGATCCTGCACCTGAACACGAAGTATTGCCACGCGTCGAGCGGCAGCAACGGCCCGGTGCTCGACGTGAACCTCGGCCGCAAAATCCAGCAGAAGCTGTCGGACACCTATCGCGTACAGTTCCGCTATCGCGTGGCGGCCGCGACACCCGACTATTTCCAGGTCGACCTGACCGCCGACAGCGGCCCGATGGGCACGAAGGATTACCGGATCGCGCTGGAGGCCATTCCGGTCGGCGCGTCGCGCACGTTCCTGCATCTCACGTATTCGTATGGCTTCGGCACGGTCGGCCGCATGGCGATGAAGACTTACCTCGCGACCGTCGGCAGCGACAAGGTCGGCTTCACGACCGTCAGCGGCGCATCGGCCGCGCAGCCGCAGTACATCGGCGGTGTGCGCGGGCTGCTGGAGCGCAACACGATGCGCTACTACCTCGCGATCGACACGTATCTCGCGACGCTCGACAAGCCGCTCGACCAGCGCCTTGCGCGCTGGTTCGATGCGACCGAGCAGTATCCGCAGCAACTGCACGAGGTCGAGCGCGGCGCCTATCTGCAGATGAAAGCGCAGGAGGTGCAGCGGCAGCAGGCGGCGCGGTAGGCGGTGCGCGGAAAACGCTCTCCCGCACGACTTACTTCAGCGTGCGCATCGCCACTCCCGTGCCGGACGGTTGGGCGAGTTCGGCAACCACCTTGAGCGGTACCTCGCCCACCCCCATCGCACGTTCGATCAGCAAGTCGTCGCCATGTTGGGCCAGCAACGCCTGCAACCGGCCGAACTCGCCACACCAGAGCGTTTCGACATCCTTGTCGCGGGCAACGTCGCGATTCGCGACGAGGGAAACGGCCCGAACCTGCAGGCGGCCGGCTTGCGCCTGACCGCCGACTTCGACGCCATAATCCGGCAGCGAGGGTTTCTTGACGACGACCCGGCCGTCCTTCGCCCATGCGGTCGTCATGCCCTCATGCACTTCGTAGCCGAGTCGCGCCAGGCCATTCAGGATCGCGTTGCGCCGCGCCTCCGCTGCCTGTTGCTGCCGCACCTGCGCGATCAGGTCCTGCCCGGTTCGGGTCAACTCGGCCACGACGTCCGGTGACGTGGCGATATCGCACTGTCGAGCGCATTCGACAAAATTCGCCGCGTCTGCCGTGTGGCAAGCCCGAATCTCCGCCGTCAGTTCTTCCAGTGCCGCGATCGCCGCGCGACGTGCGCGAGCGGCCTCGATTGCACTTGACAGGTCGAGGATCAGGCTGTCGAGCAACAGGTGCTTGCGCGCGTCGTTCACCTCGTCTTCGAGCGTATCCAGTCTCGACGAGAATCCGGCAACGGCTTGCGGGTCCAGAAATACCCGTGCTTCTCCGATCTGTCGATCGAGACGGTCGATCGACGGATCGCGAGACGCCGCCCGTTGCGCGGCCTTCCAGGTCTCGAAGTCCGCCGACTGTTCGGCGGGCATCAGGCGATTCGCCAGCGCCCGTTGCGCATCGTTGAGTGTGCGTCCCGCAGCCGGCGTCAGAAGGGCGAACCCTTGCGCGAGCAGCGCATCGGCATGCTCGAGCAGATCGCCCGAGCGCAGGCGATCAAGCTGGCCATGAAGCTCAGCCGGTATCTCGATCCCTTTCGCTTCCAGCGCGCCGAGCAAGGTCGTCGCGCTGTACCGTCCTTGCCGCCGGCGTTTCTCTGCCTGCTCTGCGTGCTCGACGGCCACCTGTTGACGCCGGGCGAGATCCGCCTTCAGGAAAGCAATCTCGTCGGGCACTTTCTTCTGCAACTCCATGAACGCGTCGGCGGCGATCAATGCGGCCAGCGCTTCACGTCGAGCCCGAGTTGCCGCGATCGCTTCGTCCGACAGCGCGCCGGTACGTCGGCCTTCGGCAATCCATGTGGCGATGGCCTGGTCGAGGCGCTGCAGATGTCCGTCGCAGATCGCGACGATTTCCTCGCGCGTCACGATCCGGACGACTTTCGGGCCGCTCATGCCATCACCTCCTGGTTCAGTGCCTGCGCGACGGCTGCCTTCAGGCGAGCCTTCTCTGTCTCCGGTGCGTGGTACCAGGCTTGCGACGAGACGCGATGCAGCGTCGGAATGGCGCGTCCCAGCACGGACGGCCGCCAGATTTCCCGGGCACGCGCATGTTCGAGCAGGGGATGACGTGGCGCATCGCATTCGATGCCGATCGCATAAAGACCGGTTTCCGGATCCGCGATCGCAAAATCAAGCCCGAAGGCGTCGCCTTCCTGGGCGGGCACCGGTGACAGGCCGAGTCCCCTCAGATAAGCCTGCACATCTTCCGCGAAGCCGTCGACGACACCCGTCTGCTGCAACTTCGCATGCGCCCGTTCGCTGCTCATGCGGCCAAGCAATGCGCGGCCGGCGGGCAGTTCACCGTTCGACATCGCGCGTGCGTATTCCATATAACCCTGAAGATAATCGCGCGGAATCGCGGGCTTGCGCTGCGTCGTGAGCATGTCGGAGATCTCACGGATCGGCATCGACGTGATGAGCACGACTTTATGGCGCGCACGCGTCACGGCCACGTTGAGGCGTCGCTCGCCACCGCTTTGGCCCAGCACGCCAAACATGCGCCGGAAGGTGCCCTGGCCGTTGCGCCCGAAGGTCGTGGAGAAGACGATGATGTCGCGTTCGTCCCCCTGGACGTTCTCGACGTTCTTCACGAATACGGCCATGTCCTCACCGCGATCGGTTCGCTCGAGTTCCTCGCGATACGCGTCGCGGAATGCTTCATCCTCTTCCGCGCGCTGCTCCAGGCGCTCCAGGATGAGGTCGGCTTGCTTGCGGTTGAACGTGACCACGCCGACGGACGGGCGCTGTGCGTAAGGCTGTTGCCACAGTTGCGCCAGATAGGCGACCACGCGATCCGCTTCGTCGCTGTTGGTCTGCTGCGCGTAAAGACCATTCACCTGGACGAGTTCGAGCGGCTTCACCTCGCGCACCGTGGCATCCGGATGGCGGACCGGCACACTGAGGTTGTTCTCGTAGAACGCGGCGTTTGAATAGCCGATCAGCTCTCGATACGCCGAACGATAGTGGATCTGCAGCGTCGACACGGGCAGTGCGCTCCGTGCCAGTTGCAGCACGTCAGGGCAGTCCTTGATTTCGCGTCGGTTCCAGGTGTCCTCGAAGCGCTCGCGTTCGTCTTCCGTCGCGGCCTCGTCGGGTTGCTCGCCGTCGAAGATGTCCGTCTCGTCGCTATCCGCCCGGCTCGAAAAGAACGCCGTCGGCGGCATTTGCTTCTCGTCGCCGCTGACGATCGACAAGTTACCGCGGAACAGCGTCGGAATCGCGTATTCCACCGGCATCTGCGAGGCCTCGTCGTAGACGACGGAATCGAACAGCCCCGATTTCAGCGGCAGTACGCGGCTCGCGACATCGGGGTTCATCAGCCACACCGGTCGCAGCGCCATCAGGCCCAGCCCCGTCCCGAGTTCGATGAATTCGCGCAGACGCCTGGAGCGCCGGCCGGTCAAACGCGTCACGTCCTCCCAATCGCGCGCCGAACCCAGTCGGCCGTGGTCGATGCCGTTGCGAAGCATCTCGCGGTTCAGGCGCCGCATTTCCCCGTCGGCGGCCGCGAGTGCTTCGATCTTGGCGGCCGTTTCGCTCTGGTCGAGCAGCAATTCGGGATGGTCCTGCTCCATGCGCCGCTTCCATCCGAGCCGCGCCTCGCGGTTGATCATGCGCCGCACGGCGTCGTCGAGGCGTTCAGGCGGCAGACGCGTCAGCGCGTCTTCGTGGTCGCGCATGATCGCAAACACGTCGAGTGCGTCGGCGGTGACATGCCGTGCCCGGGTGCGGAACTGCTGATAGGCGGCGAGCGTCGGCAACGCATCGCCGATTCGGTTCAACGGCGCCTGATAACTGATGTTGTCGGCAATGGTCTGCCGACAGGCGGTGACGAGTTCTGCCGAGAGCCATTCATCGAGCGGCCTCAGCGCCCGCAGACTATGCTGGCGCGCGCTGTGCCGCACGAACGCGGTCTCGAAACCGTCGAGCAACTGTTCGACGGGCGCCCGATCGCCGGTCATCACGGCCGAGTCGAATTCGTCGCCGCGTGGCGCGATCGCCAGATGCTGCGCGAGTTCGCGGATGTCTTCGAGCTGGCGCAGGCGGGTCAGGCAGGCATCGGCGAGCGTCGGCCCGCACGCGGGCTCGACCGTCTCGAGATGCAATGCCCGGCTGATCGTGTTCAATGTGTCGCGCAGCGGCCGCCAGGTTGTTTCGAGCCGGCTGGCGGCCAGCAGCTTGCGGAGCGTTTCGTCGGTCGCGGGCGCGCCGCAGCCGGTGACGAACTTCATCAGGCGGCCACGCCGCAGATACGTGACCGGGTTAAGGCGGCGCAAGAGAGACGGGGCGCGAGTCGCCAACGCCGCCTGGGCCTCGAGCTTGCGGAGCGCGGAATCCGGCAGGTGCGCGACGGCAGCCGACAGCACCGCATCGAAGCCGCTGGTCTCGACGGCCAACAGATCGCGATGCAGGGTGCCGAGCGCCGAGTAATACCGATGACCTTCCGCATCGGCATGGTCGGCCGGTCGGAACAAGGGCAGCCATTGAGCCAGCCGTTTGCGTTGTGTCTCGTCCAGCGCGACGAGGCGGCCGGCGTTGGCATCGAGCCAGGCCCGATACGGGGCGGGGTCGTCGACATCGAAGCGCGCGGGATGCGCGGCGAGCGTCTCGATGCGCAGGCGCTCCGCATCGCGGAAATCCGCGAAGATCGTGTTGAACGCGTCGAGCGTGGCGGCATCGGTCGCGAACGACTTCAATTGCGCCAGCGGGCTGCCCTCGAACTTCGACGGCAGCCAGTAGCGGGCGAGCGGTGCGCAGTGTTCTTCCAGCGTGGTCAGTGCCGAAATATCGAGCGTGGCAAGCCGGGTACGCAACTGCGGCACGCTGACCGGCGGCGTGCCGGCTTCGAGCCGGATCAGTTCGCCGAGCAGCGCCCGATAGCTGAGGCCGGTCGATGCGTCGACGCGATGCAGCGCGGCATGCTGGCGATCGAGTTCGCCCTCGAGGGCCTCGATTCTCGCGGCCATGCGTTCACGCTGGCGTATCAAACCGGGGTCGAACGCGGCACCGCGAAAGATCGCATCCAGTTGTTCGCGGACGGCGCGAATCGTCGGCTCGCGGTCCTTGTTGACGTCGTTGAGCATCACGATGCGATCGCCCAGGCCTTCCGCGACGAGACGCTTGCGAACGACTTCCAGCGCGGCATGCTTCTGGCAGACGATCAGCAGGCTCCGGCCTTGTCCGATCGCGTCGGCGACCATGTTGACGATCGTCTGGCTCTTGCCGGTACCGGGTGGCCCTTCGACCAGCAGGCCGGGGCCCTGACGGGCCTGCAGGATAGCCGCTTCCTGCGACGGATCGCTTGCCACCGTCAGGAATCGGCCGAGCTCGGTCGACGTAGCCTCGGACGCGTCGTAGTCGGATTTGTCCTTGAGCCGCAGCATCGATTCGAGCGCCGTGCCGGAAGGCGACAATTGCTTGAGCTGGCGCAGATCCTCGCCGATGGCCTGGCCGGCGAAGTCGACGTGAAACAGCACGCCGGCGCAGGCGAGGCGCGTCGCGCCGGCGGGCACGTCGAGGGTCGGCAGCGGCAGCGCACCGAGTTTGCGGCTTTCCACGTCGGCCAGCAGGCCGAAAGCATCGACCACGTCGGCCGCTTTCAACGCGGAACGTCCGAGCACCTCGTCGGCTGCGACACGCCATGCCTTGACGGCCTCGCGTCCCAGCAGGCCCTCGAGTGCCGGGTTCAGGCGAACCTCCTCGCGCTCGCCGTCGAAAGCCATCGCCACCTGGCGTCGCGTGCCGAGCTCCATCAGCAGTTTGACCGGCCACAACAGGACGGGGGCGATGCGAGGGCGCGTCGTGCTGCGATGATCCTTGTAAAGCAGGAACGGGAAGCCGAGATAGAGGCCGTCGATGCCGGTATCCCGCTTGTAGAGCGAGGTCTGCCGGTACAGCGTGTTCAACCGGCCTTCGAGCGTTCCGCTTGCACCGAACACGGCCGGGTCCACCGGTACCGTCTGTACATTGCGCTGGAGCAGATGGTCGAGGAGCGCGGTGCTGGCGAATCGCTCACCGTTCAGTTCGTGGAGATCGACCCGCCCCGTGGTCTTGCCGATGGTCATCCGTACCAGCGGACCGCGCAATACGGTCGTGGCGACTTTCTTCTCGAAGAAGTCGAGGATCTGCGACACGTATTGCTGCTTCTGCGGTTCCAGCCACTGCTCGGCGGGCACCGACAACAGAACGACGACTTCGTGCAGGGGCAAGCGACGTTCCAGCCGGAACTGCTCCGCCCATTCATCGACGGTCGGGTTGCCGGTTCGCGCGAATCCGGCGATCCGGTCGTCGACGGCATGGAACAGGTCGACGCGCGGCAGCGCAAGCGCGATCCGGGCAGCCTGGCGATCGAAGACCAGAATCTGCTCTCGTTCCGCGAGGGCCGCCGCCTGGTCGAGGATCTCGTCGACCGGGCGAAACTGTGAAATGGCCGCGCTCAACAGAACGATCAGGTCTTCCTCGCTGAGGACGCGGCGTTCCGACAGCGACAGCAGGCCGTGATGATCGGAATCCGGCAACAACAGGCGCCGTTCTTCCCATTGCGCGGCCAATTGGGCACGCGACGTGGAAAGCAGCGCGATGCGCACCAGGTCTTCGTTCAGTTCGATGCCAAGATACGCAGCCCGGTGTCGTACTTCATCGGCTCGAGCGCGTAGCCTGGACAGCCAGCTTTCCGTTCCCAGCCGCTCCAGGAACGTCGGCACCGGCCCGGTCACCAGGTCGTAACCTTCCAACGGGTTGTGCAGCAACCAGCCGGGCGTGACGATGTCGCCGCGCAGAATGAGCGGCATGTCGGGATTCAACAGCTTGAGCGCGATCATCAGGCGGCCCTCGTCATCGACGCCGTCGAGTTGCGCAACCTGACGCAGGCCGGCCAGCACTTTCGCACCGGCACCGGCTTGTTCCGCCCATGTCAGGACAACGCCGCGATTCAGGTGATCGCGCGCCGCTTCCCAGTTCTCGCGCTCCGCCGCGGCGAGCGCGAAGATCGCCGGCTTGCGATATTGGCGGGCGCCCAACGCGATGCTGGCGCCTTCGTCGCCATCGGAATCGATCGTCGCCGCCGACGGTGCATCGACCGGTTTGCCGTCCAGCCAGGCCTTGACTTGCGGCCATTGCCAGCGTTGATGTCGGTCACGCGCGAGCAGGCCTCGCAGCAAAAGGTGAAGCGAGGGATCCAGATCGTCCGGTAACGTGACGCCGTTGGCCAGCACGTGAATCAGAAACGCGCGCGGATTGATGCCCTCGAAGCAGCGGCCGTCCGTCAACTGCTCGAGCAGGATCATGCCGAGGCTCCACCAGTCGGATGCCGCGGCGACACCGCCCGCAATGGCCTCGGGCGCCATATAGCGCGTCGTTTCGAGCGGCGAGACGATATCGAGATCGAATTCGGACAGCCGCGCCGAACCGAAGCCGCTGATGACGAGGTCCAGCGGTTCGCGGCTGCGCACCAGCAGCGTGCCGGGCCGCAGGTCCCGATGCCGAAGCCCCACGTCCGAAAATGCCTGCAGGGCCTGGCCCAGTTCATCGACCACCCGGCGGATCGTCGCGCGATCGCGGACGGCCACGCCGAGATCCGCCAGCGTCCCGCCGCTCATCTCCTCGGCGACTTCGTACGCACGTTGATCCCAGCGTCCGGTAGCGATGATCTCCGGAACGTGCTCGCGCGGCAGGCGGCGCACCACATCGTAGACGGCCGGGTCCGGTTCCGCGCCCGGCCGATACAGCGTCAGCACGGCCTGCCTGCCGGTCCCGTCCTGCTGGGCCACATAGCGTTCGCGCACGCCGTCCGTGCTGGAAATCTGGCGCAACAACCGCCAGCCGTCGATCCGCGTTTCTTCGACGGGCGGCGGCGCGTCCTCCGCCGAGCTGCCGGCAGGAGCCTCGTCGCCGGCGCCGAGCCGCTGTGCGTCGGCGGGCATGGCCGGATCCGCGCCGCATTCGAGGCACATGAGGTCGCCGTCGTTCATCGGATGGCCGTTCGTGCACGACAACGAGGGCGGCACGGCGGATCCGGGTGCGTCCGCAGCCACTTGCTGGCTGACCGTCTCGACCGTGACCACATCCTGGGGGCGCCAGCCGTTCGCCCGGATCGGTACGCCTGACAAGTCCCAGTTGCAAACGGCATCGCCGACCGTGCCGGCACAGTACCACTCGTCCACCGACCGCTCGGTTCGGCAATTCGGGCAAAAACGCATCATGGCTGACATTTCCTGTCTTATCTGTTTCTCGCCTTGTCGGCACTGATCCGGACGTGATGCCCCTGATCGGTCAATAGGTCTCTCAATCGATGAAAATCGTCCCGGCCCGGTATCCCCGCGAACCAGACGCTACCGTCCTCGTCGAACATGACGTCCAGGGCCTTGCCGGTGTGCCGAGGCGCGTGTTCGTACTGTGCAAAACGCGCGTGGCCAAGTGCCGTCAGGCAATGTAATCGCTGGTTGTCGCTGCCGCGCAGCGTGTGTGTCTGCGGCGCGTCGATGTCGAACGGATCGGAGATCAGCGCATCGATCAGGCCGTCGGCGCGTGCCAGCGTATCGTCCAGCGATTCGATCGGGTGGCCGCTGTAGACGAGGATGTCGCCTGCCGACAGTTGCCGCAGGCCATGCAGGAGCGCAATCAGCGCATCGGGCTGATCGAACGGCTCGCCGCCCGAGATCGTGATGCCGGTAGCGTCGGGCAACCAGGTTCGGACCTGCGCCAACAGCGCATCGACGGTGGTTTCGCCCCCGGCGTGCGCCCAGGTATCCATCGAAATGCAGCCCGGGCATCGGATCGTGCAACCTTGAAACCAGATGCCGATCCGCTGCCCCGGCCCGAGCGTCGTCACGGGAAAGTGCAGGCGCGAAACGCGGATGTCCATGGCCTACTGCTTTTGCAACTGGAACGCACCCGAGTCGATGCCCGAGATGACGAAGCGATCGCCGGCGCTCGCATCCTGATCGAACAGGCCGCGTGCCAGCGGGTTGAGCAGATGCGCTTCGATCTGGTTTCGGATGCCGCGGCCGCCGTTGGATAGATCGCCGAGGCATCGCGCCTGGAGCGCGATCCTGGAACTGGCGTCCAGGTCGACGGCGATACCCTGGGAGGCGACGTCGTCGAGCACGGCACGAACCATCTGCTCGAAGATCTCCGTCGCGACATCCTCGCGGATGAAGTCGAAGACGATGATGTTTTCGCCGATGCGGTTCAGGATTTCGGGCCGGTTCAGGACCAGCTTGAAATGCTGCTGGATTTCCCCGAGCACCTTCTTCTGGATGTCCGCAAAGTCGTTTCCCGGCTGGATATTCGCCACGCGCTGACCCGATTCGTCCTGGCGGTAAATGCCGAGGTTCGACGTGAAAACGATCAACGCTTCGGAAAAGTACACGCGGTCGCCGCGCCCTGACGTCAGCACGCCGTCATCGAGGATTTGCAGAAACTTGTCGAGAATGCGCGGATGCGCTTTTTCGATTTCGTCGAAGAGCACCACGCTGAACGGGCGTTCGCGAATCGCATTCGTCAATTCTCCGCCGACGTCGTAGCCGACGTAGCCGGGCGGCGCGCCGATGAGGCGCTGGTCGGCATGTTCCGCGCTGAATTCCGACATGTCGAAGCGGATGTACGCGCTTTCGTCACCGAACAGCAGGCTCGTGATCGTCTTGGCGAGTTCGGTTTTCCCGACGCCGGTCGGGCCGGCGAGGAATGCGACACCGCGCGGCCGGTTGCCTTTCCGCTGAGAACCCACCCCCGTCATCGCGCGCTTGACGAGGTCGAGCATGTGCGTGACTGCGTGCGTTTGCCCTTTGACGCGGCGGCGAATGAACGCGTCGGCGTGACGGATCTTGTCGCGGTCGATTTGCTGCCACGGATCCTCGGTGACGCCCACTTTATAACGCCGCACGGCGTCGGCAATTTTATCGAGGGGCACCTGCTCGACGCGGGCGAGCGTGGCGATCGCGTTCATATCGGCGAGCAGCAATCCCTCGGAACCGTCGACGAACGCGGACGCCGCGTCGGCAAGATGGTCCGGCGTCGCGGCCTGGGCACCGGGTACGCCGCGCAGCAATGCACCGGCCAACGCACGACGGGCGGCACTGTCGGGTTTCGACACGGGAATATGCCGGATGCGCGGATTGTCGATCAGCAACCAGTCCGGCAGATCGCCTTCCTTGTCGACGATCCAGATCACGGTATTGAAAAACGGACGTCGCAGTTCTCCCGCGGGGCGGGGGGCCGCCATATGCGCCAGCACCAGTGCGCGCGTGAACAGCGTGTGCTCGGCCGGGTTCAGCGTTTCGGCGCGAATCGCCAGTCGGGAAGCAAAATCGACGACGAGGGCAATCGGCGGGCCGGGCAGCGCGACCAGGCGTTCAACGCATGCGGTGAGCGCATCGATGCCGCCCGGCGCCGTGCCGTCGACCGGTGTCAGGCCGAGACGTCGCAGGGTTTCATCGGCAGGCTCCGTGGGCGACACCCGGCTGTCGGGCACCGTGAAGCCGGAAATCGGATTCCAGACGACGAGCTGCGCATAACCCGCCTCGCGAAGATTGTCGCCGAGCGTATTCACCAGCGACTGCGCCGTCACCACTTCGGGGGCAACTTCACAGGCCTGTAAATCGCGGACGTTTCCCGACAGCACGAACTGGCTTTTCAACGGGAGGAAACGCAGCAGATCCCGTAACCATCTGGGTTTGACGTAGGCAGGCATGTCGTGATGGCGCGCAAAGAAAGCGAAAGCAAAACGTTATCACAGCCACTCGACCGATATATACCGAACGAATAGGGCTGCCGGAAACGACTCGATTTATTGATAGGCGCCGGGAAATGAATCTCGACGGCCCTATTCATTTTCCGGTTGCGCCCAGCAGCCCCGCGACGACGTCGACGATCCGCTGCAGCAACGCTTCGTCATAAGGCAGCCACGGCACCGCGCGCAGCGGCGACGGCGGCGGCTCGATCGCGGGTTCGACGGGTGCGCCGTCGCGCGTCACGCGCCCGGTCGCGCAATGTACCGACCACGCGCCGACCCGCACGTGGCGTTCGTCGAGCGTCATCCGGCCTTGCGCGATCGGTTCGGCGAACACGAGCGCGAGCACCTGCTTGCGATGCCGCGCCATCGTGCCGAGCGGCAAGCCGGACAGCCCGTGCAGGCGCTGTTCGCGCTCGTTCCGCGCGGCGCGCTGGCGCACCGGGTCCGCCAGCGTGTCGGCCGCGCGCGTTGCTTCGTCGTCGAGCGCAAATGCGGCGACGCTGACAAGCAGGTCGACCGCGCGCGCCACTTCCGAGAACACGACGGGATCGATTTCGCCGATCGGCGCGGCGATCCAGCGCCGCTCGCGCCTGCGCTCGACGTGCAGCCTGCCCGACGTGCCCTGGCCGTCCGTGCCGGGAAAGAGCCGCGCGGCGACGCTGAAGGTCGCGCGCACGTCGCCGAACTCGCGCGCGAGGCCGTCGTCGTACGCGCGGATCGACCAGCCTTCGCGGCGTGCGACGCCGATCAGCGGGCGGCTTGCGAGGACATGACCTTCGAACATCGCGGAATGACTGGCCGCGGCGTCTTCGTCGGCTGGCACGTAGAACTCGCGGAACGCCTGCCGAACGGGTTGCCGGATCGCACGGCCGACGATCGCGCGCTGCCACGCGAGCCGCTCGTCCGCATCGGCCAGCAGCGGATGCCAGAGCCGGATCTCGCTGTCGGCGTCGAGTTCGCACGCCGCGCCGGCGGCGTCGCGCAGCACGACCTTGCCTTTCGCGACGTCGGGCATGAACGAGACCGTCGCGCCGTCGCGCGCGCGTGCCTGCCAGATCATGCGGGTCGAGAACGCGGCGCCGGCCGGCGCATCGACGAGGCGCTCGCGCCATTCGGCATGGCCCAGCGTCATCGACTGCCAGAAACCCGCTTCCATGCAGGTGGCGAGCATCGTGAGCTGCTTCTTGTCGGGTTTCGCGTCGAGCGTCATGCGCAGCGCCGTGTGCGGCCGCTCGCCGAGCGCGCGTTCGGCGGGCTTCAGGTTGCGCGCGAGCTTCTTCTGCACGCCCGCGTGACGTACGGTGGCCAGCGCATCGCGCAGCGCACGCAGGCTCTCGGGTGTCGGGATCGTCTCGACCGCATGGCCGAGCGCGATTGCAAGCGATTGCGACGGCGCGGTTTTCGCGGCGGTCGGCGCGACGCACACGCCGGTCAGCAGCGGCCCGATCAGCGGGGGGAGCCACGGGGCGTCGCGATAGGCCGCGACGCGCGCCGCGCGCGCGACGACCTGCGCGTCGTCGGTCGTAAACGCGCGATCGGCCTGATAGGGGACGTCGCCCGCGTGAATCGCGGCGACGTGCCGCGCGGCTTCGGTCAGCGTGTCGCGCGCGAAGTCGACGTAAGCGGGCTCCTCCGCGAGCGTGGCGGCCGGATCGTCGGCATTGAACCACAGCCGCTTCGGCGCGAAATAACCGTCGTTCGTGGCGGCCAGCGCGAGCAGCGCGGCCGGCCCGAGTTCGGGCAGCACGTCGAGCTCGCGCACGCGCGCCGGTGAATCGGCATTCAACTGCGCATACGCGTCGCGCAAGGCCGTGATGTCGCGCCGGCCGGCGAACGAGAGGAGGGCATATTTTCCGTACGCGGAGAGTCTTTGCAGGCCGTCGTTCTGCGGTTCGTCGAGGATGCGCGCGAGTTCGGCCTGCAGCGATGGCGCGGGCAGCGCGTCGAGACACGACAGTTCCTGCAACGCGCGCTGCCACGCGCCGGCCGGAATGTCGCGGAACAGTTCGAGCGCGGCCTCGGCATCGACGAGCGGCGCGAGATCGAGCGCGTCGATCTGCGCGCGCAGCCAGCGCGCGAATGTGGCGCGCGGATCGTCGTAGGCGTAGTCGTGCTGCGCGACGCGTTCCTCGGTGCGGCGCAGCGCGGGCCACACCGCGCCGAGCGCATGCGCGTCGAGCGTCGACAGGTCGGGCGGCGCACCGGTGAAGCGCGGGTGGTCGGCGGTGCCGGTCAGCCGCTCGACGAGCTGGGCGACGACAGGCGGGTGGACGGATTCGGTCATGATGTTGGGTGGCCCTCGCGTGGCGGCATCGGATCGGCGTCGGTGGTGTCGTGGCGTCAGCGCGGCCGCAGCCGCTCGACCCTCTCGTGGATGACGATAGGGCGGATCGCGCGCAGCAGATGCATCTCGCCGCCGAGCGTCGCTGTGAGTTCGGGGTGGGCAGTCTTCATCGCGTCGATGGCGGCGACGAGGGTGCGCTCAGTCATGCGACGCCTCCTCGCCGGCGGGGCGCGCGTGGTCGGGCACAGCTTCACCGGCGTCTGCCAGCACGCGGCGCGCGATCTCGATTGCGCGGGCCGCGGCCTGGCGGCCGGCGTCGGTCGTCCTGATCCGCGGGCGGCGGGTATCGTCCGTACCCGCAACGGATGCTTCGACAGGCGACAGCACGAGACGCGCGGCCGCGAGCACGCGCGCGGCCGCACGAGCGGGCGGCGCGGTTTCGGCGGCCGGGGCCGTGCGCGCGGCGTCCGCGCGCAGCAGCAGGCGCTCGGCCGCGCGTCGTGCACGAACGCCGGCCCGACGGCTCGCGCGCGCCGACTGGCGCTCGAGCAGTTCTTCGCTGGCGTCGGGGATGTCGACGACGACCTGCACGCCGAGCCCCTGCAGGATCTGGAACACCTTGCCCCACTGAATGGTGTCCGCGCCGCGCTCGGCCTTGACCATGAACGACTCGCTGACGCCGACGCTGCCGGCCGCGTCGTCCTGGCGTAGTTGCTGCACTTTCCGCGCGGCGCGGATCACGCCGCCGATGTCGGATGCCTGTTCGATCGTGTATCGCATGGTTGAGCCCCGCCACCGTTGCCGGCGTGGCAGGATGAAAACTGTAAGATCGAACAGTATTGCATCTCGATGGAAGCATTCAAGAGAAAACCGTTCGCTCGACGAGTTTGGGCTCGTTGGCGACGGTGTCGAAAGAATAACTGTTAGATCGAACCGTTTCACTTCCGAATTGCCGGCAACGTGTACCGACCGTCCCGCGGCCGCAGGGCGCATTCGCGGTTCGTGGTCGTGCCTTCCCTGAAAGCCACGCGCTCCGTCCGGCGCCGCTGCGCGCGATTCGCCGCCATCGCGGCCCATTCATAAGACGTACAGTTTTCCTGTCGTGCGCGATTCGCGCCGAACTGTACTCTTGTTCGCGTGATCGATGTGTGTACTCGTCGCAAACTGTTCTGCTCTTAAGATTCCATCATCAAGTGCACAGTGCCGCAGATCCAGTCGTACCGGAACGCTGTCGGCGCATCTTCAAGAGAGAGCCAGTGCGATGGAAAAGGCAAAACCGGAGGGAAAGATCAGGAATCACGACGGCCCGGTCGGCGGGCGAAACACGTGCGTATCGGATGCATGCGGTCGGGCGACACGGCTGCGCAAGCCGGCGGGAGGCGCGCGATGAAACTCTATGAAAAACTCGCGGACGACATCGAGCGCCTGATCCGCCAGGGCGTGTACCGGCACGGCGACCGGATTCCGTCGGTGCGGCAGGCCAGCCAGCAGCACCGGATCAGCATCACGACCGTGCTGCATGCGTATCTGCTGCTGGAAAGCCGCGGGCTGCTGGAAAGCCGGCCGCAGTCGGGATATTTCGTGAACCTGCGCCGCGACGACAGTCATGCGCCGGTGCGCGAGCTGCGGCCGTCGAAGCCGATCGCGATCTCGTCGTCGGTTGACGTGAGCCGGCTCGTGCTGTCGACGCTGCGCTCGATCGGCACCGACGACGCGGTGCCGCTCGGCTCGCCGTATCCGGATCCGAGCCTGTTCCCGTTCGAGAAGCTGAACCGCTACGCGTATGCGGCCGGCCGCGACAAGTCGCTGTGGGGCGTGACGGACGGGCTGCCGCCCGGCCATCCGAGGCTGATCCGGCAGATCGCGCGCCGTTACCTGGAAAACGGGATGTCGGTCGACCCGAACGAGATCATCGTGACGGTCGGCGCGACGGAGGCGATCAACCTGTGCCTGCAGGCCGTTGCGAAGCCCGGCGACACGATTGCGGTGGAATCGCCGACGTTCTACGCGATGCTGCACGCGATCGAGCGGATGGGGATGAAGGCGATCGAGGTGGCCACGCACCCGGAATACGGGATCGACATCGCGGCGCTGGCCGCGATCGCGAAGTCGCAGCCGATCGCGGCATGCATGGTGATGCCGAACTTCCAGAACCCGCTCGGCTTCCAGATGCCCGACGAGCGCAAGCGCGAGCTGGTCGAGTTCGCCACGAAGGCCGGGATGCCGCTGATCGAGAACGGCGTGTACAACGAACTGTATTTCGGCGACGCGCATCCGAGTTCGCTGAAGTCCTACGATCGCAGCGGGATCGTGCTGCATTGCTCGTCGTTTTCGAAGAGCCTGACGGCCGCGTACCGGATCGGCTGGGCGCTGCCGGGCCGCTATCGCGACCAGGTCGAGAAGCTGAAATTCCTGAACACGCTCGCGACGCCGTCGCTGCCGCAGCTCGCGATCGCGGAGTTTCTCGAACGCGACGGCTACGAGCATCATCTGCGGCGTCTGCGCAAGGCGTATGCGCAGCAGGCGAACCTGATGCGCGCGATGGTGTCGCGGTTCTTTCCGGAGGGCACGCGCATCTCGAGCCCGGCGGGCGGGTACGTACTGTGGGTCGAGCTGCCCGCGCAGGTCGATGCGATGCGGCTGTACCAGCTCGCACTGGAGCAGGGGATCACGATCGGGCCCGGCTACATGTTCTCGATCACGGACAGCTACCGGAACTTCATCCGGCTGAACTACAGCAGCCCGTGGTCGCCGGAGATCGAGCAGGCGGTGATCGCGGTCGGGAAGCTGGCGGCGGCGTGCATGCGGTGAGCGGGGGCGGGCGATGCCTGCGCTTCGATGACGAAGCCGGCCTTGTGCCGGCTTTGTTATGTGCGCCCAGCATGGGCGCACTCCTGCGGGTGCAAGTCCCGCCATAAGCTTGACGGATGGCCGCGCCGTCCCGGCACACGGGATCGAACCGGCTCCCGCCGCGCACGGCCGGCCGGGATCTCCGTCGATCAGAGGCTGTCCAGGAACGCCTGCGTGACCGCCACCCACGGGCCGTTCCCGTCGTTGTTCGCATCGTATTCGACCGCGGGATTCTGGCCGCCCCAGATGATCAGGCCGGCCGCGGCGGTGCTGCGGATCGTGTTCAACATGCTCTGCCACGTCGACGCCGGGATCAGCGTCGTGTTCTGGTCGTAGTACTGCGGCCAGATGTACGGAAAGACCGGGTGCGTGCCGGTGCTGCTCTGGCGATCGATCGTTCCGGTCGTGGCGAGGTCTGCATTGAGCTGTGCGGCCCATGCCGCGCCCGTATACGGCGACGTGCCGTTGGCCTTCACGTATTCGCTCGGGAAGTACGCGGTTCGGCCGTTGTTGAGATCCATCAACTGCGCGATGTCGCGATAGGCGCTGGCGGAATCCACCGCGCTGATGTTGGCCGCGTTCGCGAGCCCGTACCACCCGAGCACGCGATTGGGGCGAATCGCCTGGGTCCATTGTTGAAGTTGCTTGAGGATCGCGAACCGGTTGGCGATCGTCGCCGTGCTGCCGGTCAGGTACAGCTTTTCGCAGTCGAGCACGAGATAGCCGGCCGAGTCGGCCGGCGTCGGATCGTACGTATTGACCAGCGCCTCCCAGTCGCTTTGCGACGGCAGTTTCACCTTGCCCGTCGATGCGTCGTACGTGAGCGGCTGGCAGTAGCGGGCCGGGATGAAGTTGGTCTTGATCGAGCCGTGCCCGAGTGAGACATCGGCGTATGCGGTGTTGTCGAGCACCGTAAACGACGACGCGGCATCGACGTCGCGGGGATGGACGAACGCAAGCGCGATCAGCGCGGCCGTGCCGACGATGGCGGTGCGCGATGCACGCGGGCGGAGGGATACGGATGGCATGGTTCGACTCCTGGTTGGCAAAGTGGAAAGGCGTGGCGGGCGGCGCATGGACTGCGCGCGCCGGCCACGCGGCTAGAACACCGTCTCGATGCCGGCATAGACGCCGGTTTGTCCATGACCCGGTGCGGGGTTCGTGCCCCAGCCGGCGTTCATCGGCCCCAGCCCCGGGCTCTGCGGATTGACGCCGAAATTGGCGTTGGCACTGTTGAACACGTGCGCGGCCATGCTGTACAGGAAGGTCCGCTTCGACAGGTCGTACATGCAGCCGACGCCGACCATCGTCACGCGCGATTCGCCGTCGTGATCGGCGGTCCACTTGCCGGGGCCGACCTTCATCGTGTAGGCCGCACCCTGCAGGTGGAGGAAGGGGTTCACGTCGTATGTGAGGCCGGCCCACCAGAGGTCGGCGCGGTCGGACAGCCCCGCCGGCGTATCGGGCGCGGAGTAGTGCGTGTAGGCGGCCTGCACGCGAAACGGGCCGAACCGGTCGCGCACGCCGACGAACAGCTCGCGCGAATAGCTGAACAGGTTGTTCTCGATGCCCTGCGCGTTGCGGATCTCGTCCCAGACCACCCGCACCTGGAAATCGCCGTGCGTGTAGGCGCCGCTGAAGCCGTCCGCGCGCCCGGCCTTGCCCGCATTGCCCGGATCGCCCGCGTTGAAGTTCGTCGGGCTGTTGCCCAGGTTCAGCTCCGCGTCGAACGAGAAGCCGTGCAGATCGGGCGACAGGTAGCGGATGCCGTTGGAGAGGCGGGAGCCGTTCCGGTACGCGACGAACGATTGCGCGCCGAAGTTTTCTTCGAGCAACGGGTCGTATTCCCATACGTAGTTGTTGAGCATGGGCCCCTGGCCGAACCGGATCGTGCCGTAGGTGTCGTTCTTCAGCCCGACCCAGGCCGCGCGCTGGAAGATCAGCCCGGCGACCAGCGAGCCGGTCGGCGTGAACGCCGACTCGAGCCAGAACAGCGCGTGATTGCCGTTTCCCAGGTCTTCCGTACCCTTCAGGCCGATGATGTTGACGCCCCAGTCGCTGCCTTGCGACCAGCGGGACGCGGGCCCGTGCGGTGTCTGCACGCCGCTCGTGTACTGGACGTCGCCGCCGAGGCGTCCCCACAGCAGGACGTTCGATTGCGCATGCGCGAGGGTCGTCACGAGGCACGCGACCGCGAAGGCGATTCCGCTTTTCATTTATTTAGCTATCCATATTGAACAGAGCGATAAAGAGACGGCTGCCCCCGGCACGACCGCCTTTCCGCCGGGTGCGCTCAGCGCGGCTGTTGCACCGGCAGCGGCCCGTCGGCGCGCGGTTCCGCGCGGTGCGAAGCGGGGCGAACGAACTGCCGGCGCTGATCCTGCGTCAGCCCGAAGCACCACGTGAGCACGAAGGCCGATGCATAGGCCGTCGCCGTCGCGAGGCAGTAGACCGCGATGCTGCTGCCCAGCCCCATCGGCCCCGTGACGAGCGGGATCAGCATCAGGTTGGCGGGGCCGATCGTGGTCGCGCCCACGAAATCGCCGTGGCTCGCGAAGTACCCGAGCACGAGCGCGCCGATGCCGCCGCCGATCGACGACGTGACGAGCGGGCGCCCGAGCGGCAGCGTGACGCTGTACAGCAGCGGTTCGGAGACGCCCAGCATGCAGGTCGGCAGCGTGTCGCGGATCCGCTGCTTCAGGCCCGCATCGTTCACGCGGAAATAGAGCGCGAAGGCCGCACCGGCCTGCCCGCAGCCGGACATCGCGAGGATCGGGAACAGCGCGGTGAAGCCGTATTGCGCGATGAGCTGCGCATGAATCGGGATCAGCGCCTGATGCAGCCCGAACATCAGGAGGCCCACGAACGACGCGGCGAGGACGAACGCGGCCGGCATGCCGCCGACATTCAGCAGGAGCGTGGTGAGCTTGCTGACGCCGTTCGTCAGCACGTCGGCCACCGGCATCAGCACGAACAGCGTCGCGACGCCCGCGACGAGCAGCGACACCGTCGGCGTCACCAGCGTCTCGATCGCCGGCGGCACGCGTGTGCGCAGCTTGCGCTCGACCAGTGCGACCAGCACGCCGGCCAGTAGCGCGCCCATCAGCCCGCCCTGGCCGGGCCGCAGCACGATCTCGCCGAGCAGCGGCAACGTGAACGCGGGAAGCTTGGTCAGCGCCGGGACGATCATCACGCTGGCGGCGGCGCCGCCGAGGCTCGGCGTGCCGTCGAATTCGCGCGCCGCATTCATGCCGACCTGGATGACCAGGAACGCGAAGAACGCCGTGCCGATCGTCGACGCGACGGTCGAGAGAAAGGTCAGGTCGCTCGCGCTGTCGGGCGGCGAATGCCGGGCCCAGAGCAGCAGCAGGCCGCCGAGCGCATTGATCAGCCCCGCGCCGACCAGCGCGGGAATCAGCGGCGTGAAGATCGCGGCGATGCGGCGCAGGAAGCTGCGCACCGCGCGGTTGCCGCGCTTGGCGGGCGCGGGCGGCGTCGCGGCCGGCGCATCGTCCGGTGCGCGTGCGTCGCTTGCATCGGGTTCGCTCGATGCCTGCGCGAATGCGCTCCATACCTGCTTGACCGCGCCGGGGCCGATCACCACCTGCAGCGGATCGCCGGTCACCACGCCCAGCACGCCGGGCAGTTGCCGCAGCGCGGCCGGATCGGCGAGCGCGGGATCGACGAGATTGACGCGCAGTCGCGTCATGCAATGCGTGTGATTGCGCACGTTCCGCGCGCCGCCGATCGCAACGAGAATCGCGCGGGCCAGTGTCCCGAACCGCTCTGCCGTGTCCGCCGCCATGCTTGCTCCTGTGAAATACCGAACCGCCCCGGTCCCGAGGCGGATACGTTGAACTGTCGATGGATTGGAACGTACCAATTCATATAATGGTTGGCAATAGGTAGTTTTTTAGAAGCTGTCCAGGGATCGGATGGATAGCTTTTCAGTTCCGGAGATAACAGGGGCAGAGTTGCGTCATGACGCGTTATTTCATTGGAATGTGCTTATTATCAATGGCTTGCGGGTGATCTGTTGCGGGTGGCGGCGAAGTTGGCGGCTTCCTTGATGCGACATCCGATGAATCGGTGATTTACAACCAATGCCATACCAATTATGATCGAACCCACTTCTCACCCAACCTGTGGAGTGCCCCCATGCCGCTGGACCGTTTGATCACCGAGCAGCCCAACGTCTTCAGCGCCAACCTCGATCAGCTCAGCATCGAAGAAGGCGTGGCGTTGATGAATCGCGAGGATGCGTTCATCGCGCCGTGCGTGGCGCGCGCGTTGCCGTCCATCGCGGCGGGGGTGCGGGCGGTCGCGCAGGCACTCCGCGCGGGCGGCCGGCTGGTCTATATCGGTGCCGGCAACAGTGGGCGGATCGGCTATCTCGATGCGCTGGAATGCCAGCCGACCTTCGGCATGTCGCCGCAGGAAGTCGTGGGCATCGTCGCGGGCGGCTTCGTCGGGGTGTCCGAGGGCATCGAGGATTCCGCGGAAAGAGGGCAGGCGGACCTGGAGGGCATCGCGCTGCGGCGCGAGGACGTCGTGGTCGGGCTGAGCGCGAGCGGCCGCACGCCCTATGTGATCGGCGCGCTTCGCCATGCGCGGCAGATCGGCTGCCGTACGGTCTCGGTGGCCTGCAATGGCGGGAGCGAGGTCGGCGCGGTGGCCGATATCGCGATCGAAGTGGACTGCGGCCCGGAGATCCTGGCCGGGTCCACGCGCCTGAAGGCCGGGACCGTCCAGAAGATGGTCTGTAACATGCTGTCGACGCTGTCGATGGTCGCGCTCGGCAAGACCTATGGCAATCTGATGGTCGACCTGCAGGTGCACAATCACAAGCTGCAGTTGCGGGCGCAATCGATCGTCGCGCAAGCGGCGGGTGTCGCGCCGGACGTCGCGGCGCGCACGCTGGCGGAAGCGGGCAACCGCCCGCGGATCGCGATACTGATGCTGTTGGCCGGTTTGAGCTGCAGCGAAGCCGAGGCGTTGTCCGTCGAGCATGGCGGATCGATTCATCACGCGCTGCAGTCGCGCAAGCCGTCCTGATGCCGTGCATCGCACCGTGTCGCCTGTTCAATCCTGACCATTTCTAGTGTATCGATGACGGAACGCCGCCTGGATGACCTTCTTTCGCCCGACTCGCAACCCGACGCGCACCTGTTCGGCGCGTTGCAGGTCGCCGAGTTGCATGCGCCGTCGTCGAGCGGCGCGAGAATGCCGATCGCGTCGCGACTCGCGCGGATGCTGCGCGCGCTGATCGTCGACGGCACGATGAAGACCGGGGAGAGCTTTCCGCCGGAGCGGGAACTGGCCGCCCAGTTGCAGGTGTCGCGCGACACCGTGCGACGCGCGATCGAGGAGCTGATCCGCCAGGGGCTCGTCGAGGCGCGGCAGGGCGCGGGGACGTTCGTCTCCGCGCGCGTCGAGCAACCGTTGACCGAGATCACCAGTTTCTCGGACGACATGCTCCGTCGCGGCTTCCGTCCGGGATCGCACTGGGTCAAGCGCGAATTGCGCCGCCCGACACCGGAGGAATCGCTCGCGCTGGGGCTCGCGCCGGATTCGGTCGTCATGCATCTGGAGCGCGTCAGAACGGCGGATGACGTGCCGATGGCCGTCGAGCGCGCGGTGCTGGCCGCCGATCTGCTCGGCGGCAACCTGGAATTCGGCGATTCACTTTACGGGGCGTTGAATGCCGCCGGCATTTGCCCGGTCAAGGCGCTCCAGCGGCTGCGTGCGGAGCTGGCATCCGGGCTGGATGCCGAGTTGCTCGGCATTCGCCGCGGCGATCCGGTGCTGCATATCGAGCGCCGGTCGTTTTCGGTCGAGGGGCGGCCGCTCGAACTGACGCGATCGTTCTACCGTGGCGATCGTTACGACTACCTCGCCGTGATGGGAAAGGCGTGATTGCCTGAGCGGTCGATCCGGTTTCCCGCTCCCCGGTCAGCCGGTCTCCGGCAGCCAGATCCCGGCCGGCTGCCGGCCGCGGATGTCCTGACGCCCCAGCTTGGTTCGCAGTCGCATCACGAAATCGCGTGCCGTCGCGGTCAATAGATCCTCGCTGGGATATGCGAGGTACATGCCAAGGCGCGGCGTGCCGCCGCGCAGTTTCAACTGCTTCAGCTTGCCTTCGCGAAAGCGCGGCTCAAGCAGCGGCAACGCGGGTGTCGTCCAGATCGACACGGCCGGCATGCGCAGCGACAGCTCGCCGTAGAGATTCATCGACGAGCAGCGGATCATCCGCTTCGGCAACGGCATCCCGTATGCGTTGAACAAGGTGACGACGAAGCTCGACGGGTCGTCCGTCGAGTCGAGCACGAGCCACGGCAGATCGTGCAACTGCTCGATCGTCAACGACGTCGGCCCGCCGTAGGAACCCGAAATCGTCAGCAACGTATCGAGCTCGTAAAGCCGCTGCCATTCGAACGACGTCGTCTGCGGATCGCTGTATTGCGTGAACAGCCCGACGTCGACGGTGCCGTCGCGCAACCCTTCGACGATCTGTTCCGCGCGCCACTCGAGTACGTGCAGTTTCGCGTCCGGGCGATTCGCGGCGAAGTCGGTCAGCGTCTCCGCGAGCGCCCGGCTCGACGCTGGCGGTGTCATCGCGAGCGTCAACTGCCCGTTCAACGCGCCGCGGATCGCCTCGACGTCCTCGATGATCCGGTGAACCTCGCGGTGAATCGCACGCGCACGCTTGAGCACGCCGACCGCATACGGCGTCAGGGTCGCGCCGCGCGCGGAACGCACGAGCAGCGGAATGCCCAGCTCGCCCTCCAGCTCCCGGATCGAACGGCTGACCGCCGGCTGCGTGACGAACAGCCGGCGCGCGGCTTCCTGCAGGCTGCCCAGCTCGGCGACCGCCTGCAGCGCTTCCAGTTGTCTCAGTTTCATGGTGCCGGCGCTTGTGTCTGGTTATAAGAAAACATCATAGGCCTAAAAAAATTTGTTTTGTCCGGGAATTTCTGTCCGGGAATGATGCGATGACAGGCGAATCGTGCCGATCCGCACAGTGAGGATTTTCCCGATGCAAAACTCCACCCTCGATCGAGCGGTCGATGCCGCACCGCGTACGCTGAATGCCACGGCGACCCGCAAGCTGATCGTCGCGACGTCGCTCGGCAACGGACTCGAAATCTTCGATTTCACCGTGTTCAGCTTTTTTGCCGCACACATCGGTGCCGCGTTCTTTCCGTCGCAGGATCCGCTGACCTCGCTGCTGCTCGCGGTCGGTACCTTCGGCGCCGGCTTTTTCGCGCGTCCGCTCGGCGCGCTGCTGATCGGCAGCCATGCCGACCGCGTCGGGCGCCGTGCGGCGATGACGATGACGATCTGGCTGATGGCGATCGGTACCTGTGCGATCGCGCTGTCGCCGACGTATGCGCAGATCGGCGTGGCCGCACCGCTGATCGTGCTCGCGGGCCGGTTGCTGCAGGGCTTTTCGGCGGGCGGCGAAGTCGGCGCGTCGACCACGCTGCTGATGGAGTCCGGCCAGGCGCGCCGCCGCGGCTACATGATCAGCTGGCAAATGACGAGCCAGGGCATCGCCGCGGCCACGGGTGCGGTGGTCGGCCTGATCCTGACGCGCGCGCTGCCGGCGGATGCGGTCGCGAGCTGGGGCTGGCGTGTGCCGTTCCTGATCGGGCTGCTGATCGCGCCCGTCGGCTACTACATTCGCCGGCATTTGCCGGATCACCATGCGCGGGACGGCGTGGAAAGGGTCCAGAGCCCGCTGCGCGAGTTGTTCACGAACCATGTCCGCGCGTTCGTCGTCTCGACGTTGATGATCATCAGCGGCACCGTGTCGATGTACACGCTCGTCTAC
Source organism: Burkholderia sp. AU45251 (assembly GCF_030482905.1). Taxonomy (NCBI): domain Bacteria; kingdom Pseudomonadati; phylum Pseudomonadota; class Betaproteobacteria; order Burkholderiales; family Burkholderiaceae; genus Burkholderia; species Burkholderia sp. AU45251. The sequence continues at coordinate 542,896 of NZ_JAUJQH010000002.1, read as the reverse complement.
TTCATGCCGAACTACCTGTCGCGCGTGATGCACCTGCCGGCGACGCTCGGGTTCTCGGCGGCGCTGCTCGGGTCGATCATGATCGTGATCGTGTCGCCGGTCGCGGGCGTGATCGCGGATCGTGCGATGCGCCGCAAGCCGCTCGCGATCGTGCTCGGCGTGATCGGCGCGAGCTGCACGCTTCCCGCGTTCTGGCTGCTCACGCATACGCCCGCGCCCGGCATCGTGCTGGGCGTGATCGCATTGATGGTCGCGCTGATGATCCTGGGCACGGGCAACGGGATGCTGATGATCATGGAAGCGTTCCCGGCATCGGTGCGCGCGAGTGGTTTTGCGAGTACGTATGCGACCGGCGTCACGCTGTTCGGCGGCACCGCGCAGTTCGTCGTGACCGCACTGGTCGTGCGGACTGGTCACCCCTTTTCGGCGGGGTGGTACGTGTTTGCCGCGAATATCGTCAGCCTGCTCGCCGTCTGTGCATACCGCGCGGCGAAGCGCGCGTGAGCGATGCCGTTCCCCCTTCTTCAGAGCCCCTACATTCATGTCGCAAGCCTCACTGATTCCGGCGTTGATCGAACGCCAACCGTTCTTCGCTCAATTGCGCCGCGAGGTGCACATGTATCCGGGCCTCGGCTTCGAGGTCCGGCGTACCGCCGACATGGTCGCCGAGCGCCTGCGCGAGTGGGGCTATGACGTGACGACGGGTGTCGGCGGCACTGGCGTCGTCGGTACGCTGAAGCTGGGCACCGGCACGCGCCGGATCGGGATTCGCGCGGACATGGACGCGCTGCCGATCGTCGAGAACACCGGGTTGCCGTGGAGCAGCAGAATTCACGGGCACATGCACGCGTGCGGGCACGACGGCCATACCGCGATCCTGCTCGCGGCGGCGTGGCAGCTTGCGCAGACGCGCGGGTTCGACGGCACGCTGCACCTGATTTTCCAGCCGGACGAGGAGAACCTGTGCGGCGCGAAGGCGATGATCGACGACGGGCTCTTCGAGCGCTTCCCGTGCGATGCGGTGTACGGCCTGCACAATTTCCCGGGCCTCGCGGTCGGCACCGCGCTCGTCGTGCCGGGACCGGTGACCGCGTCGTCGGACCGGATCAGCGTCCTCGTGCGCGGCAAGGGCGGTCATGGCGCGATGCCGCATCTCGCGCGCGATCCGGTCGTGGCCGCCGCCGCGATCGTGATCGCGCTGCAGTCGATCGTCTCGCGGAGCGTGAAGCCGGGCGACCTGAGCGTCGTCACGGTCGGCCAGATCAACGGCGGCTCCACGTTCAACGTGATTCCGCAGCATGCGGAACTGTCGATCAACGTGCGCGCGACGAACGTCGATACACAGAAGCTGATCGAGCAGCGCATCCGCGAGATCGTCGATGCGCAGTGTGCGTCGTATGGCGTGAGTGCGGACGTCGAGATCGAACATCTCGTGCCGGTGATGGTGAACCACGAGCGGGAAACGGCCTTCGCAGCGGAGATTGCGCGCGGCGTGTTCGGTGCGGAGGCGGTGTCGAGTACGCGCACGGCCGGCGGCTCGGGCAGCGAGGATTTCGCATGGATGCTGCAGGCGCGTCCGGGTTGCTATGTCGTGATCGGCAACGGGGAGGGGAGCTGGGGCGGGTGTTCCGTGCACAACCCGGGGTACGACTTCAACGACGAAGCCATTCCGTATGGCGCGTCGCTGTGGGTGCGACTGGTCGAGGCCTATCTGAAGCAGGCGTGACCGGGCGGTGGTCGCGCCGGCCGCGATGATCGGCCGATCGACGGAACGCATGGACACCGGGCGACGAGCCCGGTGTTTTTTTACGGATGCTTCGACGCAAGCGCGCCGAGTTCAGAACTGGTGCGCAATCCCGATCGACACGCTCGTCAGAGAATGCCCCTTCGCCACGATCGTCGAGCCCGACGTGCTGTCGTAGTTGTACGTGAGCGCCGATTGCGGGCCGTTCTTCAGGAACGCGACGCGCGTGTAAAGCGACGTGCGCCGGGAAAGGTAGTAGTCCGCTCCGATCGTGCCGCCCCACGCGTAATTCTGCTTGATCGTCGTATCGCGATAGTCGAGCGCGATCCGATACAGCGTGCGGCCGCTGAAGCGTTGCAACCCGACCGTGTACAGGCGCGCGATCGCATCACCGGCGTAGTGCGGAATGTATTGCAGGTAGCCGACCTGTGCGACGACGGGCCCGAAGTCGTGCTCGATGCCGGCGATGTACAGGTCCGTGCGCACCGATCCCGCGTCGCCCGTATTCGGGCTGCAACTGCCGGCGAAGCCCGGATCGCACCAGGTCTGGCTGTAGGCGATGCCCGCGATCGTCGTGTCGGAGTTGAACCCGAGCGATGCGCCGCGCGTGTGGACCGCCGGCCCCGGTGTCTGCGTCGTCTTGAAGCCGTAGCTGAAGCCCGCGGTGAAATACTGCAGGAAGCGCGGCGACGTATAGTTGATCAGGTTGTTCATCCGGTTGCTGCCGTCGGCTGTCGCGCCATGGCCGAGATCGGCGTTGACCAGGCCCATGTACGAGAACACTGCCTCGTGCGCGTTCGCGTAGAACGGATCGATCGCCAGCGCCGCGGTGCCGGTCACCGAATAGGTACGGCCCAGCGTGATCTTGCCGTAGCGCGGGTTGTCGAGGCCGATGTACGACGCGCGATTGAACAGCGAGTTCGTATCCTGTACCGCACCGTTGTTCGCGATGAATCCCGATTCGAGGCGAAAGAACGCGGTCCATTGGTCGCCGAGGTCTTCCTGTCCGTACAGGCCGAACTTCGAGGTCCACGTGTTGCCGCTCTGCATGCGCACCATCGACTTGCCGCCGGCGTTGATATAGTTGACCGCCATGTCGACCGAGCCGTACAGCGTGACGAAGCTGCGCCCGGTGGCGACGTTCCACGCCTGTGGCCCGAAGCCGGGCGTGACGGCGCCAATGACATAGGACAACTGACCGGATGCACAGGCAGGGGAGGTCGCGGTGAGCAGGAGCGCGCAGGTGCAGGTACCCGCGATCGTCGCGAAACGGATGGGGCGAGACTGGATGGAACGCATGTCGGTTTATTTATAGTGGCTCGAGCGTTGACGGGAACGGCGCGGCGCGCATCGCTCGTCGGGCATGCTTGCTGTCCGTCGATACGCGACACGTAAGCGTCACCGGACCAAAATCACAGCACCAATCAAATTCTTTAAGAGCTAAAAGATTTGGTTGGGAAGGAGGCAGGTCGCGGTTCGTCGCGGCGAGCGCAGGGCATCGACACCTGCCGGTGTTCCAGGTCGACACCGGTGAGAGGCCGCGCGGCACGGCCATGGCCGGCGAGATCCGGCCCACGGCAATCGTTCAAAAAAACGGGACCGTCGATTCAAATAATTCGAATTTTCAGAATGCCTAGACTGAAATCGTCAATCCCCACAACAGGTGACCCAATGGCCCAACCCGCTTCCGATCTGGAAAAAGTCGCCCGAATTGCCCCGAAGCTTGCTCAGTTGAGCGAAGACGTGCTGTTCGGCGATGTCTGGCAGCGCCCCGAGCTTTCGCCGAGAGAGCGCAGCATTGCAACGGTTGCCGCGCTCACGGCGCTGTATCGCCCCGAGCAACTGACCGGACATCTGCAGAGAGCGATCGCCAACGGCGTCACGAGGAGCGAGCTGGGCGAACTGTTTACCCACCTCGCGTTCTACGCCGGCTGGCCAGCCGCGGCATCCGCGGTCAATGCGCTGGCCGCGCTGCCGGAATAGCGGAGGGGGCGAGATGCCATATGCACGAATCGCGTTGCATGACGGTAAATCCGCCGACTGGCTGGCGGCGATTTAGACCAGCCTGCAGGATGCGCTCGAGGAAGCGTTCGAGGTGCCGGCGGGGGACTGTTTCCAAGTGTTTCAGCAGTGCCGGCAGGGCGAGCTCGTCTATGACCGGGACTACGGCGGCGGGCCGCGTAGCGGTGATTTCTTGCTGATCCACATCACGGGCGGCCGCCCTCGCAGTTTCGCCTGCAAGGAGGCGTTCTACGCGCGACTCGTCGAACGGCTCGCCGACAACCCGGGTATCGCGCCCGCGGACGTGATGGTGATCATCTGCACGACCGGCCCCGACGACTGGTCGTTCGGGCACGGCCGGGCCGCATCGCCACCGGTGGCGTCTGCTCATCAGGCCGTACCTGGTGACACCCGGATGCGGGATCCCCGAGCCTGACGCGGCTGCGTTCGCCGATCGACGCGCCGATCTCGTAGCGGGCCGGCGATGCACACCGGCCCGCTACCCGCGCGCATCGATCGCGCCGAATGCGATTCACGTCGCGGCCGCGAACTTGGCCACGCCGCTGCGTGCATTCGCGTCGGCCGCGAGGCGCCGCTCCAGGTCGGTCGCATGGTCACGATCCCATGCGAGCACCTTGGGCGTCATCAACGTGTGCCACAGCGGCGGAATCATCGCGACGACGATCGTCGTCAGGTAGCCGCCGATCATCATCGGGGCATCGGAAAACGGTTTGAGATCCTGATAAGGCACTTCGCCTTGCGCATGATGATGCGAATGGCGCGTCAGGTTGAACATCGACCACGAACTGATGCGCCGATTGGTATTCCATGAATGGCGCGGCTGAACCGGCGTGCCCGGATCGCGAACGATACCGTAGTGCTCCATGTAGTTGACGATTTCCAGCAGCGCTTTGCCCCACAGCGCGCAGAGCAGGAAGTAGGCGCCCGTTCGGTACCCGTCGATGCTCCACGCGCCCGCGAGCAACAGCACGCTCGTCAGGTGGCCGCGAATCACCGCGTTGAATGGCGTGAGCAGACCGTGCCCGGCACGCTTCAGGCGTTTCGCCTCGATCTTCCACGCGCTGACGTTGCCTTTGAGTGTCGACGCGACGACGTGAACATAGACATTGCGGCCGCGCGGCGCCGTGGCGGGATCTTCGGTCGTCGACACGTAGCGATGGTGCCCGTAGACATGCTCGATCGAGAAAATCGTATCGAAGCTGAACGCGAGCAGCCAGCGGCCGATGAACATCGACGTCCGGTCCCACGTGCGATGGGTCAGCTCGTGCGCGGGAATGGTGCCGATCATCCCGATCATCAGGCCGGTCAGCACGATGCCGGACACGTGGTGTAGCCCGTTCCCCGTCGCGCGTGCCGCCAGCGCGTCGTATCCGGTCACCCTTTCGATCAGCGCGCCGAACCCGAGCGGGTCGGATGCGGCCATCGACCAGACCGACGCGAACACGATCAGCGACAGCAGCGGCAGTGCCATCCAGAGTTGAAACGTCAGGATGCCGGAATGGCGCAGGACGGGTGTCGACGTGTCGTCGCCGCACAGCGCGTCGCCGACGATATAGAACGCGAGGATCGCGACCAGATCGATCGTGATCCACGCCCCGCCCGCGACGAACGCGGCGATCGACGAGAGGCCGATCACGTGAAACAGGAAATACTTCAGATAGTGGTGCATGGGAACGTCTCCTCCTCCGGGTTGGTATTGAAATTCACGAGATTGCCTGCGTGTCGTGCTGCGTCGTGAACCGGTCGGCGTGAATGTGCGCGTGGGACAGGCCGCGCGCGAGCAGCGCGCCGGTTGCCGCGTCGATCATCGGAGGCGGCCCGCACAGGTACGCATGTGCGTCCGCCGGCAGATCGTCGGCGATGCCGTTCGTCACCAGCCCGCGTGCGCCTCGCCATGACGAATCGAGCGGCTCTTCGGACAGGATCGGCAGAAAATCGAAGCGGTCGTGCCAGCGACGGGCCAGATCGGAAATCGTGTCGAGCGCGTACAGGTCGCGCTGCGCGCGTGCGCCGAACAGCAGCGTGACCGGCCGCGCCACGCGCGCCGCTGCGCCGTCTTCCAGCAGCGACAGGACTGGCGCGAGGCCGCTGCCGCCGGCAATCAGGATCAGCGGGGCGGCGGCGGCGCGCATCCAGAAGTCGCCGAGCGGACCTTCGACGGTCACCGTCTTGCCGACGACGTCCTGTTCGTGCACATGACCGGAAAACACGCCGCCGGGCACCTTTCGCACGAAAAACACCGCCTGCGCATCCGGCCGCACGCCCGTCGCGAACGAGTAGCTGCGGGCCTCGCCGGGCAACGACGCGAGGGACAGGCGTGCATGCTGCCCGGCCTTGTACGGCAGCGATTCGTCGAGCTGGATGCGCAGCCGCAGGATGTCGTGCGTCAGCCGGTCCTGGCCGATCACGCGGCCGCCGACCGTGCGTCGCGCGCCGTCACGGCTCATGTCGACGGCGACGGTCACGTCGGTTCGCGGGATGCTCTGGCAGGCCAGGATGAACCCCTGGTCGAGATCGTCGTCCGACAGGATGTACCCGGTCTGCGTGAGCTCCTTCACGCGACCGTCGATCAGCCTGCACTTGCACGTCGCGCACCCGCCGACCCGGCAGCTGTGTGGAAAGTCGATTCCCTGGCGCAATGCCGCCTGCAACAGCGTTTCACCCGGTTGAACCGCGATCGCGCGATCGTTGACGACGGCCGTCACAGTCTTGGGTTTTGTCAGGAAGCTGAGCATATTCCCTTCCGGTCGGTACGATTGAGGTGCGTTCATCGTAGGGAACCGGCCACGTTTCCGGGAGTGCTCGAATTGACATCGATGGCGCATTTGCGGTCAATTGATGTCCGTCACGCAACGAGGATGTCCGACATGTCCGAGACGGACTTTTTTCTTCAACCGCAGTACGCGCTCCAGATCTCGGATCAGGTCGTCCGAATGGGCGCGCGTTTGCCCGACTGGTTCGTGCAGCTGCAGCGGCCGGGCGCCAACGGCGAACTGACGGTCCAGGATTTTTCGTTCGACGCGTTCAAGCGGCTGGTGAGCGACGCGATCGATGCAACCGGCGAGCCGGCGTTCGGGCTGCTCGTCGGGGAACGGCTGCGTATCGGCAGCCACGGGATACTCGGCTATGCGATCACCAACAGCGTGACGCCGAGACAGGCACTCGAACTCATCGAGCGTTTCGTGCAGGTGCGGACCTCGCTCGTTTCCGCGAAGCTCGAGGTCGCGGGCGAACATGTGCGGCTCGTGTTCGTCGAGCGCCATCCGCTCGACGGCATCCGGCAGCCGGTGATGGAAGCGATCGTGCTGACGATCAAGAACCTGCTCGACTACATCACGCGCGGTGCGAGTTCGGCATCGTTCGTGGCGCTCCCGTTCGATGTGCCGGACTACGCGAATCTGGCGAGGGACCTGTTCGGTTGCGACGTCCGTTACGGCCTGAACTGGACGGGCCTGGATTTCCGGGCCACCGATCTGGACCGGGCGCTCGACAGCAGCAATGCGCGCGCGTTGACGGAGGCGGTGCACATCTGCCAGACCGAACTCGCGAACCTGACCCGGCAGCATACGCTGCCGTCCAGGGTCCGGCGGCTGATGCTCGAGAAGGTGGGCGCGTTCCCGTCGCAACAGCAGACCGCCCAGCTGCTGAACATGACGCCGCGCACGTTGCATCGGCGCCTGGCCGACGACGGAACGTCGTATCGCGAGATCCTCGAAGGCGTGCGCCATACGCTGGCGCTCGAGAGCGTGAGGTCGAGCAAGCTCAGCCTGCAGGAAATCGCGTTTCTGCTCGGCTACGACAGCCTCGGCAATTTCCGGCGTGCCTTCATCCGCTGGGAGGGCAGGTCGCCGTCGGAATTTCGTCGCGCCGCCACGGGTGCGTGATGCGTGGCGAACGGCGATGCCGTGCTTGCCGGGGGCGGCGCGGCGTTACCCGCCCGTCACCGGCGGAAAAAATGCCACCTCGCTGTCCTCCCGCACGATGAATTCCCCCGTCACCATCTCGAGATTGACGGCCGCGCGCACGGGCCGGTCCATTCGCAGCGCTTCCGCGCTGCGCGCGTCGCGTGCTGCCAGCGTGTCGCGCAGCGCGTCGACGGTGAGTTCGCGCGCCTCGATCTCGACGATTTCCTCGTCGCGATCGAGTTGTTCGCGAATGCTTGCAAAGTATTTGATCGTCAGTTTCATCGCGATGTCTTGAAAGGAATCGGCGGAATCGGAACACGCGCAGCGCGCACGTCAACCCCAGCGCCGCATCGCCTGGTCGTCGTGCGCCTTCGCCTCGACCCAGCCGGATACGCCGTCGTGGCGGATCTCCTTCTTCCAGAACGGTGCATGGGTCTTCAGGAAGTCCATCAGGAATTCGCACGCATCGAACGCGGACCCGCGATGCGCGGCCGCCACCACGACCAGCACGACCGCCTGGCCGAGCGGAATGCGCCCGACACGATGCACGATCTTGATCGCTTCGAGCTGCCAGCGCGCGCTGGCTTCCTCGACGATGCTCCACAGGGCCTGTTCGGTCATCGTCGGATAGTGCTCGACCTCGAGCGCGACGACATCGTCGACGTCGCCTTCGTTGCGCACGACGCCGAGGAAATTCACGACCGCGCCGACATTCGGATTACGAACGATCGGCGCGAGCTCGGCGCCGGCGTCGATCGGCGCGTACTGCACGCGCACTTCGAAGCCGGCGGTTATCGATGGTGGCGGCTCGGGGTGCGGCTCGGTCGCGCCGTCGGGAGCGGGGCCGCCGGCGTGCAACGGATCGTCCGGCAGCCCGGCACGGGATTCGGTGAAGGTCGTCATGACAGGTTCTCCTGTAGGCGGTGCGTTCTGTGTCGCGCGGCGGCCCCTCAGCCGCCGACCAGCGACATGCGCACGGTCGGATAGGTCTTGCCCGGCGCGCGGGCCGGCCGTGCGGCCCGGCGCTCGGAATAACGGTCGTCGCGGTGTGTCCAGCGATCGCGCACGGCGGCGGCGAGGTCGGCGGTCGATGCTGCGTCGTCGAGCCACGGCCGCAGGTCGGTGTCTTGCGTCGCGAACAGGCACGTATAGAGCTTGCCGTCGGCCGACACGCGGGCGCGCGAACAGGTGCCGCAGAACGGATGCGACACGCTCGCGATGAAGCCGACCTCGCCGGCGCCGTCGATGTGTGCGCAACGGATCGCGGTCGCGTCGTGCGCCGGTTCGCCGACGAGCACGAGCGGATAGTGTTCGTCGATCGTTTCGCGCATTCGTGCGGCCGGCACGACCTTGTCGCCGGACCAGAAGCTCGCGCCGCCGACGTCCATGTACTCGATGAAGCGCACGGCCACGCCGGTATGACGGAAGTGGCGCACGAGCGGCAGGATCTGGTCGTCGTTCACGCCGCGCTCGATCACCGCGTTGACCTTGACCGGTGCGAGCCCTGCCGCCTGCGCGGCCTCGATGCCGGCCAGCACGCGCGACACGGGCACGTCGGCATCGCTCATCCGGCGGAACACCGCGTCGTCGAGCGCATCGAGGCTGACGGTCACGCGCGACAACCCCGCGTCGCGCAACGTGCGCGCCTTCGCGGCCAGCAGCGAGCCGTTGGTCGTCAGTGCGATTTCGACGGGCTTGCCGTCGACGGTCGTCAGCGCGGCGAGGCGTTCGATCAACGCTTCGAGGTTGCGGCGCAGCAGCGGTTCGCCGCCCGTGATGCGGATCTTTTCGACGCCGAGCGACGTGAACGCGCGGGCGATCTTTTCCAGTTGCGCGAACGACAGCCGTTCGGACGACGGCATGAACGCATAGTCGGCGCCGAAGCTTTCGCGCGGCATGCAGTAGCCGCAGCGGAAATTGCACTGGTCGATCACGGACAGGCGCAGGTCGCGCAGCGGGCGGCCGAGCGTGTCGGTCGTGCGGGGGAAAGCGCCGGGCGATGCGCCGCCGGAAAGTGCGGCAGCGGCCGGCGCGGCGGAAACGATGGCATTCACGATCGGTTCGTCGGCCTGCAAGAAGTAAGCGGTGGGGCGTCGCCGGTCGGCCGTGCGTGTGCGGATGGGCAGGCGCACGGCGCGTGACGAGCCTCTTCGTGAGGATAGTCCGCCAGGTTTTTCCGGCAGGGACACAATCGCGCCCGAATTGCAGGAATACAGTTCGGCGCGCGGCCGGTGCGGCCTGCGTGGCCTGTCTGGCGAAGGGCGCGGATCGGGCGCGTGTCCGGCGTCGCGATCATGCGAGCCAGTGCGTGAATTCGTAATACGGTACCGCGTCGCCGCACGCGATGCGCTGCCCGGCCGGCAGCCGGGCCAGTCCGCTCGCCTGCACGAGCGACTGCAGCGTGCCGGCGCCTTGCTGGCGCAGCGTGTCGAGGGCGGGCATGCCGTCGAGGCCGACGGTGCAGTGCACGCGCACGAAGCGCTCGCGCTGCGCATCCGGTTCGAAGTCGCCGTCGATCGGCAGCGACGGCACGATCGGCAGGCGTGCGCTGCGCCCCTGCAGGCGGCGGATCAGCGGCGCGACGAACAGCGCGAACGCGGTCATCGCGGCGCCCGGATTGCCGGGCAGCAGCACCACCGGTTGCATGTCGAGCCGGGCGAGTGCAACCGGCTTGCCCGGCTTCATGCGCACGCCGGCGACGATGAACGAGGCGCCGAGCGCGTCAAGCGCGGGGCGCAGCAGATCCTTGTCGCCGACCGACGCGCCGCCGACGCAGATCACGAGGTCGCAGCCCGCGTGCAGATCGCGCAGCGCACGATCGACGGCGGGCGCGGTGTCGGCCGCATGCAGGCTCATCGCGACCTCGGCGCCGGTTCCCGACACCAGCGCGGCGAGCATCGGCGCATTGCTGTTGTAAATCTGTTGCGGCGCGCGGGGCTGCCCGCACGCGACGAGTTCGTCGCCGGTCGTCAGGATGCCGACGCGCAGCGCCCGGCGCACGTCGACGCGCGCGAACCCTTGCGCGGCGGCCACGCCGACATGCATCGCGCCCATCCGCACGCCGGCCGGCACGAGCAGGTCGCCGGCGCGCACTTCCTCGCCCCGGCGGCGGATGTGCGAGCCGCTGCGCTGCGGCGCGTCGAACGCGACCCAGCCGTCCTGCTCGCGTGCATGTTCCTGCATCACGACGGTGTCCGCGCCCGGCGGAATCATGCTGCCGGTGAAGATGCGTGCCGCCGTGCGCGGGGCCAGCGGCGCCGGGGTGTCGCCTGCATAGCAGCGCTGGGCGACGTGCAGCGGCTCGCCCAGTGCGAGATCCGCGTGACGCACGGCGTAGCCGTCCATTGCGCTCTGGTCGGCCGGCGGCTGGTCGAGCACGGCGGTGAGCGGCGCGGCCAGCACGTGGCCGGCGGCTTCCGCGACCGGGCGGGAGATCGTGGCCTCGAGCGGCGCGAACGCGCTGGCGAAATGCTGCTGCGCGGTATCGAAATCGGTAAGGGGTTTCATCGGGAGAGAGCCGGATGCGCTTGAGCGAGCGCCGGTTGATCAGGTTGAACGGCGTCGGGCGACACGTACTCGACGAAACCGTCGTTGCGGCAGAAGCCGAGCAGCCGCACGCCCGCTTCGCGGGCGACGTCGATCGCGAGCGACGTCGGCGCCGAGATCGTCGCGATCATCGGGATGCCGACCCGCGCGGCCTTGCGCACCAGTTCATAGCTTGCGCGGCTCGACAGGAACACGAAGCCGTCGTGCAGGTTCGCGCGGCGCCGCGCGAGCCGGCCGATCAGCTTGTCGAGCGCGTTGTGGCGGCCGACGTCCTCGAACACGTCGAGCACGGCGCCGTCGCGATCGCACCAGGCGGCCGCGTGAATGCCGCCCGTCTCGCGCATCAGCGCCTGATGGGCCGGCAACGCGCGCGCGGCGCGGGCGATCGCGTCCGCGCCGATACCGGCTGCGGTGCCGGCGGCGGCGATGCGCGGCGGGTGCAGGTCGAGCTGCGCGATGCTTTCGATCCCGCACACGCCGCAGCCCGTGCGGCCGGCCAGCGCGCGCCGGTGCGCCTTCATCGCCATGAACGCCTGCTGCGACACGGTCAGCCGCACTTCGGCGCTGCCGGGCCGGCATTCGCTTTCGATATCGAAAACGTCCGACGCGCGCTCGACGATGCCTTCGCTCAGCGCAAAACCCAGGCCGAACACGTCGAGGTCGATCGGGGTCGCCATCATCACCGTGTGCGCAATATCGTTGAACACGAGTGCAACCGGCGTTTCGTCGACGACGCGGTCGACGGTGTCGCGCGCTTCGCCGGCACGGTGACGTGTCACATGACACGCGGTGCTGCCGGTCGGATCGTCGCGGCGGATGCAGGACTCCATGCGGTTTTCTCCAGGCGGATCGGCCGGCGGGCCGGCCGGGTCGGGCGCGGATGCCCGACCAGGGGATTCGATGCTGCCGGGCGGGCGCGGCCGAGGGGCGCGCCGTGGCCGCGGGCAGGCGTTGAGTCGGATGTTAACGGGGATGAAAGGTGCGCCGGATGTACAGCGCTGCAACGCGGAAAGCAGTACAGCTGACCATCCCGCAGGCACGAAATGTGTTTTCCGGGCACACATCTTCGGCAACGGAAGCAGCACAGTTTCAGCGCACGTTCGAACGATTGCGAGTATCGTTGCAAACGCGATATCGTCATTCACGCTTCGATGCCATGCGAGTGACCGTTTGTGTTCGCATGTGTTGTCGCCAAGCCGTCGCGCGATTTCCTGCTTCGGGCGTACGTCCTCACAACCACGAGCAAATTACGGTCATGGAAATCTTCGATGCGTTCCATCTCGCCCGATTGCAATTCGCGTTCACGGTGTCGTTCCACATCGTGTTTCCCGCGATCAGCATCGGCATGGCGAGCTTCCTGGCGGTGCTGGAATGGCGCTACCTCGTCACCGGCGACGCCGCCTACAAATCCATGTTCCAGTTCTGGTCGAAGATCTTCGCGATCGGCTTCGGGATGGGCGTGGTTTCCGGCGTCGTGATGGCGTACGAGTTCGGCACCAACTGGGCCGGCTTCTCGCGCGTCGCGGGCAACATCACGGGCCCACTGCTCACGTATGAAGTGTTGACGGCATTCTTCCTCGAAGCCGGTTTCCTCGGCGTGATGCTGTTCGGCTGGCAGCGCGTGAGCCCGCGCGCGCACTTCTTCGCGACGCTGATGGTCGCGGTCGGCACGCTGATCTCGACGTTCTGGATTCTCGCGTCGAACAGCTTCATGCAGACCCCGCAGGGCTACAAGATCGAGAACGGCCTCGTCGTGCCGGTCGACTGGTTCAAGATCATCTTCAACCCGTCGTTCCCGTACCGCCTCGTACACATGACGATTGCGGCATTCATCGTCGCGGGCTTCATCGTCGCCGCGTGCGGCGCGTGGCACCTGCTCAAGGGGCGCCGTGACGAGCCGGTGAAGCGCAGCTTCTCGATGGCGCTGTGGATGCTGCTGATCCTCGCGCCGATCCAGATCGTCGTCGGCGACGCGCACGGGCTGAACACGCGCGAATACCAGCCGGCGAAGATCGCGGCGATCGAGGGGCTGTGGGAAACCGAGAAGGGCGGCACCGCGCTGAACCTCGTCGGGCTGCCCGACATGCAGGCCGAAACCACGCACTATGCGATCCAGGTGCCGCACCTCGGCAGCCTGATCCTCACGCACAGCTGGAGCGGCGAGATTCGCGGGCTGAAGGAGTTCCCGCCGCAGGATCGCCCGTATTCGCCGATCGTGTTCTGGACGTTCCGGATCATGGCGGGCCTCGGGATGCTGATGCTGCTCACCGCGCTGCTCGGGCTGCTGCTGAGAAAGGGCGGGCGCCTGTATGAAGCGCGCTGGTTCCAGTGGTTCGTGGTGGCGATGGGGCCGTCGGGCATCCTCGCGCTGCTCGCCGGCTGGATCACGACCGAGGTCGGGCGGCAGCCGTGGACCGTGTACGGCGTGCTGCGCACCGTCGATTCGGTCGCGCCGCTCAGCGCGCAGCAGGTCGGCGTGTCGCTGCTGATCTTCGTGGTCGTGTATTTCCTGGTGTTCGGAACGGGTATCTATTACATGATGAAACTGATGAAGCGCGGGCCCGCTGCCCAGGCCGGGTATATCGAGCTGCACCGGCACCCGGGGCTGCGCAAGAGCGCGCTGTCCACGCCGCTGAACGTGACCGAAGCGGAGTAAGCCATGCAAATCGATCTTCCTGTCATTTGGGCCGCGATCATCGGCCTCGGCGTGTTCATCTACGTGATGCTGGACGGCTTCGATCTCGGTATCGGCCTGCTGTTTCCGTTCTTCGATGCGAAAGCCGAGCGCCAGGTGATGCTCGACACCGTCGCGCCGGTGTGGGACGGCAACGAAACGTTCCTGGTGCTCGGCGGCGCAGGGCTCTACGGCGCGTTTCCGGTCGTGTATTCGACGCTGCTGCCGGCGAACTACCTGCCGCTGGTGCTGATGCTGGTCGGGCTGATCTTCCGGGGTGCGGCGTTCGAGCTGCGCGCGAAGGCCACCCGCACGCAACACATGTGGGATCTCGCGTTCATCGGCGGCTCCGCGCTCGCCGCGTTCTGCCAGGGGATCGTGCTCGGTTCGCTGCTGCAGGGCATCAAGATCGAGAACAACCAGTTCGCAGGCGGGCCGTTCGACTGGCTGTCGCCGTTCAGCCTGCTGTGCGGGATCGGCGTGCTCGTCACGTATGCGACGCTCGGCTGCGGCTGGCTGATCCTGAAGGTCGACGGCGAACTGCAGCGCAAGATGCGCCTCCTGATGAAGCCGCTCGCGGGCGTGCTGCTCGCCGTGATGGGCGTGGTCAGCCTGTGGACCGTGATCGGGCTGCCGGCCGTCGCGCACCGCTGGTTCGGCAGCGGCAACCTCGGCTGGTTCCTGCCGGTGCCGATCCTCGTCGTCGCGTGCGTGTGGGGCATCTTCCACACGGTGAAGCGCGAGCACGAGGCCACGCCGTTCCTGCTGACGCTCGCGCTCGTGTTCCTCGGCTACACGGGGCTCGTGATCAGCATCTGGCCGAACATCGTGCCGCCGTCGCTGACGATCTGGGACGCGTCGTCGAGCCATTCGAGCCAGAAGTTCGCGCTCGTCGGCACGGTGATCGTGCTGCCGATCATCCTCGTGTACAACGCGATGCAGTACCGCGTGTTCCGCGGCAAGGTGCGCGAGGGCGATATCGGCTATCACTGAGCGGCTATCACTGAACGCCGCATGATGTGACGGGCGTGGCGGGCGCGGGCGTATCATCACGCGCAACGCGGCACACGTGCCCGGCATTCACCCGACAGCGGCCCGCCACGCGCGGGCCGTTGTGCATCGGGCGCAGGCGCGCCGTCTGATGCATCCCTTGGCAGTCGAGAAAACACCATGATCGTCCGACCACAACAAAACTGGCTCAGGATGCTGTTCGTCTGGAACGGCTCCGTGCTGCAATCGATCATTCCGCAGCTCGTGTTCATGGCGATCGTCAGCACGCTGGCGGTCTTCACGAACGGGCGCATCTTCGGCGAGAAGATCCCGCTCAACACCGCGCCGTTCACGCTGTTCGGGCTTGCGCTCGCGATCTTTCTCGGGTTTCGCAACAGCGCGAGCTTCGAGCGCTTCAAGGAGGCGCGGCATCTGTGGGGCAACCTGCTGATCGCGGCGCGTACGCTGACGTCGCAGATCAATCGCTACCTGCCTGACAGCGTGAGCGACGCCGAGCGCAACCGGCTGGCCGACCTGCTGATCGCGCTCACCTATGCGCTGAAGCATCAGCTTCGTCATACCGATCCGACCGCAGACCTGCAGCGCATTCTCGGTGCGGAACGTACGGCGGAGCTTGGAGGCAAATGCTTCAAGCCGGTCGCGATCCTCGACGAGCTGCGCGGCAGCATCGTCCGTGCGCTGGGCCGCGCGCCCGGCAGCGACGCGACCCGCTGGATGGTCGAGACGCAACTCGACGAGGTCGGCAAATCGGTCGGCGGTTGCGAACGCATCCTGTCGACGCCGATCCCGTTTTCGTACAGCGTGCTGCTGCATCGCACCGTGTATGCGTATTGCGTGCTGCTGCCGTTCGGCCTCGTCGATTCGACGGAGTTCTTCACGCCGCTGATCTGCGTGTTCATCTCGTACACGCTGATCGCGCTCGAAGCGATCGCGAGCGAGGTGGCCGAGCCGTTCGGCCTCGCGCCGAATGCGCTGGCGCTCGATGCGATCACGCGCACGATCGAGCGGTCGGTGCTCGAACTGGGCGATCGCCCGCTGCCGGAGGAATTCGTGCCGGCGTCGACGTACCAGATCACGTAGGCGGGGGCGCGCAAGCGCGGAAGTGGCGGATCGCGTCGGGCGCTAGAATGGCGCTTGACTGTTCTTCGGACCTGACGCAATGACCCTCGTCGATACCTATCTCGCCGGCTTGCGCGCTGCACTGCCCGACAACGACAATGCGGCGCTTGCCGCTGCCACGGGCGCGACGCCCGTGCAACTCGACGCGCTGCGCGCCGTGTATCCGCAGTGCCCGGCCAGCCTGATCGAATTGCTCGGCAAGCTCGACGGGACCTACCGGCGCGATTACGACGGCACGACGGTCAAGGTTCTGGTGCTGGGCTCCGACGTCTACGAATACCCGTATTACCTGCTGTCGGCCGCCCAGATGCTCGAGAAAGGGGCGAAGTACCGCGACAGCATCGAGGAGATGTATGGCGACGACGCAAACGACGACGGCGAACTCGTCGATCCGCGCATCGACATCGTGCTGCCGCTGGGCCGGCGGCTGTGCTTCTCGCATTGCGTGAACAACGGCGGCACGTCGCAGCTCTACATCGATTTCGACCCGGCGCCGGGCGGCAAGGTCGGGCAGGTCGTGCGCTACCTGCACGATCCCGACAACTATGCGGTGATCGCCGACGACTTCGACGGCTACCTGCGCAAGCTGATCGACGGCGGTTATGCGTTTGTCATCGATGTCGACGAAGCATAACGGCGGGGCGTGGCTGCCAATTCAGGAGAGGTTGAAATGCGAATCTACGTGACGAGTATTTTTGTCGACGACCAGGACAAGGCGTTGACGTTCTATACCGACAAGCTCGGGTTCAAGCTGAAGAACAACGTGCCGGTGGGCGAGTACCGCTGGCTGACCGTGGTGTCGAAGGATCAGCCGGACGGCACCGAGCTGCTGCTCGAGCCGAGCCACCATCGTGCGGTCGGGCCTTACAAGCAGGCGCTGTACGAGGACGGCATTCCGGCGGCATCGTTCCAGGTCGACGATCTCGATGCGGAGTTCGTGCGGCTCAAGGCGCTCGATGTCCGCTTCACGCTGGAGCCAATGGACGCCGGGCCCGTGCGCGTCGCGGTCGTCGACGATACGTGCGGGAACCTGATTCAGTTGATGCAGATGAAGTGAAGTAAGACGCCGCCGCGCGGGGCGTCCACGCGGTTGCGGCCGGCCGCGCATCGTGCAACCAGCTGCGCTCCTGCGTGCGGCTCCGGATGCGCCACCCGCATTCGGTTCGCACCAGCAGGTCGCGATACCAGAGCCCGACGAAGCACATGCGATTGCGGCCCGCGTCGTCGGCCGAGATCATCATCGCCTGGCCGGCCGTTCGCGCGGTCGCGGCGTCGCCGTCGACGATCAGCAGCGACGTCGAGATCGTGTGCCGGGTGCCGCGCATCGCCGACGTCACCTGTTCCAGATAGGCGGCAATCTCCGAACGGCTGCCGACCGGGCCGCCGAAGGCCGTGTAGTCGAGGGTCGCATGGGTTGCGAAGAGGCGCTCGAATTCATGCCGTCGTGGCGGTCGACGGCGTGGCAATAGCGGGTCAGCAGATCCTGGATCTCTATCCGGTCGATCGTTTCCTGGGGCGTCATGGTGTCGTGGGTGGGTGACGGGGAAACGATAGCGGGGGCGGGCGGGGGGCATCGGCGGAGTGGACTAGGGCCGGCCTGCTGTCGGCGTGAACGACTTCGCACGTGTCGGGGGCGGGCGCTCGGGTATCGCCCACGAGCAGCAGGGTGACTTCGGTGCGAAATGCCACGCTCATGTAGACTCGTGTGCCCTTCAACGGAGTAGATGCGATGCAACTGCTTGATCACGTATCAATCAGCGTGCCGGATATCGACCTGGCGCGCCCGTTCTACGATGCCATCATGGCCGCGCTGGGCGCAGCCAAGGTCTATGACCGGCCGACCGCGCTCGGCTATGGCGAACGCTGCAATGCGAACGACACCGCGTCGACTTTCCTGGCGGTCTATCTCGATCCCGCTGAAGTCGGCGTGAGCAAGCGGCACTGGTGCTTCAAGGCCGCGAGCCGCGAGCAGGTGGATGCGTTTTTCAAGGCCGGCCTGTCGACGGGCGGGCAGTCCGACGGCGAACCCGGCTTGAGGTCGCATTATCACGGCGACTACTACGGCGCGTTTCTCGTCGACCCGGCCGGTAACAGGGTGGAAGCGGTGTGTCACGCGGCCGCGCCGACGCACGCGTCGTGATGCGGTTGCGGTGGCATCGACGCTCGCTTGCGCATGTGACGCGGTGGTGATCGCCGCGCGCCGGGCCGATACCGTCCGGCGCGCGAAGCGGGTTCGCTCTGCCTGCGCTGCTCAATCGAAGTAGTTCAACCCCATCGCGCCCTTCACCTCCGCGAGCGTCGCGCCGGCGACATCCCGCGCGTGCATCGTGCCGCGCTTCAGGATCGCCATCACTTCGGCCTTGTCGGCCTCGAATTCGCGGCGGCGCGCGCGGATCGGCTCGATCAGCGCCTGCAGCCGCTCGTTCAGCACGCGCTTGACGACGCTGTCGCCGAGCCCGCCGCGACGGTAGTGGGCCTTCAACTCGTCAACCTTCTGCACGTCGGGCTCGAACGCGTCGAGGAACGTGAACACGACGTTGCCCTCGACCTGGCCGGGATCGTTCACGCGCAGGTGGTTCGGGTCCGTGTACATGTCCTTCACGGCCTGCGTGATCTCGTCCGGCGTCGAGCCGAGCGTGATCGCGTTGCCGAGCGACTTGCTCATCTTTGCCTTGCCGTCGATCCCCGGCAGCCGTGTGACCGGCGACAGCACGGCTTCGCATTCGACCAGCACGGGTTGCTCGACGGTCGCGTTGAAGCGGCGCACGAGTTCGTTGGTCTGCTCGATCATCGGCAGCTGGTCGTCGCCGACCGGCACGTGCGTCGCCTTGAACGCGGTGATGTCGGCCGCCTGGCTCACCGGGTAGGTCAGGAAGCCGGCCGGGATGTCGCGCTCGAAGCCGCGCAGGCGGATCTCTTCCTTGATGGTCGGATTGCGTTCGAGGCGAGCGACCGTGACGAGGTTGAGCAGGTATTGCGACAGCTCGGCAAGCTCGGGCACCTGCGACTGCACGACGATCGTCGAAATCGACGGATCGATGCCGACGGCGAGATAGTCGAGCGCGACTTCGATCACGTTCTCGGTGACGCGCTGGCGGCGGCCCATGTTGTCGGTCAGCGCCTGCGTGTCGGCCAGCAGCAGGAATTGCTTCGCTTCGTGCTGCATTTGCACGCGGGCGCGCAGCGAGCCGATGTAGTGGCCGAGGTGCAGCGGGCCGGTCGTGCGGTCGCCGGTGAGGATGGTCGGACGGGTCATGTTGGTCGTTGCTCCGGGTTATCGAAGCCGCCAGCCATGGTGTCTGCAGAAACGCAAATGCCGCCATCGCTGGCGGCATCACGTTTGGGACATGCAAAAGGAAACGGGCCGCCTGGGTCAGGCGCGCCACCAGCAATGCACGTTCGGCGAGGCAGGTTGGGTTTCCATTGCGTGAGTATAGCGTAGTGCGGGGATGGACATGCTGCGTCAGCGTACGACCGACTCCATCGCGAGGTAGGCGGTTTCGGCCGACGGCCACAACAGGTACAGCAGGCCGGCCATCAGCAGCAGCGCGCCGGTGCGCGCGAGTGGCGTGCGGTCTTTGCCGTGCGGAGGACGGGGGGGCTGCTTCGGTTTCTTCATGCTTGCAGGCGCGGGGCGCGCCACTCCAACGGTTGCTGCAACGGTTCGCGCGGGGCGATGCCGGGGTGTTGCGGGGTTCAACGGGGCCTTCAACCACGTCGTGCTGCGTTTGAGCATGCATTCGGTACGTGGGTCGGCCCGGCGCGCGACGATCCCGGGCAGATCGGTCGTGTGCGACGCGCATGCTATCAGCTTGGCAGACCGAGAACCGTCAAGAATTGTCGGGCAATGGCTGGTTCGACGTGCGTTCAAACACGGAGACGTTTGTCGCCGGCCTTCAGGGAGAATAGAAAAATCAATAAAATCAATGAATTGTATTTCATTGAGGATTCGTCAAACCCTCCGTCGCGCGATCGCGCGGCCGCTGGCATCGTGCGATTGTTTTTGCGTGAACGTTGCATTTAAAATCAGTGACCAAACAATTAAGTGCGCAGGTGGCTTGGCGGTCTGAGAGCGCCGTTGCCGAATGCCCTATCGACAAGTGAACGTGACCGAAATGCTGCGCGCCTTCGTTGGCGCGCTCGATCAGAACAATCGTGCGATCCGGTTTCGCTGGGGCCGTCACCAGGATGCGCTGGCCCACGTCCTGGTACCGCAAACATCGATTGGACGGAAGGCATCTGTGCCGGGAGCGAAGGGCACCTGACCGGTCAGTCTTCATGCCCGGATCTTCCGCTCTCCACCTTTCTGGGGTTGCCGCTTGCGGTGCAGCCGAGATGGATCGAGGAAGCCGTACCCGATCAACGGGATCATCACTGATGTCCGCGCCGACCGGCTTTCTCTTTCAGCATCCGTCCCGTGATGAGCGTGCGACAGGCGTTCGCTTATCCTGAGTAGGCTTCCCAAATCGTGCTAAATCAATTGCGTTCGACTCCCGCCAACCGTATCGGCTTTACGCGGTTAATTTCTGCTTTCCTGCTCCTTGCATGTGCAGCCTGCTCAATGAACGATTCTCTTCCTCGCAACATGTCGTTGACCGCCTTCAACCCTCATCGCACAGCATTTGAGTGCAAGCACGAGGTTGACGTGGTTCCTCCGCTCGATCCCGAGGCCGATCGATGGAACCAGCAAGCAATGGCGCTCACCAGCGCGCTGTTGTGGCCGAACCAGCGCAATTACAAGGGTGCTGTCGATTTGTGGACGAAGGCAGCCGAGCGCAAGCACTGGAAGGCAATGCTGAATCTGGCGAATGCCTACGCCCAGGGGGAGGGGGTGGATCGTGATTCCGAACATGCCCTGCAGATCACCGAACAGGCGATGAAACTGGGTATTCCGGCGGCCTACGATCTGATGGGTACGTATCACATGGACGGCATGGGCGTAAAACAGGATGCCAGCCGCGCCTATGCATTCTGGCAATTGGCCGCCGATATGGGCAGTCCGAGTGCGATGGCGTATCTGGGTGACAAGATGGACGCGCTCTATGACGACCCCAAGGCGGGGTTCTGGGGCAACCGCAAGATCGCACTCCAGATGCTTGAATGTGCGGTCGCGCAGGGCAACGGACGTGCGGCGTATGTGTTGGGAACGACGATTGCGGGTGATCGAGCCGAGTGGAGCGAGAATAACGAACGTGCGCTCAAGACGCTGCATGCGGGCGTGAAATTCGGCAGTGCCGAGAGTGCGGGATGGTTGAGTGCGTCGTTTGGCAAGGGGGACGCGCTGGTTGGCCATGTCAAGGATGAAGCCCGCGCCGAGCGCTACGGCGTCCTTGCCGATCGCCTGGAACGCGACCCCGACCTGCGTCTGCCGAACCTGGACAAGGTGGTGCCGCTGCCGCCGGCCAAACTGCCCAAGTGGGACGGAAACAAGGAGACGTTGATCGACGCGGCGAAGGCGGTGGCGTCCGCGCCGGCGTCGCCGGTCAAGCCCGCGGTGCACCCCGTGTCGCTGCATACGGGCCGCGCGCACGTGCCCGATGGCTACATGCTGCCGGA
This sequence comes from Burkholderia sp. AU45251, assembly GCF_030482905.1. NCBI lineage: Bacteria > Pseudomonadati > Pseudomonadota > Betaproteobacteria > Burkholderiales > Burkholderiaceae > Burkholderia > Burkholderia sp. AU45251. The sequence goes on along the minus strand of NZ_JAUJQH010000002.1, from coordinate 521,319 downwards.
GAAGCCGCAGGTCGCCGCTCCTCCACAGGCGGAAACGACCGCTGCTCCTGTCGGCGGATACTGGCTTGCACAACTGAAGTATCCGACTGCCGAACGTCACTTCGCATCGCATGCGGCTCAGGTACCGATGCATGACCGGCGGGAGGAACTGTTCGATCGGAGCCGCCCCGGTTTGATGCCGGAGGATGGCCGCATCTTCTTCCACTATGTCGGTGACGTGATTCCCATGCCCGCGCAACCGGTGGAATCGCATCCGCGCGTCGCGCAGGGCATCGTGCGCGACGCCGAATTTCCCGATCCGGCGATCCGGTGTCGCGGCACGCGCGCGTGCCCGGTGACGGGCATCTGGCAAGCCGATGTGGCCGGCGATCATCCTAGGGCGGCCACGTTCAACCAGTGGTATCGGCAGTCCTACGTGATGCAGGGCGACACGTTCCCCGACCCACGGGCCATGCATCTGGACGTATCGCCGGCGGACGTGACATGGACGTGGTGGAACGAGGCCAATCACCTGGGGTTCGCGAAGCTGCCTCAGGTCAGCGTCGGCAACACTTCCGATAGCGCTTGAGGGGGCGTGATGCGTAAATCGACGATTGCAGCGACGGTGTGTGTCGGTGGTCTGATCCTGGCCGCCTGGGGTACGATTGCGGCAATGGGGGCCGTGGCCCAGAACAGCGGAGGTAGCTACGGTTCGCACGATGTGAGCGATTTTGCGATCGAGAACTTCCTGTTTCTCGGTCCGCTGCTTGCTTTGAGTGGCTTGGTCGCTTGGTTCGCCAGCCGGGGTTCGGCAACATCCGACGACGATGACGAGGAACAGCCCTCGGGCAAGGATGAAAGCGACGCCGCCGCTCCAGCGCACCGGGAAGCAGATCGATGAGCAGTTCTGAAATCATCTACAAGCACGATCAGTGGCGCAAGGGCGCGGGTGGTGCGCCCGCGGGACTGTCCGGTCAGGCAGACAGTTCGGCCTATGCCGGCCTCGATCTGGGGCTCGCGCAATTTGCCGGCAGCAGCTTCAACGGTAGCAGCTTCGCCGGCACGTCATTCCGGCAAGCCGGCTGGACGGGCTGCCGGTTCTCGGCCTGCACGTTCGCAGGTTGCAATTTTGCCGAGATTGCGATTTCCGGATGCACATTCGTCGATTGCAGCTTCCATGACGCCGCCTTTCAGGGCAGCACGTTCAACGGTGTGAAATTTCTCGGATGCAAGTGGAACGGTGTCAGGTTCGACGGCAACACGTGGCATTCGGTGCAGATGCTGAACTGTACCGGCACCACGGTTGAAGCTCACGGTCTCAAGGGACTCGACGTCGATTTCACCGGGAGCTATTTCGAGCATCTCGCCTTCGAGGATATGGAAATCAACGGCGGGCATTGAGTCGAGGGGGGTGTTACGGGGCTTCGTCAACCGAGTTGCGAGTTGGCCCGCAACGGTTACGTGCTCCATGTTCGGTCGCGCGTTTCGAAGCGGCGCACCCGTCGACTCGGTAGTGTCGTCATCTCCAATCGCGGAACGCGTGTCAGGTACGCGCCTTTTCCGCTCGGCTGCATAAGAAAGGAATCACGGCATCTCGGAGCGATACGCGGGATAGGGCGCTGGCATCATTCGCGAATCGTTGGCCGGTATGTTGACACCCAGCAGAGACAGAAGTGGCGGATCAAAGCAATTCTCAGGAAAGAAGTTGCTGAAATACGAAACGTCTTCGTCACGGTCTGCCCTCTCGAACATGGCTTCGATGGGGCCCCAGTAGTATCGCCAGGACAACCTGTCAATCTCGCGTTGTCGATCGGTCGGAAGCGCATCAACCGCAATTTCGTTCAGTCCGTCACGAGAGAACTGATAGACGCGCCAAAGCGGGTCGATCAGGAAATTGGGTGCACTCGGAGAGAAGGCAACATAGTCTGCTCCGTCCTGGAGACCTATCCGGCCATCGTGCAATCGTGGCAGCGTGCATGGGAGCACGTCGTACCGTTCTACGTGTTCCCGCCAGAGATTCGACGGGTCGTTTACACGACCAACGCCATTGAGAGCCTGAATATTCAACTGCGCAAGATCATCAGGACGCGCGGCCACTTCCCGAATGACGAGGCCGCGATCAAACTGCTTTGGCTGGCGCTGCGCAATGTGCTGGCCAAAACGGTACGCGCTGCCTTCGACTGGAAATCAGCGATGAACCAGTTTGCTATTCTGTTCGGCGAGCGGTTTACGCAGGCGCGCGGATAACCTGTTGTTCAACCGCCTTGCCCACAAAAATGCGGACAGGTTCGCTGAATCAGGTGCGCTGATTGACCTCCTCTGTTCAGATTGCTTCGCAATCCATTAATCCGCGCGCGCATTTTCGAGTACCACACTGCGATCTCACCAAATCGTTATTTTTCTGCGCGCCATCATTATCTTCACCTTGATTCCATTAATGTGACCTGGCGCGCTGACGCATCAGGTTCACGACCTATAACGTCATTACGCTTCACCCAACTTCACACCCAATAAGAGATCCGATATGAATCGATCATTCCGAATCGCCGCCGTATCTATCGCCGCGCTGTGCGCCGTGTCATTCCAGATCGCGCGCGCCGCGCCCCCCGACGTCACGGTCTATCCGGCTGCCAATGGCAGCGATCAGTCCGATGCGCTGCAACAGGCGTTCGACGCGCTGCAGCCCGGCCAGCGGCTCGTGCTCGCGCCCGGGCAGTACGCGGTGAGCCGCTCGCTGACCGTGAAGAATCCGCAGGTCGTGATTTCCGGCTATGGCGCGACCCTCAGCGCCACCCGCAGCGAGGACCAGACCATCGTGATGAGCGGCAAGAACTCGACGCTCGTCGGCGTGACGCTGGTCGGCACCGGCACGACCCGGCTGACGACGCCCGAGTCCACCAAGGTCGAGGTCACCGGCATCGGCGTGCAGGTGCTCGACGTCTCGGTGCGCGGCGGCAGTAGTGCCGGGCTGTTCGTGTTCGGCGGCAAGGACGTCGCGCTGGTCGGCAACGACGTGCGCGACACGCTCGCGGACGGCATCCACACCACCTACGGCTCGCGCAACGTGCTGGTGCAGGACAACACGGTGACCGGCACCGGCGACGACCTGATCGCGGTCGTCAGCTACATTCCCGACGGCGCGATCAGCAGCAACGTGCTGGTCCGGAACAACAACGTGTCCGGCAACTACTGGGGGCGCGGCATCACGGTGGTCGGCGGCGCGGACGTGACCATCACCGGCAACACGGTGCGCGGCGTGGAGAAGGCAGCCGGCATCCTGGTCGGCCAGGAGGACGGGTACAACACCTACGGCGCGAACAACGTCGTGGTGTCGAACAACACGATCTCCGACATCTCCTTGCCCAATCCCGGCAACCCCCGGCCGGAAACCGGCATGGCCGGTATCGACCTGAACACCTACTCCGGCAAGGTCACCCGTGTCGCCGTGCTGGACAACCGGTTGTCCAGCGTCCGGTACTCCGGCGTCCGCGCGCTCGGCAACGTGTGCCAGTTCCGCATCGAACGCAACACGCTCACGTCGATCGGCGGCACGGCGCTCGACCTGATACAGGCCCCCAGCTGCGCACCGAGCCAGATCGTCTGCTCGGCCAATACGCTCGATGGTCGGGCGTTGACGCCAACGGGCTGCGTGGCGAGCGCGACGCTCGACATCACCGGCGCGAACGTCTCGAGCTTGCCGGTGGTGCGCGATGCGTTGCGGCAGCCGCGCAACGCGGCGGCCACGGCGCAGGCGCACTGACATCGCGACGCGGCGCGGCGCGCGCGGCGAGGCGACCCGCCGACCAACTGGCGACCGCGTACCCGTACGCGGCCGTGGACCTACGCCGCGCCAGCACGCACTGGCTGCGCCACACCTTTGCGAACCACGGTCTGGACGCCGGCGCCGGCATCCGTGATATGCAGGAGCTGCTCGGCCATGCGAGCCGTGGCACCGCCACGCTCGCCACCCCCGCCATCCCCAGTTTTTTGTTCGTCAACACCAACAAAAATCATCATTTCGCGCCCGCCTGCGCATCCGCAGAATGTCTCCATTCCAACTTACGCGACAGCACGCGCGTCGCGCTGAGCCGCACTTCAGAAGGAGACAGCCGTGGCAGTCGAAACAACCTCAATCGATACGCTCGTCGTCGGCGCCGGTCAGGCCGGCGTGGCCATGAGCGAGCACCTGGGCAAGCTGGGCGTACCGCATCTCGTGCTCGAGCGCAACCGCATCGCCGAACGCTGGCGCACGGGGCGCTGGGATTCGCTGGTCGCGAACGGCCCCGCGTGGCATGACCGTTTCCCGGGGCTCGAATTCGATGGTCTCGATCCCGACGCGTTCGCGTCGAAAGACCAGGTCGCCGACTACTTCGAAGCGTATGCGCGCAAGTTCAACGCGCCGATCCGCACCGGTGTCGAGGTGAAGCAGGTCGTGCGCAATACGGGCAAGCCGGGGTTCGTCGTCGAGACGTCCGACGGCACGATCGAGGCGAACCGCGTGGTCGTCGCGACGGGGCCGTTCCAGCGCCCGGTGATTCCGCCGATCGCGCCGGACGACGCGCGCTTCGTGCAACTCCATTCCGCCGACTATCGCAATCCGGGCCAGCTTCCGGAAGGCGCGGTGCTGGTGGTCGGCGCGGGTTCGTCGGGCGTGCAGATCGCCGACGAGCTGCAGCGCGCGGGCCGGCAGGTCTACCTGTCGGTCGGCCCGCACGATCGTCCGCCGCGCGCGTATCGCGGCCGCGACTTCTGCTGGTGGCTCGGCGTGCTCGGCGAATGGGACAAGGAAGTCGCGACGCCCGGCCGCGAACACGTGACGATCGCTGTGAGCGGCGCACGCGGCGGCCACACTGTGGATTTCCGCAAGCTCGCGAACCAGGGCGTGACGCTCGTCGGGCTGACGAAGTCGCTCGACGGCGGCGTGGCCGTGTTCGAACGCGATCTCGCGATCAATCTTGCGCGCGGCGACGAGAACTACCTGTCGCTGCTCGACGCGGCCGACGCCTATGCGGCGCGCAACGGCCTCGACCTGCCGGAAGAACCGGAAGCCCGCCGCATCCTGCCGAATCCCGACTGCGTCGCGCATCCGATCCTCGCGCTCGACCTTGCCGGCGCGGGCGTCACGTCGATCATCTGGGCGACGGGCTACGCGGTCGACTACGGCTGGCTGAAGGTCGACGCGTTCGCCGACAACGGCAAGCCGCAGCACCAGCGCGGCGTGTCGAAGGAGCCGGGCATCTATTTCCTCGGGCTGCCGTGGCTGTCGCGGCGCGGCTCCAGCTTCATCTGGGGCGTGTGGCACGACGCGCGGCACATCGCCGATCACATCGCGATACAGCGCACCTACCTCGAATATCACGACGCATCGCAGCGCCGCCCGACGTCGCGCCCGGAGCAGGACGGCGCCGCGTCGCACGCCGACGCGCACCCGCTTGCCGACGCGGTGAACTGACCGACTCCATGCCGTCTGCCGCACCGCGTTCGCTTCCGGTGCGGCGGCGTGAACATTCACGACTGAAGGATTTCGATGAGCCAACCCACCCATACCCGTATCCGCATGTTCAACACGAAGGATACCTACCCGAACCAGACGCTCGACAACGACCTGTGCCAGGCCGTGCGGGCCGGCAACACCGTCTACGTGCGCGGCCAGGTCGGCACCGATTTCGACGGCAAGCTGATCGGCCTCGGCGATCCGCGCGCGCAGGCCGAGCAGGCGATGAAGAACGTCAAGCAGTTGCTGGAGGAAGCCGGCAGCGACCTCACGCACATCGTGAAGACGACGACCTACCTGATCGACCCGCGCTATCGCGAGCCGGTGTACCAGGAGGTCGGCAAGTGGCTGAAGGGCGTGTATCCGATTTCGACGGGGCTCGTCGTGTCGGCACTCGGCCAGCCGCAGTGGCTGATGGAAATCGACGTGATCGCCGTGATCCCGGACAACTGGCAGCCCAACCGCGCGTAGGAGGCGACATGACTTTCTCCATCGTCGGGCGCTGCCCGGAGACGGGCCAGCTCGGCATCGCGATCAGCTCGTCGAGCATCGCGGTGGGGGCGCGCTGCCCGTGGGTGCGTGCAGGCGTCGGCGCCGTGGCGACGCAGAACATCACGCTGCCGGCGCTCGGCCCGCAGATCCTCGACCTGATCGAGCACGAACAGCTCGCGCCCGCCGCGGCGCTCGACCGTGCGCTCAGTGCGAACGGCTGGAGCCAGTACCGGCAGGTCACGGCGATCGACGGGCAGGGGCAGACGGCGTGCTTCACGGGCAAGGAAGCGCTCGGCACGCATCACGCGGTGCGCGGCGAGCAATGCGTGGCAGCCGGCAACCTGCTGGCCGCGCCGGCCGTGATCGACGCGATGGCGCGTGCCTTCGAACAGGCGTCCGGCCTGCTCGCCGATCGCCTGCTGGCCGCGATGCATGCGGCGATGGCGGCCGGCGGCGAAGCAGGGCCGGTGCATTCGGCCGCGCTGAAGGTGGCCGGCGACGTGATCTGGCCGATCGTCGACCTGCGCGTCGACTGGGCCGATGCCGATCCGGTCGGGCAGCTCGATGCGCTGTGGCAGGCGTATCGCCCGCAGATGCAGGACTACCAGACGCGCGCGCTGAACCCGACCGTCGCGCCGAGCTACGGAGTGCCGGGCGATGAATGACACGTCGAGCCGCGCGCTGCTCGAACGGCTGATCGGTTTCGCGACGGTCAGCCGCGATTCGAACCTCGAGATGATCGGTTTCATCCGCGACCATCTCGCGGGCCTCGGCGTCGAGAGCGAACTGTTCTACAACGCGGAACGCACGAAGGCGAGCCTGTACGCAACGATCGGGCCACGCGATCGCGGCGGCATCGCGCTGTCGGGCCATACCGACGTGGTGCCGGTCGACGGGCAGGCGTGGACGGTCGAGCCGTTCCGGCTGACCGAGCGCGACGGCCGCCTGTACGGTCGCGGCACGGCCGACATGAAGGGGTTCATCGCATCGGTGCTCGCGGCCGTGCCGGCGTTCGTCGCCCGGCCGCTGAGCGTGCCCGTGCATCTCGCGTTCTCGTACGACGAGGAAGTTGGCTGCCTCGGCGTGCGGCCGATGCTCGACACACTAGCCGCGCGCGCGCACCGGCCGCGTCTGTGCCTGATCGGCGAGCCGACCGAACTGAAGCCGGTGCTCGGCCACAAGGGCAAGCTTGCCATGCGCTGCCACGTGAAAGGCGCGGCGTGCCACTCGGCGTACGCACCGTCGGGCGTCAACGCGATCGACTATGCGGCGAAGCTGATCGGCCGTCTCGGCGAGATCGGCGATGCGCTCGCGCGGCCCGAACGGCACGACGAACGCTTCGATCCGCCGTTCTCGACCGTGCAGACGGGGCTGATCAAGGGCGGCCGCGCGCTGAACATCGTGCCGGCCGAATGCGAGTTCGATTTCGAAGTGCGGGCACTGCCGGATTTCGATGCACACGACGTGCCGAGGAAGCTGCAGGACTATGCGGAATCCGAACTGTTGCCGAGGATGCGCGCGGTGCAGCCCGATACCGACATCCGGCTGCAGCCGCTGGGCGCGTATCCGGGGCTCGCGACCGCGCCGGACAGCGAAGCCGCGCGGCTGCTCGCGATGCTGAGCGGCTCCGATGCATTCGGGACGGTGGCGTTCGGCACCGAAGGCGGGCTGTTCGGGCAGGCCGGCATTCCGACCGTGGTGTGCGGGCCTGGCAGCATGGACCAGGGACACAAGCCTGACGAGTTCGTCACGCTCGACCAGCTTCACGGCTGCGACGCGATGCTTGCCCGGTTGGCTGAGCATCTTTCCACACCCGTCTGACATTGCCACCGCCACCACGCACGCACCGCATCCCGCGGCGCGTGCGTTTTCCTGTTCCTTATCGCGCCGTTTCCGCGACGATCTGCGCGAGCCGTTCGCGGCAGAAATCGACGAACGACTGCGCCTGCTTCGTGAGCTGACCGCGCTTCAGCCGCGCGCTGACGAGCCCCGACGGGCTCACCGTTTCGCTGAGGCCGATCGTCACGACCCGCTGGCCGTCGTATGTGTATTCGGAATGCGGGCGCGTGACGAGCAGCGAGAAGCCGAACCCCTGGCCGACCATCCCGCGCACCATCTCGATCGACGGCGATCCGAACACGATGTTCGGCGTCAGCCCGAGTTCGTGAAAGAGGCTGACGAAATACGTGCGGCTCGGCTGTACGTCGAGCAGGATCATCGGCTCGACGCAGAGGTCGCGCAACGACACGTGCGACTGGCCCGCGAACCGGTGGTTCTCCGGCAGCAGCACGTACGGCTGCTGCGGCGGCATCAGCGGTTCGGTCTCGATCGTGCCGTCGAGGTCGTGGTCGTACATGAGCGCGAGATCGAACGTGCCGGACGTCAGGCCCTGCACGAGTTCCTGCTGGTCGCCGTCGCGCAGCCGGATGTTCACGCCCGGGTAGCGCTCGCGAAAGCCCGCGATCAGTTGCGGCAGATAGAGCGGCGCGACCGTCTCGAAGCAACCGATGTCGATCTGCCCGGTGATGACGTCGTTGTCGGCGAGCGCGTTCTGCTCGAACTCGTGCGAGATGCGCAGCAGCTCCTGCGCTTTCCGGTAGAAGCGCGTGCCGCTCGGCGTGAGCGACACGCCCTGCGCGTGATGGCGGATGAACAGCTTCACGCCGAAGCTTTCCTCCAGCCCCTTGATCGCGCTGGAGATCGACGGCTGCGCGATGAAGAGCTGGCGCGATGCCTCGGCGACACTGCCGGATTCCACCGTCGTCACGAAGTATTTCAGTTGCCGCAAAGTGTAGTGAGCCACAAGCACCTCTGATGCACGGCCCCGGCGTGCCGCCGCGGGCGCTATCTGTCCATGGTTTGCGTAGCACCTTACCTGAAAGCTCCCCGGTGCCGAAATGTCCGCTGCAGAGCTTTTTCGTATGTCCCGGAAATATTTTTAGTATTTTCCGGCCGCGATGCGCGTGGCGCACCATCGTCTCCAACCTGGATCACGACGTTCACGAGGCGGCCGTGCATGCGCCGGCGGGAGAGTTATTCCGTCCCCGCATGCGCATCGTCCGTTTCGTTCGACACCGCCGCGCGGGCACGCGGTGCGTCGTCGCTCGCGTATCCGGACCCGATGGCAGGCGCGTCCCCCAACGCGCGCCGGCTGACACGGCACGCGCGCATCGCCGCGCAGGACAGGAGACATCACCATGACGAACGTGGACCGCACTGCGTCCCCGATGATAGAGAAGCACACGATCGGCTACGTGCCGCCCGCGGAGCGCCACGGCAAGGTGCGCGACCTGTTCACGCTCTGGTTCGGCGGCAACATCGCGCCGCTGCCGATCGTGACCGGCGCGCTTGGCGTGCAGATCTTCCACCTGAACCTGATGTGGGCCATCGTCGCGATCGTCGTCGGCCAGGCGGTCGGCGGCGTGCTGATGGCGCTGCATTCGGCGCAAGGGCCGCAGATGGGCATCCCGCAGATGATCCAGAGCCGCGCGCAGTTCGGTTCGTGGGGCGCGCTGCTCGTGACCGTGATCGCGGCCGTGATGTACGTCGGCTTTTTTGCGTCGAACATCGTGCTCGCCGGGAAGTCGGTGCACGGCATCGCGTCGTCGGTGCCGGTGCCGGTCGGCATCGTGATCGGCGCGGTGGGGTCGGGGCTGATCGGGATAGTCGGCTACCGGTTCATCCACATCCTGAACCGGATCGGCACGTGGGTGCTCGGCATCGGTATCGTTGTCGGCTTCTGGATGATCCTCACGCACGTGACGACCGACGATTTCCTGACACGCGGCGGCTTCGATTTCGCGGGCTGGCTCGCGACGGTGTCGCTGTCGGCGTTGTGGCAGATCGCATTCGCGCCGTACGTGTCGGACTACTCGCGCTATCTGCCGGAGGACGTCGGCGTGGCGTCGACGTTCTGGGCGACCTATCTCGGCTGCACGATCGGCTCGACGCTCGCGTTCATCTTCGGTGCGGTCGCGGTGCTCGCGGTGCCGGCCGGCGCGGACACGATGGATGCGGTCAAGCAGGCGACGGGCCCGCTCGGCCCGCTGATGCTCGTGCTGTTCCTGCTGAGCGTGATCAGCCACAACGCGCTGAACCTGTACGGCGCGGTGCTCGCGGTGATCACGTCGGTGCAGACGTTCGCGTACAAGTGGATTCCGACCGCGAAGGCGCGCGCGGTGGTGTCGGTCGTGATCTTCGTCGCCTGCTGCTACGCGGCGATCGGCGCGTCGACGAACTTCGTCGGCAACCTCGTCGATCTCGTGCTCGCGCTGCTCGTCGTGCTGGTGCCGTGGACGGCGATCAACCTGATCGACTTCTATGTGATCCATAAGGGCAAGTACGACATCAAGTCGATCTTCATGGCCGATGGCGGGACCTACGGCCGCTTCAATCCGCAGGCGCTGCTCGCGTATGCGATCGGCATCCTCGTGCAGATTCCGTTCATGAACACGCCGATGTATGCAGGCCCGATTCCCGCGCATCTCGGCGGCGCGGACCTGTCGTGGCTCGTGGGGCTCGCGCTGACGTCGCCGCTGTACTACTGGCTCGCGACGCGCGACAGCGCGTATCGGCGCCGGCAGACGGGCGCGACGATACCGCCGACGGCGGCGCGTTGATCGGCGCATGGCTCAGTGCGCGGGAGGCGGGCAGGGTGCCGTCTCCTGCGCTGCGTGGTGGAGGGGGCGGTGAATGCCGAATACCGGATGCAGGCTTGCCGTGCGGTCATCGCACCGCGGTCCCGGATCCGGCAGGTAACGCGTCCGGTCGTTCGCGACGAGATGGGGAAACCGCAGATGGAGTAGAGTGCATCGTCCGGTCCGGCCGGATGTGCGGGAAACGCAGCGATGCGACCGCGCATACGGCCACACGCGACCGGATCGCATCTCCATCCGCCGATGCCGACAACCGGCCGCGGCGGGCCCGACAATCGATCGTGGAGCAGGAACATGCCCCTTCAGCTGCATAATCCGGCCGGCGTCGCCGAGCCGTTTTCCCATTACAGTCACGGCGTCTCGGCGCCGGTCCAGGCACGCTGGCTGCACATCTCCGGCCAGGTCGGAGCCGCGCCCGACGGCAGTGTGCCGGAGGATCCCGAGCAGCAAATGGAACTGGCCTGGGACAACCTGTTCGCCGTGCTGGCCGATGCCGGCATGGTGGCGTCGGATCTGGTCAAGGTGGACGGGTTCCTGACCCGTCCGGATCTGGTGCCGCTCTATCGCACCGTGCGCGAGCGGCGGTTGGGCGGCCATGCGAGCGCATCGACCGTCGTGATCGTCAGCGGCCTGGTCGTGCCGGCACTGCTGGTCGAGATCCAGGCGGTCGCGGCGAAGTAGCCGGGCGAGCCGTGCGCGGCACGGCGCCCGCGGCCGGCGGCAGGCCCGCGGGGCGCGCCGATTCGCGCCCGCGAACCTGACGCTGCTTCAGACCACCGCGGAGCGTGCGACGCGCACCGGCACCGACTTGTACGACGGCGTGCCGCTTTCCTTGTCGATGTAGTCGAGCGGCACGAGCACGTTCGCTTCCGGGTAGTACGCGCCGACCGACCCCGGCGCGATGTCGTACTCGATCGCGGTGATCTTCTCGAGACGCAGCGCGCGGCCCGATGCGGTGACCGTCTCGATGTCGACGAGGTCGCCGTGTTCGAGCCCGTACTTCGCGAGATCGGCGGGGTTCATGAACAGCACGTCGCGCCGCCCGAACACGCCGCGATAGCGGTCGTCGAGTCCATAGATCGTCGTGTTGTACTGGTCGTGGCTGCGCAGCGTGATCAGCCGCAACACCTGCTCGGCGCCGAGCACGTCGGCATCTTCCTTCACGCCCTTGTAGACCGAGAACATCGCCTTGCCGGTCGGCGTCGGCCACACGCGCTCGGTGGGCGGCAGCGGCAGGCGGAAGCCGCCCGGCGTGCGGATGCGCTCGTTGAACGCCTCGAAGCCGGACACCGTGCGGTCGATCAGGTCGCGGATGCGGTCGTAGTCGGCGATCAGGTCGAGCCATGCGACCTTGCTGTTCGGCAGCGTCGCATGCGCGATCCCGGCGACGATCGCGGGCTCCGAGCGCAACTGGTCGGACGCCGGCTTGAGCTTGCCGGCCGATGCGTGGACCATCGACATCGAATCCTCGACGGTGATCGACTGCCGGCCGGTTGCCTGCATGTCGAGTTCGGTGCGGCCGAGCACGGGCAGGATGAAGGTTTCCTTGCCGACCAGGAGGTGCGAACGATTCAGCTTCGTGCCGAGATGCACGCTCAGGTCGAGTTTCGCCATCGCCGGGAACGACAGCTCGGGATCGGGCAGCGCGACCGCGAAGTTGCCGCCGAGGCACAGCAGCGCCTTCGCGCTGCCGTCGATCATTGCCTGCATCGCTTGCACCGCGTCATGCCCGTGATGCGCGGGCGGCGTGAAGCCGCACACGTCCTCGATCTTCTTCAGGAACTCGGCCGACGGCTTCTCGGTGATGCCGACCGTGCGGTTGCCCTGCACGTTCGAATGGCCGCGCAGCGGGCAGACGCCGGCGCCGGGTTTGCCGATGTTGCCGCGCATCAGCAGCAGGTCGGCGATCAGGCGCACGGTTGCCGTGCCCTTGTTGTGCTGCGTGACGCCCATGCCGTACGTGACGATCGTCGCGTTCGACTTCGCGTAGGCGAGCGCGACCTGTTCGAGCTGCGCCTGGCTGAGCCCGCTCGCGCGCTCGATGTCGCCCCACGACGTGGCTTCGAGGTCAGCCGAGAACGCGTCGAAGCCGTTCGTGTGCTGCGCGATGAAGTCGCGGTCGAGCACGTCGCCGCGCTCGGCTTCGAGCTGCAGCAGCGCCTTCATGATGCCCTTCAATGCGGCCGCGTCGCCGCCGGCGTCGACCTGGTAGTACGTCGATGCGATCCGGGTCGAGCCGAACGACGCCATCTCGATCATGTCCTGCGGATCGGCGAAGCGTTCGAGCGCGCGTTCGCGCAGCGGGTTGAACACGATGATCGGCACGTTGCGGCGCGAGCACTCGTGCAGCGTGCCCATCATCCGCGGGTGGTTCGTGCCGGGGTTGTGGCCGATCGAGATGATCAGCTCGCAGTGGTCGAAATCCTCCAGCGATACGGTGCCCTTGCCGATACCGATCGACTGCGGCAGGCCGACGCTGGTCGGTTCGTGGCACATGTTCGAGCAGTCGGGAAAGTTGTTGGTGCCGAGCTCGCGTGCGAACAACTGGTACAGGTACGCGGCTTCGTTCGATGCACGGCCCGACGTATAGAACTCGACCTGCTCGGGCGTCAGCGCGCGCAGCACTTCGCCGATGCGCGCGAACGCGTCGTCCCATTCGATTGCGCGGAACGTGTCGGACGCGCGGTCATAGACGAGCGGATGCGTGAGCCGGCCCATGTTCTCCAGCTCGTAGTCCGACATGCGCAGCAGCGACGACACGGTATTCGCCGCGAAGAACTCGGGCGTCACGCGCTTGGTCGTCGCTTCCCACGTGACGGCTTTCGCGCCGTTCTCGCAGAACTGGAACGTCGATTTGTGTTCCTTGTCGGGCCATGCGCAGCCGGGGCAGTCGAAGCCGTCGGGCTGGTTGGTCCGCATCAGCACGATCGGTGCTTCGATGGTTTCCATTTGCGTGCGCACCGCATCGGCTGTCGCGCGAAGCGCGCCCCAACCACCGGCGGGCCCGTCGTACTTCCTGATGCCTGGCACTTCGCGTCGATTTGTCATGTGAATCTCCATCTGCCGGTCCCGATGCGGGCGGCTCGGTTTGCGCCGTGTCGCGGCGTGGGGCGGCTCCGTCGCATGGACGTAGCCGGTCATGCGTGCCCCGGGCGAGCGGGGCACGCGGGGTTTCAGTGCGCGTCCTTCTTCGCGCCGGACGACTTCTTGCCGGACGGTTTCGCGGCAGGCGCGGGCGGCGGTGCATCGGCGGGCGTGTCGCCTGCCTTGGCCTCGCCGGTGGCCTTGGCCGCCTTGCCGTTCGGTTTCGCCTTGCCGTCGGCGTCCTTCTTAGCGTCCTTGGCCTCCTTCGCTTCAGGCGCCGCGAGCTTGTTGAACTTCACTTCGTCGCTGGCCTTGTCGTAGTCGACTTCGCATCGATCGCCCGACTGCAACCGGTCGGCAAGGATCTCCTTTGCGAGCCGCGTCTCGATGGTCTGGCGGATCTGGCGTTTCAGCTCGCGCGCACCGAACTCCGGCTGGTAGCCGGCTTCGGTCAGGTGCTCGACGAGCGAGTCGCCCATCACGAGCGTGATGTCCTGCGCGGCGGCCGTGCGCACCACGCGGTCGAGCTGGATCTGCACGATCGCGCGGATGTTCTCCTTCGACAGCGCGTGGAAGACGATCACCTCGTCGATCCGGTTCAGGAACTCGGGGCGGAAATGGCCCTTCAGCACCTGCATCAGTTCTTCGCGGATCGCCTTGTCGGTCTTGCGCGCGGCTTCCGGCTGCGTGAGGTTGTCCATGATGATCGTGGCGCCGAGGTTGCTGGTCGCGATGATGATCGTGTTGCTGAAGTCGACCACACGGCCCTTGCCGTCGGTCAGGCGGCCGTCGTCGAACACCTGCAGCAGCACGTTGTAGACGTCCGGATGCGCCTTCTCGATCTCGTCGAGCAGGATCACGCTGTACGGGCGGCGCCGCACGCGCTCGGTGAGCTGGCCGCCTTCGTCGTAGCCGACGTAGCCGGGCGGCGCGCCGATCAGCCGCGCGACCGCGTGCCGTTCCATGTATTCGGACATGTCGATGCGGATGATCGCCTGCTCGTCGCCGAACACGGTCTCGGCGAGCGCCTTCGCGAGTTCGGTCTTGCCGACACCCGTCGGCCCGAGGAACAGGAACGTCGCGATCGGCCGGTGCGTCTGGCCGAGCCCCGCGCGGGACAGCCGCACCGCATCGCTGACAGCTACCACCGCGTCGCTCTGGCCCACCACGCGCTCGCGCAGTTGCTCTTCCATCTTCAGCAGCTTCTGGCGTTCTTCCTGCGTGAGTTCGGACACCGGGATGCCGGTCAGCCGCGACACGACCTCGGCCACCGATTCGACGGTCACTTCGAGCGTCTCGGAGCCGGTCTTGCGCTGCCACGCCTCCATCATCTCGTCGACGGCTTTCTGTTTCTCGTTGATCTGCTCCTCGAACTGCTTCGCCTGGTCGAAGCGCTTGCGCGACGTCGCGTAGTCCTGTTCGCGCTTCAACTGCGCGATCTGCGCTTCGCCTTCCTGGATGTCGACCGGGCGCGACGTCGCACCGATCCGCACGCGCGCGGCGGCCTGGTCGATCAGGTCGATCGCCTTGTCGGGCAGGAAGCGCGACGTGATGTAGCGGTCGGCGAATTCCGCGGCCGCGACGAACGCATCGTCGGAGAACGTCACCTGGTGGTGCGCCTCGAGGCTGTCGCGCAGCCCGCGCAGGATCACGATCGTCTGCTCGACGCTCGGCTCCGGCACGAACACCGGCTGGAAGCGCCGTTCGAGCGCCGCGTCCTTCTCGATGTACTTCTGGTATTCGTTGAGCGTCGTCGCGCCGATCAGGCTCAGCTCGCCGCGCGCGAGCGCGGGCTTCAGCACGTTCGCGATGTCGAGACCGCCTTCGCCGCCGCCCTGACCCGCGCCGACGATCGTGTGCAGCTCGTCGATGAACAGGATCAGTTCGTCATGCTTCGCAGTGACTTCGTCGATCAGCTGCTTCGCGCGCTCCTCGAACTCGCCGCGATACTTCGCGCCGGCCACCATCGAGTTGATGTTGACTTCGACGAGCCGCTTGCCGCGCAGCACCTCGGGCACGTCGCCGTTGACGATCCGCTGCGCGAGCCCTTCGACGATCGCCGTCTTGCCGACCCCCGGCTCGCCGATCAGCACCGGGTTGTTCTTCTTGCGGCGCGCGAGCACCTCGATCGTGCTCTCGATTTCCTGCGCGCGGCCGAGCACCGGGTCGAGCTTGCCCTGGCGCGCGATCGCGGTGAGGTCGCGGCCGAACTTGTCGAGGTTCGGCGTGCCGGTCGGCGCATCGACGCGGCCGTCCTCGGCACCCTTGCCGACCACCTTCACGACTTTCTGGCGCAGCGCCTCGGGCGTCACGCCGTATTTCTTCAGCAGCGTGCCGGCGATGCTGTCCGGTACCGATGCGAGGCCGATCAGCAGGTGCTCGGGGCCGATGTACGAGTGACCGAGATCGCGCGACGCCTGGAACGCGTACTGCACGGCCTTCTTCACGCGCGGCGAGATCGACAGCTTGTCGAGCGGCGCATCGGGGTCGGCCGTGCCGGTGTGCGCATGCTGGTCGATGTACGACCGGATGTCCTGCGGCGACAGCTTCAATTCTTTCAGCAGCGCGGCGCACACGTCGGTGTCCGCGAGCGCGTACAGCAGGTGTTCGGAATCGAGCTCGCTGCGGCGCAGCTCGTGCGCCTTCTCGGCCGCGCGCTGCAGCAGTTCCAGCGTCTGCTCGCTGAACGCGTCGGTCGGGTCGACCGATTCGCGCGGAATCTCGGCGGCGAGCGGCGCTTCGTCGTCGAGCCCGCCGAACAGCGACGACGAGCCGCCACCGCCCAGCAGCGAGTCGAACGGGTTCAGCATGCTTTGATGCCGCATCAGCTGACGGAAGTGGTAATCGCAGATCGAGATCGTCTTGCGCTCGCCGTCCTGCATCACGGTTGCGCGCGCGACGGCCGGCCGGGCGTGGCAGATATCGCAAAGTGCGGGCATGGTGGTCTGGCTCCTGTCGGTGAAAGTGGGTCGAAGGGTGAAGTTCCGATGCGGTGCGGCGCTTGGCGCATCCCGACCGCGAACGCACGGCACGCAACACGGCGGCGCGCGGGCAGCGCTCGGGCTGTCGTGCAGCGCGCGTCGGCGTCGTGCACGGTCGCGGTCAGGGCGGCAAGCGTGCGTGCCGGGAGGAGCCCACGGCATCGCTTCGACTGCGTTCAAAATAGCGAATCGGCGGAAGCCATCCAAGACACAGTTCCGCAACGGCCCGGCCGCGAATTGCACCCTCGTATGCGGGTGCGCACGGGTGGCAAGGAGTACAGACGGGCGGGCGCGCGGCGGCACGGGCGTGCGCGGCGGATGCAGCGGGTGAGGGCAGGAGGCGGGAACGGGCAGAACGCGAGCGGATCGCGGTGCGACATCGGCGCGCAGGGCGCTGCTTGCGGGCGGGGCGGCGGCGATGCGGGAGGACAAGCGCGGCGCAAGCGCCGCAGCGTGTGCGTGCCCCGACCGGCTATGCGCAACCCCCCACGCACCGCAGACGATGCGTGTGTGACGGCCGAAGGCGAGGGCGAGTTGCACGGTCCGGGCCGGACACGGCGCAACCGTGGCGTGCCGCGGTCAATCCGGGAGGGTCATCGCGAGCCGTTGCCGGGCGATCTGCTTCACGTCGGTTGACAGTGCCGCATTCGGTAGACCATTGGCCCAGACGGAGAACGAATCCTCGATCAGGTTGCGCGTGTCGGGCGGCAACTCCGCCAGGACCAGCGACATGACGGTGAACAGCACGGCGGTGTCGCCGGCCTGGCTGCTCGCGTTCGCATCGACCGCCTGCTTCAGGTGGTCGACCGACGCCTGCAGCGCCTGCAATGCCTCATTCGAATCGCTCATCACACACTCCATGCAAGATGGGTTCGATCGGCGACGAACATGCGGCCGGCGGTGCGGCTGGTCGCGCGCGACGCCCGGCGGGCATCGCGCGCGGGCAATCGCGGTCAGGCCGCCGTGTTGCCCTGCGGCGCCACGGCTACCGATGCTTCGCTCGTCAGCATCAGGAACGTGAACGTTTCGCGCAGGTACAGGCGGACGACCTTGTCGGTATGGCTCGTGTAGCCGATGGATACGTCTTCCCCGAGATGCAGTTCGTAATCGCCGCCGCGCGTGGACAGCACGCAGCCGCCGCTGATCGCCGGCGCCCAGATGATCTCGCCGCTGACGATCCGCTTGATGTGGCCGAGGACCGGATAGCCCTGGTCGCGCGCCTCGCTGAGCGCCGTGTATGCATCCGAACCGAGCACCACCGAGTACGGGCCGTCGACGCCGGCGAGCCGCAGCGCCTCGAGCGCGTCGCTGATCGCGTCGGGATACGCGCCGACGTCCGCCGGCAGCGTGAGCTTGCGGTTCGACGTGCCTTCGCGGATGCCGAGAATGCCTGCCGCCTGGTAGCCGTCGAAAATCGCGTCGTCTTCGGCGAACGCGAGCCGCTGCGCGGCGTCCTTCGCCGGTTGCCAGTCGGCGTCGCGCGCGCCGCGCTCGACGCTGTCGATCGCATCGCGGCTCAACTCGAACGGCACCGTCAGCTCGACGATCGTGCGGACTTCGCGCAGCCGCGCATTCACTTGCTCGCGCGGGGCGGCGACTTCGACGAGGTGCCCGGTACCGACGGCCGACAGCTCGGGGCCTTCGGGGCCGTCGACGTCGACGACGCGGCGGCCGGCCACCGATCGTTTGAACGTGCGTGCCACTTCCTCCTCGATTTGTTGCCAGGCGGAAGACGAGATCGGGGCGAGTTCGCGGTGCAGGTTATTCATGGGTTCTTGTTGCCTCACGTCTGCGAAAACACTTCATGGTGGGCCAATCGGCTGAAGGACTGCGCCTGATGCCAGGCATGCCGATCGCGGGCGAAAATGCATATTAGCAGGCTCTATTGACACCACTGCAGCACAAATCGAAACGACACCCTGCGGTGGCGCAACTGTTCTGCAATTCGCGTGTGGGGCGAGGGTGTGTGCGCGTGCGGCATGCGGCGATGGGATGGCCGCGATACCAGGGGCGGGCCGGCGGTAACGCCGTTCGGGCTGCGTTCGATGCTGTGCGGAATCATTTCCGGTCGACGGCCTGTCGCGTGTCGTGCATTCTTACGAACATTCATCCGGCAGGGTTTCCGGAAGCCGGGGTTGGGCGGCGTTCAGTCGTCGCGACCGGGCGCGGATGAATCATAGACACAGCCTATTGAAGCTTCACAACACGTGGAGGTCGTTCATGGCACTGCAACTCGTTTCGCCCGAAGACAAATACATGTTGAAGACGGGCGTGATCAATCACGAGGATGTCATCGGGCATTTGCGGCAGGTATTGAACTCGTTTGCCGCGAAGCCGGAGTACAGCAAGTTCTATATCGGCATCACCAGTGACCTGTACACCCGGCTGGCGAAACATCGAGCCACCAAGCCCGATTTCAAACTGATGTGCCCGATCTACCTCGAAGCGCACAACCTGGTCGGGAACGCGTTCGACCGGCTGGAGCGCAAGGCGATCGAGACATTCCGTACCGGCATCACGCACCCTCGGTCCGGTGAGCGGCTGCTGGCATGCAGCAACGGCCCGGGTGGGGCGCTGCCGAAGAACTGGCTGTATATCCTGGTCGGCTGATTCGTCGAGGCCGAGCGCCGGGAATGCATGCCTCTGCGCGTCACGGCCTGCACGCGAGGGGCAGCCCCTGTGCAGCGCCGCACGCCCTCTCCGCACGCGCGCCCCGGCCGACTGAACGACGGCCGTTCCGGACACGCCCGGCGCGGGGTTGCGCGCCGGACTGCCGTCGGCACCTTGCCTTACGACGGCACGCCTTTCAGCGAGCCGATTTTCAGCGAGCCTTCGCGATGCGGCGTGGCTGACGTCGCTTCCGGCTGCGCGGCGTCTGCGGCCGGCGCCGCGCGATCGGCGAGCGCTTCGAGCAGATCGGCGGACGGCACGAAGAACAGCGAGCCGGTGACCGCGCGGCTGTAGTCGAGCAGGCGGTCGTAGTTGCCGGGCGGGCGGCCGACGAACATGTTCTCGAGCATCTGCTCGATCGGCGCCGGCGAGCGCGCATAGCCGATGAAGTAGGTGCCGAATTCGCCTGAACCCGGGCGCCCGAACGGCATGTTGTCGCGCAGGATCTTCACTTCCTGGCCGTCCTCGTCGAGCGTGGTCAGCGAGCTGTGCGAGCACGACGGCTTCACGTCCGGCGCGAGCTCGATGTCGGCGAGCTTGGTGCGGCCGATGATGCGCTCCTGCGTCTCGACCGCGAGCGCGTTCCAGCCGGCCATGTCGTGCAGGTACTTCTGCACGATCACGTAGCTGCCGCCCGCGAATTCGTCATCCTCGTCGCCGATCACCGTGAAGTCGACCGCCTCGCGGCCTTCCGGGTTCTCGGTGCCGTCGACGAAGCCGATCATCGCGCGCTGGTCGAAATTGCGGAAGCCGTGCACCTCGTCGACGACCGTGACGGCATCGCCGAGCGCGCCGAGCAGCTGCGTCGCGAGTTCGAAGCACAGATCCATCGCTTCCGCGCGGATGTGCAGCAGGATGTCGCCCGGCGTCGCGACCGCGACACGCTGCCCCGCACCGAATTCGCGGAACGGATGCAGCGCGGCGGGGCGCGGGTTGCCGAACAGCGCATCCCAGGCGTCGGCGCCGAAGCCGCACACGCAGGTGAGGTTGCCGCCCGGCACGCGCTTGCCGACCGAGCGCACGAGCGCGGCGATGTCGCCGCACCATGAACGGATCGTGTCGGCGTGATCGGCGCCGGGATTGATCGTCGCCACGAGGAAGATCGCGCTGCGCGTGATCGTGCTGTGAACGTTTTGGGAGAGCGGGGGAGGTGTCTGCATCGTGGCCTGCCGGTCAGTCATGTCGGGACGGAAGTGCCGTGGTGCGCGAAGGCGAACGGTTGAACTGTGTCATGCGACTGTTCTCTTTGTGTCATGCGGATGAAGGACATTGCGCGGATCTCGCGCAACGGGCCGCAGCGGTGGCGGCCGGCCGCACGGCGCGTGACCTGCCCGCACCGCGTAACGTCGTCGAGCAAGCAATCTAGCAGCTTCGGCCAGTCTTTGGAACACGTATTGCCAATCTGTCATTCGAATGCGTCAAACAGGGCCGGATTTCGTGCGATGCCCGCGCAGCTGTACTCCTGGCGTGCGCGGCGCTGTGCTCTTGAGCACCGGTGCCGCGTGCAGTAGATTAGGTCCCGCTGCGCCCGCCGACGAGGAGCGTCATCATGAACCTGCTGGAAGCGATGCGTGTGTATGTCGCGGTGGTCGAGCATGGCGGCCTGTCCGGCGCCGCGTCCGAACTGCGGCTCGACGAAGCGCAGGTGAGCGAACGGATCGACGGTCTCGAACGGTATCTCGGCTGCCGCCTGCTGCTGTGCCGCGAGCACGACGATGTCGCCTGCACCGACGCGGGCGACGCGTTCCACGTGTGCTGCCGCCGGACGCTGTCCGCGGTCGAGCAGGCGATTGGCGCGGCCGGTCCGCAAGCGGCGGATGGGCCGGATGCGCACGATGCCGTGCATGCCGCCGCGCGTGATGCGGTTTTCCCGCCGCCGCCCGGTGCCGCCCATGCCTCAACACAGCGACTGTCACCTTGAATACGACCACCATTCCCTGCTCGCCCGCCGAGCGCATTCGCCGCCGCTTCGGCCATTTCCTTCACGCGGCCGAACTGGCCGGGCTGATCGTGATCGGGCTCGCGACCGCGTTCGCGATGACGCAGGAAGCGTGGAAGGTCGTGCTCGCGGGCGAAGTATCGCTGACCGACCTGCTGCTGATGTTCCTGTATCTGGAAGTGCTCGCGATGGACGTGCGCTACCTGCGGCTCGGCCGGCTGCCGGTGCGGTTTCCGCTGTTCATTGCGATGACGTCGCTCGCGCGCGACCTGATCCTGCGCGGCGCGACCGACAGCCCCGAACGGATGCTGATGACAACGTTCGGCATCGTGCTGCTCGCGGTGGGCGTGCTGATCCTGAGTTTCGGCCAGCATCGGTTTCCGGCCGACGTCGACGATGTCGAGGAGGATGCGCATGCGCGCCGGTGACGCACGAGCGGCAAGCCGTATGCATGGTCCATGTCTCTGCCAGGAGGGTGCCGGATGAGCACGCATACCGTTGAAACGAAACAGGCGATCGAACTGCAGCATGCGGCGTCGAACGCTTACCGGCTGGCGCGCGACACGCGCGATGCCGATCCGGTGCTGGCTCGCGCGCCGTCCGTCGCCGGGCTGCAGCGGGCGGCTGCGCACGCGTATGCCGATGCGGCGCGTGCGCGTGCGGCGGCCACCGGCATCTGAATCGAATCCGGCCGTGCCGCATGTGCGGCGGCGGCTGCAACTGACTATCCAACCGAGCGAGGTGTCGAATGACCAAGCAACTGATCGTCGCCGTGTTCGGCAGCGTCGACACGGCCCGAGAGGCCGCGAACGATTTCGAGGCGCTGTCGGAGAAGGACGAAGGATTCCACGTCGAGAACGGCGTCGTCGTCGAGAAGGACGCGACCGGCAAGCTCGCGGTACTCCACGCCGAATCGCGGCCGTTCAAGGGCGGCGTGATCGGCGCGATCGCGGGCGGCTTGCTCGGCCTGCTGGCCGGGCCGCTCGGCGTGGTCACCGGCATGGCGGCCGGCGCGGGGGCCGGCATTCTCGCGGAAGCGGCCGGCAACGCGCTGCTCGACGGCACGTTCGTCGAGACGGTTGCGGCACGGCTCGTGCCCGGCAGCGTCGCGGTCATTCTGGAGGCGAAGGAAGACACGCCGTTCTCGGTGGACAACGTCGTGACGGGATTCGGCGGCAAGGTCTACCGTCAGGCACTCGATTGAGACCATCCCTTTCGAACGGCTTCGGGAGAACCGCATGCGCATCGATCAATCGTACCGTCGCTTTGACATCGCGGCGACGCTGTCGCCGCTGCCCGGCAACCGCGCGATCGTCAACGTCGACGTGACGACCGACGATCCGGCCCGTGTCGCCGATCTCGGCACCGGGCAGTTCCTGCAGATCCGCAAGTGGGTCGAGTCGAACGACGTCGCGATGCTGACGGTGGTGTTCGACGAGTGCAAGGTCGCGATCGATCACTACGCGGACAACGTCGACGACGCTTGAACGCACGCGAGGCCCGCGCATGGCCGGGCTTCGCGTGACTGCCGCCCGACGGCCATCGGTAATCCGTGATGACGTGCGCCGGGATCGCGCCCGGAGCGTGACCTCGTGCGATCGCGCGAGGCCGTTCGCCGTCGCGTTCTAATCTGTTCACCACGCCGGCCGGATTTCACGTTTCCTCGCCAAACTGTCACTTACATTCGTCGAAATGACGCAGTAGGATGCCGAACCTTGTCTTGATGAGATTCGCATTGCTATCCGCCTTCAATTTCGATAACGGACGAGGTTCGCACCGGGACGCCCGCGCCCGGGCACGGCTATCCGGCTTCGTGCACCGGCGCGGCCATGCCGCCCATGCATCGCAGGCCGGTTCACCGCTGGCGGGGCGAGGCGGATGAAGCTCTACGAGAAATTTGCAAACGACGTAGAGCGACTCATCCGGCAAGGCGTATATCGACACGGCGATCGTGTGCCGTCGGTGCGGCAGGCGAGCCAGCAGCACCGGATCAGCATCACGACCGTGCTGCATGCATATCTGCTGCTGGAAAGCCGCGGGCTGCTCGAAAGCCGCCCGCAGTCGGGCTATTTCGTGAACCTGCGGCGCGACGACAGCCATGCGCCGGTACGCGAGCTGCGGCCGTCGAAACCGATCGCGATCTCGTCGTCGGTCGACGTGAGCCGGCTCGTGCTGTCGACGCTGCGCTCGATCGGTACGGACGACGCGGTGCCGCTCGGCTCGCCGTATCCGGATCCGAGCCTGTTCCCGTTCGAGAAGCTGAACCGCTACGCGTATGCGGCCGGCCGCGACAAGTCGCTGTGGGGCGTGACGGACGGGCTGCCGCCCGGCCATCCGAGGCTGATCCGGCAGATCGCGCGCCGTTACCTGGAAAACGGGATGTCGGTCGACCCGAACGAGATCATCGTGACGGTCGGCGCGACGGAGGCGATCAACCTGTGCCTGCAGGCCGTTGCGAAGCCCGGCGACACGATTGCGGTGGAATCGCCGACGTTCTACGCGATGCTGCACGCGATCGAGCGGATGGGGATGAAGGCGATCGAGGTGGCCACGCACCCGGAATACGGGATCGACATCGCGGCGCTGGCCGCGATCGCGAAGTCGCAGCCGATCGCGGCATGCATGGTGATGCCGAACTTCCAGAACCCGCTCGGCTTCCAGATGCCCGACGAGCGCAAGCGCGAACTGGTCGAGTTCGCCGCGAAAGCGGACCTGCCGATCATCGAAAATGGCGTGTACAACGAACTGTACTTCGGCAACATGCATCCGAGCACGCTGAAGTCGTTCGACCGTCACGACATCGTGCTGCACTGCGCGTCGTTCTCGAAGAGTCTGACGGCCGCGTACCGGATCGGCTGGGCGTTGCCGGGGCGTTATCGCGAGCAGGTGGAGAAGCTGAAATTTCTGAACACGCTCGCGACGCCGTCGCTGCCGCAGCTCGCGATCGCGGAGTTTCTCGAACGCGACGGCTATGAGCATCACCTGCGGCGGATTCGCAAGGCGTATGCGCAGCAGGCGAACCTGATGCGGACGATGGTGTCGCGGTTTTTCCCGGAAGGCACGCGCATTTCGAGCCCGGCGGGCGGGTACGTGCTGTGGATCGAGCTGCCCGTGCAGGTCGATGCGATGCGGCTGTACCAGCTCGCGCTGGAGCAGGGGATCACGATCGGGCCCGGCTACATGTTCTCGATCGCGGACAGCTACCGGAATTTCATCCGCCTGAACTACAGCAGCCCGTGGTCGCCGGAAATCGAGCAGGCGGTCGTGACCGTCGGCAAGCTCGCCGCCTACTGTCTCGACTGAATGGTCCGCCGCGCGTCGAGCGTCCAGCGTGGCGTCGTCACGTCAGCCGGTACGACTGCGCACCCGTTCCCGCGAGCGTGCCGCCATCGACGATCAGGTATTCGTTGCGGATCGGCTTGCCGTCGAACCAGCATTGCAGGATCTCCAGCGTGCCGGCCGCGTAGCGTGCCTGCGCGGACAGCGACGTGCCGGAGATGTGCGGCGTCATCCCGTTGAACGGCATCGTGCGCCACGGGTGATCGGCCGGCGCCGGCTGAGGAAACCACACGTCGCCGCCGTAGCCCGCGAGATGCCCGGACGTGACGGCGTTCACGACCGCGTCGCGGTCGACCAGCTTCGCGCGCGCGGTGTTGATCAGGTACGCGCCGCGCTTCATGCGCGCGATCATCGCCGCGTCGAACAGGTGCTCGGTCGACGGGTACAGCGGGATCTGCAGGTTGACGATGTCGACGGCGCTCGCGAGCGACGCGGCGTCGGCGTGATACGTGAGCGCGAGTTCCTGCTCGATCGATGCATCGAGCCGGTGGCGCTGCGTGTAGTGCAGATGCAGCCCGAACGGTTTCAGCCGGCGCAGCACCGCGAGCCCGATGCGCCCCGCGCCGACCGTGCCGAAATGCATGCCTTCGACGTCATAGCTGCGCGACACGCAATCGGCGATGTTCCAGCCGCCCTGCTGCGCGATCGCATGCGACGGCAAGTAGTTGCGCACCAGCGCGAGCGTCGTCATCACCACGTGCTCGGCCACGCTGATGCTGTTCGAGCCGGTGACTTCGGCGACGGTGATGTGCGCACGCGCGGCGGCGTCGAGATCGACGTGATCGGAGCCGATGCCGGCCGTCAGCGCGAGCTTCAGCTTCGGCGCGCGCGCGATCCGTTCGGCCGTCAGGTACGCGGGCCAGAACGGCTGCGAGATCACCACGTCTGCTTCGGGGAGCCGGCGCTCGAATTCGGAGTCGGGGCCGTCCTTGTCGCTCGTGACGATCAGCGTGTGGCCGTGCGCTTCCATGTAGCCGCGCAAGCCGAGCGCGCCGGACACCGAGCCGACGAGTTCGCCAGGCCGGAAGCCGGGCGGGCCGGCGGGCGTCGGCACGGTTTGACCGTCCGCGTAATGCGTGACGACCGGAATCGCATCGCGCACGTAGCGCGGCGGATAGCCGTCCACGGGATCGGGGTAGAGCACGCACAGGACGGTAGCCATCGGGTAGCACTCCGGGTGACAGGGTGAAGGCGCGCGGCAGGCGGATTGCGCAGGACGCGCGACGCGCGCCTGGGGCGGCACGCGTGTTGCGCCGCAGCGTTGGTGACGTTCTACGCCCGTCATGGATCTCGTACAAGCTACAGTCCGTGTTTGCGTGCGCTGCGGGGGCGTCTGTACCTGTTCTTTTCATGAGGGACGCCGATAATGGGATCGTTACCTGACTCTGCGGGAGCGATGTCATGTCCGGAAGCGATTCCTCGTCTTCACGTCCCGATCTCACGCAAGGCATCGCGCTCGACGATCTCGGCGACGGTGCAATGATCGAGGGCCATGTCGGCGATGCCGCGGTGCTGCTGGTGCGCCGTGCCGACGAACTGTTTGCCGTGGGCGCGCAATGCCCGCACTACGGCGCGCCCTTGGCCGACGGCCTGCTGGAGGGCGGCACGATCCGCTGCCCGTGGCATCACGCGGCGTTCTGCCTGCGCACCGGCGAGTTGCTGCGCGCGCCGGCGCTCGACGGATTGCCGTGCTGGCGCGTCGAACGCCGCGACGGTCGCGCCGTCGTGCTCGATGCGCAACCGGCTGCCGTGCCGCCTGCGTTGAATGCGGCCGGACTGCCCGCATCGGTGGTGATCGTCGGCGGCGGCGCCGCGGCGATCGCGGCCGCCGTGACGCTGCGGCAGGAAGGCTATCCGCATCCCGTCACGCTGCTCACCGCCGATTCCGATCCGCCTTACGACCGGCCGAACCTGTCGAAAGACTATCTCGCGGGCACGGCCGACGCCGACTGGCTGCCGCTGCGTTCGCCGTCGTTCTACACCGATCACCATATCGACGTGCGATGCGACACGCGTGTCGTCCGAATCGATACCGTGCAGCAGGCGGTCGAACTGGCCGATGGCAGCCGCGTCGGATACGGCGCGCTGCTGCTTGCGACCGGGGCCGAGCCGAACCGGCTGACCGTGCCCGGCGCGGATCTGCCGCACGTGTGCGTGCTGCGCTCGCGCGCCGATTGCGACGCGCTGATCGCCAAGCTGAAAACGGCGCGTCGCTGTGTCGTGGTCGGGGCGAGCTTCATCGGGCTCGAAGCCGCCGCCGCATTGCGCACGCGCGGGCTCGACGTGCAGGTCGTCGCGCCCGATGCGCTTCCGATGGCGCGCGTGCTCGGCGAAGCGCTCGGCGGCACGATCAAGGCATTGCACGAGTCGCACGGCGTCGTGTTCCATCTCGGCGCGACGCCCGCGCAGATCACGCCGGACAGCGTGACGCTGTCGACCGGCGACGTGTTGCCGGCCGATCTCGTGGTGGTCGGCATCGGCGTTCATCCGAACGTGGCGCTCGCGCAGGACGCGGGGCTGGCCGTCGAGCGCGGCGTGACGGTCGACCGCTTCCTTCAGACGAGTGTGCCCGGCATCTACGCGGCCGGCGACATCGCGCGCTGGCCCGATCCGCTGACGGGCGATCGTATTCGCGTCGAGCACTGGGTCGTTGCCGAGCGGCAGGGCATCGTCGCGGCGCGCAACCTGCTCGGGCAGCAACGGCCATTCGACGCGGTGCCGTTCTTCTGGAGCCAGCATTACGACCTGACGATCAACTATGTCGGGCATGCGGAGCAATTCGATCGTGTCGAGATCGATGGCGACCTCGGTGCACACGATTGCTCGATTGCGTACTGGCGCGGCAACACGCGCCTCGCTGTCGCGACGATCGGCCGCGATCTCGACAGCCTGAAGGCGGAAGCGGCATTCGAGCGGCAGATTGCAGCCGCGTGACAGTGGCGTGACGACATGATTCGAACCCGGAGGCGAGATGAATCCCGATGTCCGTACACGTTTCGAAACCGAGTTTGCGCCGCGCATCGCGGCGCGCGTGCTCGGCCTGTATCAGCCTGGCGAAGTGAGGGTGGACGTCGTGCCGCATGACGGGCAGGGCAGCCCGACCTGTGTGGATGTCATCGGCCTCACGTCGACGGTCGGGCTGCCGAACCGGCTGAACGCACGGCTCGCGTGGCGCGACGACGCGATCGATGCGCTGCTGGCCGAGCCCGACCGCAGCCGCTTCGACCGCTATCTCGCGGCGCTGCCGGTCACGATCGAACGCTGGCAGATGGAATTGCCGGTCGACTTCGGCACGCGGACCCAGCGCGATCGCGAGATCCTGATCGGCGATCTGGAATTCGATGCGTGATTGCGTCGGGTGCAGACCGCCGATGAGCCGCGCGCCGTCAGCGGTCGCGCGTCTTGATGATCACGCGGCCCTGGTCGATGCCACCGCGCAGCGCTTCGTCGCACGTGAGCCATTCGGGTGTGACGAGCTCGGGCGCCGGCAGGTCGACCGGCGCGCCGTCGCGGAAGATCCGTACCTGCGCGACCCACGCGCCGTTCGCATTGCGCGTCGCATCGACGCGAATCTCGTGATCCATGAAGGTGTCGGTGGCTTGCATCGGTCGGGGCCCTCCGTCGTGCGTGATCGCGGTGCGTCGATCGTAGCAGCATGGCGCGCGCCGTGCATCGGAAACCATGCGGAACCTGCGCACGATTCGAAGCACGTTTCGTCGCGCGAGACGGGAGCAAGCCTGTGGCCTTCGACCTGACCTTTTCCATCAAGGTGTTCGCGGCGCTGTTCGCGATCATGAACCCGATCGCGAACATCCCCGTGTTCCTGTCGCTGACGGAAGGCGCGGCGGACGGCGTGCGCCGCAAGGTCGCGCTGACGGCCGCGATCGGCGTGACGGTCGGCTGCATCGTGTCGGCGGTCGCGGGTGGCGCGATCCTGCATATATTCGGACTGACGATCGACGATTTCCGGCTCGCGGGCGGGCTGCTGGTGCTGCT
The DNA here is from genome assembly GCF_030482905.1 of Burkholderia sp. AU45251. Taxonomy (NCBI): domain Bacteria; kingdom Pseudomonadati; phylum Pseudomonadota; class Betaproteobacteria; order Burkholderiales; family Burkholderiaceae; genus Burkholderia; species Burkholderia sp. AU45251. The sequence continues at coordinate 492,690 of NZ_JAUJQH010000002.1, read as the reverse complement.
GATCGCGTTGTCGATGCTGCACGGCGCGCCGAGCCGCCAGCATTCGCCGGGCGACGGCGAAGGCGCCGACCCGGCGGCGGCCGAGAGCGTCGCGATCTATCCGCTGACGATCCCGCTGCTCGTCGGCCCCGGCACGATCGCGACGATGATCGTGCTCGGGCACAGCGCGTTCTCGACCGGGCAGGAACTCGCGTTCGCGCTCGGGCTCGCCGCGTTTCTCGTGCTGCTGGCGGTTTCGCTGCTGTCGGCACCGCTGATCGGTCATTACCTGTCGCCGCGCGTGACGGCGGTGACGCAGCGCCTGATGGGGATGATTCTCGCGGCGATCGCGATGCAGATGATCGTCGCGAGCCTGAAGGCCGCGTTCGGGCTGCCGCATTGAGCGCGGCGCATCCTGACCCGGCCGCCTGATTTCACGGAGTGGCGGATGAATACGCTGATTGCATTGTCTTATCCCGACCTCGCGGCCGCCCATCGTGCGCTCGCCGAACTCGATACGTTGCGTGACCGGCACGTCGTCGCGCTGTCGGGCGTGGCGCTCGTCGAATGCACAACCGATGGACAGTTGCGTGCGCATGCGGTTGACCCCACGCGCACGCCGCCCGGATCGCTGCTCGACAGCGTGGTCGAGCACATCGAATCGTCGCTCGATGCATGGCGCGAGCGGCCGGTGGACGACGCGCTGATCGACCGCGTCGCGCGCAAGGCGCGCCCCGGCACCGTGTCGCTCGGGCTGGCCGCGACACAACTCGACATCTACGCGCTGAGCACGGCGCTCGCACCGTTCGGCGGTGAAGTGATCGACACGACGCTGTCGATCGACGACGAACTGAAGCTCGTCGAAGCGATCTCGAAAGCACGTGACGGCGGCAATCATGCCGCGGCCGACTGACTGACGAAGGGCACAAGGGCACTCGGTGCGCGGCGAGTGAATCGGCAGGGTCTGAAGCGAACGCCAGCCGTCGAGCTGCCGCGTATCGTCGCTCGTGGTTTTCGACATGCGAAAAGTCAGGCCGGAAAGTTTGACCGCATCTGTCGAAGAAGTGCGCAAAAGATGTGATCGGGGCGACTTCACGCCGCATGATTCGCACGAAAACGACGACGTTCTTACCGATTGCGACGCATTGAATCTGGCAATGCGGGTGACCTGCGCGGATAGATTTATTCGATGATCGGCGAATGCGCGACTTGGCTCTTCTATACTGACAGGGACTGCTTTTCACGGGAGGACAGCCAGTCCGCACGAGCGCATCGATCGTGCCATGTCGTCGTGCGACCGGCGGCCGGACTTCGCTGCAACCCGCCGCGGCCTCGGCCGACACACGCGCCGGGCCGCTTCACAAGGAGCCACGATGCCCTACGTCCTGATCGTCGAAGACGACGCCGATACGCGGACGATGCTCGCGGCGCTCGCGCGCATGCAGCAGCTGTCGTGCGATACGGCCGCGACGCTCGAAGAAGCACGCACGCTCGTCACGACACTTACCCCCGATCTCGTGCTGTGCGATCTCGTGCTGCCGGACGGCAACGGGATGGAGCTGTTCGATGCGTTGCCAAAGAATTCGCACTGCGAAATGGTGATGACCACCGGCCACGCGAGCCTCGAAACCGCGATCGACGCATTGCGGCGCGGCGCGACCGACTACCTGGTGAAGCCGCTGAACATGCAGCGGCTGAACAGCATCTTCGCGCGCGTGCCGCGCACCACGGCGCTGCACGAGGAAATCGCCGAGCTGCGCTCGGAACTGCAGCGCCTTGGCCGCTTCGGCCGCATGCTCGGCAGTTCGCCCGCGATGCAGGCCGTCTACGACGCGATCGGCCGGGTCGCGCGCACCGAGGCGTCGGTGCTGCTGACGGGCGAATCGGGCACCGGCAAGGAGCTGGCCGCGCAGACGGTGCACGACCTGAGCCTGCGTCGGCGCGGCCCGTTCCTGGCCGTGAACTGCGGCGCAATCGCCACGAACCTCGTCGAGAGCGAGATGTTCGGCCACGACCGCGGCAGCTTCACGGGCGCGGAACGCCAGCACAAGGGCTTCTTCGAACGCGCGGACGGCGGCACGCTGTTGCTCGACGAGATCACCGAGATGCCGCTCGAATCGCAGGTCAAGCTGCTGCGCGTGCTCGAGACGGGGCGCCTCACGCGGCTCGGTTCGACGCGCGAGATCGACGTCGACGTGCGCATCGTCGCGGCGACCAACCGCGATCCGGAAGCCGCGATGGCGGACGGCAAGCTGCGGCCCGACCTGTTCCACCGGATCAACGTGTTTCCGATCCCGCTGCCGTCGCTGCGCGAGCGCGGCGACGACATCCCGATGCTGGCCGATGCGTTCCTGCAGCAGTTCAACGCCGAAAGCGGCCGGAACCTGCGCTTCGCGCCGGCCGCGCGTGAAGCGTTGAAGACCTATGCGTGGCCCGGCAACGTGCGCGAGCTGCGCAACTTCGTGCAGCGCGCGAGCATCTTCAGCGACACAAACGTGATCGATACGCTGCCGCCGCCGATCATGGACGAGCTGTCGAACCTGGCCGATTCGCACGAGGATCGCGTGACCGTGCCGTTCGGCACGTCGCTCGACGAAGTCGACCGGCGGGTGATCCTCGGCACGATCGCGCAATGCGGTGGCGTGAAGGCGCAGGCGGCCGAGGTGCTCGACGTCAGCCTGAAGACGATCTACAACCGGCTCGCGCAGCTCGAAGACGAAGCGGACAAGCCGGAATCCTGATGCCGCTGCGACGCGCGTGCCGCCTGCCGGATCCGCGTGCGATCGCGGTCGAACGGGCCGGTGCGCGAAATGCGTGCCCAAAACTTGCCGTGGGCTTGTAAAAAAAACGGTTCCGGCGCGCGCGCGGCCGGGAGCGAACGCGCGCGAACCGCGACGCGTGGCGACCGGCCGGCCTGGCATGAAAGCTGCGTGAATGCTGTATCCGAAGCGAAACCCGCGAAACGTCAGGAGGACCATCGATGTCCGTCTCGCTTGCGCTGCAGATGCGACAGCATCTGGCACTTACGCCGAGGCTTCAGCAGTCGCTGCGGTTGCTGCAGTTGTCCTCGCTCGAATTTCAACAGGAGTTGCGGCAGGCGCTCGATCAGAATCCGTTTCTCGAGGATGGCCAGGGCGACGAGGAGCCTGCGGCCGACGCACCGGGGCAGCAGGCCGATGCCGCTGCACCCGAAGCGGCGCCGGAAACCGACGACGCACGCGTGCCGGACGGCGAGGTGCCCGAGGTGCCGGAGGTGTCCGAAGTGTCGTTGACGGCTGCGCCCGCGCCGCGCGGCACGCGTCGCCAGGGCGAAGATGCCGGCGGCCTGTCGCCCGGCGAATGGCTGGCCGTCGAACCGTCGCTTCACCAGCAACTGCACGATGCGTTGCGGCTCTATCAACTGAACCGGCGCGACCGCGAAGCCGCGCGCATCGTGATCGACGCGCTCGACGACGACGGCTACCTGCGCCAGGAACTGGCCGAACTGCTGGCCGCGGCCGACCCCGCGCTATTGTTGTCGGAGCAGGATCTCGCGGTCGCGCTGCGGCTCGTGCAGATGCTCGACCGGCCCGGCATGGCCGCGCGGTCGCTGTCCGAGTGTCTCGTGCTGCAACTCGATGCGATCGCGGCTGGCACACCGGCGCTCGCGGAAGCGAAAGCGATCGCGCGCGAGCATCTCGAACGGCTCGCGCGCCGCGAGACGGCCGAGATCCAGCGGCGCATCGGCTGCAACCCGCAGACGCTGCATGCGGCCTGCGCGCTGGTGCGCGGCCTCGACCCGCGCCCCGGCAATCATTACGGCAGCACGCGCGGCGACTACGTGGTGCCCGACGTGATCGTGCGCCAGGTGCGCGACGACTGGATCGTGACGATCAACCCGGCCGTGCTGCCGCGCGCGCGGCTGCACGAACGCTATGCGACGCTGTTCGCGCAGTCGAGCGGCGAGCGCGATTCGCCGCTCGGCCAGCAGTTGCAGGAAGCGCGCTGGCTGATTCGCAACGTGCAGAAGCGCTTCGACACGATCCGGCGCGTCGGCGAATGCATCGTCGCGCGGCAGCGCGATTTCTTCCGCTATGGCGAGATCGCGATGAAGCCGCTGGTGCTGCGCGACATCGCCGAGGAACTCGACCTGCACGAATCGACCGTGTCGCGCGCGACGGGCAACAAGTACATGGCCACGCCGCACGGCACGTTCGAGTTCAAGCATTTCTTCCCGCGCAAGCTCGAGGCGGCCGGCAAGGGCGTGTGCTCGGCGGCGTCCGCGAAGGTGCTGATCCGCGACATGATCGCGGCCGAGCGGCACACCGACCCGCTGTCCGACGTCGCGCTCGCCCACAACCTCGCGGGGCGCGGCATCCTGCTTGCGCGCCGCACGGTGACCAAGTATCGCCAGGCGATGAAGATTCCGCCGGCCGACTTGCGGCGCCGCGACGCCGCATGACGGCCGCCGGCGAGCGCATCGCGCGCACGTGCCGACCGTCGCGTCGACGTGCGCGCCAACGACAGGCGCGCAATCATGCCAGCGCAATCGCAGGCCGGAAGCGCGCATTTTTTGCATCGTCATCGCAGATTGGTACAGGAGGCCACCGTGCAAAATCAACAGGAAGCACAGGTTCGCGACCCGTATCGCGGGCACGAGATCCGGGTGTGGGCGCGGCGTAACGACAGCGGCGCGTGGCGCGACGAGGTGCAGGTGTATGTCAGCGGCGCGCGCATCGAGCTGGCCGCGCCGGCGGCCGACGGCCCCGACTGGATGACCGAGAGCGAAGCGCTGCTCGCGGGCGTCGAGCGCGGCCGCTACCTGATCGACAAGCGCATCGACGACGATTGAGTCGCGCGGCGGCCAGGTGTCGATCCGGCGGGGGCGTGGCCGGTGGTCGTTCGCGGCCTGACCACACGGACGGCGATCCGGCGCAGGTGCCGTCGGCGAAGGGGGCGCCTCGGGCGGTTCAGGGCCGCGCGGCAATCTCGTCGAGATGCCACAGCAGATCGGCCGGATCGTCGTACACGCGCAGCGCGCCCGCGCGTTCGAGTTCGTCGCTGCCGTATCCGCCCGACAGCAGCCCGACGCCGAGCGAGCGGCAGCGGGCCGCGGCGAGCATGTCCCAGATGCTGTCGCCGACCACGACCGTATGCTCGATCGGCACGTTCAATTGCGCGGCGGCGGTCAGGAACAGGTCGGGATCCGGCTTCGCATACTTGACCTGGTCGCGCGTGACCACGACGTTTTTCGCCGGATCGACGCCGAGCGCCTCGAGATTGATGGCGGCCGTTTCCATCCGCCCGCTGGTCGCGATCGCCCAGCGAATGCCGGCCGCCGACAGCGCGGCCAGCAGTTCGCGCGCGCCCGGCAGCGGCCGGACCTGCGCGCGCAGCCGCTGGTACGCAGCCGCATGGAGGCGGGCGAGTCGCTCGACGCGCTCGGCGTCGAGGTTGCCCGACGTCTCGCGCAGCAGCTGATTCAGGAACAGGCCGCCGCTCATGCCGATCTTGCGGTGGATGCGCCACACCGACAGTTCGATGCCCTCGGCATCGAGCGCTTCCTTCCACGCGAGCACGTGCTGGTAGACGCTGTCGACGAGCGTGCCGTCGAGATCGAACAGAAAGGACGTTTCAATGCGCATGTGAATCTCCTGGCTCGATGGGGCTCGAGCGAACGGGTCGTGAGAAGCCGGTCGGCACATTATCGGCGCGTGGCCGTGTCATGACCATGTCCCGCAGCCATCCCGCGCCGCGCCGTGTCATATGCCGCTGGTACAATCGCCGCGATCGCCGGGCCGGGTTCTCCGCGCCGCGCGCCCCCAACCCTCGTCTCGCCGATTCCAGGTATGGCTACACCGGACGCCGTCAGTTCCAAGCACTCGTGGTGGGGCGTACTGGCCCTGGCACTCACCGCCTTCATCTTCAATACCACCGAATTCGTGCCCGTCGCGCTGCTCAGCGCGATCGGCGACAGCCTGCACATGCAGCCGACCGACGTCGGCCTGATGCTGACGATCTACGCGTGGGCCGTGGCCGTCGTGTCGCTGCCGCTGACGCTGGCCACGCGCCATGTCGAGCGTCGCAAGCTGCTGACGGGAGCGTTGCTGGTGTTCATCGGCAGCCACGTCGTGACCGGCGTCGCGTGGAATTTCGCGGTGCTGATGGTCGGCCGGCTGGGCATCGCGTGCGCGCATGCGGTGTTCTGGTCGATTTCCGTGCCGCTGGCCGTGCGCCTCGCGCCGAGCGACCGGAAAAGCCGCGCGCTCAGCTTGCTGGCGATGGGCACGGCGATCGCGATGGTGGCCGGCATTCCGCTCGGGCGCGTGGTCGGCGAGACGTTCGGCTGGCGGGTCACGTTCCTGATCATCGCCGGTGCGGCGGCTGTCGCGTTGCTGCTGCTGCGCGCGACGTTGCCGGTGCTGCCGAGCCAGGGCGCCGGGTCGCTCAGCAGCGTCGGCGTGTTCCTGCGCAAGCCCGCGCTGGTTGCGCTGTACGCGATCACCGTGCTCGTCGTGACCGCGCACTTCACGTCGTACACGTACATCGAGCCATTCGTCCAGAGCGTCAATCACGCCAGCAGCAGCCGGATTACCTACGTGCTGATCCTGTTCGGTATCGCCGGCATACCAGCCGCGATCTGCTTCAACCGCGTCTATCCGCACCGTCCGGACGACTTCCTGCTCGGGTCGGTCGTCGCGCTGGCGGGATGCCTGCTGATCCTGTTCCCGTGCGCGCTGAACATCGTCACGCTGTCCGTGCATACGCTGGTCTGGGGCGGCGCGATCGTCTGCTTCGGCCTCGCCATGCAGGCATGGGTGCTGAAGCTGGCGCCGGAGGGCACCGACCTGGCGGTGTCGATCTTCTCCGGGCTGTACAACGTCGGCATCGGCGCCGGTGCGCTGATCGGCAACCATATCGCCGGCGACTTCGGGCTGCCGTGGGTCGGCACGTTCGGCGGCGTGGTCGGCGCGGTGGCGGTCGGGATCGCGTGGCTCGCGCTGCGGCTGCACGCGAGGCAGGCGGTGGCATAGCCGGCGCCGGGTTGCGGCGTGCGGCGAAGGCGGCCACGGCCCGGCCTCGCGCTTCACCGGTCATGCCACCGAGTAACCGCCGTCGGCCACGAGCGCATGCCCTGACACATAGCTGGAATCGTCCGACGCGAGGAACGCGACGATCGTCGCCATCTCCTCGGCGGAGCCCCAGCGTCCTGCCGGTGTCGATGCGGCAAACGCCTGTTGCGCCTCCTCCGACGGCCAGATGCCGCGATGATGGAACGGCGTTTCGATCAGCCCCGGGCACAGTGCGTTCACGCGCACGCCTCGCTTGAACCATTCGATCGAAGCGGTCTTCGTCATCCCGATCACCGCGTGCTTGCTCGCGATATAGACCGACGCATTCTCGAAGCCGATCAGCCCGCCCATCGACGCGTTGTTGATGATGCTGCCCGACCCCTGCCGCAGCATGATTTCGGCGGCGAACTTCATCGAATTGAATACGCCGCGTACGTTCGGCTCGAACACCCTGTCGAACCGCTCGGCGTCCTGCTCGAGCAGCGGCGCGAACACGCCTTCCGTGCCGGCATTGTTGAACGCGATGTCGAGGCGTCCGTAGGTCTCTACTGCGAAACCGAACAGCTTGCGCAGATCGTCTTCGTTCGCGACGTCCGCGACGAAGGCGCTGGCTTCGCCGCCGGCGGTGATGATTTCGTCGACCAGTTGATCGAGCTCGGGCTTGCGCCGCGCGGAGACGACGACCTTTGCACCGCGACGCGCGAGTTCGATCGCGGAGGCGCGGCCAATGCCGGAACTGGCGCCCGTCACCAGGGCGATGCGGCCGTCGAGTTGGGCCGGTTTCGTGCTTGCGTTCATGATGAGATGCTCCAGAGTGATGGATGAAAGCGCCGCATGTGGCTGAGTCGGATCGGTTGCGATGCACGCTTGATGTGCATTGTGGTCGCTCGCCGGTCGTAAAAAAATGGAACAATGGCGCATTCAGAATTCCCGTTTCGGGAATGAAAAGCGCGGCCGCCTGCGCGTGCCAGGAGCGTTCTCCATGCTCAACCGACTCGACATCCTGAAGATCTTTTCCGCGGCTGCCGCGGCGCCCACGTTCCGCGAGGCGGCAGCGCGCCTGGGTGTATCGCCGCAGGTCGTGACGCGTGCGGTGCGCGAACTGGAAGAGATGCTGGGCGAAACGCTGTTTCACCGGACGACCCGGAGCGTCCGGATCACCGCGTTCGGGCAAGCGTTCGCGCGTGACGCGCAGACGGCGCTGGCCGCCGTCGACGGGCTGTTCGGGCCCGCGACCGGCCAGGCCGACGAGCCGGTGGGCGTCGTCAGGATCACGGCGCCGTCGGGCATGGGGCGTCGTTACGTCCAGCCGATCCTGAGCGATCTCATGCGGCGCTATCCGGGGCTCGTGCCCGACCTGAGGCTGTCGGACGTGCCGTCGCCGGTGGTCGACGAACAGATCGATATCGGCGTGCGCGTCGGGGCGATCGGCGACAACCGCTTCGTTGCGCGGATGGTCGGGCCGTTGCCGATGTGGATCGTCGGCGCGCCGTCGCTGATCCGGCGGCTGGGTGAGCCCAAAAGCCGCAAGGACCTCGAATCGATGCCGGTGACGTGCCTGATCGATCGCGCGAGCGGCCGGGCGTGGCCGTGGATGTTTCGCGGGGAGCACCAGTTCGTCCCGTCGTCGCCGGCGTATCTGACCGACGACACCGAGGTAGAGATCGAGGCCGTGTGTGCGGGAGTAGGGCTCGGCCAGTGCTCGGAGTATCTCGTCCGGCCGTATATCGACAAGGGGCGACTCGTGCGGCTGCTGCCCGGCCTCGAGCCCGAGCCGTGGAAACTGCACGTCTATCGGCCGCGACGCGGGCCGATGCCCCGGCGCATCCGGGTCGTGTACGACGAGTTGGTGGCGAAGCTTGCGGACGCAACGTGGCGAGGGTAGCCGGTGCGGCCGCGCTGCCCGGCCGCTGATCGCGTTGGCGCGCAGCGGCGTCAACCACCGATCGACGGCATCGGCACACGGAGCAGCAGAAACGTGTGCCGCGCTCGGCCATCCAGCCAAGGGGGGGTGCGCCATTCGCCGCCAGACACGCGGCAAGCCGACATATTGCGGCATCATCATGGCGCCGCCGCACCCGCATTCGGTGCCCGATATTCGACTGGAGACTGTGCATGCCGATACCCCGGATTGAAACCCGCGACGCGATGGGCGATCCCGATGTGGTCTATCTCAACCCGGATCACGTGCTGTGGATGTCGCAGCCGACCGCTGCGCAGCGGCGGCCGGGCGGCACGGCCATTCGCGTGGACGACCGCGTGAAGGGCGGCTCGTTGCTGATGGCCGACAATCCGCCGCCCGCTCGACTTCTGCAGGATCTCGGGCCGTTCGTGACGGTGACGCTGGCGAATCCGTCGTCCGACTACCCGGACGGTCTCGTGCATGTGCGTGCGCATGCAATCGTCAAGATCGCGACCGACGACCACGACAAGCCGCTCGCCGAGCGCACGCTCGGCTGGGTCCACGTCCAGGACGGCTCCGCCTTCAAGGTCAGGGATTACGCCGGCGTGGCCGCGCAATGGCAGGCGTCGGTGGCGGCTGCCGGCCGCTGAGCGGGTCTTCACGCGTGCGCCATGACGCTGCGGTCCGTCGTGCCGCAGTTGGCGGGCCGTGTTTTTCCCCGGGATACCGGCTGCCTTGCCTCGTGCGCCGGGGCGAACGGCCCAGGTGCCGGATGGCCGGGGCGAACCCTGCGCCCGCTCGGTGTCGTATTCGATACGCAATACGCGAAGCGTCGATCAGCCGGGTAACATGGCGCATCGTGACGAACCCGTGCTCGTTCGGGCCTTGGTCGCGGAATCGCCCGTCGAAGCGCTCGATACAGGTGTTCTCCACCGGCTTGCCGAGGAACCGTCCGCCATGAACCTTGCCGTGTCCGATATCACGCCGGAGGAACTCCGGCTGTTCGGCGACATCGTCGCCCGCCTGGAAGAACTGGGGCCGGTCGTCGATGTGAGGACGGTCGTGCTGCCCGCGATCACGCAGCTGCTTCGCGCGGATTTCGCCGCATCGTTCGATTGCGACGAGCAAACCGGCCTTTGGCGCAACGGGTTCGCGTACAACGTCGATCCGTTGCAGATCGCCCGGTACGAAGCATGGTTCCAGCATATCGATCCGGTGACGTCGCATCTGCGCGCGCGCCGCGTGGCGACCTGCGTCGATGAGGTGGTGAGCCGGCGCGAGCTGGAGCAGACCGAGTTCTACAACGATTTCCTGTGCCGCGACGGCATGCACCACGGCATCAACGTCTACGCGTTCGACGGCGCGACGCACGTCGGCGATCTGCGCATCTGGCGCGCACAAGGGCGCCCCGATTTCACCGAACGCGACAAGCTGCTGCTGAACGGCATCGAGCCATTTTTCCGGCGCGCGCTGCTGCGGCGGCGCCACGCGTGCGCGGGGCTGACCGAGCGCGAGAGCGACGTCGCGCGGCTCGTCGCCGCCGGTTATACCGACAAGGACGTCGCGCGCACGCTCGGCATCGGGCTGTCGACGGTCCGCACCCATCTGCGGCGCGTGATGGCGAAGAAGGGCGTCGCCAACCGCGCGAGCCTGGCGGCCGCGCTGGCGTGACTGGCGGCGTGGCCGTCGGCCGGGGTCATCCATTGTGATGATGGGCGTCAAAATCGGCGCGCCCTACCTTGTGACGATCCCCTGTCACGAGGACCGACGACGATGCCCACCCTGGGACACCTGACGCTCACCGAAGCCCGGCACGCGCTCCTGCGCCGGGAGTTTTCCTGTGTCGAATACGCGTACGCAATGATCGAGCGGCACGCACGCTGGCGCTACCTGAATGGTTTTACGTGCGTCGACGATGCGCGGCTGCTCGCCGAAGCGGCCCGCTGCGACCGCGACCTCGCGACGTCGGCCACCCCGCACGCGCTGCTGGGCCTGCCGATCGCGATCAAGGACAACATCGACACCGCCTGCCTGCCGACCGGCAACGGCACGCTGGCGCTGCACAACCGCGTGCCGCCGCAGCATGCGCCGGTCGTGGCGCGGCTGCTGGCGCACGGGGCGCTGATCGCGGGCAAGACCAACCTGCACGAACTGGCATTCGGCGTGTCGGGCAACAACCGCGTGACGGGTGCGGTACGCAACCCGTACGACTTCAACCGGATGCCGGGCGGCAGCAGCAGCGGCTCGGGCGCGCTGGTCGGCGCGGGCGTGGTGCCTGCCGCGCTCGGGACGGACACCGGCGGCTCGGTCCGGATTCCGGCGGCGCTGTGTGGCGCCGTCGGCCTCCGGCCGACCGTGGGGCGCTACCCGTCGGCTGGCGTGGCGCCGATTTCGCGCACGCGCGACACCGTCGGTCCGATCGCGCGGTCGGTCGAGGACATCGCGCTGCTCGACGCGATTCTGTCGGGCACCGGCGCCGCAACGTCGCTGCCGACGCGCAACACAACGCGCCCGGTGCGCCTTGCGGTCCCGCGCACGACGTTCTGGCGCGGCCTCGCGCGGGATGTCGACGCGGTGGCGAATGCCGCAGTGGCTAAGCTGGCGCAGGCGGGATTCGAGTGCGTCGACATCGACCTGAACGACTATCCGGGGTTCTTCGACGACGAGCCGGCCATCATCGCGATGTATGAATTCCGTTCGTCGATGCACGCGTATCTGGTCGAGAACGGCTACGACCTGTCGGTCGACGACATCGTCGCGAACGTGGGGAGCCCGGACGTCGCGAAGATCGCCCGCCATATCACCGGCCCCGACGGTATCGGCGAAGCGGCGTACCACACCGCGCTCGACCGGCGTACCCGGTCGCGTGCCGCGTATCGGCAGTGCCTCGCCGACAGCGGCGCCGATGCGCTGGTCTTTCCGACCACGATCGCCACCGCGTGCCCGATCCCGTCGGGTGACGCGATGATGCTCGACGGCGAGACCGCGTCGGTGTTCTCGACCTACATCCGGAATACCGAGCCGGGCAGCAATGCCGGCGTACCGGGCATGACCATCCCGGCCGGCCTGACGGCGGCCGGGTTGCCGGTCGGTCTCGCACTGGACGGGGCGGCCGGCACCGATCGTGAACTCATCGCGGTCGCGCTGGAAGTTGAGCGGGTGCTCGGGCGGCTGCCGTTGCCGGACGATGGGTATGGGGCAGAGGGCCGGTTGGGCGGGTACCCGGGCGTCGATGGCGCGTCGTGACGCCGTGTTGCCGCGCCGGGGTGGTGTGGTGCGGCGCCAGAATGAATCGCCAGCGCCGGCGGCGCTCGCCACGATGCCGGCCGGGCACGTCCTGTGGATTGCCCAGACGCCGCCCCGCGCGCGTGCTCGACCCGGGGCGTAAGCACCGCTGCCGTGAATCGTGTCGGCGCCACATAAGCTTGCGCCGACAACCGGTCGAACGAACGGCCACGAAGCCGATGGCCGACCGCGCATGGCGAGAAACTTGCCCCCGAGCCCCCGATGTGGCATCAGGAAAACCCTGACAGCGGCCCGCCGAGGCCACTTTTTTACGTCGCTGCGCGCGTGGCGACCGATGCCAAACCCATCTGCGGCCGCTCGCATCCCGGGTGGCCGCTCCCCTCGATCCAGCATGGCTTCCAGGCCGTATTGCCTGTCATGGAGGGTATGGTAAACCGCGAAATCAAACGAATATTCCCGAATTTCAATACCTGTCAGGTATTGAAATGGCCGCCTAAAAGTATTGGACGCTCGATCCGGCCGAGACGTATAAATCGCCTCAAGAACTTCACCCCACGGCGTGCCCCATGTCCTCCGTCACCATCGAACGCATCGAAACCCGCCTCGTCGATCTGCCGACGATCCGCCCGCACAAGCTGTCGGTGGCCACGATGTACGGCCAGACGCTGATGCTCGTGAAGGTGTTCTGCAGCGACGGCGTGACGGGCCTCGGCGAAGGCACGACGATCGCCGGCATGGCTTACGGCCCGGAAAGCCCCGAGGCGATGAAGCTCGCGATCGACACGTATCTCGCGCCGGCAATCGTCAGCAAGGACGCGACGCGCATCCAGACGCTGATGGCGTTCCTCGGCAAGCTCGCGAAGGTCAACCACTTTGCGAAGAGCGCGCTCGAAACCGCGCTGCTCGACGCGCACGGCAAGCGGCTCGGCGTGCCGGTGAGCGAGCTGCTCGGCGGTCGCCGCCGCGATCGCCTGCCGGTCGCGTGGACGCTCGCGTCGGGCGGCACGGCCACCGACATCGCCGAAGCCGAGCGGATGCTCGACCAGCGCCGCCACAACGTGTTCAAGCTGAAGATCGGCGCGAAGGCGCTCGATACGGATATCCGCCACGTGGCCGAGATCAAGAAGGCCGTCGGCGATCGCGCGTCGGTGCGTGTCGACGTGAACATGGCATGGAGCGAAACACAGGCCGCGCGCGCGATTCCGGCGCTGGCCGATGCCGGCTGCGAACTGGTCGAGCAGCCGGTGGCCTCGGCCGCGGCGCTGGCGCGCCTGATGCGCCGGTTCCCGATTGCGCTGATGGCCGATGAAATCCTGCAGGGTCCCGACAGCGCATTCGACATCGCGAAGCATCACGGCGCGGACGTGTTCGCGATCAAGATCGAGCAGAGCGGCGGCCTGTTCGCCGCGCAGCGCGTCGCCGCGATCGCGGATGCGGCCGGCATCGAGCTGTACGGCGGCACGATGCTCGAAGGCGCGTTCAGCACGGTGGCGTCCGCGCACCTGTTCGCGAGTTTCGCGAACCTGCAGTGGGGCACCGAACTGTTCGGCCCGCTGCTGATCACCGAAGAGATCCTGACGCAGCCGCTCGATTACAGCGACTTCGAACTGACCGTGCCGGACGGCCCTGGCCTCGGCATCGAACTCGACGAGGACAAGGTCAGGCGTTTCACCCGCGACGGGCTGACGAAAGTCGCGCGATAACCCGAGCCAGGCAACGGCCGTCATTCCCCCTAATACACGTGGAGACACCATCATGAGCGTCAAAGTTTTCGATACCCGGGAAGTGCAGGATCTGCTGAAGGCCGCGTCGAACGCGGGCGGCAACGAAGGCAACGCGCGCACGCAGCAGGTCGTGCTGCGGCTGCTCGGCGACCTGTTCAAGGCGATCGACGATCTCGACATCACGCCCGACGAAGTGTGGGCCGGCGTCAACTACCTGAACAAGCTCGGCCAGGACGGCGAAGCGGCGCTGCTCGCGGCCGGCCTCGGTCTCGAAAAGTATCTCGATATCCGGATGGACGCCGCGGACAAGGCGGTCGGCCTCGATGGCGGCACGCCGCGCACGATCGAAGGGCCGCTGTATGTCGCGGGTGCGCCGGTGCGCGACGGCGTGTCGAAGATCGACCTCGACGCGGACGACGGCGCGGGCCCGCTGGTGATCCACGGCACGGTTACCGGCCTCGACGGCAAGCCGATCGCGGGCGCGGTGGTCGAATGCTGGCACGCGAACTCGCACGGCTTCTATTCGCACTTCGACCCGACCGGCAAGCAGAGCGATTTCAATCTGCGCGGCGCGGTGAAGACGGGCGCCGACGGCAAGTACGAATTCCGCACGCTGATGCCGGTCGGTTACGGCTGCCCGCCGCAGGGCGCGACGCAGCAGTTGCTGAACGGCCTCGGCCGCCACGGCAACCGCCCGGCGCACGTGCACTTCTTCGTCGACAGCCACGACCACCGCAAGCTGACGACGCAGTTCAACATCGATGGCGATCCGCTGATCTGGGATGACTTCGCGTATGCGACGCGCGAGGAGCTGATCCCGCCCGTGGTCGACAAGACCGGCGGCACGGCGCTCGGCATGAAGGCCGATGCGTACCAGGACATCGAGTTCAACTTCGTGCTGACGCCGCTGGTGCAGGGCAAGGACAACCAGATCGTCCACCGCCTGCGCGCAGCCGCGACGGCGTAACCGCCCGCCGGCGCGGCGCGGATGCGCCGCCGCCGGCCGGGTTCCCGCGAGATTCAACCGATTACCGATGCGAGCGTGCTTGCAGGACGCGGCACGCGCATGGGAGGAGCCAACATGTCCGCCACGATCGACCAAGCCACCGACCTGGATCACCTGCTCGCCACCGCCGTGCAGGACGACAAGGCGGCCGGCGTATTCCGCTGCCGCCGCGACATCTTCACGAACGCCGAGCTGTACGAGCTGGAGATGAAGCACATCTTCGAGAGCAACTGGGTGTACCTGGCGCACGAAAGCCAGATCCCGGCCAACAACGATTACTACACGACGTGGATCGGCCGCCAGCCGATCGTGATCACGCGCGACAAGACCGGCGAGCTGCACGCGGTCATCAATGCCTGCGCGCACAAGGGCGCGATGCTGTGCCGCCGCAAGCATGGCAACAAGGGCAGCTTCACGTGCCCGTTCCACGGCTGGACCTTCTCGAACACCGGCAAGCTGCTGAAGGTGAAGGACGAGAAGACGACCGAGTATCCGGTGCAGTTCAACACGCACGGCTCGCACGACCTGAAGAAGGTCGCGCGTTTCGAGAACTATCGCGGTTTCCTGTTCGGCAGCCTCAGCGCCGATGTGCTGCCGCTCGAGGCGTACCTCGGCGAAGCGCGCGTGATCATCGACCAGATCGTCG
Organism: Burkholderia sp. AU45251; assembly: GCF_030482905.1. Lineage (NCBI taxonomy): Bacteria > Pseudomonadati > Pseudomonadota > Betaproteobacteria > Burkholderiales > Burkholderiaceae > Burkholderia > Burkholderia sp. AU45251. The sequence continues at coordinate 477,134 of NZ_JAUJQH010000002.1, read as the reverse complement.
ACCAGGCGCCGGACGGGCTCGAAGTGGTGCGCGGCAACTCGTCCTACATCTACGAAGGCAACTGGAAGATGCAGATGGAGAACGGCTGCGACGGCTACCACGTCAGCACCGTGCACTGGAACTACGCGGCGACGATGGGCCGCCGCAAGGAAGACGGCACCAAGGCCGTCGATGCGAACAGCTGGAGCAAGTCGGTCGCGGGCGTGTACGGCTTCGACAATGGCCACATCCTGCTGTGGACGCAGACGATGAACCCGGAAGTGCGGCCCGTGTATCAGCACCGTGAAGAGATCAAGGCGCGCGTCGGCGACGTGCAGGCCGACTTCATCGTCAACCAGACCCGCAACCTGTGCGTGTACCCGAACGTGTTCCTGATGGATCAGTTCAGCACGCAGATTCGCGTGGTGCGGCCGCTCGGTGTCGACAAGACCGAAGTCACGATCTTCTGCTTCGCGCCGAAGGGCGAGAGCGAGGCCGACCGCACGATCCGGATCCGCCAGTACGAGGATTTCTTCAACGTGACGGGCATGGGCACGGCCGACGACCTCGAAGAGTTCCGCGCGTGCCAGGCCGGCTATGCAGGCATCACGGCGATGTGGAACGACCTGTCGCGCGGCGCGCCGCTGTGGGTCGACGGGCCCGACGAGAACGCGAAGAAGATGGGGCTGAACCCGCGCATTTCCGGCGAGCGCAGCGAGGACGAAGGGCTGTTCGTGTGCCAGCACGAACACTGGGTGCATGTGATGCGCGATGCGCTGAAGAAGGAACGCGGGGAGGTGGCAGCATGAGCTTCGATTACCGGACTGTCTGCGCGGCGCTGTATCGCGAAGCGCGCCTGCTCGACGATCGCCAGTGGGACGCGTGGCTGACCTGCTACACGGAGGACGTCACGTACTGGATGCCCGCATGGGACGACGACGATCGGCCGACCGAGGATCACCAGAGCCAGATCTCGCTGATGTACTACCCGGACCGCGGCGGCCTCGAGGATCGCGTGTTCCGGATCAAGACCGAGCGCAGCGGCGCATCGACGCCCGAGCCGCGCACCAGCCACAACGTGACGAACGTCGAGGTGCTGGCCGAGCGCGACGACGAGGTGGACGTGCGCTACAACTTTCACACGCTGAACCACCGCTACCGCGTGACCGATCACTTCTTCGGCACGATGTTCGTCACGTTGCGCAAGGTGGGCGATGAACTGCTGATCTCGTACAAGAAGATCGTGCTGAAGAACGACTACATCCGGCAGGTGCTCGACGTGTACCACGTCTGACACCCGTTGCTTTGTCATGAAAGGAAGTGGAGGCGACGCCATGTCCAGTTACAAGATTGCACTGAATTTCGAGGACGGGGTAACCCGCTTCATCGACTGCAAGGCCGGCGAGAAGGTGCTCGATGCCGCCTTCCGCGCGAAGATCAACCTGCCGATGGATTGCTCCGACGGGGTGTGCGGCACCTGCAAGTGCCGCGCCGAAAGCGGCAGCTACGACCTCGGCGACGACTACATCGACGATGCGCTCACCGAAGATGAAAAGGACGGCGGCCTCGTGCTGACCTGCCAGATGGTGCCGCAAAGCGATTGCGTGATCGCGGTGCCGACGTCGTCGGTCGCGTGCAAGACCGGCCAGAGCGGGTTCGCCGCCACGGTGACGAAGGTCGAGCAGCACAACGACGCGGCCGTCGTGCTCGAACTCGACGTCGGCGCGGCCGCGCCCGTCTTCCTGCCGGGCCAGTATGTGAATATCGACGTGCCCGCGAGCGGGCAGCACCGTTCCTACTCGTTCTCGTCGGCACCGGCCGATGCGAAGGTCAGCTTCCTGATCAAGAAGATTCCCGGCGGCGTGATGAGCACCTGGCTCGAATCGGCGCAGCCCGGCGACAAGCTGGAACTGCACGGGCCGCTCGGCAGCTTCTACCTGCGCGACGTGCAGCGGCCGCTGCTGTTCCTCGCGGGCGGCACGGGGCTTGCGCCGTTCCTGTCGATGCTCGAGGTACTCGCGCGCACCGGGTCGCAGCAGAAGGTGCACCTGACCTATGGCGTGACGCGCGATCTCGACCTCGTGCTGGTCGAAGCGATCGAAGCCTACGCGGCGAAGCTGCCGAATTTCAGCTTTGCGACGGTCATCGCGGACACCGCGTCGAACCATCCGCGCAAGGGCTGGGTCACGCAGCACATCCCGGCCGACGCGCTGAACGACGGCGACGTCGACGTGTATCTGTGCGGGCCGCCGCCGATGGTCGACGCGGTGCGCAAGTACTTCGACGACGAAGGCGTGAAGCCGAACAGCTTCCACTACGAGAAGTTCACCCCCAACGTCACGGCAAAGGCGGCGTGATCATGCAACGATTCTCTGGCAAGGTCATCGTCGTCACGGGCGCCGCACAGGGCATCGGCCGCGGCGTCGCGCTGCGCGCGGCGGCCGAAGGCGGCCGGGTGCTGTTCGTCGATCGCGCGGATTTCGTCGCCGAGGTCGCGGCCGAAGCGACTGGTTGCGAGACGGCCGGCTTCGTCGCCGATCTCGAAACGTACGAAGGTGCGCAGGCGGCGATCGCGCACGCCGTGCAGACGTTCGGCGGCATCGACATCCTGATCAACGGCGTCGGCGGCGCGATTCGCATGCGCCCATTCGCCGAATTCGAGCCGGCACAGATCGATGCGGAAATCCGCCGTTCGCTGATGCCGACGCTCTATACCTGTCACGCGGTGTTGCCGCACCTGCTCGCGCGCGGCGGCGGCACGATCGTCAACATCTCGTCGAACGCGACGCGCGGCATCCGCCGCGTGCCGTACTCGGCGGCGAAGGGCGGCGTCAATGCGCTGACGGCGGCGCTCGCGATGGAATACGCGGCGCACAACATCCGGGTCGTGGCGACCGCGCCGGGCGGCACCAGCGCGCCGCCACGCCGCGTGCCGCGCAACGCGGCCGGCGACAGCGAACAGGAACAGGCATGGATGGGCGAAGCCGTGCGCCAGGTGACGGAATCGACGTTCTTCAAGCGCTACGGCAGCCTCGACGAACAGATCGCGCCGATCCTGTTCCTCGCATCCGACGAGGCGAGCTACATCACCGGCACGGTGCTGCCGGTCGCGGGCGGCGACACGGGTTGAGCGGCGCGTCGTGACGCCGCTTGCACGTGTTCAACGTGTGTTCATCGACAACCAATCGGCCGGCGCGAAGACGCCGGCCACGGAGACCCCCATGCGTGATCGCAAAGCCATCGTTCCGGCAGGAATGGAAGCGGTGTACGAAAAGATCGGCTACGCGCCCGGCCTGAAGGTCGGCGATACGCTGTACGTATCCGGCCAGATCGGCCGCGATGCGGCGATGCAGCTCGTCGAAGGCCGTGAAGCGCAGATCGTGCAGGCGTTCGAAAATCTGAAGCTTGTGCTGGATGCCGCCGGCGCATCGTTCGCCGACGTGGTCGACCTGACGACCTTCCATACCGACATGCGCGACCTGCCGTTGTTCATGCAGGTGCGCGACCGCTACCTCGACACCCACCCGAAGCCGGCGTGGACGGCGGTCGGTGCGCACATGCTGGGCGGCGCGCCCGGCTATATCGTCGAGATCAAGGCGGTGGCCGTGTTGACGGCGTGAATCGCGTTGACGTGATGCTGGCGCGAAGAGCCGCCGTCCGTGCATCGAATCGTCCCGTCGCGCGCTGAAATGGCGCGAGAACCTTCGCGACGCACGACGGAATCCTGACGAAACGCTTTCTCTCGACCTGCGGCGTGAATCGTCGCGCCGCAGTCAGCGACAAGTCGGGCGAGATCGTTTATGGTGCGAGGGAACGCAGCGTCGTCTCTTTCCTTCCGTCGAGAATCCGCGATGAAATGCCTGCCACGCGCCATCTTCGCCGCCCTCGCTTTCACCGTCGCGCAAGCTGCGCTCGCCCAGGCGCCGGGAACGGTACAGCTCGAAGACATGACCTGGACCGAACTACGCGACAGCATCCGGGCCGGCAAGACCACCATCCTGATTCCGATCGGCGGGACCGAGCAAAGCGGGCCGTACGTCGCGCTCGGCAAGCACAATGCGCGGGTCAGGGTGCTGTCCGAACGGATTGCGGAAGGCCTCGGCAACGCGATCGTCGCGCCCGTCATCGCCTATGTGCCCGAGGGCGGCTATGCGCCGCCGACCTCGCACATGCGCTTTCCGGGCACCATCACCGTGCCCGACGACGTCTTCGAAAAGACCCTCGAATCCGCGGCCAACAGCTTCCGGGTCCATGGCTTCACGAACATCGTGTTTCTCGGCGACCACGGCGGCTACCAGAACGACATCAGGCAGTCGGTCGCCCGGCTCAACAAGTCGTGGGCCGGCACGGGCACGCGCGCGTTCGTGCCGGCCGAGTATTACGGCACCAGTTCCGACGGTTATGACCGGATCCTGCGCGAGCATGGCGTGCCGGCCACGGATATCGGCACGCATGCGGGGCTGGCCGACACATCGCTGCTGCTGGCGGTGGCGCCGCGCATGGTCAGGGTCGACAAGCTGCGCGACGCCGCGAAGCCCGGTGCCGTCGACGGCGTCTACGGCGGCGATCCGCGTCATGCGAGCGTCGAACTCGGCCGGCTCGGCACCGACGCCATCGTGTCGCGCACCGTCGACGCAATCAGAAAGGAAATCGCCGGCCGCTGATGCAGGCGCGCCATCGCGCTATTTTTGCCGTCGTTCCATTCAATCGAACAGGAACACCGCCATGCAACCGCGTTTTCGCCGTCACAACCGCTTCCCCCGTCTCGCGATCGTCATTGCGGCAGCGCTGGCCGGCTTCTGCGCTCACAGTGCGATCGCGGCGTCCGCCGTCGCGGCCCTACCCGGCATGCCGCCCGTCATCAATCCCGACAACCTGTACAGCGAGGCGCAGGCCGGCCGCATGAGCGTGGCGGTAGCGGGCGCCTTGCCGCGCATCTATGTGCCGAACCTGCGGTCGAACGACGTCTACGTGATCGACCCGGCCACGTACAAGGTCGTCGACCGGTTCGCCGTCGGCCGCAGTCCGCAGCACGTCGTGCCGGCCTGGGATCTGCAGACGCTATGGGTCGCGAACAATGCGGAAGGGCGAACCGACGGCAGCCTGACGCCGATCGATCCGAAGACGGGCAAGCCCGGTCAGGCAGTGAGCGTCGACGATCCGTACAACATGTATTTCACGCCCGACGGCAAGGATGCGATCGTGGTGGCCGAGGCACATGCGCGGCTCGACTTCCGCGACCCGAAAACGATGGCGCTGAAATCGAGCCTCGATGTCCCGCAATGCAAGGGCATCAACCATGCCGACTTTTCGATCGACGGCCGCTATGCGCTCTTCACGTGCGAGTTCGGCGGCAAGCTGGCGAAGATCGATCTGGTGAATCGCAAGGTGGTCGGCTACCTCGAGCTCGACCGGAAAGGGATGCCACAGGACATCCGCGTGTCGCCGGATGGCAAGGTGTTCTATGTCGCCGACATGATGGCGGACGGTGTATACGTCGTCGATGGCGACCGCTTCACGAAGGCCGGTTTCATCCCGACCGGCGTCGGGACGCACGGACTGTATCCGAGCCGCGACGGCACGAAGCTCTATATCGCGAATCGCGGCTCCAATCTGGTCCACGGGCCGCGCCACGGCAAGGGCGGCGTATCGGTGCTCGATTTCGCGACGCGCAAGGTGGTCGCGACCTGGCCGATCCCCGGCGGCGGCAGCCCCGACATGGGCAACGTCAGCGCGGACGGCAAGACGCTGTGGCTGTCGGGCCGCTTCGATGACGTCGTCTACGCGATCGACACCACGAGCGGCGCGGTCCGGTCGATTCCCGTCGGCATGGAGCCGCACGGCCTGACGGTGTGGCCGCAGCCGGGGCGCTATTCGCTGGGGCATACGGGAAACATGCGGTAGGGCGGCGGCTGGCCGGCGCGTACCGGCACGGCCGTTCGACAGGCGGGCCGCATGGCTCGCCGATGGAAACGGCGCAAGTAACCGCCGCGGGGCAAACCGCGCGCGGTTCGCGCGCCTGTCTGGCCCCTTGCCGCGCATCGCGGCCGCTGCCGCCGGGCACGGGGCGTCCGACGAGCGAGACGCAACCGGCGCGCGTGGTCGCCGTCGCAGCTGCCACGTGGCGTCCCAACCGGAGAAAGCCGATGACCGAACGTCAGTCTCCCGACACGAACCCTCCGCACATGGAGCCCGGCGCGCACGACGCGCTCGAACACCTGCTCGGTAGCCTGCACCGGCATGGATTTCTGCATTTGGCGAGCGAGGTCGTCAGCGCGAACGCGCGGCTGGCCGACACGTTCGTCGATGCACTCGACAAGCCGGGCATGCAGAGCGGCATGCAGAATCTCGCGGTGCTCTTGATGGCGCTGTCGCGCATTCCGCCGGAGCAGTTCGGCAAGGCCGCGTTCGCGGCTGCCGACGCGCTGCACCACGTTGGCGCGTGGCAACCGGCGCAGCACGCGCATGTCGCACCCGGCGTGCGCGGCGCCTACCGGCTGCTGCACGACGAAGCGCTGTGGGACGCGCTGACGCCGTTGCTGGAAGGATTGAAGGTGTTCGCGCAAGGGCTTGCGCGCAATCCGGAGACGCCCGTCACCGCGCTCGGCGAGAAGACGAACGGCACGTGACGGTGTCCGGTCGCGGGCCGGTATCGGCGTGCCCGACGCCAAGCGGCAACGGCTGCAGGTGCTGCACACGTGCAGTGGCAGGTGCGCGGCCGGCCGACGCGAGCGGTCGCGGGCCACGACAGGCCGCATGCGAAGCAGCGTGTTGGCCCATATGCCGCGCTATTCCCACGCGTGCTTGCTGAACTGATAGCCTTTGCAGCGGATCGTCTTGATCCGCTTCGGTTCCGTGATGTCATCGAGCAGCTTGCGGCGCAGCTTCGAGATCCGGCCGTCGATCGAGCGATCGAAGCCGTCGAACTCGATGCCGCGCAACAGCACCGTCAGGTCTTCCCGGCTGACGACCTCGCCGGCGCGGCAGGCAAGGGCCCACAGCAGGTCGAATTCGGTCGACGTCAGGCGAGGCGCGCTACCGTCAGGAAGGCGAACCTTGCGATCCGCGCGGTCGATCGAAAACTTGCCGAACTCGAACCGCTGAGGGGAGGCCGGCACGTAGTCAACCGGTCGCATGCGTAGCCGCCGCAGGTGGGCCTTGATCCGCGCGAGCAGAATGCGCGGCTCGACCGGCTTGTGGAGAAAGTCGTCCGCGCCGAATTCCAGGCCGAGCAGCTCGTCGAACAGTTCGTCGCGGGCCGTCATCATGATGACGATGCCGTCGTACTGCAAGCGTGCTTCGCGGCAAATCTCGAAACCGTCCTTGCCCGGCAGGTTGATGTCGAGCAGCACCAGGTCAGGGCGGCGCGTGACGATCGTCGACACGGCATCGGTGCCGTCAAGCAGCGTGTCTACCTCGTACTGATGCTTGCGCAGATAGTCTGCGGTCAGTACGGACAATTGAACGTCGTCTTCGACGAGCAGGATTCGGATGGGCATCGCTAAACGAGGGGGCAAAACGGGAACATGGCGAGCGGTTAGGCCCAGTCCGAACGCGTGGTAGCCGAAGCGACGCGGATAATACTGCGTAACATTCCAGAGGAATGTGACGAAATCTGCATCGCCCGCTGATCCTGTCCGCGCGGAAATCTTTGCCGGCTCGCCGCAAATACCGACGAACGGCTCGACGAACGGGCAAAATGCGTCGGCGCGATATCCGGCGCGTCGCCGGGAGAGAACCACGCCCCAGTGCCGTTCGGGCAAAAGCGTTGGCGAACGTCAGCTTGTGCGGACGCCGCTACGCCACTCGATTCGGGCCAGGTAAAGGTTACTCGACAGATCATTACGAAATATTACACGATCTGTTGTCAATGGCTCCTTACAATCCCCCAACCGAAGAGAAAAAAGAGGAGCCGCGTTTCCGGCCCGACGTCAAAGACCTGGTGAAGACGACGGCGATAACCGGTACGCGCAGTGACCCGCCCCCGGTGCGTGACTGCTGCCATTGCAGGCGTGCGGATCCGCGTTGACGCCGCATCGGCCTTCGAGGGGAAAAGTTGTCGACGGGACGATGGACAAATAGGAATGCGAAATGGAGCCGTTGCAAGTCATCCACGGTCTCAAGGTGTGGAGCAAAATAATCCTGTCACTCCCGAGTCGCCGTGAATCCAGCCTTTCGGCCCGCGAGGTGCCGATTTCATTGACGATCCAGCGAAAATAGTCCGGTCAAGTCGTCTGCGTCCGCATGGAGTTTGTCAACTCACGAGGCAAACGTCGAGTTCCGGCGGCCCACTCCCCATTGTTTGATCGAATCCCGACGCACGACGCAGCGTTCAGGCTGGACGCTTTCTATCGCGAGCAAAATTCGCTGACGGTGGGAAGGCCGCGTTGTGGGACGTCAGCGGGCAACCGCATGTGTCGATTTTCAGCAGCGACGTGACATTCGCCCGAAGGTGGCATATGGCTGAACCTCGACGCGTTTCGGCCATGCGCCCCATGTAGTACGTACTACGACAGGCCGACTTCCAGGGCGTACGCGGGATTTCAATTCGATCTGCCTGGCGCGATCGGCGGACGCTATTTTCGGTTCCTCAGGAATGCCCGTCCGGCTGCCGTGATCGAAATGCACGGACGGCCATTCAATGGGGAACTCACCAACCCCGCGCCGATCAATTCCCGCGTGATGGACCAGCCGGGCGCGGGCGCCTGCCGGCCATAGCGGACCTCGGCAAGACGCTCCAGCGCACAGATTGCGGGCGCGGAGAGGATGGGTGCGCTTGTCGTATCGTTGTCGTTCATCGTTTCTCCCGTATGTTGATCATGACCGCGCGCGTCGGAAGCCGGGAAATCAGTTGGCAAGACATGCTTTCAGGCGCGTCCAGTCGTAACTGGCGCCGACTTCAATGCGTACCGCCGTGTCAACGAGATCGAGGCTGTGCCGTTCGGTATGTCGCTCGGCACGTTCCATCAATGCCTCGAGCGATGGCAGGGGGGCGTTGCGCTTCCAGGCGAACGCGATCATGTTGGATGTACTGTCTTCCGCCGGCGTGAGTGCAATCGAAGCACCGAAAGTGTCATAAAGCCGACCGAGCATGTCGCCGAGACGCGGATCCTCACCCAAAAAGTTGACAACCAATACACCGTCGTTACTCAACCGTGCATGGCAGGTTTGGTAGAAGGCCGAACTGCAAAGTTCGGCCGGCGCGCCATCTGCATTGAAGCCGTCCAATAGCAGTGCGTCGAACGTTTGCGTCGTGGTCGACAGGTGGCGTGCCGCATCCGCGCACACGACCGTCAGGCGTTCGTCGTCGGGCGGGATGTGGAATCTATCGCGTAGCGCAATCACGTCGGGATTGATTTCGATTGCCGTGATGTGCGCCTCGGGCAAGTATCGATGGCAATACTTCGCCAGCGAGCCGCCGCCCAGACCGATCAAGCCAATACGAGCCGATTCCGGTTGGAATAACAGGAAGCCCATCATCGTGCGTGTGTAACCGAGTGCAAGCGCATCCGGCGCGGCGCGCAGCATGGTGCTTTGCATACCGCGGCCGTCGAAGCACAGCGACACGAGGTGCTCGGTTTCCACGACGATCGGTTTGTCCGTGTGAGCGGTTGCATGATCGGCTCGAACGGCAAGGAACGGAAGGTCAAGCGGCGGCATGCGCGTCACTCCTTCTGTAGCAATGGCCTAAGCGCCTGAAGTGCGGCTTCCTCGTCCGGGCCGGCAGCGAGTACCTGAGCGGAGGAGCCGCCACGCATCTGCAACGACGCGACGGCCATACCATCTTTCGCGTTACCACGGCGCCCGTTCGCGACGGGCAGGATGTCGCTCGCGAAGCGACGCGCCATATCGACGAGTGCATCCTGGGACGGGGACGCACCTTTCCCGATCCGGAAACAAACGACTGCTGCCACGTTGTGCAAGCCTCGACCGAGATCGTTGGGTTCAGCACACGCCGACCGTGCAACGCGCAACGAACGCCCGGAATTCACTTTCCCACGTCGCGCCGCGCAAATCGACAACGTCGGCGAGTCGTCTCATTTCACCGTTCTGGTACACGGTGGCCAGCGATCGTGGCGGCACCTCTCGCGTGAAACAGCGTCCGTCCCAGTCGAGGAGCAAGTGCGGATGACACCGAAATCGGGCACTGGCCGCCGAGAGCGGATCCAGGACGTGCCTGGCCGATTCCCGGGGATAGACGAAAGCAAGGTGAATGCCGATGGCTGCAAGCTGTTCGCCCACGTCGTGGAAGCGATGAACCATCTGGAATCCACGTTCGCCAGCGCGCCCGACACCTACGGCGATGAGCCCCCGGTTTCCCGCGACGTCCCGCAGGGTTACCGGTCGTCGGTCGGGTGCCAGTAGTGCCCTATCCAGATCGAACATGTCGACATCCTCAGCGAATCCACCCTCAAGTCCAGTGAAAGGCGGCAAGCGCATGATTATAATCCAGCGGTGCGTTTATGTGTGTTTGATTGTAATGGTGTGTGCATGTTTGGATGGCCGTCCAGGCGACGGTGCGGCGTTGTCGCCGGTGCAGCCGGCCGCCCTCCACGCTGACCGACTCGATCAGATCGATTGGACGCTGCAATGAAGGCAGCCCCTTCATCTCCGCAATGCGCGATGGAAATACCTACCCGGACGGCACCTTGTACGGGTGCGCCGACTGCGGTCACGAGTGGTCGCCGAACGCCGGCGCCGCAGCCGACGCCGCTGACGAGTCGGTAGCGAACGTCGTCAAAGACGCCAATGGGAATGTGTTGTCAGACGGCGACGCGGCCGTGCCGATCAAGGATCTGCGCGTGAAGGGGGGCATCGATCACGCTGAAGGTGGGCACCAAGGTGAGGAGCATTGGGGTCGTTGGCGGCGACCACGAAATCGACTGCAAGACGGCCGCCGGCAGTTTCATGCTCAAAGCGTGCTTTCTGAAAAGGGCATGACGCCGTGCCGTGTTCACGGATGGTTGCGTAGCCGCTGCCGATCATTCATCAATCGTTCGACCGCGTGAGCACGCTGAGCATGGATAGTGACGACCGAACCTCCGGCGACACCCTCGTCAATTTCCTGTCAACGGCGTTGAATGGCGGGCAGCCCTTTGTGCCGGAAACGTGCCGCGCAATCTTGTGGCCCTTCGATCGCTTCGCCGCCCGGCGCTTCATCTCGCGCTACGAACCCGAGCAGATCGCGCTCGGCTACACACGGATGAGGGGATTTCCGCTGCTGCAATCCGCGCCCCGACACATCTGCATGATCGGGCTTGGCGGTGGATCGCTGGCGAAATGCGGCTACCGGCATCTGACCGGGGTGGCGATCGATGCGGTCGGGATCAATCCTGCGGTGATTGCGCTGCGTGACTCGAATTCAACCCGCGCTTCGTTTCACCCGTTTGCCGAGCGGGCTCTTTGTCTTGTCGCTCACGCCGTGTCGCTCGAGGTGCTCGCGGATCAACTGCCGCACCACTTGCGACACCGTCAGATCTTGTGCTGTGCAGAGCATTTCAAAGGCTTCTTTCTTCGCCGGATCGATCAGGATGGTCAGGCGTTCGGTTTTCGTTTCCATTGCGGGGAAGGGGCAGCCAATATGCCAATCGAATTATATTGCATTTGCTTTCGCCGGCGCGGCGCGGCTGGGCGGCAGCCCCCGGTTGCGATTGACGGTGAGTCAGACGGTATCATCGGCTGACAGTACGCTGACCAATGCCCGAGCGGCCAGTGCTTCGTCGGGGCCGATCGCGGTGATACGAATGACGGTGCCGGATGGTGCGCACAACGTCATGACCGACATCACGTCTTTGGCGTTGACCGCCTTGCCGTGCGACGTGCAAGTGATGTCGCTCACAAAGCGCGACGCCGTCGTCGCGACAAGCGCGGAACGGTATCCGTTCAGGCCAAACCGGCCACCAACGTAGACTTGCTCTTCGAGCATGCATGCTCCGGGGTTGTGGGTCGAGATTCACGCCGCCTCGCGCGGCTTCAAGGCCGGCGATTCAGCCGGCAGAGACAGGCGAGCACATCGTCGACGACAGGTACGATCGCGAGTGTGACAAGCGCTGCGGCGAGCGGGACCGTCGACACGTAGCCCACATGCTTGAAGCCAACTGCACCGGCCAGGCCGCCGATCAGGAAGGACGCCAGCATCGTGCCATGGATCTTCAGCTTCGCGCGGTTGGCAATGACCGCGTGCACGTCCGCATCGACCTTCGACCGATTCCAGTAAAAAAGCTTCCCCAGTTCGATACCGAGGTCCGTCACGATGCCGGTCATGTGGGTCGTGCGGATTTCGGCGCCGGACAGCTTCGTGATCATCGCATTCTGCAGCCCCATGATGAAGCACAGCAGGATCACGGTCACGGGCACGAAGAACGCCTCCCAGAGTGCAAGGTGACTGCCGAGCAGGCCGAACAGAAGCAGCAGCGCAGCCTCGACCACCAGCGGCAGCACGTACTGGCTCTGAAGACTGCGGCGGCGCCCCCAGTTGACGAGCACCGCGGAGCACCCCGCGCCCACGAGAAACGACGCGAGAGAACCAATGCTGGCGAGCACCAGCCGAATATCCCCGAGCGCTGTCTGGTCGGCGATCGCCGATACGATGCCGCTCATGTGCGACGTGTATTGCCTGACCGCAAGGAAGCCGCCGGCGTTGGTCGCGCCGGCGACGAAGGCGAGCGAAAATCCGAGCTGACGGTTGGCGCTCGCGCTGCGGTGTTTTCCGGTCAGGCTACGAAAGTACTGCGCTGGCATAGGGTCTTCACTCAGTCGCGCGGATTGGGATCCGGGCCGCCGTTCAGGCACCCGGGGCCCGGGTCGCAAAGAAGCGGCGCAGGGCGCGCCGGATGCTCCGTGGCATGTGGTTCACATGATAATGGCATTATCATATCCTGTTAGCTAGATGAGTCGTTCAGTGTCATAATGCGCACGGAACGATGCCGTGCGGTTCCGCGGCTATTTCGTGCAACTCGCCCAACCCGTGCGTACTGGAGACAATCCGGATGCCCCCCGTGCCTGTCGTCCATCTGGTCCTGCTGGCCGCGGCCGTCTGGCTCGCGATCGGCACGCTGGGGCTTGGTGTGCTGCATCGCACAAGGCTCGTGGCGCATGGGTTGTTTCCGCTCGGCGCGCTGGTCGGGCTACTGTTGGGCGCGGCGGGGCTCGCCGGCATCTTTGCCGAACCGTCGGCTGCGGTGCTGCCGATCGGACTGCCCGACCTGCCGTTTCATTTGCGTGTCGACCGGCTGTCCGGTTATTTCCTGTTCGTACTCGGCATCGTCAGCGCCGGGATCGGTGCCTTTTCTGCAGGCTATTTCCGCAAGGGCGAAGGGGCCGCGCCGGGACTCATCTGTTTCGAATACCACGTGTGCGTCGCGAGCATCGCGCTGGTCCTCATCGCGGACGATGCCTACGTGTTCATGGTCGCCTGGGAAATGCTGACGCTGTCCGCGACCTTCCTCGTGATGACCAACCACCGGCTCGGCGAGATCCGCCGGGCCGGCTACCTGTATTTCCTGATCTCGCACGTCGGCGCGCTCGCGCTGCTGCTCTGTTTCGGCATCCTGCAGGCGCGCACCGGCGACTACACATTCGCAAACATGCGGGCGCAATCGCTCGACGCGTTCTGGGCGTCACTCGCGTTCCTGTTCGCGCTCTTCGGCTTCGGCGCAAAGGCCGGCATTTTCCCGCTGCACGTGTGGCTGCCCGAGGCCCACCCTGCGGCGCCATCGCCTGTATCTGCGCTGCTGAGCGGATTCGTGCTGAAAGTCGGTCTGTATGGCCTGCTGCGCACGGTGTTCGACTTGTTGCACGTGCAGATCGCCTGGTGGGGCGTGCTGTTACTCGTGCTGGGCGTCGGCACCGCGCTGCTCGGTGTCGTGTTCAGTACGATCCAGGTCGACATGAAGCGCCTGCTCGCCTATTCGTCGATCGACAATGTCGGTCTGATGATCGTCGCGCTCGGGATCGCCGTGCTGTTTCGTGCCTACGGGATGACCAGTCTTTCCGCGCTTGCATTGACCGCGATGCTCTACCAGATCGTGGCCCACGCGGCGTTCAAAAGCCTGCTGTTCCTTGGTACGGGTGCCGTGTTGCACGCCACCGGTGAACGCAATCTCGGCAAGCTCGGCGGCCTGATCCGCTTCATGCCGTGGACCGCATGGGCGATGCTCGCGGGCGTCGCGGCGAGCGCGGGTTTACCGCCGCTGAGCGGATTCGCCGCCGAATGGCTGCTGCTGCAGAGCGTCCTGTTTACGCCGAGCTTGCCGAATTCGATACTTGCGATGACGGTGCCGATCGTCGCTGCGCTGATCGCGATGTCGGCCGCGCTGGCGGGTTATACGATGGTCAAGTTCTTCGGCATCGTGTTCCTCGGGCAACCTCGGGAGGCGAAGCTGGACCGCGCACGCGATGCGAACACGTGGGAGCGGCTTGCGTTCGGCTGGTTCGCCGTCATCGGCGTGCTGCTTGGACTGATGCCCGCGCAGTTCGTCAAGGTGCTCGATCGCATTACGCGCGCACTCGTCGGCGCAGGCGTCGGTGCCGAGAATCACGGCTGGTTGCTGTTCGTGCCGGTGTCGACCGCGCGGGCGAGCTACATGCCTGCGGTATTCATGCTGTTTTTCATTGCGTGCTGTGGGGCCGCATGGGTGCTGGTGAGACGGTTCTACCACGGCCGGGTGCGGCGCGCAGCGCCGTGGAGTTGCGGCTTTCCGTTCACGTCTGCCCGGATGCAGGACACCGCGGAAGGGTTCGGGCAGCCGATCCGCGAGATCTTCTCGCCGCTGTTGCACATCGAGCGGCAATTGCCGTCGCCGTTCGACGCGCAGCCGGTGTACCGCGTATCGATCGCCGATCGAACCTGGTCAGCGTTCTACGCGCGTATCGCGGCGCTCACGCAGCGAGCCGCAGACTGGGCCGGTCGCCTGCAGACGGGCAAGATTGCCGTCTATCTGACCTATAGTTTCGCCGTACTGATCCTGCTCCTGATGCTGGTGAGACGATGGTAACCCTATCCGGCGTGCTATCGCAGACCCTCGAGATCGTGGTCGCGCTCGCGGCGGCGCCGCTGCTCACGGGCTGGGTCAATCAGTGCCGCGCCTGGTTGCAGAACCGGCGCGCGCCGTCGATCTGGCAGCCGTATCGCATGCTCCACAAGCTGTTCAACAAGGAATCGGTCGTCGCGCACGGCGCGAGTCCGGTCTTCCGCGGCGCCCCCTACGTCGTCTGGGCGGCGATGACGCTCGCATGTGCGATCGTGCCGACGCTGTCGACCGAGTTACCCCTGTCGCCGGCCGCGGACGCGATCGCGCTGGTCGGCCTGTTCGCACTCGCGCGCGTCGCGCTGTCGCTCGCCGCGATGGACGTCGGAACGGCGTTCGGCACGCTCGGCGCCCGCCGCGAAATGCTGATCGGCTTCCTCGCGGAGCCGGCGCTGCTGATGGTGCTGCTGTCGGCCTCGCTGATCACGCAGTCGACACTGCTGACGAGCATCGTGGAGACGCTGGGGCGTAGCGAGCTCACGATCTACCCGAGTCTGGCCTTTGCCGGGATCGCATTCACGCTGGTGTCGCTGGCCGAGAACGCGCGGCTGCCCGTCGACAATCCGGCCACCCACCTTGAACTCACGATGATCCACGAGGCGCTGATCCTCGAATACTCGGGGCGTCATCTCGCGTTGATGGAATGGGCAGCCAGCCTCAAGCTGTTCGCGTATTCGTGCATCGGTCTCGCCCTGTTCATACCGTGGGGGATCGCGAGTGCTGGCAATCCGCTCGCGCTCGTACTGGCCGTGCCGGTGCTGTTCGCCAAGCTGATGGCAGGTGGGGCCGCGCTTGCGGTCGTCGAGACGGCCAACGCGAAGATGCGGATCTTCCGGGTGCCGGAGTTCCTTGCCACCGCCTTTCTGCTCGCGGTGATCGGCATGCTCGTTCATCTGTTGCTGGGGGCATGAATGCACGGCTACGCGACGCAACTGATCAATTTTCTCGCGGCCGTGCTGCTGATGCTGTCGTTCGCGATGCTCAGCCAGCGCCGGATTCTGACGCTGATCCATCTCTATACGTTGCAGGGTGTCACACTCGTGTCCGCGAACCTGATCCTCGGCTTCGTGACGGGCGACGGGCACCTGTACGTGTCCGCCGGGCTGACGCTTGCGCTGAAGGTTGGCCTGATTCCATGGATCCTGTACCGGCTGGTTCGACGGCTCGATGTCCAGGCCGACGTCGAACCGCTCATCAATATTCCGACGACGCTGCTCATCGGCATCGTGCTCGTGGTGATTGCGTTCAACGTCGCGTCGCCGATCAGCCAGCTTGCAACGTCGGTGGCACGCGGCACGCTCGGGATCGCGCTTGCGTGCGTGCTGCTGTCGTTCATGTCGATGATCACGCGCGCGAAGGCCATTCCGCAGGTGATCGGTTTTCTGTCGATGGAAAACGGGCTGTTCTTCGCGGCGACGGCCGCCACCAACGGCATGCCGATGATCGTCGAACTCGGCATCGGGCTCGATGTGCTGATCGGTATTCTGATCCTGGGCGTGTTCATGTTTCAGATTCGCGAGCAGTTCGACAGTCTCGACATCCATCACCTCGAGAAGCTCAAGGATGAATGACGCTCACGTCGTGTTCACTGTGCTCGGCATCCCGCTACTGGCGGCCGGATGCCTGGCGTCCGTGCGGCCGAGCCATGTCGCACGCGGCTTGAACGTGGGCTTCAGCTTCCTGACATTCGCGGCAACGCTCGTGCTGGCCGCACGCACCGTCGAGCACGGACCGTCATTTGTGTTCGGGCAGGCTTTCTTTGTCGATCCGCTCAACGTGTACCTGGTTGCGCTCACTGCGTTCGTCGGCTGGACGACGTCGCTGTTCTCGCGGCCGTACATGCAGGTCGAGGAAGCCCGCGGCCGGATGACGCAGGCGCGGATGCGGCTTTATCACAGCATGTATCAGCTTTTCATGTTCGCGATGCTGCTCGCGCTCCTCACCAACAACCTTGGCGTGCTGTGGGTCGCGATGGAGGCCGCAACACTGGCGACCGTGCTGCTGGTCAGCGTCTATCGGACCGCCGCGAGTCTCGAGGCGGCTTGGAAGTACTTCATCCTGTGCGGCGTCGGTATCGCGCAGGCGCTGTTCGGCACGATCCTGCTGTATCTGGCCGCGAGCCGGCAACTGACCGACGGCGACGCGCTGCTGTGGACGAGCCTGGCCGCCGTCAAGGCCCAGCTCGATCCGACGATCGTTTCGATCGCGTTCGTGTTCCTGCTGGTCGGCTATGGGACGAAGGTCGGGCTCGTGCCGATGCACAGCTGGCTGCCGGACGCGCATGCGGAAGGGCCGACACCGATCTCGGCGGTGCTGTCGGGCCTGCTGCTGAACGTCGCGCTGTACGCGGTACTGCGCTGCAAGGTGCTCGCGGACGGCGCGCTCGGCAACGGTTTGCCGGGGCGGCTGCTGGTGGGTTTCGGACTGGTGTCGGTGCTGGTCGCGTCGTTTTCGCTGTTTCGGCAGAAGGACGTCAAGCGGCTGTTCTCGTATTCGTCGATCGAGCACATGGGGCTGATGACGTTCGCGTT
Source organism: Burkholderia sp. AU45251 (assembly GCF_030482905.1). Lineage (NCBI taxonomy): Bacteria > Pseudomonadati > Pseudomonadota > Betaproteobacteria > Burkholderiales > Burkholderiaceae > Burkholderia > Burkholderia sp. AU45251. The sequence goes on along the minus strand of NZ_JAUJQH010000002.1, from coordinate 459,595 downwards.
CGGGCTCGGCGGTCCGGTCGCGACGTTCGCCGGGCTGCTCCACATGACGGTTCACTCGCTCGTCAAGTCGGCGATCTTCTTCGCAGTCGGCCACGCGGTGCAGAAAGCCGGCACGCAAGCGATCGAAGGCATCCGCGGGCTACTGCAGGTCAGCCCGACGGTCGGCTGGGGAATGATGCTCGGCACGCTTGCGATTCTCGGCCTGCCGCCGTTCGGCGTGTTTGCGAGCGAGTTCCTGATCCTCACGACCGCAATGAACACGTTACCGTGGACCGCGCCGTTGTTGCTGCTCGGGCTTGCCGTCGCGTTCGCGGCAATCTTCGCGCGCGTGCAGCGGATGGTGTTCGGCGGCGAGACGACGGCCAGGCCGCTCGCGCACCGGCCGGCGCTGCTACCGGTTTTCGTCCACCTGGGGCTTGGCCTGATGCTCGGCCTCTACGTGCCGCCTTATCTGGCGATGTGGTATCGCCAGGCGGCAACAATGCTGGCGGGGTGACGCATGCGGCTCGATTTGATGCAGATCGGCAGCGCGACGCGCCTTGTGGAAGGCGCAGGCCAGATTCCGGCGATCGTGACCGATGTCGACGAATCGAAGTGGCTCGAGATCGCCCATGCGGCGCAATCGGAACAATGCCGGCTCGTTGCGATGTGGGGCGACGAAGCACCTGAGCGCGTATTCACGGTGAATGCGGCGTATGAATGCGAGGACGGCATCCTGTGGGTACGTCTCGCAACGGGCGACAAGCCGCGGCCCGAAGGGGATTTCCCCGATCTGGCCGAAATTTTTCCGTACGCGGCGCGTATGCAGCGGGCGATTTTCGATCTAATCGGCTTGCGCGCCCGTGCGGCTCTGGATACACGCCCGTGGCTCCATCACGGAAATTGGCCCGCCGATTACTTTCCGTTGCAAACGCAGGCGACCGGCGTCGAACGCTTCGAGTCGAATGAGGCAGATTATCCGTTCGTACGGGTGGCCGGCGACGGCGTACATGAGATCGCCGTCGGGCCGATTCACGCCGGTACGATCGAGCCAGGCCATTTCCGGTTCTCCGTCGTCGGCGAGAAGGTGCTGCGGCTCGAGGAACGACTTGGCTATGTACATCGCGGCGTCGAACGGTTGTTCGAACGGACGGCCGCATCGAACGGCCATCGCGTTGCGGGCCGGGTTGCCGGCGACTCGACCGTCGCGTTCTCGTGGGCCTATTGCATGGCGCTCGAGCAGGCGTATGGTGTCGAGCCGTCAAGGCGTGCGCTTTATGTGCGCGCGCTCCTGCTCGAGCGCGAGCGTATCGCCAATCATCTGGGCGACTTGGGCGCGCTCGGCAACGATGCCGGTTTCGGATTCGGTCTCGCGCAATTCTCGCGGTTCAAGGAGGACTGGATACGGATGAACGCGCGGGCCTTCGGGCATCGCTACCTGATGGATCGGGTTGTGCCGGGAGGTGTGGCAGTTGATCTTTCTCTCGAGCACGCGGCCGAACTGTCGGTTCAATGCGAAAGCATCGAACGCGACGTCCACGCGATGCGGCAGATTTACGACGATCAGTCGGGATTGCAGGACCGCTTTCTCGGCACCGGCCGGCTGAAACCTGACGTCGTCGAGCATTTCGGTGTGCGCGGCATGGCGGCCCGTGCCAGCGGCCGAGCGTTTGACCTGCGCGCAGACCTGCAAGCAGCGCCGTATGGCGACCTCACCGTCAAGACGGTGAGCGACGTACGCGGCGACGTCGCTGCGCGCGTCGCCGTCCGTTTTGCCGAGATCGACGAATCGCTCCGTTTGATCCGGTTGCTGCTGGCGAATCTTCCGCGGGGGCCGATCGTCGTCGACGTGACGCCCGCAGCCGGACGTTCCCGGGGAATCGGCTGGGTCGAAGGCTGGCGCGGTGACGTGTTCGTTGCACTCGAGACAGCACCGGACGATGCGGTCGTGCGGTGCCATTGCCACGATCCGTCGTGGCAAAACTGGCCGGCGCTTGAGCACGCGATCATCGGCAACATCGTTCCCGATTTCCCGTTGATCAACAAGTCGTTCAATCTGAACTACGCGGGGCATGATCTCTGATGTGGCAACTCATTCGTCAGTTCGTGCGCACTGATTTTCCGAACGAACCCGTGCCTGCGGTGGAAGATGCGTGGCGTCACGAGGCGCAGCGAATTCGCCAGGACATTCTCGATTTGCTTGGGCGAGCACTGTGCATTCGACAGATCGACGCGGGCTCGTGCAATGGCTGTGAGCTGGAAATCCACGCACTGAACAATCCGTACTACAACATCGAAGGACTCGGCATCAAGTTCGTCGCGAGTCCGCGGCACGCGGATCTGTTGCTCGTGACCGGGCCCGTGACGTTGAACATGCGAGCGGCCGTGCTCGCCGCGTACGACGCGACGCCCGCGCCGAAGCTGGTGGTCGCTGCGGGCGAATGCGCGTGTACCGGCGGCATCTTTGCCAACAGCTATGCGGTGTGTGGACCGGTCTCGTCGATCATGCCGGTCGACGTCACGATTCCCGGATGTCCGCCGCCCCCCGTCGACTTGCTGCGCGGCATTTTGACCGCTTGCCGATCACGCGAGGATTGAGGCGCCGTGTCAATGAAAGTGAGTCGAGCCGACGGGACTGCCCATTGGACGGTGAGAGCCGTGGCTCTCCCGAGTCCCTTCCGGGCGCGTCGTCGGGGGATCGTGGAACGGAGAATCGCAACCGATTTGAACGAAATCAGGACCACTGACGCTGGTCAAAACTCTGCGGTAAAGGACAGGAATTGAAAGGATCTTCCTTTGATGTGCTGAAACATGAATCCGTGACCAAGGCCAAGGTTCATGAAAAAAAGCGGGCGAAGAAAAAATATCATCACGTTACGCCAATGGTGATTGAGAACGACGAAACCATTTCCCTCTACTTTGACTCAACAGCGGTCCAGAGCACGATGCTGCTCGATGACCCCTACGTACTAACCTTGGGTTATACGCGAACCATGATGGGATTTTTGCTTTTTAATTCCAATCCGCGACGGATCTCAATGATCGGCCTGGGCGGTGGTTCGCTCGCCAAGTACTGTTATCGGCACCTGCCCGATACGGAGATTGTGGTGATTGAAATCAATCCTGAGGTTATCGCTTTGCGCGATCGGTTTTCAATACCTACTGACGATCAGCGTTTCCAGATTCTCTGCGACGATGCCGCGCATTACGTCAAAGTCAAGAGTCAACGGCCGGACGTGCTGATCGTGGATGGTTATGACGTGGACGGTTTACCCGAGGAACTTGGAAGCCGAGCGTTCTACCAGGCGTGCTATCGTCACTTGAGCGACGATGGGATGTTAGTGATGAATCTGATCACGGACGACCCCGACTTCCACCGCTATTTGAGTGCTCTGAGGGGCATATTTGCCGACGCAATCACGTTGGTTCCCTCGGAGGATAGCGATTCCAATGTTACGGTGTTCGCCTGGAAAGGCGCGCAGCGATTGCCGTCCCTCGCGGATATGCTGGATCGCGCACGCACCTTGGCATCGGGGCATACGGTGAATTTGCATGCGACCGCTACCCGCATCGAGTATGGCAAGCGTTTCAATTGGAAGCGCTATGATCAGCGGTGAAAAAGTCATCGAGAAGCAAGCGTTCAGTTCTTTGCGAAACGAGAAAAATGAAGTTGGCCTGGAAGCGACTCGTCGTGGTTTTATATTCGATAGTCGGCGGAAATTGACTTGCCAAGTGAAGGCCGCAAGCGTTATTCAGTTGAAGGAGAGAGAAGATGGCCGAAAGCGGTAAAGATCAGATTGTTCGTGCATTTCGCGCAGTGTTTTTTGCTTTTTTGGGTGTCAATAAACGAAAAAATCTCGAGACGGACGCGACGCAACTTAACCCCCTTGTTGTTGTAATTGCCGCACTCGTTGCCGTTGGCATATTTATCGGCGTGCTGCTTTTTGTCGTGCATCTGGTCACGGGTTGACCGCCGAACTAACGCGCGGCGCTGCAGCTGACGCCGCATGATCCTGGCCGATCTGGCCATCCGGCGCGATGCTATCGACGATCACCTTCAATTACGACCAACTGACGCAGCGCACCGAAGCGGAGATTCGCGCCTGGATGGCGCGTGCCAATCAAGCCGGCTTGCGCAAACGGGAGCGGGTCCAAGGCCGTGAACGTGCGATCGGAGCGCTACAGCTTTGGCTCGCGCTGACGCACCCACATGTCCTTGGTTCGAGTTTGGCCGTGCGGGTGACGCATGCGGCCGACGCGGCAAGGATGTGCGAGCGGGTCGGTCTGCCCGAGCAGGCCGCCCGCTGGCGTATCGCACCGTTTGCCGGTCGTGGATCGGGAGCGGTCGCTACCTCGGAGCGCGAGGCAGACGAAGCCCCAATACCCTGGCGGGTTTTCGATCGCCCCGGAGGGCGTTGACCTGGGCCGCACCGATGCCGCTTCGACGGCTCAATCAGGCCTCACCGTTCCGGTAGCGGTGCGATGTCGAAAGCGCGTCGGTCATGTCGATCCAGCACGGTGGTTCGTCGATGGCGACCATGATCGGTTGGAGACCCGTGAAGGCGACGAACGCTCGCCACGCCGGAAGGCTGGCGTTCGGTGAAGCCGGGGCTCGATGAGCGCGGAAACTGTTCCGTCCGATGGACAACGGATGCTTTACCCGTCTTTATGCACCGGTTGCGGCGTGAGCGGGGCGGGCGCGCCGGCGCCGCAAGCGCATGCGGCACGCCCGCGATAACCGGTACGCCATCCCGCTTACCGACTCGCGCGCGAAAACAGCAATGAGTCGGTGTCGTTGAACCGGATCCGCGTCGGCTCGCCGTAACCGGCTTTCTCCGCCACGCGGATCGATGCGACGTTGGTCGGCGCGATCACGCATACGCTGCGCTCGAACCGCTGCTGCCCGTCGAGCCACGCCAGCGCGGCCGCGAGTGCCTCGGTCGCGTAGCCCTTGCCGTGCGCCCACGTCGCGAGTGCCCAGCCGGCTTCCGGCACGCCGCGAATCGACGGCTCGATCAGACGGTAAAAATCGGCGAAGCCGAGATCGCCGACATAGCGGCCCGACGCCTTCTCGCGAATCGCCCAGTAGCCATAGCCGAGCAGCGGCCACAGCCCGCGATACGCGAGCATGCGCATCCACGAGTCGCGCGTCGCGGACGGCTCGCCGTTGAAGATGTGCTCGACGACCTTCGGCTCGGCCCACATCGTGGCAAGCGCATCGAAGTCGCCGAGCGGATGGCCTTCGAGGATGAGGCGCGGCGTGTCGAGAACGGGCGGGGAGGAGACTGGCGGCATCTTGATTTCCGGAAAGGAGGGAGCTTGGGACGGCCAGGCCGTCAGCACGTCGATGCCGCGCTGGTCGTGTCCCGTCCGCGCACCCGCTGGCAGATCGGGCGGCGATGTTCCTCGACGAGCAGCGGCGTGCGATCGACGACCGACGACGGCGGCACTCTGCGAGCGGGCATGTCCATTTCGGCAAGACAGGGAGCCGGAATGATAGCAAAACCCTTGCCCGGGCGGGCGCCGCGCCGAGCGGCCGGGATTGACTCCGCCGCATTGGCGGCGGCCGCGAACGGGAAGGGGGCGGTGCCGCCGGCGACCTTGCGGACTTGCGCATAGACGCCGGCGCTTGCGCAGGTGGCGAATTCGATGGCGGGAACGGCGATGCGGCGCATGACTGGCTTCCTGACCCGAACGCTGCCTGATGCCTGTTCGTTCGAGGGGAGGCCACTTCAGAAGTGGCAGCATGATCCGCACAAGACGCACATTCGGCAATACGATGCTCAAAAAGGATCGAGCCGATTCGCCGCCGCTGGCAATCTACTTCCGGCTTTTCAGGAAGGTCCGCCCTTCGGCCGTGATCGACGCGCCGGAGCGGCCATGGGCGGAATGGCTGACGAAGCCCGCGCTGACGAGCTCACGCGCGATCGACCAGCCGAGTGCCGGCGCATCGCGCCCATAGCGGACGTCGGCGAGGCGTTCGAGCGCCCAGATGGCGGAGGCCGACAGGTTCGGGGTGTTTGACGTGAAGTTGTCGCTCATCGCTTCCTCGTGAGGTGGGGATTCGGGGTGGGCGGGATGCCATGACATCGGATGGCGCGCGAATCAGCGCGCCTGCAGCACGGGCAGCAGCGCCTGCAGTGCCGCCTCCTCGTCGGGGCCGGTGGCCAGCACTTGCGCGGACGTGCCGCCGTGCACCTGCAGCGCCGCGACGGCGGCGCTGTCTTTCGCGTCGCTGCTGATCCCGTTCGCGATCAGCAGGATGTCGCTTGCGAAGCCGCGCGCCGCGTCAACGGCTGCTTCTCGTGCGGCGTAGCCGCGGTTGCGGTTCCACGCGGGGCCGATTTCAACGTACACAACGGTTGCCACGATGTCGGAAAGCCTCTGGACGGGACGTCGGAATCGGTGTGCGGCGCCGGGCCGGCAGTGCGCCAGGCACGCGTGAAACGCGCTGCCCCGCACGACTCGGGGCGGCCGGCAGCGCAGCCGGGGTATGTCATCCTGCTTGGATGTGCCGGCATTCTCGGTGAAACGGGCCGCAAATCCGGCGAACGACCCGAAAGCGGGAATTATAATACAGAGGCCAAGATATGTGTATTGCATTATAATGCCGTGTGCGCTGACGGCGGCCCGCCGATCCGTCGGCGCGTGCCTCCCGGCCATTCGGGCGACGCTGCCAGCGCGCCCGGCATTTTTATCGACGACCCAACTCCTCCCGAATGGAAGCTGCAATGAACGCCGCCCCCGCCTGCCCGCAATGCGCGATGGAAAACACTTACCCGGACGGCACGCTGACCGTATGCGCGGACTGCGGCCATGAATGGTCGGCCGGCGCCGGCGCCGAAACGGGCGACGAACCGGCGGGCGACGTCGTCAAGGACGCGAACGGCAACGTGCTGTCGGATGGCGATTCCGTCGTGCTGATCAAGGACTTGCGTGTGAAGGGCTCTTCGATCACGCTGAAGATGGGTACCAAGGTCAAGAGCATCCGCCTGGTCGGCGGCGATCACGAGGTCGACTGCAAGACCGACATGGGCGGCTTCATGCTGAAGGCCTGCTACCTGAAGAAAGTCTGAGCGCGCACACCCCGATCGACCGTTTGCAACCCAATACCCACGTATGGCCGAGGAACGAATTTCCTACGACGCGTTCGTCAGATTCCTGGCGACGCCGCTGAACGACGGCCGGCCATTCGTGCTGGAGACGCAGCACGCGCTTTCGCTGCACTTCGACCATTTCGGCACGCAGAGCTTCATGTCGCTCCGGGATCCGGGGCGGCTTGAGCTCGGCTATACGCGCGTGATGATGGGCTTTCTGCTGTTGCAACCCGAACCCGCGCACATCTGCATGCTCGGGCTCGGCGGCGGTTCGCTGGCGAAGTACTGCTACCGGCACCTGCCCGGCGCGGCGATCGACGCGGTCGAGATCAACCCGGACGTGATCGCACTGCGCGACACATTCAGAATTCCTGCTGATGACAACCGATTCAAGGTGGTGTGCGCCGACGGCGCGGATCATCTGGAGCGGGCGGATATCAGGACGGACGTGATCCTGCACGATGCGTTTGTCGCCGACGGCCTGCGTGGCCGGTGTACGGGCGCCGCATTCCTCGCGGCATGCCGCGAGCGTCTGAGCGAAACCGGCGTGCTGGCGATCAACTTCATGGACGACGATCCGGCGTTGCCGCAGCATCTCGAGCACCTGCGATCGGTGTTCGGTGCGTCGTATACGCTGGTGCCGTGCGGCGACGATAACAACTTCATCGCGTTTGCGTGGAAGGGCGGCACCCGGTTGCCGTCGTTGCGCATCCTGCTCGAACGCGCACTGGCATGTGCCCAGGCTGGCGAGCTCAAGCTGGCAGCGACGGCGCGGCGCATGAAAGCCGGGGAGGGCGTCGAGCCTCGGCGGCTGGTGCAGCGCGCGCAGCCGCACGAGCGATGGGAGATCGGCGCGTAACCGGCGTCGCGGGTGTGGCCTGTGCGGCCGCGCTTACTTCACACGCTTGCCGAGCGCGCTCTTGGTCTTGTACGTCACGCCGTGGCGGTCGAGATACTCGCGGATCAGTTGCCGCACGACCTGCGAAGGCGTGAGATCCTGCTCGGCGCAGAGCATCTCGAAGGCTTCCTTCTTTGCGGGGTCGATCAGGACGGTCAGGCGGGCAGTTTTCGTTTCCATTGCGGGGCGAGGGTGATCGGTATGTTAATCAAATTATAATCGATCCGCCTTCGGCGCCGACGCCGAAAGTGCTCTCCTGGTGCGCGATCAGCGCTTGCTGCGGAGCAGCGCGAGCAGGTCGTCGATCACCGGCACGATCGCGAGCGTGACGAGCACCGCGGCGAGCGGTACGGTCGATACGTAGCCGACATGCGTGAAGCCGATCGCGCCGGCCAGGCCGCCGATGAAGAACGACGCGAGCATCGTCGCGTGAATCCGTAGTTTCGAGCGGTTGGCGATGACCGCATGCGCGTCGACGTCGACCGCCGTCCGGTTCCAGTAGAACAGCTTCCCGAGCTCGATGCCGAGGTCGGTCGCGATGCCGGTCATGTGCGTCGTGCGGATTTCCGCACCCGACAGCTTCGTGATCGTCGCGTTCTGCAGCCCCATGATGAAACACAGCAGCGTCACGGTTACCGGCACGAAGAAGGTTTCCCGCGGCGCGAGGTGGCTGCCGAGCAGCCCGAACAGGAGCAGCAACGCGGCCTCGACCGGCAGCGGCAGCCCGAACTGGCTGTGCAGGCCGCGGCGGCGGCCCCAGTTGACGAGAATCGCCGAGCAACTTGCGCCGACCAGGAACGACCCCAGCGAGCTGATGCCCGCCAGCGCGAGCCGCACATCGCCGAGTGCCGTCTGGTCGGCGATCGCCGACACGATGCCGCTCATGTGCGACGTGTATTGCTTGAACGCGAGGAAGCCGCCGGCAATGGCCGTGCCGGCGACGAACGCCAGCGAAAACCCGGGCTGACGGTTCGCGGTCGCGCTGCGGTGTATTCCCGTCAGGTTTCGAAAGTCCTGCGCTGGCAGCTTCGCTCGATCGCCGAGGATCGCTCGAATTATGTGACGAAAATGATAATAACATTATCATGCTCTGTTAGCCGCATAGGGCTTTCAGTACAATGTCATGCGGCGCGGCCTGACGGCGGCTTCGCTGTCGCATGGCCGCGCCGCCCGCATTCGCGATCACTTCTGCCCACCGCTTCATGACCCCGATCAAGTTCATTCTTCGCTACACGGCGATCCCGTTCACGGCCATCGTGGCCGTGGTGATCTGGACTGTCATACCATCGTCGAAAGAGATCGATGCGAGACAATATGCAGCGCTGTCGCGCGCGTACGCGAGTTTCCCGCTGCCGTTCCGGCGCGAGATCTCGGAAACGATGGACCAGGGCCGGATCAATGACCGGCGCTACCAGGCGCTCGTGCGTGATTCGCTGGGCAATGGCGTCGCGCTGGACTGGCCGGCGTCGGGCGTTGGCGACCTCGCCGACGAGCGGCAAAAACTGGCCGAACTGATACAGGCCGATTCCGATCTTCAAGGGCATCACCAATGAAAACTCTGCTGGTTTCCGTGGCATTCGCGATGATCATCGCGAGCCTGATCTTCGCGCTGTATTTCATGAATCACGATCGCGGCAAGTCCAAGCGGATGGCCTGGTCGCTCGCGGCCCGCGTCGGGCTGTCGGTCACGCTGTTTCTGTCGCTGCTGATCGCTTACAAGCTGGGCTGGATCGAGCCGACGGGGCTGCCGATCGGGCGCTGAAAGACGGACGCCCCGTGGCATGCGGGGCGTTCGCGAAAATGCAGGTTTGGATCTTGAATAGAGCTATTGTGATAAGAATACTTATCCTGATGTGTCGATTTCCTGCTCGAGTTCAGGTTGAGCGCAACGTGTGATCGGGACTGGCGGCGCCGCAACGGCGCCGCACGAAAGCTGACATCGCTCTTCGCGACGCCGCACGGTGCAAATCAATGCCCGGCAGACAACTTGGCCATGGCCGGATCCGGCGACGATAGGGCAGTTCGCCGGTGCGGCGATGACAAGGAAGAACCGATAACGAAGGAGGTTGTTCAGGCCGATGCTTGCGCTTCTTCCTCGATCCAATTCGCGAACGCCTTGACTTCCGGGCGCTGCATGGCACCTGGCAGCGTCACGAGGTAATAGGCGAAACGTGCCGGCCAGGGCTTGTCCAGCACCTGCACCAAACGTCCAGCGGCGATTTCCTCGCGTGCGTATTCCTGCGGCACCAGGGCTAGTCCTTGACCCGCCTCGGCCGCCCGGATCAGCAGGTAGTCGTCCTCGAACGCAGTGCCGCGCTCCGCCCGTGGATCGTCGGTCACGCCGTGCGCCGCGAACCACAGCGGCCAGTCAGCCCGGTCGCAATCGTGCAGAAGCGGGTAGTTCAGGCAGTCTCCCGGTTCTTTGACGGCATGACTGTCTGCCACCAAGCCGGGGCAGGCCACCGGCACCAACACCGGGGCCATCAGGCGAGTGACCTCCAGGCCAGGGTAGTTTCCCAGCCCATGCCGCAGCGCGACATCCACCCGGTCGCGGCGCATGTCTGTCAGCGCTGAAGTCGCCTCGACCCGCACTTCGATCTGCGGATGCCGCTCGTTGAAGCGCCCCAGGCGCGGCACGAGCCACGATGCGGCAAAGGTGGCGACGGTACTGACTGTCAGGGTGTGGCGTCCTTTGATCGCTTCCAGCCTGTCGACGGCCTTGTCGATTTGCGCAAAGGCTTCGAGCAACGACGGATGCACGCTGGCCCCGGCTTCGGTCAGACGCAAACCCTGCCGCTCCCGAGTGAACAGCACCATCCCAAGCCGGTCTTCCAGCAAGCGGATCTGCTGACTGACCGCGCCGGATGTGACGTGCAACGCTTCGGCAGCAGCCTTGATGCTGCCGCGCTGGCCGACTTCAACAAAGGTGCGGAGCGCTTGCAGAGGGAGTGATACGGCCATTTGATTTAGGTTTTCTAAAGACTAAAAGCAAAAATGATCGCTTCTGATTTCTCATAGCGACGGCCATGATGGCACAAGTCTATGGACGATGCGCTGATTTAGTAAACCTATATTGACTGGACGACAACCATGACCCATCCGCATTGGCGGCTATGCCTGATCCTGCTTTGCACGACGCAGTTCGTTGCGTTGCTCGACTTTTCCATCACCATGATCCCGCTGCCCCAAATCCAGCAAAGCCTGGGTTTCACGCCCGGCGGGTTGCAATGGGTCATCAATGCGTATGGCGTAGCCATCGCGGGCTTTCTGCTGCTGGGCGGCCGCGCTGCCGATATGTTTGGCCGGCGACGGGTGTTTCTGATCGGGCTGACGCTCTTTACCGCGGGTTCGCTGCTGGGCGGCTTTGCACAAAGCCCGGCGATGCTGATTACCACCCGCGCCATGCAGGGCTTGGGTGCCGCGATGTTTTCGCCTGCGGCCTTCTCGTTGCTGCTGGCGGTCTTTCTCGACCCTCGGCAACGAAACCGGGCGCTGGGCGCCTGGACGGCGGTGGCCGCTAGCGGGTTCGTCGCGGGCCTGATCCTGGGCGGCATCATCACGGACGTGCTGGGATGGCGCTGGGTGTTGTGGATCAACGTGCCGGTCGGTGTGCTGGTCATCGCCTTGTCGGGCGTTCTGCCGCTCGGCAAGCCGGATGCACACACCGCGTCCGGCCGCCTGGATGTATGGGGCGCGGTACTGGTCGCCAGCGGCGCGGCAACCTTGGTCTTTGCTTTTGCCAATAGCGAGCACGTCGGCCTGGCATCCCCTGCGACCTTCGGGCTGATTCTGCTGGCGCTGGGCCTGCTGGCTGGCTTCGTGCAGGTGGAAAGCAAGGTCGCATCTCCGTTGATGCCGTTGCCGATTTTCTGGCGGCGCTCGACGGGCGGGGCGAACCTCGTCTCCTTGCTGGCGAACACGGCGTTGGGGCCGACGTTCGTGGTGGTCGCGCTCTACATGCAGGAGGTCCTGGGTTTCACCGCAACACAGACCGGGCTGGGCCTGCTTCCGATGGCAACCGCTTTCACGCTCTCCAGCGCATGGGTCGGGCCCGTCCTGATCGCAAGAATGGGCACCAAGCCCGTCATCCTTGGCGGGATGGTGCTGTTCATCGGTGGTCTTGCCTTGCTGGGCACGTCGTTGTCCGCGGATGCCTCGTGGCGCGCGTCCATTCTGCCTGGCACCTTGCTGGCCGGCATCGGCTATGGCGTCGCTTTTCCTGCGTGGACAGTCGCCGGTATCGAAGGCATCGATCCTGCCGATCATGGCTTGGCGGGCGGTATGCTCACCACCACCCAGGAAATCGGCTCGGCAGTCGGCCTTGCGGTCGGTGTTGCCGTGAGCATTGCCGTCCTCGCCAGTGGCGGCAGCGCGGCCCAAGGGTTCAGCGATGCCATCCTCGTTTCCGCCTGCATGGTTCTGGTCGGTCTGGTCTGCGCGGCAGCCATCCTTCCGGGGCAAGCCACCCGTTTGGGCGTGACGCGATGATCGACCTTTACACCGACAGCTCACCCAATGGCTTCAAGGCAACGATCGCCCTGGAAGAACTGGTGCTGCCTTACCGCCTGCATCATGTCCGCATCGAGGCGGGCGAGCATCAGCAGCCGGATTTCCTGGCCCTGAACCCGCATGGCCGCATTCCGGTCATCACCGACGATGACACCGGTATCACGCTGTTCGAGTCGGCCGCCATCCTGCTTTACCTGGCCGAGAAGACCGGCCGGCTGCTGCCGCAGGAGCCGGCGGCACGCTGGGAGGCGATCAAGTGGCTGCAATTCCACTCGTCCAGCGTCGGCCCGATCATCGGGCAGCGGGTGCACTTCGAGCTGTTCGCCGAGGAAAAGATACCCGCCGCCATCGAGCGTTACCGCCGCCTGACGGAAGGGGTGTTCGCCGTGCTCGACAGTCATCTGGCCCGGCGCCCGTACCTGGCCGGGGACGACTATTCCATCGCCGACATTGCGCATTTCGGCTGGACGCACATCGCCCGCATCATCGGCTTCGATTTCGGCCGTCACCGGCACATGAGCGTCTGGCATGAACGTGTGGCGCAGCGGCCCGCCGTGCGCAAGGGCATCACGCTGCCCGAACCGGCAACGGGCGCATGAAGGTCGCTGACACGATGCGCTCCGCCACGATCCCGACCATCAAGGGCGCGTCGTTGTCAGCGTTCCAGGCGCATCCCGGTTACCGGCGCTCGCTCGCGCCACAGCGTCCGACTATTGGTGTTTTCCTGCCGCTGCGCTTCCATGACGGCGACAAGTGCGCGCTGGCCGGACGGGCGGAACGGGTGGAATTTGGCTTTGCCGGGAGGGCGATAAGACCGCAGCCGTGATGCGCGGACACCGGCAGCGGCATGCTGCCCGCGAGATCTTCGCACGATGCAGATTGCCAGCGTGTTCAGCGAAGTTCGAGGTGTTGCGATCGATATCGGATGCAATTGACGCCGACGCATTCAAGCTGGCGCAATGAAGTGGGGGGCTTGTTGGGGGCGATCACCCATCAGGCTGTCCTGCGTGGTGCTTGCAGCAACTGACGCATGCGAATCGCCGGCATTGCGCGATGTTGATCGACCCGGTCAGTACGAACATCAGCGTGCGACCTCGGAACCCCCCGAATCCAATTTCGCGAAGTTGATTCGTCATCCGAAATTAAAAGTGAGGCGGGGCGTATCTTTCAACGCAGGCTCACGTCTTTCCCACGATATCTATTCGACGTCCGAGGACACACGACGGCTGTCCAGGTCCTTCAATGCCGGAAACGCGTCGCGGTCCCACGAATGCAAGCCATACGACTTCCAGACGATATTGCGCCTGACGAATATTTCAAAGGTAGGTGTTCCGGGCGACAGGTTGCCCAGTCGCTGGCGTCGCTCAAACAGCCATTGGACAACCGGAGGATAGCTGTCGATGGTTTCGGGCACGGCGATGGCCTCCCGTTCCACGATGAACAAATGGACGTCGGGATGCGTCTTGGCCCACGACTCGAAATCCCCTTTGCCGCCCAATGAACCTTCCCAGCGCTGGCAATAGACGCAGTCCTTTGCCGAATGCACGATCAGGACGATCGGCTCGCCCTTTCGCACTTTTGCCTGACGAATTCGATCTGCCCAGGAGAGCTTCGGCGCTGGCTCGGGCGTGGTCTGGCCGGTGTTCGCAGTCGGCTCGTCGCCGGCCAGGACGACTTGCGGTGAAACCAGTGCCAGCGATAAAGACGCGGTAGCCACCCATGCCAAGCGCGAGACCCACTTGCGAGGCGCCATTTTCGTGCTCCTGCGAAGAATCGCGGACGTCAATTGACGAAAGGACAGGGTCCGCCACGGAAAATATTGTAGTGACTGCGCATCGGCGATTGCAAACTTTAAACCCCTGTTCGTTCGGCCGTGTCGATGCGTCAACCCTCTCCGCATGATCGCCCGTGCGTCCACGTGTATGCCGCTGCGCATGCAATCGGCCTCGGGGCCGTCGAACGCGTGCGGCATAGTCAAGATTGACCCTGTACGTCTTGCGCGTCTTCGCCGATCAATTCACTGACGCAGCGCGAAGACCAGACTTTGCGTTCGTTTGATTGGCGCGGAGACGCCGGCCATGGCCGCGTAATCGTCTGCGAATCCGCACGCCACCAGACCAACGACGCCAGCTTTCCCGCACCCCGCGCCGAATCAACGCATTACTTTCCGCACCCCTGCGGTCGATCGATCTGTGCGGCGAGTCGTGCAGCTTCGCTGCTTCCCAGCAGCGCCGCGCGCGCGTCCGCATCGGTGGACGCGATACGGTAGCGGCCGGAGCCGTCCGGGCCTGCAACGATGCTGCTGCCGTAGAGCGTCAGCCACTGGCGAATCGCCTGTTCGGTGACGCCGTCCCGGAAAGTGACCCACACGTCGGTGCATTGGCCCGTCGTACCCCGCACGACAGCGTCCGGCACCGTGTCCGGCTCGGTGCCGCGCATCAGTTGCACGATCGCGACGGCCTGTACGACGACGAGCGCGGTCAAGGCCGGCTGCATGACGAGCGAGTGTTCGCGCATCCAGTCCTGCACGCGCGCAAACCAGGATTGGCGACGCTCGGGTTGCGGCGCGCTGCGCGGGGCGTCGGCCGCCGTGCGCGCATGCGCGGCGTCGCGGGCACCGAGCGCGGCCTGAAGCCGTGCGAACGCGGCATCGTTCGTCGCCGCGGTACGCGCTTCCTGCGCGATGTCGGCGGCGGCCTCCAGTACGTCGAGCGTGTCCCGGAGCGCCGCATCGTGTGCGAGCCGCTCGACGAACCGTGCATGTTCGTCCGGCGTGAGTTCGCCCCGCACGTAGGCCAGGGCGAGGTCGCGATCCGGTTCGTCCGGATCGGTGGTGTGGCGGGGTGCGTTGCTCATGCCGTTTCTCCCGTCTGATCCTGCACGCAGGCAATCACGCGAGCCTTTGCTTCGGAAATGCGACGTCGTACCGACACGGGCGAACCGGCCTTCGTCATCTGCTGAATCTCGACATCCTTGTGTCCGCCCAGCGCGAGCATGAACGTCTCGCGCGCCGTCTCCGTCAGTTTCGACAGGCAGCGCTCGACCGCGGCGCGCGTGCGCGCAAGTATCGCGGCGGCTTCGGGGCTCGGCGCCAGTTCACCGAGGTCGGACAGCAGCGCGTCGAGCGCGTGCTCGTTTTCCAGCCACTGCTCGAGCGACGTCAGCCGGACCGATTCGACGCCGAGCTTGCGCAGGCGGGTAATCAGCTGCTTGGTGGCCGCGCCGGTCACGTAGCCCGCGACGCGTGCATCGAACGTCGCGTCGTCCATCCGTGCGGCATCGTCGAGCGAGAACGCGCTCGTCGGCTCGAACAGCGAGAGCAGCGCCGACTGCAGCGCGTCCTCGATGTCGGCGTCGCGGCTCCACGGATAGAGGCGGCGGGCCTGCCGCGCAAATCGGTTGTTCACCTGCCGGAAGAATGCGGCGAAGCGCCCTTTGTCACGTTGCAGCCGCTCAAGGGCGACGACGGTCGTGGATCTCGCGTCGCGGTCATCGGAGGGAAGGAATCGTGGCGTCATCGAAGACATCTTGGGTCGCTTGGAATGGGGACGGCAGCCGCGACGCGTAGGGTGGCCGGCGCCGCCGGAATTATATATGCGGGTGCGAATTCTGCACGGCATGAAAAATCGGGCGAACAAATCGGCGCGGCACGCGAATAGAACGACAAGACGCGAGCGAAGTCCGCCGTCGGCCGTGAGCCGGCGCGGTGAAAGCGAGTGTCGATATCACGGCTCACGCTGCCGCGAACTGCCCCTTCGAACGAGAGAACTGCCAAGCCATGAACGCGACCCATACCTGTACCCAATGCCACTCGAGCATGCCGGAGCGCGTGCCTTTCTGCCCGCGTTGCGGGAGCCGCACCGACGCCGTGGCGGCCACCGCCGCACCGGATTCGCCCGCGAGCACCCGGACGCGCGGCCGCGTGCTGCGCGACACCGTCGCTGGCGACGGCCTGCTGGTCGCGCTCGGACGCCAGTACGCGTTTTCGCTTGAAACGCACTGGAAGAGCGACGTGGCGCCGACGGTCAACATGGCGGTCGACGTCGATTTCGACGGCAGCGGTGCCGTCACCGCGGTGCGCGCGGTCTCCGGCGCGACCGTCGGACAGGAGCGGATGCGCGACGCGGTCGACGGCGTGCGCGAGGTCTCGGGCCGCGCGCTCGGCGAAGCGGCGGCGATCGGCTTGCCGCTTGCCGCGCGCGTCGTGTCGACGGTCGGATACGCGAATCTCGGCGCGATCGCACTGTTGCTGATCGGCTGGTTCTCGCTGAATGCGATCGCGATCCAGGTGACGGCGTCGACGGCGAGCGGGCTCACGTTCTACGACCTGCTGCGCGCGCTGCACTCGATGAACAACTTCTATGCGCTCGAGAGCGTCAGTCAGATGAGCGCTGGATGGTACGGCTTCGTCTGCAATCTGACGCTCGCGCTGTGCCTCGCCCCGTTCCTGTTCCGCCGCAAATCGCTGTGGCTCGGCCTTGCCGCGCCGCTGGCATGGATGGTCGCGGTCTACGCGGGCATCTACTGGAAGATCTCCTCCGCCGTGAGCGAGATCGGCGGTGCGGCCGGGATGACCGGCCTGTCGGCGGACTTCGCGCGCGAAATGGCCGCGGAAGTGTCGAAGGCCATCTCGTTCGGCGCGGGCTTCTATGTCGCCGGCGCGGCTGCGCTCTATCTCGCCGTCAAGGGCGTCAAGCAATACCTGTCGGCCTGAGCGGCCGACGCGCAGGCCCGGCGCGTACGCCGGGCGAAGCGCCGCATATCGCGATTGCCCCGGAACCGGGCTCGCGCACGTTTTCTCATCCACACACGACTGGAGTCCCTCACCATGAAGAAGATGTCTACTGCCGCTACGACCTTGTTGATCGCGCTGTGTGCGTCGGGCCTCGGCGCCTGCAGCAAATCCGATGATGCGCCGAAGGCGCCGGACGCCGCCGCACGGCCCGCGGTGGACCTGGCCGGGCTGGCTTCGCCGGACAAGCAGCAGCAGATCGCCGACCGCGCGCTGCCGCAAGGCGACGCCGCGCGGCCGCTCGCCGACTATCGCGGGATCGATAGCGGCAACGACGTGATGTTCCTGTACTACGGTATTTCGAAGCTGCCCGTCGATTACGACAAGGCCGCGCAGTATTACTCGCGCGATTACCAGAACACGTCGGATGGCTTCAAGAAGCAGGACATGCTGAACACGCTGAAGCCGCGCATCGACGCATTGGTCGCGGCGGCGCAGAACAGCCGTTATGTCGTCCTGACGACGCCGAACGCGACGCTCGACTCGTACGACTTCACGAAGAAGGGTTTTCAGCTGACCAACGTCGCGCAACCGGGCTCGTTCCAGTACTTCTTCGACAACGCGAACTACAAGATCGCGTACACGAACGGGCCGGACTTCAATTTCGTGAAGGTGACCGACGAAGCGCAGGCGCGTTCGATCGAGGATCTGCGCAGCCACTACAAGCCGATTACCGCGCGCGTCTACGCGTACGCGCAGGATGTCGACCCGGCGAACAATCAAGTGAAGCTGCAGATGCTGCATGTGCAGCTGCTCGACGGCGGCGGTCACGTGCTCGCGGCGATGTGACGACCCGGCTCGTCGGTCGCGCAGGCAGGCGGGACGCTCATCCCCGCGTGACCGAGAACGTCGCGAGCGCGGCGCGCAGGTCGGTCTGCCGCGCGGCCAGCACGAAACGCAGCGACACGCCGCGTGCAGCAAGCAGGTCGCCGAGCTGGCGCAGTGACCTGCACGCGGACGCGTCGAAGCGTCGTACGCCGCACAGGTCGATATCGACGGCCTGGATCGCCGTGCCCGGCGCGAGCTGCGCGAGCACCGGCTCCACCATCTTGCGATCGACGAAGCAGCCGATCAATGCGCCGGTCGCGCGCACGGTCATGCCGTCCGGTTGCACGTCGCAGGCGATGGCGAAGCGCCGGGGCGCGCGCAGCAGGCTGAGCAGCGCGGCCACGCAGCCGACCGCGAAGCCTTTGCCCGGCTGTCCCGTGATCGCGGTCACCGCAGTCACCGCCGCGAACGTCCACACGGCGGCGGCGACCACATCCGTGGGCCCGCGCCCGGACAGGCAATGGCCGACGATCTGGCGCGACCAGTCGTCGATCATGTCGAGCGCCATCGCAATCATCACGGCGGCCGCCGCCAGCTTGGGCAGCAGCGCGAGCAGCGACGTGCCGGCGACGACGAGCGCGAGCAGCATCGCCGCGTGCAGCACGGCCACCCCGCGCGTCCGTCCGCCGGCGTTCCACGCGAGCTTGGAGCGGGTCAGCGAACCGACGATCGGCAGCAGGCCGGCCGCCGCCGCGACGAGGTTCGCGACGCCGTGCGCGGCGAGATCGCGGTTGGGCCGCGCCCGCTGGCGGCTGTCCGCTTCGACGTTGCCGGCTGCGATCAGCGTATCGAGCGAGGCCAGCACCCCGATCATCGCGCCGTACAGCACGAGCATCGCGAGCAAGCCAGCGTCGAGGCGCGCGAACACCGACGGCCATTGCAGCAGGCCGGGCCGACCGAGCAGGCCGGGATCGAAACCGACCGTGCCGAACGTGCGGCACGCGAGCGGCGCCGCGTCGATTGCATCGAGGCCGTAGAACGCCGCGGTGCCGGCGAGCAGCGCCGCGAACAGCGACAACCCCTTCGGCCAGCGCAGGCGCGGCGCGAACGTCGCCCACAGGAAATGCGCGCCGACGCCGCTGGCCACGACGACGACCGTCGGCCACCAGTCGAGCGCGCAGCGGGTGACCGCGTGTGCCTGGTCGGCGATGGCCAGTATCGCCGAACCGAACAGCAGGCCGGACAGCGCCGATGCCGGCAGCATGCGCACGAGCATGCCGCCGCGCAGCGCGGCCAGGCCGAGCTGCGTGACACCGGCGCAGGCGAGCGCAAGCGACGCGCACCCCAATGCGCCGAACAGGCCGAGCGATGCGATCGACGGCGTGTTGAGCAGCGTGCCGACGAGTTGCGACATCAGTACCGTCGCGGCGATCCGCGGCCCGGAAATCAGCGGCTGGGTGCCGCCGCCGAAGGCGACGACGAGCAGACCGACGATCGCGGTCGCGAGGCCGATCGCAGCGCCGAGCGCGGCGGCCTGCGCGCCATGCGCGGCCGCAAGCGCCTGGACGCCGAGGCCGATGTACTCGGCGGCGGACGAGGCGGTCAGCAGCAGCGCGGGCACGAAATCGGAGCGCAGCGCCGACGCGGCGCCGGTTGCGCGGGGGCGGGCGGTGTGGGGCATCGTTGCGCGGCCCTAGCGACAGGCGGCCGACAGGCCGAGATCCGCGACGATCGGCGCATCGCGCAGCGCCTGCAACGTGGCGGCACGCGCGTCACCCGGCGCCACGCGCACTTCGTACGCGCCGTTTTCGTCCGGACCGTACACGATCGTCGCGCCGTACTGCACGAGCAGCAGCGTCATGTCCCGCTCGGTCGCCGTGCGGCGGAACGTGACGGCGGCATCCGCACACACGGCGCCCGCCGCCCCGCGCGTCGCACCGGCCTGGGGGGCGCGCTGGGCGCGCAGATCGGCGGCGACCTGGGCGACGCCGAGCAGCAGCCCGGCCTCGAGGAGCAGGAGCATGAGGACGAACGCGCTGCGCGACCCGAGCCATTCGGCGGCGGCGGCGAACGCGGCGGCAGGCGCGCGGGAACGGGCGCGCGGGATGGAGCGGGTCGGATCGGTCATCGGGAGGCGCTCGCCGGCGTCGTGGAGAAGTCGTAGTCGCGGCCGTAGATGCGGCGGTATTTGGCCAGGTACATGCCGAGGTTGCCGTCGCCCGTCACCGCGAGGAGTTGCAGCAGCCGTGGCAGGCTCTCCGCGAAACCGTGGTCGACCGCCGCCCGGAACTCCCGGATGACCGCCGCGCTGTCCGCGGGCGAGGCGACGGTCAGCATCCGCACGCCGGCCCGCATCGCTTCGGCCATCGGATAGTTGCGGTCGGCGGCCGCGTTCATGTACATCAATCCTTCGCCGACCCGGATCTGCGCTTCCTGCGGCGGTGTGCCGTTCGGCACGGCGACGAGCGCCATCGCCAGCGCGGTCATCGCGAACAGGTCGCCGTTGCGGGCGTCGCGCCGCACCTGCGCGACGACGGTCGGATTGACCGCCATCTGGATCACCAGCGCCTGCAACCGCAGCGTTTCGGCACGCCATTTGCGCGCGAGCGCGCGCTCATCGACGGCCATCGGATCGTTGTCGAGGAGCGGGGCATCGAGCGGTGCGTCGCCGGCGCCGGCTGCGTTGTCCGCGAGCGGTGCCTCGCCTGCCGGCGCACCACGGCCGGGCTGCGTGAGCGGCGCGCGTTGCCGCACGCTCGCCTGCGCGGCGGGCGCCGCGGTGTCGGACAGCCGCAGCGTGCCGATCAGGCCGCTGTTGTACCACGGGCGCTGCGCGTCTTCGGTCGCGACGGCCACCGCCACTTGCGTGTTGCGCAGGATCGTCGTGATGTCGCCGGCACTCGTCAGCTCCTGGCTGAGGTAATACGCGAACGGGCTGTGGTTGTGCCGGACCGAACCGAGCGCAAAGTTGTCGAGAGCGACGCCGCCAGGCTGCGTCGCGAACGCGACGAGGGTGCCATGCGGCGCGCGCACCGCCGTCATCGACGCGCCGGTTGCGCCTCGGGTCGCCGAACTGCGGCACGCGTCGAGCAGGATCAGCAGCGCGCGCGGGTCGCCGCGGCTGACCGAACTCTGGATATAGCGCAGCGGCACCGCGTAGCGCTGCAGGTCGCCTTGCGACACCTGGCCGACGCCGACCGGCAGGTCGACCGGAATCAGGTAGTTTTCCCCGCCGGCTTCGAAGCCGTGCCCGGCGTAATAGACCAGCGCGATCGATGCGCCCGCCGCCCGCTGGCCGAAGGCATCGAGATCGGCAAGCAACTGCGCGCGAGACCGGTTCTGCTCGAGCGTGACCTGGAAGCCGATGCCGCGCAGTGCACGTGCGACGAGTTCGGCGTCGCCGGTCGGCGCTTCGAGCCGGTCGGTTCCGCGATAGGTCGCGTTGCCGATCACGAGCGCGACGCGCGGCGCATCCGCGGCACGCGCCGGCGCGATGCCCGCCAGCGCGACGAGCGCGAGCGCCGCCGCGACGTACCGCGCGGCGTCTCGCACGAAGCGCGCAACGACGGCGTTCAGCATCGCAGGTTGTTCGCGGCACAGGTTTCACGTGCGAACGCGTTCCCCTGCGCGGCTGCCATCTGGAGCAACTGCGTGCCTTCGCCGCGATTGCGGTGGAACGGTCGCTGGCCCAGCAGCATTGCTCGTCCCGAGACGGCCATCGCCAGCGTATCGTTGTCGGCCGCGGCGCTGCTGATCAGGTGGTAGACGTCGGAATCGGTCGCGACGCACACATGCGAGTGGGCCGCGCACAGCGCCAGCGTCAGCATGGCCGGCGGGAACGGCAGATTGGCCGCGTCGCGCAGCATGCGCTGGCCGCTCGTCCGGTCGACCGGCAGGCCGCCCAGCCCGAGTACGTTCGCCTGGCCGAGCGGCCATTCGAGATGCCGGTCGTGCGTTTCGCCATAACGCGTCTGCAGCGCGTCGACGGCCGCGGCCTGCTGGCCGGCCACGCCCTGGTTGTTCAGCAGCAGCCAGCCTGCCCACGCGAAGCCCGTATCGTCGCCGATTCGCGCGAGCGCATGGAATTGCGCATACGCATCGACGTAGTTGCGTGCATACGCGGCACGTTGGGCGTTCGCGACGCTCATCGCCCCTTTCCATACGTAGGCCGGCGCCGGCAGCTTGTCGAAGCCGGCGCTTTTCGGCGTGAGCCCCGTCATCCAGGACGGCGCGGCACCCGTGCGCTGCGTCGCGCGGAACATCGCCGGCGCATTGCGTACGCCCAGCGCCAGGAACAGGATCACGATGACGCCTGCCACGATCGCGAGCGTGATCCGCCGGCCGCGCTGTTCCGCGAGGCGTCTCGACAGCATCTCGGCGACGGCACCGTTACCTTGCGCGACGATCCCCGCGCGTTGCTGCTCCACCTGGGCAGACTTGATCAGCGCATTGGCATCGCGCCAGCCGCCGTCGATCTGATCGCGCCAGTTTTCGACTGCCGCGTGCGGACTCCCGTCGGGTTGCGCCGCGTCGTCCGGCTTCAGGCCGAGCGTCGGCGCCGCCGTTTCCTGCCACCATTTGTCGACCCGCTGCCGCACGTTCTGGACATCCGCCAGCCGGCCGAGCGCGTCGTTCGCGCCGGGCGGCAGCATGAAGGTCGAGCCGGGAGTGGGTTGGGTGTTTTGCGAATCCTGCGCCATGTCGATTCCCTGGTATTTCGTCGGATGTCGGTTCAGATGAGCTTGAGGCGGCCAAGGCTGGCGGCCGCGCGGGCGATCGCTTCGTCGCTCGCCGTCATCGATGCGTGAGCGGCATCGACGTGCTGGTTCGACAGTTCGCGTGCGTGCATCCATTTGCGCTCCGCGACGTCGAGGCGGTATGCGTCGTCGGCGAGCCGGAAATGCGCCTGCTGCTGCTGGTCGAGCTTGTCGTGCACGTCGGCAAGCAACTGCTGCGCATGCGTGGCGCTCGCGTCGAGCTGCCAGAGCTGCGACACCGACGCATCACGCTGGCTTTCGAGCGGGTCGAGATAGCGCGCGTAGGCGATGGCGCCGGCGTCGTCGCGCCAGCCGGCCGCCGCAGCGGCGGCCGTGTCGATCAGGTCGCGGCTCATCGCGACGTAGGTCCAGGCCTGTTCTTCGAGTGCCTTCATCGTCATGCTCCCAGGCCGGCCGCGAGCTCGCGGAGCTTGCCGGCTTTTTCGTCGAGAAACCGGTCCGCCGCGCCGAGCAGGTCGCCGGATGCCTGCAGCTGTGCATCCAGACGGTGCTCGTGCGCGCGGATGTCGTCGATGTCGCGCGTCGCCGCCAACGCGGTCGGCGCGATCGCGTCGATCAACGCGCGCTGCTCGTCGAGCGCGCGCCGCATTGCATCCGACAGGCCCAGCGCTTCGGTATGCCAGCGCGTCGCGTCGGCACGCATGGCGTCGGCGCGCGTCATCGACAGTTCGGCGGCGACGGCGGCCGCGTTCGCCTGCTCCGCGCACTCGGCCGACACGCGGCAGAGCGCGAGGTTTTCCTCGATCGCTTCGCTGCGGTCCGCGAGCCGGGCCGCGGTGGCGGTTGCGTGTGCGGCTTCGGCGTCGTGGCGGCTCGCGGCCGCGTAATGCGCGGCACGTGCGGCCGCATTCGGGTCGCCCGGCGATTTCGAGTCGTACGAATGCGTGGGCAGCGCGGCGGCGGCGCTGCGTGCCGCGGCCGCCTGCGCGTGGGCGTTGGCCGCGCTGGCCAGCGCCGCGCTGTGCTCGGCCTGCATGCTGGCGAGGCGGTTGCGCCAGTGCGCGGCCTGTGCCCGCGCGGTGGCGAGCGCCGCCTGCGCCGCTGCGACGCCGGCCGTGGTACGGGCCTGCGCGTCCTCGACGCGCACGCGCAACGCGGCTTCGCCGGTCGTCCGTTCCGTATCGCGCGACGCGGCCTGGGCGACCGCGCGCGTATCGTCGTCGAAGCCCGCGTTGCCATCCGCGATCCGGTCGCGCATCCGCGCGTGCGACGTATGCAACGTGCTGGTGCCTTTCGCGATCCCGTCGCGCGTGCCGTCGATCGAGCCGCGCCATTTGCGCAGGTCGTACAGCAGGTCCTCGATGACGCGCACGAGCAGCGCGGGCCCGAAGCCAGTGTCACTCATGCGATTCGCCCTCGTGCGTACGCGGCTCGGCCGCCGCGGGGATACTGGCGAGCCACGTATCCATCGCGCGCAGCCATTCGTCGACCTCGCGGCCCCAGAAATGCGCGGCATGCGCGATCGGTGCGACGCTGTCGTCGCGAATCGTGGACGTCATGTGCGCGACCGTGCGCGACAGATCGTCCGCGCACGCGCGCAGCCGCGCGATATCGCGCCGGATGCTGGCGTCGGCCACGCGCTGCGGCGTGTCGTCCGATGAGGTCGTCATCCGTTTCCTCCCAGGTAGCGCCGCAGGCGCAACGCGGTGTCGTCGAGCGCATCGGCGAGCCGCTGTTCGCGTTGCCGCAGCGGTCCCGCCGCGGTGTCGCACAGCCGCTGCAGCTGTGGCCGCGACGGGTCGTCCGGCTCGGACGACGCCAGCGCGCGCGACAGCGCCTGGTCGAGCTCACGGCGCAGGTGATGCATGACCGATGCCGCGTCGTCGAGCTGACGCCGCGCGCGTTCGATCTGCGTGAGCCATTCGGCGATCGGACCGTCCATCACGCGGGTTCCTCCGTGCGATCGAGTGCGAGCGCCGCGGCGAATGCGCCGAGCGCGCCGGACAGGTTTTCACGCGGCGAAACGGCGGGCGCGTCGCCGCTCATGTAGGTCTTGAAGACGGTCGACGTGCCGGCGCCGCGCGCGTGATGCAGGGCCATCACCGGACGATCGCCGGCGCTTTGCAGCGCGTGCGCATCCGGACGGCCCATCAGCTTGAGCGATTCGTCGGCCGACATCTGCATCAGCACCTGATGGCCGAACAGATCGAGCTGGCGCCGGATGTCGAACACGCGCTCGAACGCGCGCCGCTGTTCGATCGCCATCACGACGTGCAGCCCCACGCGCGGCCCGTTCTGCACGATCTGCGCGAGCACACGACCCGCATCGGACGGTTCGAAGCCCCATTGCTCGCTGCGATTGCTGACGAGTCCCGCCGTGCGCAACGGATCCGGCACGAACAGCAGGCGGGTCGGTTCGCGGTGCTGGCCCTCGCGATCGAGCGACGCACGGCGCGCGGCTTCATCGGCCCAGCGCTGCAACAGCGCGAGCGTGCCCGCTTCGTCTTCGCCGCTGTCGAATTCGATGCCGGCCGGCGCGCAGACCGTGTCGCGCAATGCGCGCCACACCGGCGCGAGGCCGTTGTCGACGACCCCGATGCCGACATCCGCGCGGCCGCGCGCGGCAAGTGCCGACAGGGCGGTCGCGAGCATCATGCCGACCCGCGCGTTCGCGTTCTGGCCGACGATCAGCACGTTTTCGTCGTCGGCGCGCCGCAGCGCGAACGCCGCATACGAATGCACATCGAGCGCGCGGCCGAGCCAGACGGGCACCGGACGATCGACCGGATGCCATCCAGGCAGGCCGAAGCCGCCCTGGCGTTCGGGCGTCGCCGCCAGGTGCGCGAGTGCGTCGTCGTCGGGCGGTGCGCCGGCCAGCAGCCGCGCGATCGCCGGCGTCTCGAGGAACACCGGCTGCTCGACACCGTCGAGCGTCACGCACACGGCGTCGATGCCGGCCTGCGCGGCCTTCTCGCGCAGCTTGCCGATCAGGTCGTCGCGCGTCGCGCGATCGAGCAGCGCGACCTGCCCCTGGACGTTGTGGCCGGCACGGCCGCTTTCCGCGTTGACGAGCACCTGCCCGGCGGCGGTGAGGCTCTCGATCATCTGCCGGCCTTCGGCGTCGAATTCCGTGATGCCGCCCGTCGAGCCGGCGGTCGCTTTCATCGCGATGCGCAGGTGGATGTTGTTCATGAACTCGCGTGCGCCGATCATCTCGCGCGGCGCGAACTGCTGCGATGCGCAGAACAGGTGAATCCCCGCGCTGCGCCCCTTCGCGGCGAGCTCGATGAGGCGGCGGGAGCCGTCGCCGTCCGGATCCTGCTCGACGACTTCCTGGTACTCGTCGATCACGAGCATCAGGCGCGGCAGCGTCTCGTTCGGGAAGCGCTCGCGGAACGCGCGGTAGCCGTCGACGCCGTGCGCACGGAACAGCGCGTTGCGCCGCTCCATTTCCTCGAGGAGATCGACCAGCAGGCTGCGGGACAGGTCCGGCGGCGTATTCAGCGAGATCACGGCCGCATGCGGCAGCGAACGGTACGGCGCGAATTCCACGCCGTTCTTGCCGTCGACCAGGTAGAAGCGCAGCTCGCGAGGCGAATAGCGGCACGCGAGCGTCGTGATCAGGACATGGAGCAGGGTGGACTTGCCGGCGCCCGAGGTCGCGCTCAGCACGCCGTGGATCGAGAACGACTCGCGGCTCTCGCCGAACATCACGGTCAACGGATCCGACTGGCCGCGGTGGCCGATCTGGGCGCTGACGTGCCACGTGGCGTCTTCGCTCCACCAGCTGTCCGTCGCGCCGATGCCGCTCGCGCTGATGTCGAGCACCGCGCGCTCCGGTTCGAACGCGGCCGCGCGCGACAGCAGGCTTTCCAGCCGCGCGGGCGTCGGCAGCACGTCCGGCGCGCCTTCGCCGATGCGCGCGCCGAGCGTCGCGGGCTGCTGGGGCGCCCACAGCGGATACTGGCCGAGGTCGATGTCGCGCGGCATCGGCGCCGTTTCGTCGAAGTGGATCAGGAAGTACGTCCCGTTCGCCATCCCGTTGCGCGCGAAGCGCAGCAGCTTGGCGGCCGTGACCTCGTCGAAGCCGCGCGGGAAGTCGGCCACGCAGACGATCTGCAGCTTCTCCCGCTGCCGCACCGACGGGGCAAGCTGGTCGAACGACGAAACCTTGTGGTCGAGGTACTGGCTGCTGATGCGCCCGAATTCCGCCTCGATCGCGTCGAGCCTGCGATGCAGGTCGCGGGTCTTCTCCGCTTTCGCGAAACTGTTGGCCCACCGGAACGTGTTGCCGCTGTTGTGCGGATCCAGGAACACGAATTCCGCCATCTTCGGCAGCGTCAGGTGGATCCGCAACGCGAGTGCGCCGAGCAGCTGCAGCATCGCGAGCCGGCTCTCCGGCTTGTCGCTGCGCAGCGTGACGATGCGTTGCCGGCCGATGAACGGCACGAAGGCGGGAATCGTCACGAGGCCGCTCGCGGTGCGCACGCCGATCGTTCCGGCGTACAGGCGGTCCGGCAACGGCCGGCCGGCCGCATAGGCGGCATGCAGCGCGGCCGGATCGCTGGCGTCCCACGCGGGATCGTCCCAGCCGAGCGTTTCGGCCGGATCGACCGCGGCGGACGCCGCACGCAACGTGTCGAGCAGCGGCCCCGATTCTTGCGCGGCATCGCGGCGCAGGTTCGCACGCTGGACCCGCATCGCGTCGCTCGTCGCGCGCAGCTTCTGCTTGAGCTGTCCGATCCCGGTCTCGATGTCCGTCTGCACGCGCTGCATCACGCCGGCCACGGTCTTCAGGTCGTGCAGGCGCAGACGCGGTGCGAGCGTGGCCGCCTGCTTCGCGGCGAGATCGAGCTTCTGAACGGTATCGACGTCCTTGAAGCGTGCGACGAGCGCGTCGACTTCCTGGGGTGTCAAGGGAACCGGTTTGTTGGACATGGCGGATTCCGAAGAGGGAGGATGACGGGGCCGGCCTCGCGGGCCGGCCGGGCAAATCACTGGAATACGAGGCCGCGCGCCTTCATGTCCGCGGCCTTGCGCATCGCGGCGTCGACGTCGCCGCGAATCACGGTGCCGTCGGCAAACAGGAACGCGGGCGTCGCCGAGCGCGGGAAGAACAGCTGCTTCAGGTCCCACCATGCCGCGCGGTCGAAGCGGCTGCACGGCGCGGTGCTGCCGCGCCCGGTGCGCATCAGCTTGTTCCAGTCCCCGAGCGGATCGTCGGCGCAGGCAAGATGCTCGACGACCGGCATCCGCGTCGGGTCGAGCGTGATCGGCAGGATCGCGAAGCTGTACGGGCTGCGCTCCATCGCGGCCTGGTCGCGCCGGCAATACGGGCAGTCCGGGGCGGCCAGGTAGACGAACACGGGGGCGTCGGCGCCTTGATGCACCAGCTTGTCGACGGGCATCGAGCGCAACAGTTGCTGGACGAGGGGCGAATCCTGCGCGACGTTCTCCCAGCCCTTCCAGTGCTTCACGTTCGCGACGCGCCAGTGCTGGTAGTACGGGCTCGACGTGTCGTCGCCCAACGGCGACAGCAGCCACGATGCGTCGCTGTCGAAGAACATCACGGGCATGCCGACGAGCGGCGGCGGTGCGTTGCCGGTTTTCGACACGCGGATCGCGTAGATGCCCGGAAAGGCGGAAACGGTGTAGGCCTGGTCGGCCTCGGGGCGCAGCCCGTCGGGGTGGCTGAAGCGGCTCGTCGTCGCTTCATAGCGCGCACGCACGTCGGGCGGGATCTGCGCATGGGCCGACAGAAGCGGAAGCGCCGCCAGCGCGGCGGCGAAGAGGGTGAGCAGAGGACGACGGAACATGGGGTTCTCCGAAAGTGGACGAAGGGGCGCCGGCATGGGTGGCCATGTGCAGCGCGCCGTTCGTCTCTTCATTCGCGTGAGGGTGCAATTTGTTCGCCCGCGATCGAGGCCTGCGGCGAACCCGCCCGGAAGGCGGTACGCCGGCAGGCCGTCACGCGGCCGTCATGCGGAACGGCGCGCACCGCATTCGCCGCAGAACAGGTCGTCGGCGGCCATGGGCTTGTGGCATTGCGCACACGCTGTGGCATCGTCCGCGGCCGGCGACACCGTTCCCGGCGACGTCAGCGGAGCGGCGCCCGCCGCGCCGGCGGTGCTGGCGGTGCTGGCGGTGTGTGCGTCGCGTGCTTTCGCGAGGCGATCGGCGGCGCGCTCGCGTGCCTGTTCGGCATGACGTTTCGCGTCTGCGACGTGCTGGCTCAGCTTTTCTTCCGTCGCGGAGAAGTCGACGCCGCTGACCGTCTGCAGGTAGATGAGGCACGTGCCGTTGACGAACGTCAGGAACGGAATCACGAGACCGATCGCGAACAGCAGGCCGTTGCCGAAGCCGTACGCGCCCAGGTAGGCCATGCTGCGGTAGTCGAACCCGCCCATCCCGCCGAAACCGCCACCCGCGGCATCCGCGCCGAGACCGTAGGCGCCCATGCCGTACGCGCCGGCGTGGCGGCCGAACCCGCCGAGGCCACCCAGGCCGCCCATGCCGCCGAGCATGCCCAGCAAGCCGCCCAACGGGCTGGTGCCGGTCGCCGCGGAGATCGACGATGCGATCGCGGCGCCTGTGCCGAGGATGCCGAACACGACCGCCGACAGCACGCCGACGAGCAGCAGCAGCCCGAACATCCTGACGATCACGCCCAGCAGCTGGCGGCGGCCGATATGCAGCAGGCGCGCGGCGGTCTGCAGCGTCGTGTTGCCCTGCCAGATGGCGGGGGCGGCGAGCGGATAGCCGACGTACCACATGCCGGCGAAGATCGCGCCCGCGACGATTGCCGCGAGCGGATACGCGATCGCATACAGCAGCGGGCCGAGGCCCGGGATCTTGCAGACCAGGAACACGATCAGCAGCGCGAGCAGCAGCAGGATCCAGCCGACGGCGAGCAGCACGCCGATCCCGAGGAGGCGGTGGGCGGTGAACGTCGCCTGCAGTACCGCATCGACGAACCCGACCGATTCGCCCTGCGCATCGCGCATCAGCACGATACCGACCGCGGAATAGCCGATGAGCGCGGTGGCGAAGGTCGCGATGACGAACAGCAGGCCGAGCACCGGGCTGTGACGGAGGACCTGGATCGTGAGCATGCCCATCAGCATGCTGGCGACGATCGCGAAAGCGCACATGGCGAGCGCGCGCCAGTTCGTGACCGCCTCGGCGGCGCGCAGCAGGCCGAACTTACCCGCCTCGGGTGCGTGATCGAGCGTTGACATCGTTGATCTCCTTGCGAGGACGGGCCGGTCAGTGTGCGGCGGGGGCGTCGAGCAGCGCGACGACGGTGACGCCGTCGACCTGCGCGAGCTGGATGTTCGACTGCCGGATCGTGCCGGGCTTGCCGTTCAGGTAGACCTGGCTCTTGAGCGTGTACGTGCCTTGCGGCGCGCCCGACGGCAGTTTCAGCGTGAAGCTGTTGTCGAATTCGCCGCTGCCCGGCGTCGCGTTGACGACCTTTTCGCCGCGCTTGAACTGCTCGCCCGACGGTGCGTAGACGGTCACGACTTCCTTGACTTCCTGGACGGGCTCGTTCGTACCGGACACCGCGCGAATCTGCGATTCCAGCTTGATCGGATCGCCGGCCTTGACGGCGGAGCGCGGCGTCACGACCGTGTTGTAGGCGTCGATCTTCGCGTACGGCGGCAGGTTGTTGCGATTGCTCGCGCGGTAATCGCGATCGACTTCGGCGGCCGTCTTCGTCTGCCGCGTCGCCACTTCGATCACGGCGCACGCGGCGAGCCCGGCGACCGCGCCGCCGATCGCGCCCTTGGTGCCGCCGATCAGCGCGCCGACGATCGCGCCGCCGGCGCCGAGCGCCGTACAGCGCAGCACGGATTCGGACGAGATCCCGCCGGCCCCGTTCTGGGAAGCGCAGCCGCTGGCGAGCAAGGTGACCGCGCAGGCGGCGGCGAGGGTTTTCTGGATTGTCATGTCGGTCTTCTCCGGCGCTTTATTCAAGTGTGCTGTTGTTGCGCAAGGCATCCATCTGCCGCGCCTTCGCCTTGTCGATGAGCGTCTTCGCCGGACGGTTGCCGGGCTCGAGCGCAAGGACGCTTTCCGCTGTCGCGATCGCCTTGTCGTACTGGCCGCGCGACAGGTCGCCCTGCGCGCGTTTCAGCAGGCCGTCGATCGCGGGCGAGGCCGGCGCCGTTGCGGCGGCCGTGCGGGCGGGCGGCGTCGGGCGCGGCTTGACGTGCGGCGCAGCGGCAATGGCTGCGGGTTCGGACGGCGCGGGCGCGTTGTCCTGCAAGTTTGCAAACGGCGACGTTTGCTGCGCATTCACGGATGCCGGCGCCGCATTCGTGACGACGGCCGGCGTCGAGGCGGGCGCGGGCGCGGTCGCGCTGGCGGCGAGCGCGGCTGCGTTGATCGCGGCCGCATTGATCGGTGCGGATGCCGGAACGTCGGTCGAAGCCGTTGCACCGACTGCGCTGGCGGCGAGCGAACCCGATGCAGCGAGACCCGAGGCGGCGTCGGCCGTCACGGCCGGAACCGCGGACGCGGCGGCAGGTTCGGGGGCGGACGGCGTGCTCGCATGGCGGCCATGCCACCAGAATGCGCCGCCTGCGCAGGCGACGACGAGTGCGACACCGGCCGCGATGATCTTGGGCGTGGCCGACGTGTCGCGGTTCGTCGGGGCGGCCGGCGGGACCGGTTGCGGTGCCGCGCCGGATGCCGGTCGCTCGGGTTGCGCGGACGCGGGCAGCACGATCGTTTCCTCGACCACGGAGACGGGAGGATCGGATTCGCCGGCGTGTGCGACGGCGGTATCGGGCACGTCCGCAGCCGACGCCGACGGGACGTCCACATCCGGTACGTCGCGGGATACGTCGTGACGCTCGACAGCCGCTTCGGCGATCGCTGCTGCGGTCACACTCGCGGGCTGCGGATCCGCGACGGCCGGCGTCGCATGCGAGGTGCCGGTTGCAGCGTCGCGATCGTCTGCCTCGGCCGCACGCGCGGCGGGCATCGCAGGTTCGGGCGATGACACCGGCGCGCTCACCTGGCTCGATGCCGTTTCGGCAATGTCCGTGACGGGGGGCGCGTCATCCACGGCAACATCCGCCTCCGCGGGTTCGACGACGGGCGCCACGTGCGTGCTGGACACCTCGGCGGCGCCGTGCGGAATCCCGCGCGCCGTTTCGGCAGCGACGTGTCCGGACGGCTGAACCGGCTCAGGTGCCCGTACCGGCTCGACAGGCGGTGCGGGCAACTCGACATCGATCACGTCGACGTCGTTCGCCGTCGCGACCGGCGTCCCGCACTTGTTGCAGAAACGCTGGTTCGGCGTCAGTTCGGTGTGGCAGCGCCGGCAGGGGGAGACGGCGGCCTCGATCCGGGGCTGAGCGGCTGCGACGGGGGTGCCGCATTTGATGCAGAACTTCAGGCCGTCCGGCAGTTCGCTCTCGCAGTGCGTACATTGCGCCATAAATAAGTAATCCTCTTCTTTTCGTCGATCGGCATGACGACGCCGCGCGGGTATGCGCATGCTGGTCCGAACCACGGCGTCGCGCTGCACCGGCCGCTCGTCACGCAAATGAACGGCGCGGCGCGCTTAGCGCGGAATATCAGTCGTGATTGGGTCGGTAAGGAGAAGAGGAGGTCTCGTCGACACGAATGGACGCGTACGACGTAACGAATCTGAATGCCCCGGATTTGAATGGCGAATTCACGCTTTCCCCGCTTTAGTCGTCAGCTTTAAACTGACAAACTGCTTTCATTATTTCGATTGCTATTACTAATGGTCTTCTGCAGCGGATACTACACTGAAATTATGAAGTTTCGCCATCCGCAAATTTTGTCATCGAACATCTCATTGCACGCGAATACGGGCCGGATTTGGCGTCCGGTTCGCATGCGGCCGCACTGAAATCCTTCATTCGACCAGGCGGCGCCCCGCTCGGTGTGCCGCAGCTGGATTGCTCTGGCCGGTCATGCTGGTTTCAACCAAACCGATCGACATTGCATTGTGCAATTGCCGTATTCTTCGGCCGGAATGACGTTGGTCAACCGGTGCCGTTCCGATATTCGGAATGACGCTCCAAAACAACAACGGGGAAACGTGCGGATGTTTTTCTTGCGATCGGGCCGCCGCGCATGCGCGTGCGTTGCCGTTCTGGTGGTTGCATCGTTGCAGTCCCGGGCCGGATGGGCCGGCGCAACGATCGACGGGGGCCGCGCGACCGGGACGAAAGTCGCGCTCGTGATCGGCAATGCGGCCTATGACGGCGCCGACCGGCTGGGTTCGCCGGCCAACGACGCGGCGCTGATCGGCCGGACCTTCACGCAGCTTGGATTCGAAACGCGGATCGGCACCGACCTGACCCGCGACGAGTTCAACGCGTCGGTCGACTGGCTTGCCACGCGCGCGCGTGGCGCACAGGTCGCGATTTTTTACTACGCGGGTCACGGCTTTGAATCCGGCGGCGACAATTTTCTCGTACCGGTCAAGACCGGCATCCCGATCGCGGCCATGACGCGTGCCACGCTGCCGCAACGGGGCATTCGATTCAACGCGGTGCGCGCGCAGGTGAAGGCGTCGCGGCCCGACGCGTTTGTCGCGCTGATCGACGCGTGTCGCGTGCCGTCCCGCGGCCGTGCCGGCCAGTCGCTCAAGCGCGATCCGGCGGCGCGCGGCGAGCTGATCGCGTATTCGACCGCCGACCAGGCAGCCGCCTACGATTCGATGCGGACGTTCGGTCAGCCGGTCGACAACGGGCCGTTCGCGTACTACCTGGCGACCTATCTTGCCGCTCCCGGCGCGACGCTCAAGCAGGCGCTCGAGCATACGCAGCAACAGGTCAGCGACGTGACCCAGGGGCAGCAACGTCCGTGGATCGCAAGCGGCCTGATCGGCGACCTGACGATCGCGCAGCCGGGAACCGCCGCCGCGCGGCCCGCCGTTGCGCCGCCGGCGCAGCGTGGCGCGGTGCGCGGGACCGGCGGGGAGCCGGTGTGGCCGGCCGCTGCCGCACCCGGATCCGCGGCTGCGCGCACCGAAACGGATGCCCAGCGGCAGCAGGACTCGTGGACCGACGCGGAGCACCGGATCGAAGCCGCCGCGCAGCACGCGGACGGTGCGTCGATCCGCGCGTTGCGGGCGCGCTCGAATGACGCGGCCGCGTTGACCACGCTCGGCAGGATTGCCGAGGGCGGATTCGGCACGCGCCGCGACCCGCGCGCGGCACTCGCGTATTACCGGCGTGCGGCGCAGATGAATTACCCGATCGCGCAGACGCTTCTCGGCGAAACCTATTTCGAGGGCAAGCTGGTCGCGCGCGACTACGGCGAAGCCGAGAAATGGTTGGCGCGTGCGGCGGCGCAGGACGTCGTGCGCGCCAAGCTCGATCTCGCGCAGTTGCGGGCGGAACGCGGGCAGGGCAGCGACGCGCAGAACTGGTCGGATGCGCTGAACCTGATGCTGCGGGATGCCGGCCATCGCGCCGGGCGCTCCCCGGCGCAATAGCACTGCCGGCGCGGCGCGTGGTCAGTCGCGATGGCGGCGCAGGCGTTGTGCAAACGTTTCCACCCATTCGACCAGCATCTGCCGGTCGCGCGGCGCCAATTCGCGCAGGTTGCGCATGATCGCCAACGTCTGATCGTCGATTCTCGGCGACGCCCCCGTCAGCAATTCCTCGGTCGCGCAGCCGAACAGCGCCGCGAATTCGGCGAGGCGCACGATGGTCGGAATCGACGTGCCACGCTCGATCCGCGCGATCGCCTCCCGCCCGAGCGACAACTGCTCGGCCACCTGTTCCTGGGTCAGGCCGGCTTCCACCCGTTTGCGGGCAATCGCGCGCCCGACGCACTCCGCCAGGGCCTGTGCTTCTTCTTGGTCCATGTGCTCACCTCATGACACGACCTGAATAGTCGCATTGCTACTTGTTGACAGACAGGTCTCAATAAGTTTCAATGCAACCCAAAAGGTAGTGTCATGGCATTCAACGCGACGTCGTCGGTTGGGCGCGACACGAAAAAAAAGTGCTCATCGACCGAACAAATGCCGTGGCGATCCGAATAGACAGGCAAGACGCCCGAACGGAGCGTCGATGCCGCATGCATTCGACGAGTGCGTGCGAATCGGACGAGTCACTGACAGGCTGCAACCATCCATGGAATCCAGGGCACTGCAATTCATCATGAAGTCCGTTCCGCGCGAATTTCATTCGGATACCAACATATTCATCGGCGGATGCTTCATCTGTCTTGCCTGGCCGCGCATCGAGATCAGCGACGGCCAGACCAAGGTCGTGCTGGATTGCCCGACGAACCAGGGCATGTTTTCCCGCGACGACACGGCCCTGATTCCGTTTCTGCGGCGCTTCCCGGAGCTCTGCGCGCGGATGGTCGACGCGCATCCGCTGCTGCGCGCGCGTTTTCGCGCGTTCGATGCCGGCTCGCCGGCCTGAGCGGCGCGCCGGCATCGACCTGTTCATTGAGTCTGTCCAATTGTCACCTTCCCATTAAAACCATGAAATCTTCCAAACTCCTCGTTTTCGGCATCAGCGCCAGCGTATCGATCCTGCTCGCCGCATGCGGCGGCGGCGACTCGGGCAGCCCGACGGCCACGACCAGCCCCGGCGGGACGAACGGGTCGGGCGCCACCAGCGCGGCCGTGACGCCGCTCGCGTCCGGTTCGAGCTATGTCGGCACGGTCGGATTCGGCGACACGATCCGCATCGACGTCGATCGGCCGGCTGCCGGCCAGTTGACGCTGACGTTCGTCAACTCGCAATTCGGCCTGGCCGGCCAGGTGATCGGCACCTACCGGACCGCGGGCAACGGACAGTTCGTGGTGTCGAACCTGGCTGCGGGCCCGGGCGTGACGCTGTCTCCCGATCAGATCGCCGCGTTGTCGCTGTCGCTTGCGCTGACGAAGGACGACAACGGCGCGGGCCTGTTGAGCGGTTCGTTGTCCAACGTGCCGAACCTGCTCGGCGGCGGCGGCTTGCTGCAGGGGCAACTCGCACTGACGAACAACGGCGTGACCGATGTCGCGTCGCTGGCCGGCGCGTACAGCTTCGTGTCGCTGGCCGGGGATCGCCGCCAGGACGGCGTGCCGGTCGGCACGCAGGAGCCGGAGGCCGGGCAGGTTCGGATCAACGCGGACGGCAGCGCCCGCTTCTGCTTCGGCAAGCCGTATGCCGATACCTGCACGAACCTGGACACGGATACCGGGGCGGCACTCGTCGATACCGCGACGTTCGTGCCGGATCCGGACCAGGCGACGTATCCCGGCGCGTTCGACATGATGGTGGGCGGGAAAATCAACGGACGTGCATTCGTCACGCGGCAGGGCGGCAACGTGACGTTGCTGGTCGACCGCTTCGGCACGTCGCCCGAGGGCACCCCGCGTACCGGCTCGATGGTGCTCACGACGACGCGCACGCTCGCGAGTGGCGCCTATGACGGCCAGTGGGTGTGTGTCGAGCCCGACACCACGGTCGGCAACCGGCTGACGGGCAAGGCCGACGTGGTCCAGTCGACGATCAGCGGCACGCAGATGGTGAGCCCGGACGGTCAGACGAAGACCCCGCTCTACTTCAACGCGGCGTTCGACCTCGATACCGCCGCGCGTACCCAGAGCGACCCGATCGTCGCCCAGGGGATCGACGGGCTGATCGCCGCCCAGATCCAGCTCGCGAAGGAAAAGGAAACGACGGTGCTGCTGCCGGTCAACCATTCGACGATGTACTGGCTGGATGAGCCGAACGGCTCCGGCTTCTTCGTGATGGGGCTGTGCAGCAAGCAGTAACGCGGCAGGATACGTGGCCGCGGGTGCCATGATTGCCGGGAGGCCCGGGCGGGCGCGTCTGCGCGACGTGCTCGCCTAGGGTCTGTTCACGCTAATAACGGGCTTGCGAACGTGCCTTTCCGCTCGCAGTGCAAGAAGTGAGGAGCGCCGTTTGGCCGTGCCAAACGCCCCGAAGGAAGTCCCCTTGGGGGACATGCGACGAACGACGCCGCAATGCGGGCGGAAAGGCACGTTCCCCTGTTCGGGGAAATTCATTCGTGGGGCTGGAAGCCCTGGACGGCGGCTGGTACGCGATGCACGGCATGCTGACCGTCGAGCCCGACCCATCCGATCTCGATCGCGGCCAATGCCATCCGGCCGCCCGCCGTCAAGGCCGATGTGGCCCGCACTCGGCCGTGTGCGAAGGCGCCGGCCGCGCGAGCGTGGAGGTCGTGCCACCGATACGCATCCGCGACGAGCACGGGCTGATCGACATCCGGTATCCGAAAGACGCGATGCACGTACCCGCCCCGTCGACGGCGTCGCGACGGCCGCGATCGGCCCGGTTCGTATTCGACACGCGCGACCGCGCAGCGCCGGCGCCGGCGTCGGCTCATCCGACCATGACGCGACGGTGCACGACCATTCCCGGCACACGCATAACAAAAGCTGAAATCGGTTTTTCGCGCGCGCCGGGCGCGTCCCTATACTTTGCGATGCTGCGCATGCGGCGGTTCGCGAATGCCGCGATCGCGCGACGCAGCGCCCGATCTTCTCGAACAAGGACCTGCCGAATGACTGCCCGTGATGCCGTCGATCCGCGCGCCGCGTTGCGCGACGCGCTCGCCGCGCTGCCCGATCTCGCGAATGCGATCGGACAGGATGCCGCGTCACGCGAGGCGCGGCGCGAGCTGCCGTTCGAGGGTTTCGCGATCTTCCGCCGCTCGGCGCTGGGCGTGCTGCGGATTCCGGTCGCACGCGGCGGCCTCGGCGGCACGCTCGTCGATCTGTTCGACACGATTGCGACGCTGGCCGCCGCCGATTCGAATCTCGCGCACGCGCTGCGGATCCACTACGACCAGACCGAGACGCTGCGGCTGTCGCCGCGCACGCCGTTCAACGACGTGCAGCTCGAACGTGCGCGGGCCGGCGCGATCTTCGGCGGCGCGTCGACCGAACGCGGCACGTCGCGGCCCGGCGAGAACACCGCCGTGCTGCGCCGGGACGGCGATCACTATCGCGTGACGGGCCGCAAATACTATTCGACCGGCACCGCGTTTGCCGACTTCGCACGCGTCAATGTGGAAAACGAACAGGGCGACGCAGTCGCCGTGATCATTCCGGTCGCGCGCGACGGCGTGCAGGTGCTCGACGACTGGGACGGCATGGGCCAGCGCATGACCGCGAGCGGCAGCCTGCTGCTCGACGACGTGCAGGTGTTCGCGGATGAAGTGGCCGCGCGCGACGGCTCGACGCTCGTCGGACGCCATTGCGGCGCGCTGCGGCAACTGCATCTCGTCGCGACCGGCGCGGGCATCGTGCGCAACGTGGTCGCCGATGCGCGCCGCTACGTGCTCGCGCACGGCCGCCCGGCGCTGCACAGCCCGGCGCCGACCGCGCGCGACGATCATTTCATCCAGCAGGTCGTCGGCGAGCTGTCCGCGCACAGCCACGCGATCGACGCGCTCGTCCGCGAAAACGCGCGGGCGCTCGACCGCTCCGCCGACGCGATCGAAGCCGGCGATGCCGATGCGCACGCGCTGGTGCTCGACAGTGCGCTCGCCACGGCGCGCACGCAGCTCATCGTCAGCAAGCTTGCGCTGCATGCGGCGGAGCGGCTGTTCGAAGTCGGCGGTGCATCGGCGACGGCGCGCGAACACAACCTCGACCGGCACTGGCGCAACCTGCGCACGATCTTCAGTCACAACCCGCTGCTGCACAAGGCGCGCGTGATCGGCGACTACGAGCTGAACGGCGTGACGACGCACCTGACGGAAGGCCGGGTGTTCTGACCTGGCCGTGCCGGCGCGCGCCGCCCCCCTTCCTGACGTCAGCGCCGCAGGCCGGCGTCGCGCAGCAGCGGCAGCACGCGCTCGCCGAAGAAGTCGAGATCGGGCTTGAAGTCGTAGAAGCTCAACTGGACGCCGTCGATGCCTGCACGGTGCAGTCGCACGATGGTTTCGGCGACTTCGTCCGGCGAGCCCGTGATCGAGATGTTGCCGCCGATTGCACGCGCGGCGGTCTGCGCGCGCTGTTCGAAGCCCCCGCGCCATGCGTGCGCGTCGCTGTCGAAGCGGTGGAAGCTGCCTTCGTCCGCATGCGCGACGATCGCGTCGCGGTACGCGCGCGCTTCGGCCGCTGTTTCGCGGCAGATCACGAGCGGGTTGAGCAGCGTCCGGATCGTGCGGCCGCGCGCCGCGGCGGCGGCCTTCACGCGTGCGGTATGCGCGGGCAGCGCATCGAGCGCGCGTTCGGCGTCGGGGCCGGCCGGGCTCGTGACGAACACGATGTCCGAATAGCGTGCCGCGAAGTCGATGCCCGCGTCGGAGCCCGTCGCGTTGATCAGCAGCGGGCGGCCATGGCACGGCTTCGGCGTCACAAATGCACCGCCCAGCCGCCAGCTCGACAGCGCGGGCGTGTAGCTGAAATTGTCCGGTTGCGCCCACAACTGCTGGACCGCGTCGAGGAACTCGGCGGCCATGTCGTAACGCCGGTCGTGCTCGATCCGGTTCCAGCCGAACATCTCGTGCTCGACCGCGCGGTGGCCGGTCACGACGTTGATACCCCAGCGCCCGCGCGAGATGTGATCGAGCGTCGCGGTGAATTTCGCGAAATGCAGCGGATGCCACGGCCCGTAGAGCACGTGGCTCGTCGCGACGAGGATGATCCGTTCGGTACGCGCGGTCAGCGCGGCCAGCGTCATGAACGAGTCGAGCGCGTGGCCGTCGAACACGCCGCCGTAGCCGCCTTTCGGCAGCCACTGCGACAGCGCGAACACGAGATCGAAGCCGAGCGCCTCCGCGCGCGCGACCAGGTCGGCGTTGTAGTCGAACGTCCAGTCGGTCGTGCGCGGCAGCGTCGACGCGCTCCAGCCGCCGGCCTGGATCGGCAGGAACAGCCCGAGCATCAACGGCTGAGCGAGGACGCGCGACACCGGGCTGTCGGGGAAATCCGCCGGCGAGCGAACGTCGACGAACGGCGTCGGCGCGACCAGCGTGGCGAGGGAGGTGACGCTCATGAGGGCTTCCTTGCGGGTTGGCTACGCACCGGACGACAACGATGGGCGCTGCGACGGATCGCGTCGCGTTCGTGCGGCCCCGGTACGCCGTAGGTTGGCGCGGGCGCGCACGTCCGCCGCGGCACGTCGAGTAGATAGAGCAGGGCGGGCGGCTGGCTCGCGAGCGCACCGCCGGCAGGCAGCATCGCTGCCGCCCATTCGCTGCCGAGCCGGCGTAGTACCACCCGCCGGTTGCTGAGCGGTACGCGGAGAGGAAAACAAGCGTCGATCATGGTCAAACGCGTACCGCACGCGGGGAAACGCCCATTCTCGACAACCGGACACGGCACGGCAAACAACGATTCCCGCTTTGCTTATCGCACCATGCTGCGCCGCGCCTGATGCGCATACCGTCAGAACTTCACGCGCAGCCCGCTGACGAGCGCGACCTGGCGGTTGGTCGACGACGCGCTGCCGATGTTCGAGATCGCAGCGATCGCGCGATAACCGCCCGCCGTTGCCGTGCTCGGATCGCCGGCCGCGAGCTGGTAGATGCCGGACAGGTAGAGGTCGGTGCGCTTCGACAACGCATAGTCGAAACCGAGCGTGAACTGGTGCCAGCGCGGCTTCAGCGTCTGGCCGCCGGTGCCCGGCAGGCCGCTCGCGCGCCCGTCGGTGAACGTAT
Source organism: Burkholderia sp. AU45251 (assembly GCF_030482905.1). NCBI lineage: Bacteria > Pseudomonadati > Pseudomonadota > Betaproteobacteria > Burkholderiales > Burkholderiaceae > Burkholderia > Burkholderia sp. AU45251. The sequence continues at coordinate 419,179 of NZ_JAUJQH010000002.1, read as the reverse complement.
AGACTCCGATCAGCGTGGCCGCCGGCGTGATCTGGTAACGCGCGTTCACGTCGTAGTTGTTGAACTTGCGCGACGAGCCGTCGAGATAGTCGAGCTGCGTGTGGCTCCACGCGAAGCCGAGCGTCGCCCGGCCGAGCGCGTAGTTCGCGCCCACCACGCCGATCTGCTGCTTGCGCACGCCGCCGTTCAGTCCGTAGAAGAACGCGCCGCTGTAGTCGTTGCCGGTGGTCGAGGTCGCGCCGCCCACGGCGCCGCTGGTATTCGACGTCGAATTCGGATGATTGAAGCGCACATAGCCGGCGCCCACCGACAACGGGCCGTTCACGTAGTTCGCCGACGCGCCCCACGCGTTGTTGTTCGAGAACCCGGTGCCCGCGCCGCCGTTGGCCTGGTTGCTGAACGCATAGAGCAGGTCGGCCGTGAAGCCGGCGATCGTGTCGCTGCGGAACTTCACCGCGTTGTTGAGCCGGAAGCTCTGGTTCATGTTGTCGTTGTCGCCCACGTGCGTGGCCGGCGACCAGAAGCCGGACCCCGAGTACTGCGCGACCAGGTCGGTGATCGGCTCGTACTGGCGGCCGAAGGTGAGCGTGCCGATGCCCGACTTGGCCAGCCCCACGTACGCGGAGCGGCCGAACAGGCGGCCGCCCTGGCCGAGCCCGCCGTCGCTTGGCCGGAAGCCGCTTTCGATCGTGAAGACCGCCTTCAGGCCGCCGCCGAGATCTTCCACGCCTTTCAGGCCCCAGCGGCTGCCGCTCAGCTTGCCGCTCGTCTGCTGGATGTTGCTCGCGCCGCCCTGGTTGTTCGTATAAGCGAAACCGGCATCGACGACGCCGTACAACGTGACCGAACTCTGCGCCTGCGCGCTGACCGAAGCGATCGAAACCAAACCCAGGACTACCGATTTTTTGATCATGAATATCCTCTGTTTTTATGAGTACGTCTGCGAGGATCACGATGCTATGGACGACGGTCGCGCCGGCGAACGGCCGATCCGTGGTTTGTAAATCGCGGCGCGGCCGATTTGTAATGTGCGTTGCCGCTAGCCCGGCATGGGCGTCGCGATTGCGTCCGGTACCCCTGCTGCGGCGGCCGCGTCGCGCGAACGGCGAACGTCGAGCGCCGGAAACGCGCGGGCGTCGTCATATCGATCGATGAAATGGTTCGATATCCGCAATACATCCGGACCGGCACACGATGTTTTTATGCAACGCACGCTGTGCGGCGGGTGGCCGATGCGCTACGTGCATCCGCATATCGATTCCGCAAAACGTTGGTAGGGCCGTGAGACGGGTAACGGTAGAGTCGGGCATCCGGCCTCGGGCCGGCATGCTCCGGGAACCGAAGGGTACGCAAGCGCGCGTCCGTCCCGGATGAACAACGAACACGGGAGCCGTTTCACATGAGTCGCGATGTGCTGTTTTTGCTGGAGCCGGGCTTTGCCGATCCGAAGCATCCGGGCCGGCGCTTCGTCTGTCCGCATGGGCTGTCGATCGAGGGGCTGCTCGCGAGCGCGCCGGATCGCGCAGGCCGCATCGACGTGAAACGTGTCGGCTTCGAGCGGCCGCGGCACGCGGTGATCGACGCGCTCGACGATGCGCACCAGGGGCTGCCGGTCCTCGTGCTCGGCCGCGATCAGCCGGCACCGGACGACGCACAGACGCTCGGCGACGTGCGCTTCGTCACCGACGCGCGCCGCATTCTCGAGCTGCTGGCCGAGCGCCACGGATTTCCAGCGCTGCATTGACGCGGCGGTTTTCACGTCCCATCCGATCGACCGACACACAGGAGTATCCGATGTCGTCCATTTCGGCGGCACGCCGCCGTTTGCTGCTGGCCGGCACCGCGGTCGTGGCGGCCCCGTTCGCCGCGAAGGGCGCGTTCGCGGCGGCCGCCGTCACTCCCGATCTCGCCGGCACCACGTTGCGCGTCGCGACCTACAAGGGCGGCTGGCGCGCGCTGCTGCAGGCGGCCGGGCTGGCCGACACGCCTTATCGGATCGACTGGCGCGAGCTGAACAACGGCGTACTGCACATCGAGGCGCTCAATGCGGATGCGCTCGACATCGGTTCGGGTAGCGAAATTCCGGCCGTGTTCGCTGCGCGCCAGAAGGCCAACGTCCGGCTCATCACCCGCGTGCGCGAAGACCTCAACAACCAGGTCACGCTCGCGCGCAAGGAGACGTCGATCCACAGCATCGCGGATCTGAAGGGCAAGCGCGTCGGGTACGTGCGTGCAACGACATCGCACTACTTCCTGTATCGCCAGCTCACGGAGGCTGGCCTGGGCTTCGACGACATCCAGCCGATCAACCTGTCGCCGACCGACGGGTTATCCGCCTACGACCGCGGCGATATCGACGCATGGGCGATCTACGGCTACAACGGCCAGCTCGCGCGCAATCGCTACGGTGCGCGGGTACTGAAGACGGGGAACGGCTATCTGTCGGGCAATTTTCCGGTCTATGCGAACCCGCGCACGCTCGACGATGCGCGCCGTCGTGCGGCGACGGGCGATCTGCTGCTGCGGTTTCGGCGCGCGTATGCGTGGGCGAACGGGCATGTCCGCGACCATGCGCTCGCGCAGAACCGCGAGACGCGCGTGCCGGTTGCCGATCTCGTCGCGATGTTCGACCAGCGCAGCGAAGACTACGCGCTGCTGCCGGTCACGCCCGACGTGGTGGCGCAGCATCAGCAGGTCGCGGATGTGTTTGCGCGGATCGGTGTGCTGGATGGGCCAGCCAATGTCGCGCCGCTCTGGGATACGTCGTTCAACGCGCTGCTGGCGGCGACGTGATCGGAAGCCATGAGAAGACGCTCAGGTGAGCGGGAAATTCGGGCGAACACACGCTGTCGAAAGCGCGGCTATCCGTCCGCGAACCAGGCTTCACGCGCGGCGTGAGCCTCGCCGTAAATGCCTGCGTGACCGGATCAGGCGAACGTCGTCGCCACCATGATGCCGAACACGACGCCGATCACAATCCCGCAGAGTCGGCCATAAATCGACGCGCGCACATTGTCGTCGAGCTCGAACGGCGAGCGCTTGTGCTTCCATACCGTGCTGAATGCGACCGGCCGGGTCAGCAGGGCGATGCACGCGAGCAGGACCGGCGTGGCGATGAGCATCGCGATGCGCTGTCCGTTCCAGTCGACGCCGTGCATCGCCAGCGAAACGATCGCGGCAAGCGGAACCTCGACGCACAGGCCCAGCAACGAACCATTGACGAAGGAATCTCCGGGGGACTGAAACATGATCGGTCCTAGCGTTCGAATGAAATCGGCGCCCGGCTCGAGCTCCCGAAAATAAAAACCACGGCCGTTGCCCGAGGTCGGTCGACCGTGTTCGGCATCAGCCAGGATGACGGCCGGATAGTACGGCAAATCATTGGCCCGTTGACGGTCATTCAAGCTATTTAACAAATGTCGCGGGCAGCGACGCATTTTTATGCTGCATCGGGATGTCGCGCCGTGATAATAATCGGGCACCTTGTCGTCGGTGGCGTGCGTGAAGGCCGCGCTCCGGCATGGCCGCAGTCGCAGCATTGCCGTTCCGGCACGAAATATGACCCTGATCGGTTTCCGAAGCATCTACCGGGCTTGTTCCGGAGCGGGGCACCGGGTCGAATGAACCGATGGCAATGGCGACGCGTCACCCATCCAGTCGAACATGAGCGAACACAACGTTACGGGCAGCGACGCGCCACGCGTCGGCGCGGCAAATGCGGAATTTTCAGCCGGTGTCGCCGCGCATCACGCCGGGCAGGCGGCGGATGCGGCGCGGCATTACCGGGCGGCGATTGCGCTTTACCCCGATCACACCGAGGCACTGAACAATCTCGGCATTCTGCTCGAAGACGAAGGAAATGCCGGCGAGGCGGAGCATTGCTACCGGCGAGCCATCGAGGTTCACCCCGAGAACGTGGACGCGTGCGTCAATCTCGGCCTGCTGCTTCATGACAGGCATCGCTTCGATGAAGCGGAGGCCTGCTACCGCCGCGTATTGGCGTTGCATCCCGGTCATGGTCCGGTGTTGCGCAGGCTCGGCCTGCTGCTGCAGGTCACGGGCCGTCACGCCGAAGCCGAACGCACGTTGCGCGAGGCGGTGAGCGCCCGCCCGGGCGACGCCGTGGTGCATGCCGATCTGGCGATGCTGCTTCAAGTGCTCGGGCAGGCCGGCGAAGCGGAGCAGCATTATCGGGAATCGCTCGTGCACGAGCCGAACGCCCCCGCGACGCTCAACCGGTTCGGCACGCTGCTTCACACGCTCGGACGGTTGCCGGAAGCCGAGACTTGTTTCCGGCGTGCGGTTTCGCTGCAACCCGACGCGCGCGAGGCGCGAGGCAACCTCGGCAACGTGCTGTTCGCCCAGCAGCGATACGGCGAGGCCGAAGCGTGTTACCGCGACGTGCTCGCACACGATCCGTCGTTCGCGGAGGTATGGAACAACCTGGGCCGACTACTGCATGAGGTCGGCAGGCTGGACGAGGCCGCCGCCGCGTTGAGACACGCGCTGACGCTCGATCACGACCGCGTGCCGACCACGTTCAACCTGAGTCTGGTGCTGCTGGCAATGGGGCAATACGAAGCCGGGTGGCGGCACTACGAAGCGCGCTTCCAGCCCTCCTCGCACTGGGGCGACGCTTCGTCGTCTCGCGTTCTGGCCAGCCTGCCGGCGCCGCGCTGGCAGGGCGAACCGCTCGACGGAAAATCGCTGGTCGTCTGGCCCGAGCAGGGGTTCGGCGATGTCGTGCAATTCGCGCGCTATCTGCCGCTGCTCAAGGAGCGCGGAGTGTCGAGGCTGACGGTGGTGTGTCCGGCCGCGTTGACGCGCTTGATCGCAACGGTCGATGGCGTGGATCGTTGCGTCGGGATTGACGAGGCGGCACACGATTACGCCATCTCGATCATGAGTCTTCCGTTGCGCTGCGGCACGACGCTCGACACGATACCCGCGACGGTGCCCTATCTGCACGTGCCGGCACCGCTCGTCGAGCACTGGCGGGGCAGCGTGCCGGCCGCCGGCCTGAAGGTCGGGCTGGTCTGGGCGGGCGATCCGCGCCCCGATCAGCCGCAGGCACACGCGACGGATCGCCGGCGCTCGCTTCCGGCAAGCGCGTATCTGCCGCTGCTGCAGATTCCGGGCGTGAGTTTCGTGAGCTTGCAGAAGGGCGAAACGACCCGCCGGCAGATCGACACGATTCCGCCGTCGCTGCGTCCTGTCGATCCGATGGCGCACGTGCGCGACTTCGCAGACACGGCGGCGATCATCGCCCATCTGGATCTCGTGATTACCGTCGATACGTCGGTTGCGCATGTGGCGGGCGCATTGGGCAAGCCGGTCTGGATCCTGTCGCGCTTCGACGGCTGCTGGCGCTGGCTCGCGGATCGCGACGATTCGCCGTGGTATCCGCGCACGCGGCTGTTCCGTCAATCGGAACCGGGGCAGTGGAGCGATGTCGTCGAGCGTGTTGCGGGGGCGCTCGAGCACCTGCGTGACGAACGGAATGCGTCGCGCGTATCGGCGGCATCTCAGGAAGAGCTGGATCGGCAGTTTTCGCAGGGCCTGCAGCTGTGTCAGCAGCGTCGTTTGGCGGAGGCCGTCGCCTATTACGATGCGGTGCTCTCAACCGCGGCGGATCCGTCCGTTCGAGCCTACCTGCTGGGCTATCGGGCACAGTCGCTCAACGGTCTTGGCCGCGTCGACGAAGCGCTCGAGCAGACCGATCAGGCGTTGCAACTCGATCCTTCCCAGTTGAGTGCGCTATGCACCCGTGCTTACGCGTTGTTGCTGAAGCAACAGTTTCAGTTGTGTCTTGAATGCTGCGACCGGGGGCTGGCATTCCATCCTGACCGAGTTGAACTGCTGCACAACCGGACCGCTGCACTGGCCGGGCTCATGTGCAATGAAGCTGCGCTGGAGACGAGCGAACGCATCCTGGCGCAGAACCCGAACGACGCAAGGGCGCTCAACAACAGTGCGGTCATGCTCGACCGATTGGCACGTTACGACGAAGCGGCCCGGCGTTACAAACGTGCGGTTGCGGTCAATCCCGACGAGCCCTGGGTGCTGGGCGCGTTGTTGACCGCACAATTGCGCACGTTCGACTGGGACGGGCTTGACGGGCTACAGCAGGACATCGCGTCCCGGGTGGCCGAGGGCCGCCCGACCATCGAACCGTTTCGCTACCTGGCCGTATGTGCCGACCCGCAGCAGCAACTGGATGCGGCCCGGATCTATGTGGCCCACCGCATTCCCAGGCCCGCAACGCATTCGGTCTTTCGGGCTGCAGGCATGCCGCGCGAAAAGATCCGCATCGGCTATTTTTCATCGGACTTCCGCACGCATCCGATGATGGAATTGATGGCGGAAGTGTTCGAGCTGCACGATCGGGAGCAGTTCGAGATCCATGCATTTTCGTTCTTCAACGACCCGCGCGACCCGGCACAGATGCGGGCGCGAACGGCCTTCGATCGCTTTCACGATGTCGACGGCATGACATCCGACGAGATCGTTGCCACCGCGCTGAACGAGACGCTGAATATCGCCATCGACCTGAACGGACACACCATGGGCGCGCGGCCGACGGTGTTCGCGGCGCGCGTCGCGCCGGTACAGATCGCCTACCTGGGCTATCCCGCCAGCACGGGCGCCGACCATATCGATTACATCCTCGCCGACGAGGTCGTGATTCCGCGCACGCACCGGCACTTTTATTCAGAGCAGGTCATTTACCTGCCGGGGTCGTTTCAGCCCAACGATCGCCATCGCGAGCAGCCCGGCAGGCAGCTGGATCGTTCGGCCTATGGGCTGCCGGCGCACGGATTCGTATTCAGCTGCTTCAACGATCCCGTGAAGCTGCTGCCGTTCATGTTCGAACGCTGGGTCAGCATCCTCAAGGCGGTCGACGGCAGTGTGCTCTGGCTCCACTGTCGAGACAGCGGAATTGCACAGGACAACTTGCGGCGCGAAGCGGCCGCGCGCGGGCTCGATCCCGACCGGATCGTCTTTGCACCACGCGTGCCGTTGGCCGAACACTTCGCACGGCAGGCCTGCGCCGATCTCTTCCTCGATACCGTTCCGTTCAACGCCGGGGCCACGGCAAGCTGCGCGCTTTGGTGCGGGTTGCCGGTACTGACGGTGCCGGGCGACACGTTTGCCAGCCGGTATGGCGCGAGCCTGCTGGCGGCGCTCGGTTTGCCGGAGTTGATCGCGCCGGATCTCGACGCCTATGAGGCCAGCGCAGTGGATCTTGCACGCTCGCCGCGCAGGCTCGACGCAATCAGGCAAAAGCTCCGTGACGCGCGGGATCGGTCACCGCTCTTCGACACGCGTCGCTTCGTGCATCATCTGGAGCACGCTTACCGCATCGTCGTGCAACGCTATGCCAGCGGATTACCGCCGGACACCCTCGACCTGACGAACGCGGATTGACCACGCCACATGCGCCGGCGCGACGGATATTGGGGAAAAAGAATCTGCTGGATAATGCGCGACACAGTAAAACCTGGCGCTCGCACCGCCAAACGAAATTCGAAAACTGCGGAAAACGCCGGTATGCGGGCCTTGTCGGCCCAGGAGATCGAGTCGCCGCCACACCGAACTGGTGTCGCCGATTGGCAATCGTGCGTTGCGTCGAGCAATGTGGCGTAGCGGCAGAAGCATGATGGACAGATCGATGCTATCGCATCGCATAACTTACTATCGGGGAACGGGATGTCGTTTGATGAGGACTTCAATGGCGTCGCTGCACAGGTGCGCGACGCGGAGGCGGCCGGACAGTTCGACCGGGCGGTTGATCTTTTCCAGGTCCTGTTTGAAAAATATCCACGTCACGACCTCGTTCTGAAACCCTATCTGGACGCACTCCTGCGTCAGGGGCAGACAGAAAAGGCACTCGACGCTTGCGATCGCGCCATCGCCGCGACACCCGAGTCGACCGTGCCGTGGCGCGAAAGGGCGCTGATCTACTTCAATCATCTGAACGATCGCACCGCCGCCATCGCCAGTTTGAAAGACGGCCTGGCCGCATTTCCGTCCAATGCGGAGCTGCATCTGATGCTTGCCGATGCGAGTTTTCAGATGCTCGACTTCGATACGTCACGCCGGCATGGCTTGAAGGCGGCCGAATTCGGCGACCTGACCATCGCGTTGCGGGCACGTCATCGATTCCTCGAAGATCATGAAGGTGCCGTACGCATCGCGCGCGCGATCCTGGCGCAGTACCCGACGGAGATCGGCGCGCTCGTGCAGGGCGGCATCTCGCTCTACTTGCTGGGGCGCTTCGAAGAAAGCCTGGGCTATCTGTACCGGGCCGCCGAACACGATCCCTATCGAGGCGACGTCCTGTTTCCCCTCGCGAATCTGCTCTTGCTGCTGGGTGACAAGAAGGCCGGCTGGCGCCGATATGAAATGCTGGCCGATCTTGCGTCGCTCGGCAGCGGCCCCGGTGTCCTGACCACCCATCACGACCGCTTGTGGCGCGGGCAGTCTCTCGAAGGCAAGCGCATTCTGGTGATCAGCCATCTCGGCCTTGGCGATTGCCTGATGTACGCACGTTACGCCCGGGACCTGAAGGCAGCGGGCGCCCATGTCACGCTCTGCGTCAAGCCGGAATTGATGCAGCTGCTGCGCGAACTCGAAGGCGTCGATGAATTGTTGAGCGCCTGGCCGGTCGAGACCTGGGGCAGCTACGACTACTGGATCTTCGAAAACTTGCTGCCCGCGAGACTGGGCGCGAGCGTAGGGGTGGTACCCACCTACCGGGACGGCTATATCAAGCTGAAGGCCGCGGATGCCGCCAGGGCACTGGATGACCGCCGTCGCGCATCCGATCGGCTGCGAATCGGCTTGTGCTGGGACACGTCACCCAATTATTTTGCGGGGCGCGCTCGCAGTCTTGCGCCTGAAGATCTCCAGCCGTTGGCCGAGATTGAAAACGTCGACTGGTTCGTGCTGCAGAAACATCCGCTGGAGCCGGACTTCGCGACGCGTAGCGGACTGTCTATCCTGAATCGATCCGACGAGTGGAACGATCTTTACGATACGGCGGTATTTGCCGCATCCCTGGACCTGACCCTCTCGATCTGCTCGGCGCCCGTGCACCTGGCCGGCTCGCTGGGCCTGCCCGCGTGGGTCATGCTCGGTGCGCCGGAGTGGCGCTGGGGCGCGCAGGGCGATACGGGGCCCTGGTATCCGCAGATTCGGACCTTTCGTCAGGCGGCACCCGGTAACTGGCGTAGCGTTACCGAGGCGGTGCGTGATGCACTGAAAGCGGAGCGCGGGGGCTTGCGCCGAGTGGAGTGACGGGCGACACGTTGCGGTCGCAACGGATCATCGACGCACGCCCGGCGCGGTGATCGTCGCTTTGACGAGTGATGTGTGCGGTGCCGGGCATCCCGGTGCAATCACGACGCCGTGGGCAATCGTACCGACAGGTGCGCGTGCCGCGGCGCCAAACCTCGGTATCGGCTACTACGCCGAGTCATTGCCGGACAACGCATCCGCCATCTCCCGTACCGGTCTGCTCCAGTCGCCCAACGTCGCCTGCCGATACAACTGCATCGATCGGTACCACGGCGTATCGCGATGGCTGTTGGACCAGCGCTCGTCGCATGCGGCCGACAGCAACACCCACACGGGCCGCCCGAGTGCGCCGGCGAGGTGAGCCGGCCCGGTATCCACCGCAATCAACAAATCCAGCGCATTGAGGACGACGGCGGTATCGCCGAGATCGCTCAGCTCGTCGCCAATGACGCCAATGCCGTATTTATCCAGCAGCGCTTGCTCTTCGTCGGTGATCTTGCCGAACTGCAGCGCGTGGAATCGGGTCGCCGGCGCACCGAACAACGGCTCGAGTTGCGCCAGAGAGATGGATCGATACGGTTCGTGGCGCACCGACGTATTGCTGCGCCAAATCAAGCCTATCTCGCGAACGCCATCGCGTCGATGGTTGAACGTGTCGGCAAGACGTGGCGTCAGTTCTCGTCCGGTTGGCGCCTGTACGTATGAATTCGTCCAGCTGGGGAAGTAGGGCGTCGTCTGATACCGGACAAACAGGTCAAACGTGCAGAGGATGCAGTCGCTTTGATCAATGGCATCGCTGGCGTTCTCGACGATCGTGATCCAGTCATAGGCGGCGAATACCGGTGCCAATATGCCCGGTACCTGCAATACGATGGTCGAGGCACCTTCGTCCCGCAACAAGTGCAGATACCGGGAAAACATGATGACATCGCCAAGACCGCCTTCCTGAAGGATGAGCACGCGCCGTCCGGCGACCGACGCGTCGAATCGAAGCAGCTTGTCGATAATTCGCCCGTACTCGCTCGTATGCGTGGGATAAATGTTTGAAACCACGCCGGCTCGCCCCCACGCATCGCGCGATTTCCGATTGAGCGCGTGGGCTTCGCGGAAATGACCTTGCGCGTAGCGTGCGATCACCAATTCGGCGCTCAACACCCGGAGGTCCGGTTCGTGGTGAAGCTCCGTGAGCGATTGCATCAACAGCGTTTCGGCCTGCGCAAACAGGCCGAGATGGTTCATGTCGATGCCGATCTGCGCGCGCAGAAACGGATCGTCAACCCGGTCTGCAATTTCCTTCACCACCCGGATCGCTTCTTCCGCGTGACCCGAGCGTCTGAGCGCGCGACACAGCGCAAGTCCGGTGCTCGCGGATTTGTCCCGCAGGTAGGCCTGGTATGCGCTGTCGAGCACGGAGTGGTCGCTTGTCAATTTATCCCCTGTGAAATGGAGCCGGCCCAGGCGCGATCATATGCTCGACGTCTGTTTCTGTCTCGGGCACGGTTTGCGCTGTGACGGGCGCTTCAACCTGGCGCAACGAGAGCGACGACCTCGGTGATAGGCGCTCGCTTTCGCACCGGCCTGTGTTGCGGAACGATCCCGATTATCTCGCATTGCTTGCTCGACGCGGTGCGTTCCCGGCAAGCCGGTTGCCAATCGAAACGAGTAGGCGGCAATTGCGTCCCGATAGCGCCGATACCGTTGCATATGGATTGGTACATCGTGCTGCCGGTTCGGCTTCAACGGCCGTACGTTCGCGCAATGTCCCATTCATTCAATCATTTTTTGCACCTTTAGAGTGGGGCAAGATTTTCCTAAGATGCAGGCTTCATGACAAGGAAATCAACATGAACACACTTCGATTGCCCTACCAGACGCTGTCGCCCGACGCTTACCGAGGCTTCGGCGCCACCAAGAAAGCGCTGGAGAAGAGCAGCCTCGGGAAACAGTTGATCGAACTGGTTTACCTGCGGGTTTCGCAGATAAATGGCTGCGCCTTCTGCCTGGAGATGCACGCGGCGGCGCTGCGCGCCGGCGGTGTGCCGGATGCGAAGCTGGACAGTCTGGCCGGCTGGCGCGCGAGTCCGCATTTCAGCGAACGCGAGCGCGTGGCGCTGGCCTGGACGGAATCGCTGGCGGACGTGGCGGAAAGCCACGCGCCCGATGAGGATTTCGAACCGCTGAAAGCACATTTCAGCGAGGCTGAAATCGCCGACCTGAGCTTCGCTGTCGCACTGATGAGTGCCTTCAATCGTTTGGCGATCGGCATGCGTCAGTGAAGTTCGGATGGGTCGCATTCGCTACCCGCGAAGTGCCGGACCAGTCCGGCAACGCGCTTGCCGATCCGACGTTGAGCAGGCCGCTTAAAAAATCGTTCCCCAGGCTTGCCGGGGCCTCACCTCCGCCGACGGCTCGTTCGACTTCGGGCCGGCGGTGCCGGACACGTCGACAGCGCACGCCCGCAACGACCTTTCCCATTCCGTGATCGGGTTTGGATGCACATCGATCGGTGCGTCGGGTCGACCCGCGTCCGGTCGCCCTTGACTGCCGCCAGAGCCGCTTTGGCATGGGCCGTGAGTGTGGAGTCGACACGCCCTTCGCGCGGCGTACCAGAGTGTTCAGTTTCCGTACACGTCGATGCCTCGCCCCACCGACCGGCGCGGGTGCGGCGGGTGGGAACAAACCCGGATAGCGCCGCGTCCTCCCGGTCGCCTACCGTCGCGCGGATGCCGGTCGGGGCGATCACGATCCCGATTCGGCGGGTCGCGATTTCTTCAGGAGCGTACATGGATAGCAGCAACAACACGGCACTGTTCGACGCCGCCCTCTGGCACGGCAACACCTTCAACGGGCGCTGGCACGCCAGCCCGCACGTGGCCGACGTGATCGAACCCGCGACCGGCAACACGCTCGGCCGCATCGGCGTCGCGGACGGTGCGGCCGTGGCCGACGCGGCGGTGGCCGCGCATCGCGCGCAGCGCGCGTGGATCGGCCTGCCGTACGACGAACGCGCGGCCGTTCTGCGCCGCGCGGCAGCCGTCGCGGAAACGCACTTTGATGCGATCGTCGACTGGCTCGTGCGCGAAAGCGGCTCGACGCGCGCGAAAGCGGCGTTCGAGACGTCCATCACGATCAAGGCACTGCACGAAGCGGCCGGGCTGCCCTCTCGCGCGGCCGGCGAAGTGCTGCCGTCGGCGGCGGGCCGGCTGTCGCTCGCGCGCCGCCGCCCGCGCGGCGTGGTCGGCGTGATCTCGCCATTCAACTTCCCGTTGTACCTCGCGATGCGCGCGGTCGCGCCGGCGCTCGCGCTCGGCAACGCAGTCGTGCTGAAGCCCGATCCGCGTACTGCCGTGAGCGGCGGTGTCGCGATCGCCCGCGTGTTCGAGCTCGCTGGCTTGCCGGAAGGCGTGCTGCACGTGCTGCCCGGCGATGGCGCGGCCGGTGCGGCGCTGGTCGCCGATCCGCACGTCGCGATGATTCAGTTCACCGGCTCCACCGCGGCCGGACGCAAGGTCGGCGAAGCGGCGGGCCGCCACCTGAAGAAGGTATCGCTCGAACTCGGCGGCAAGAACTCGCTGATCGTGCTCGACGACGCCGATCTCGAGCGCGCCGTCGCCAACACCGCATGGGGCGCGTACCTGCACCAGGGCCAGATCTGCATGGCGACCGGCCGCGTGCTCGTGCAGCGCAAGATTCACGACCGCTTCGTCGCGAAGCTCGTCGAGAAGGCGCAAAGTCTGCGGGTGGGAGACCCCGCGACCGCGGACGTCGGCCTCGGCCCGCTGATCAATGCCGCGCAGCGCGACCATGCGGCGAGCCTGGTCGACGCGGCCCGCCGTGCCGGCGCACGCGTGGAGACGGGCGGCGGCCATCGCGACCTGTTCTTCGAGCCGACCGTGCTGACCGGCGTCGCGCCGGGCAATCCGGCGTTCGACAACGAGATCTTCGGGCCGGTCGCGGTCGTCGTGCCGTTCGATACCGACGAGGATGCCATCGCGCTCGCGAACCGGAGCGAATACGGGCTGTCGATGGCGATCCTGTCCGCCGACGTCGGTCGCGCGCTCAGGATCGGCGAGCAGTTGAACACCGGGCTGTTGCACATCAACGACCAGACGGTCAACGATGAAGTGATCAATCCGTTCGGCGGCGTCGGCGCATCGGGCAACGGATCGAGCATCGGCGGCAGCGCGAACTGGGAAGAATTCACGCAGTGGCAGTGGCTGACGATCAAGGGTGAAGCGCCGCTGTACCCGCTTTGACAAGGAGACCGACCATGTACACCGAAAACGATACACGCGTGATGACCGCAGCCGTCGCGCGCGCAGCCGGCGCGCGCTTCTCGATCGAATCCGCCCGGATCCGTGCGCCGCGCGGCGACGAGGTGCTGGTGCGCGTCGTCGCGACGGGCCTGTGCCACACCGACCTGATCGTGCGCGACCAGTACTACCCGGTGCCGCTGCCGGCCGTGCTCGGTCACGAGGGCGCCGGCGTGGTCGAGGCGGTCGGCCCGAACGTGAAGACGCTCGCCGCGGGCGATCACGTCGTGCTCACCTACGGCGCGTGCGGCCACTGCACGTCGTGCGTCGGCGGTCACGGCGCGTACTGCCGGCAGTTCTTTCCGCTGAATTTCGGCGGCGCCGACGCCGACGGACAGACCGCGATCCGTGACGCATCCGGACAGCCGCTGCACGATCATTTCTTCGCGCAGTCGTCGTTCGCGAGCTATGCGCTCGCACGCGAGAACAATGCGATCAAGGTGCCGACGGAGGCGCCGCTCGAACTGCTCGGGCCGCTCGGCTGCGGGATCCAGACCGGCGCCGGCGCGGTGATTCATTCGCTCGCGGTGCGCCCGGGCAGCAGCTTCGCGAGTTTCGGCGCCGGCGCGGTCGGCATGAGCGCCGTGATGGCCGCGCGCATTGCGGGCGCCAGCACCATCATCGCCGTCGACATCGTCCCGTCGCGGCTCGCGCTGGCCCTGGAGCTCGGCGCGACGCACGCGCTCAACAGCAAGGAAATCAACGTCGCCGACGCGATTCGCGAGATCACCGGCGGCGGCGTCGACTTCGCGCTCGAATCGACCGGATTGCCGGCCGTGCTGTCGCAAGGGATCGACGCGCTCGGCTCGCGCGGCACGATGGGCGTGGTGGGCGCGCCGAAGCTCGGCACGAAGGCCGAATTCGACGTGAACAGCCTGCTGCTCGGCGGCCACACGATCCGCGGTATCGTCGAAGGCGATAGCGTGCCGCAGACGTTCATTCCGCAGCTCGTGCAGCTCCATCTGCAAGGGCGGTTTCCGTTTGACCGCCTAGTGAAGTTCTACCCGCTCGAGCAGATCAACCAGGCAGCGGAGGACAGCAGCAACGGCCTGACGCTCAAGCCGATCCTGCGTTTGCCGCATTGAGCGCGGGGCGCCGCCGCCATGGGCGACCCCGAGTCGCCCACACGCGGCGGCACCCCCGTGGAAAACACGCTGCTTCGGACCCTGGGCTATATTGCGAATTCGCGCGACACGCCGGGCCGGTACGCCCGGCCCGGACATTCGACCCCATATGGAACGCAGCGTGAAGATGGCCTCCGACTCCTTTTCACGGCCCGTCGACCTCGACCGGCTCCGCGCCCGCTTCGCGGCGGGTGAGCCGCTGCCGGAGACGGCATTGCCGGCCAGCGTCGCGCGCTCGTGGCTGCGTTCGCGTGACGCCGGGCTCCTGCCGTGGCAAACCGCCCACTACGAAATGCTCGGCGAGCTCGATGACTCGCGCGCCGGCCGGCGGCTGTACCGCTGCGTCGCGCAGGAAATCGAATCGCTGTGGGCCGCGTTCGGCGGCAGCGACTGGACGATCTTCTGCGTCGATCCGCACGGCACGGTCGTCCATGTGCGACGCAGCCCGCATTGCGACGAAGCGCTGCTGACGCCGATCGTTGCCGGGCGCCGGATCGTCGAGCCGAACATCGGCACGACCGCGCCGAGCTGCGTGATTCACGACGGTGCGGAGGCGGTCGTCGCGGGCGCCCAGCACTATCTTGACGAACTTTCGCGGGTCTTCTGTCTCGCGGTGCCGCTGGTCGGCTTCGACGGCGAGGTGATCGGCGCGCTCGACATCACCGGCATCGGGCGGCGCAATGTCGTGCAGTTGCATGAACAGTTCCGCCATGCGGCGCTGTCCGCCGAGCAGCGGCTGTATGCGATGCTGCGCGACTGCCATCTGCTGCAGGTGCAATACGATCCGCGCTGGCTCGGCACGCCGCTCGCCGGCGTCGTCGCACTCGACGAAACAGGCTGCGTGCGCGCGGTGAGCCGCCTGGCGCGCCAGATGCTCGATCTCGCGCCGTCCGGGCCGATCGGCGCGTGCGAGGTTCGGCAGTTGTTCCCCGGCGCGACGCCGGCGCAACAGCGTCGTTTGCTGACACCGTCGCGCACGCCGCAGCGGATCGCGCGCGACGACGGCAGTCACGTTTGGGTGCGCACCGTGCGCGCGCCGCTCGATCGGGCGACGACGCCGCGCCAGTCCGATACGCTCGAATACGCAGCCGACGTCTGCGGCACGACGCCGGCTGCCAGTCCGCAGGCCAGCCTGCACGAGCAGTCGCTCGATGCAATCCGCCGGGCGCTCGACGAGCACGACGGCAATGTGTCGGCCGCCGCGCGGCAGCTGGGTATTTCGCGCACCACGCTGTACGCGAAGCTCAGGCAGCTCGATGCAGCGGGACTCAAGCACGGCGGACCGCACTGACGCATCGTGCATTAGCCGGAAGAGACCGGCGCGTTCGCGCCGCGGCATGCGCATCGATTCACGACAGGCGATCTCTCGACGCAAGGATGCGGATGCGCCCAGCCGTCGTCGCACATGGTGCGAGCGGTTCGACGTGTTTTGGCGTGCAATCGGGCCGGCGCAAAGTCGAGGTGGGTAAGGGGGCGCTTGAGAAAACCGTAAATAAAGGACGTTTAGCGGTACGAGACCAAAGCGCCGCATTGGCATGAATCATCGACCCAGCGCTTTTAGCACGGCTATCAGCGCCTGTTGGTCCTCAATGACTTCAAAGAAGGCACGATCCGTATCTTCGACAACCTTCACCGCCCGAACGGCGAGGTCTGCGCCCGCGGGCGTGATGTCGATGATCTGCGCTCGCGAATCAGATGGATCAGGCGTTCGCGTCAGCAGCGCCCGCTCGGCGAGTACGCGGAGGACCTGCGAGGTCATCATCGGGTCGGTATTGGCGTGCTCGGCAATGCGGCGCTGACTTGGCGTCTCCCCGGCAACGCGTGTAATCCACCAGGTACTGGTCAGCAGGACGAATTGAACGTGCGTCAGCCCAAACGGCCTCAGCGCTGCAGTAATACGACGCTGCCAGCCCAGCGTCGCTCGCCACAGCAGAAGTCCGGGACTTTCGCCAGGGTGACGGGATTCACTCACCCAGCTGCTCCGCCCGCAAGCCAAGGGCAGCGATCACGTCTGCGAAGTCAGCAGTGACAGCCGCACCCACAGTCCCGGCTACCGGCTCGGGTCCATCGACTTCGCAGCGATACGTGATCAGCGTGCCGCGCTCGGTCGGCGACAGTTCGTGACGAACGCGAACAACCACGCCAGCGTCAGGTACTTCGGTGACATCCTCGAAGCCCTTGTCAGCCTCAACCCACGCGAAGCGGAACGGCAACCTCGTCGAGTCCGGCAGAACCATCACAGCAGTCGTGCCAGCCTGAAACGCCCCGTGCATCTCGATTCTCAGGACACCTTCGTTCCATTCCGACCACTTCTCCGGCTCCGCCAGAACGCTGAAGACCCGTGCCGGTGTCGCGGCACATTCGCCTGTAACCTCAACTGTCCACATGCCCGCTCCTTTTTTTCTAAATAGTATGCGCACATACTATTCTGAGCCGGGTTCCGCCGTCAACCATCTCACGGCCAGCAGCCGTGAGCCACGGTACCTCGTTCATCAAGCGCACCATCTTCAGCGTGCCGATGCTGGCGTACTCCGACGGCTTGATGACGACCATGTTGCCGACGTGCAGTGCGGGCACGATCTCGTGGAAGCGGCGTGGCGCGTAGTGAGGAACGCTTGCATAAACAGTCGGTGGAATTGCCAAGAACGCCTTGTTTTTCGAGCTGACGTTAACTGAACCGTCCAGACCCAACGAGCCGCCATCAGACTTGTTCCGGAAAAATTGAGATATTTCCCGCTTGCACCAGGATCCGTCTCATTGACCCGGAATCCCGACCCACTGATCATTCAATCAATATTCTTCGGCGTGAACCTTCAAACGGGTTGGAGCGCAGAAGCGTGAGTGCAGCGAATCGGCATGGATGCCGCAGACATTCCGTGCCGCCGACAATTCGCTGGCCTGCCTGAATCGTCTACGAACACATCCACTCCCGACCTTGGGCGTGGCATCGCCGCGAGGCGACGGCATCGCGAACGAACCGATGGCTCATCGAGCAAACCGGCTTGCAACCGCCGCGATTTGCCCGGTCATCGGCGGCCGCCACGTCAGCCCAGTGTGTCTGGAGACGCGAAACTGTTC
The DNA here is from genome assembly GCF_030482905.1 of Burkholderia sp. AU45251. Classification (NCBI taxonomy): domain Bacteria; kingdom Pseudomonadati; phylum Pseudomonadota; class Betaproteobacteria; order Burkholderiales; family Burkholderiaceae; genus Burkholderia; species Burkholderia sp. AU45251. Next base: position 401,364 of record NZ_JAUJQH010000002.1, on the reverse strand, counting down.
TCGCGAGTCACGAGCGACGGACTTGACGGCAGATCATGAACCTTACAAATATGTTACAATTGCCCGTTTGTAATGAGTGTTTGCGGGCGAAAGGGCACGTGATCAGAGGCGGTGCCCATGCAAAGTATTCGAAGTACCAATGTCCAGAAACTGGCGCAGAGCGCGCAGCGGCTGAACGTCGGCCTGCTGGTCGTCATCGTCCTCGCGTTCTTTTTCCTCGGCACGACCTATTGGGCCGTATCCCGCGTGTTGCAGGTGGAGCAGGCGAAGATCGATCGCCACTTCGAGCGGCTCATCGGGAATATCGTCGAGCATGAGCGCTTTCTGCTCCAGTACGTCCGTGCCACCAAGCCGGCGCCGCAATCGGCCTCGCAGACGGAGCGCCGGCAGCCGCGCGTGGACCTGGCTTTGCTTCAGGTCATGCCCCACGGCGACGTGGATGTCTATGAGGGGCAGCAGTTCGTCTTTTCGCAAAAGTTCGCGCTGGCGCTGCCCGGCGGCCCTTCCGTACCGTTGACATCCGAGGCGCGCGCGCGGCAATTCCAGCTCGGCGTGCTCTCGACCAGCTTCTACTCGGGCTTCTGGAGCGGTTCTCGATACCCCGCCCCGCAGATGCTGATGATCGACCTGGACAGCCCGGCCGGCATGGCGGTGCCGGCCATGGATGCCCGGCCGAACCAGCCGATCCCGGCGCGCGAAGGCATGCTGCGCGTGCTCAAGGGCATCCGCGATCGGTTGCACGACGATCCGCCGGCGCCCGGCATGCCGGAGGTCCACTGGCGCAAAGGCGGCGACTTCGTCCGCGGCACGACGCCGAAACTGCTGGCGTACGTCTACGATACCGTGCCGGAGAGCATGTGGTGGCAAGACGACTCGCCGCGTCGCATCGTCGCGGCGGTCGTGCTGGATCTGGAGAGTATCGGCCGGGAGCTGGGCGTGACGGCCGTTCCATCGATCGATCTGGCCGGTCCCGACGGCCAGGTCCTGTTGGGCGACGGCGATTACGTCCGGCAGTATGCGAACGGCATCCATCTGCTGGCCGATGGGCTCATCGTCAAGCGCACCGGCGGCACCGGACGGGGCTGGCAGGCGGTCTATCACATCCCGTATCAGCAACTGATCCTGGACGGGTACTGGTCCCTCGCCAAGCTGCTGCTGGCGCTGCTGACCGTCCTCGGATCGGGCTGGCTCCTCACGCGCTGGTACCGTCAGCACGTCGTCACGCCGGCCAGCGACGCGCATCAGGCACTGCAGGAAAGCCATGCATTCAATCACGCCATCATCCAGACCGCCCCGGTTGCGTTGTGCGTGCTTGGCGACGGGGGGCGCAAGGTCGTCACGCAAAATGCGCTGGCGACCGAATGGCTGGGCGGCCCCGACGACATCAGGACCCTGACGCGCCACTGGCACATGTTCGAGGACGGCGAACCGGTTTCCGGCGAGGCCTGCGCGGTCGTCGGTCCGTTGTTCCTGCACGCGCGTTACGCGCCCACGCAATACCAGGGCGCCAGCGTGCTGCTGTGCGCGTTCCACGACATCACCGCCCACCGCGTGGCGGAGTCCGCGCTGCGGCGCGCCAGCGCGGCGGCGGACGCCGCCAACGAGGCGAAGAGCCGCTTTCTTGCGACCATGAGCCACGAGATCCGTACCCCGCTGTACGGTGTGGTCAGCACGCTCGAGCTGCTCGGCCTGACGCAGCTGAATGTATGCCAGCAAGGTTACGTCCGGACCATCGGTCACTCGGCCGACATCCTGCTGCAGTTGATCAGCGACATCCTCGACATCTCCAAGATCGAGGCCGACCAGATGCCGCTCGAAGCCGAGGCCTTTTGTCCGCAAGACGTGGCGGACGAAACCTTGCGCAGCTACGCGGCCAGGGCGCACGAGAAGGGTCTGCAGTTGTACGGCTGCATCGATACCGACGTGCCGGCACGGGTGATCGGCGACAGCACGCGTATTCGCCAGATCCTCGGCAACCTTGTCGGTAACGCGATCAAGTTCACCAGCGCCGGTCGTGTGGTGCTGCGTCTGCGCCGGGTACACGACGATGCAGACGACGCGAAGCGCGAGGTCCGATTGCAATGGGAGGTGGTGGACACCGGCGCCGGCATGTCGAAGGCGCAACAGGCGCGGCTGTTCGAGCCGTTCTATCAGGTCGAGGACGGTCGCCCGCAGGTCGGCGGCACGGGGCTCGGACTGTCGATCTGCTGGCGCCTGTGCCGGTTGATGGGCGGCGCGCTCGACGTGGCCAGCGTGCCCGGCCTCGGCAGCCAGTTCAATTTCAGCGTCACGCTGGACCTGCCGCTGGCGGACACGGCACCCGCCGGGACGCCGTCGCCCGGCCAGACCATCTACGTGCGCGCCCCCACGCCGGAGCTGACCGATAGCGTTTGCCGCTGGCTCGCGAAGCAGGGCGGGCATGCCGTTGCCGTGCCGCCGGGCGCAGGAGACGGGGCAGCGGACGATACGGACCTGCTGCTGGAGCTGCTGCCCGAATGGCTGCCGCCGATGACGTGGCGGGGCGTTCGCGTGCGAGCCACGCACGACGCGGCACTCCGGCCGCAGCCGTGCGCCGAGGGCTGGCAGGTCAACCTGCACTGCCGGGCGGGCGTGCTGGAGGCACTGGCCGTGGCCGCGGGCAGTGCCTGGTCGGCCGACGAAGACGATGTGCCTGCGCCGGCGTGGCAACCGCTCGGCCTGCGTGTGCTGGTAGCCGAGGACAATCCGATCAACCGCATGCTGCTGACGGCCCAGCTCGAGCAACTGGGCTGCACGGTAACGGTGGCGGCCAACGGCGAAGAGGCGTTGCACGCTCAGCGATCCAGCCCGTGCGACGTGGTGCTCACCGACGTAAACATGCCGGTGCTGGATGGCTATCGACTCGCGAGCGCCTTGCGCGAGCAGGATGCCGCGCTGCCCATCATCGGCGTGACCGCCAACGCCATGCGCGACGAGGGCGAGCGCTGCCTCGCCGCGGGCATGAACGCGTGGCTGACCAAGCCGATGCGTTTGCAGACGCTGCACGAAAAATTGTGCAAGGTGGCACGCGCAAATGGCTCGGTAATCGCTGTACGGCCGGAAACGACGAACGCGATCGAGCACGGCTGCGTGCAACGCAAGGGCGGGTACGCGCCGGACGTGCGCGCCGTTCATGCACCGTCCGCCGACGGGCTGAAGGTGCCGGCACTCATGCGCGAGGTATTCCTGTCTACGATGCGCGAAGACCTCGATGCCGTTCGAGCTTCTATTCACCGCGACGATCCGGCGCAAGTGCGAGCCCTGCTGCATCGTATGCATGGCGGACTGTCGGTGGTTGGCGGCCAGGTGCTGGCAAACGCCTGCAGCAGACAGCAGGAGGCGCTGGCCGACGGCGCACCGCTGGCCGGTAATCAGGCACTGCGGACGCTGGTCGTGCGAATCGAGTCGGCGGTGATGCGCTTGTAGAAGTGGAGCCGGGGGCAAAGTCTCGTGTGCCGAGCGACAGGGAAAACGGGTTGGCCATGGTGCTGTTCGCACAGTTAAGAATATAGGAAGGAGTCCAAAAAAAATGAGCCGAATCATTATCGTTGACGATCATCCGGTGGTCCGCCTCGGCGTGCGTCTGATGCTCGAGAAGGAGGGGTACAGCGTCGTTGCCGAATGCGACAGCGGCACCGCCTGCATCCAGGCGGTGCGCGAGCACGCCCCCGACCTGCTGATCCTCGACCTCGCGATCCCGAAGATCGACGGCTTCGCGGTGATCTCGCACCTGAAAGCCACCGGACAAAACGTCAAGATTCTCGTTCTTACGTCGAGCAATGCTTACAACGCGATGCGCTGCCTGCAGGCGGGTGCAGCCGGTTTTGTCTGCAAGGACGATAACCTGGCCGAAATGGTCGGCGCGGCCCGCGCCGTCCTGTCGGGCTATACCTATTTCCCGGAAAGCACGCTGCTTCAACTGCAGGAGAGCGGCGTCAGTGCCAGCGAAGAACATGTGCTGGCCGGCCTGACCGATCGCGAGGTCTCCGTGCTGCGCATGCTCGCTCGCGGCATGCGCAACCAAGAGATCGCCAAGGACCTGATGCTCAGCCACAAGACCGTGAGCACCTATCGCGTGCGCCTGATGAGCAAGCTCAACGTACCGAACTTCGTCGCCCTCGTCGAATTCGCGAAGCGCAACGGCATCGCCTGATCGCTTGGCGCCGTCGGGACGCTCGCCGCGTCAGATAACGGGCAGGGTTGACCGGAGTTGACCGAGCACATCGTCGAGGGTGTCGATCTGCGTCCGGACCGCCGCGATGGCGGCGCGCACGTGCAGGGCCGACACCTCGGGCACGCGACACGCGACACGCAACTGCGAGCATGAGTTCGCCAGCGCGTCGGCCTTCAGTATCTCGGCGGCACCTTTGAGGCGGTGCGCGACGACGGCGAGCCCCGGTAGGTCGAGGGCGTCGCCGAGTACCGCCAGCGACGCCCGATCCTGGGCGTTGGCCCGCAGCATCTCGTCGATCAGCCGGCGCGTCATCTCCGGATTGCCGTCGGACATCTGCATCAGCTCGGCAACCGTGCGATTCGCGTCTTCCGCGCCGGGCCGCCGGGCGCGCAGTGCCTTGTCGAGGTCATCGAGGCCAACCGGCTTGATCAGGCAGTCATCCATGCCGGCCGCGAGGCTGTCGGCGATCTCGTCCTTGCGCGCGTCCGCAGTCAGGCCCAGGATCAGGCAGGGTGCAAGCGCGCGCCCGGCTTCCTCGCGGCGGATCGCACGCGCCAGGGCCGAGCCGTTCATGCCGGGCATGTGACGGTCGGTGACGACGATGTCGAACGGGTCGGCACGCCATGCCCGCAGGGCCTGGCGCCCGTCCTTGGCGGCGATGGCCTGATGGCCGAGGAACGCGAGTTGCTGGCACAGCAGCAGGCGGTTGACGCCATGATCGTCCACCACCAGCACGCGCAGGCTGCCGGCATGTGACTGTATGGGCGACGCGATGACGGTACCGGCGTCGGTGTCGGCGCCGTGGCTGGGTGGCAGCACGTTGAGCATGAGCGTCACGTCGACCCGGGTACCCTTGCCCTCCGCGCTGCGCAGCGCCAGCGTGCCGCCCATCATCTCGCACAGCGACTGGCAGATCGCCAGGCCCAGACCCGCGCCGCTCACCTGCGCACCGGTCTTGCGGGAGGGATTGACCTGCGAGAACGGGCGGAACAGATTCCGTTGGTCGGCCTCGGCGATGCCGATGCCGCTATCTTCCACCGACAGCGACACACGCATCTGCTCCAGGCCGGCGGGGGTGCCGCCGAGCCGGATACGCACGAAGCCGCGCTCGGTGAACTTGACCGCGTTGCTGACGAGGTTGGACAGGATCTGCTTGAAGCGCATCGGGTCGACGAGCACGTCGGCGTTGAGGCTCGAATCCATTTCCAGCGCCAGCGCAATGCCGTTCTGCCGCGCCGGTCCCTCGAAGACGCGTGCCACGGACTCGGCCAGATCGCGCAGCTTCGCCCGCGTCGGTGTCAGGCTCAGGTGGCCCGACTCGATGCGAACGATGTCCAGGATGTCGCTGATCAGCGTGAGCAGGCCGTTGGCCGCCGTGTGGGCGGTCTCGATCGCGGCATAGTCGAACACGCCGTTGCGCGCGTGTCGCAGCGCCAATTCCAGCGTGCCGATCACCGCACTCATCGGGGTGCGGATCTCGTGGCTCATGGTGGCCAGGAAGGTCGTCTTGGCGCGGCTTGCCTGGTCGGCCTGGCTGCGGGCCGTCATGAGTTCGTCGATGATGTGCCGTTGCCTGGTGATGTCCTGCCAGCCGCAGACGACGCCCTTCATCGCGCCGGACGCATCACGGAACGGTTGCACCCAATGGTCGATCCAGCGCTGCTCGCCACGCAGGTTGACGGCCAGCTCGCGGCGCAGCGGCTTGTCCTCGGCGATGGCGCGCAGATAGCAGGCCTGAACGTCGGGGGCAGCTTCGAACAGTCCCGCCGGCAACGCGGCCGCGGTCTTGCCCAGCGCGTCGTGCGCCGTGATGCCGAGCACCGCTTCGTAGCGGCGATTGAAGGACAGCAGCCGGCCCTCGGTATCGCGTACATAGACGGGGTCCGGCAACCCGTCGGTGAAGGTCCGCATGAACTGCAACTGGTCGGACAGCGCGCGCTCCGCGCGCAGGCGCTGGCGGATCTGTCGGCGCAAGTTGGCGACCCAGACCGCGAAGAGCGTCATCAGCGCCACGGCGCTGGCAACGATCGCGACAATGGTCTGGCGGTAGTCGCGCCAAGTCTGCCCCGTCATCGCGGCGTTGGGGCGCCAGCGGTTGGCAATGGCCTGCAGTTCGTACGGCGCATAGGCCTGGAGCGCCTTGTTCAGGATCGACTGCAGTTCGGTGTCGCCGCGCCGCATCGCGAACGTAAGCGGTGCGCTGTCGTCCGCGATCATGCCGCTGACGGACAGCTTGCCTTCGTAGAGCCGTGCGATGTAGTAGCGCGCCGTGATCAGCGACAGCACCGCGGCATCGGCCTTGCCATCGGCCACCATGCGCAACGCATCGAGCCCGGTCGACGTCTCGGTGATCCGGGCCTTCGGATAGCGGGCGCGGACCCGTTCGGCGGCAATGTGCCCCTTGGCGATCGCCACGCGCTTGCCCGGCATGTCGGCGAGGGTGTCGGCCGTCACCGGCGCCGACGTGCGCGCGATCAGGACGAAGGAGGTCGCGAGGAACGAGCGCGTGAAACGCAGGCGATCCTCCCGCTCGATGCTCGGGACGAGCACGGTGAGGTCGGCCTGGTCGGCAGTCAGCGACCGGGTCAGGCTATCGAAGCTGCCTGCGCGCTCGACCTTGAATCGCAACCCGGTGCGCAGCGAAATCAGCTGCAGCAGGTCGGCGACCACACCGTTGAAATGCCCGCCGGCATCGAAGAAGGCAATGGGCGCGAAGTCGTCGTTGACCATCACCCTGACCACCGGGTGGCGCATGGCCCAGCGCTGTTCGTGGGTATCGAGGCTCACGCGCTCGCCCGGCAGTATGACGCTTTCGCCGGTCCATCGCTTGGCGATGCGGTCGAGCCGCGCCTGGCCAAGCGACGCGATGGCGGCGTCGACGATGCGTGCAAGCGGCGTACCGTCCCGTCGCATGGCGAAGCCGAACCCGAACCCGCCCGGGGCGGGCGAATAGAAGCGCTCGAACCGGACGTAGTTGAAGAAGCTGCGGTTGATCAGCAACGACGCGGAGAGCGGATCGCCCAGGTACAGGTCGGCGTTGCCGAAAGCGAGCGCCGCCATGGCCTGATCGCGGGACGGATAGCGCACGAACCGCGCGCGCGGATGACGCGCGTGCAGCATCGTACTCAGGTCGCGCAGGTAGTCCTGCGGCATGGCGACGGTCAGGCCCGCCATGTCGGCGGGCAGGCGCCGGTCGTCACCCTGGCGCCTGAACAACGACGGCTGGTCCGACGCATAGGGACGGCTCACGACGAGCGACCGGCGAGGCAGATCGGCGCGACTGGTGCTGGCCAGCAGGTCGATCCGCCCGCCCTCGAGCGCATGCAATGCCTGCTCGCGGTCGGGGAAGACGCGGATCTCGGCATCCACGCCCAGTTGCTGCCGCATCAGGGCGATCACGTCGGCGGTGATGCCTTCGAATTCCGTGCCGTGGAGCATATCGAGCGGCGGTACACCAGGGGCCGTCACGCCGATCGCCAGGGTGTGCTTTTCCCGAAGCCAGTCCCGGTCTCGCGCCGACAGCGGGACCGCGGGGCTTTCGAGCTGGAGCTGGCTATCCAGCGGCTTTTGCACACCGTCCGCGCGTTGTGTCCACGCATCGGTCGTCAGCGTCGCCAGGACGCAGGCAAGCAATACGCGTAAAAGCAGGGCGCGGAAAGTGGACATCGCTCGGAATCGTGATGAAGGACGCGCGTCGTTGACGTGTCGCGACGCGCCGAAGGCAGGCGTGTGTCAGCTGGCCAATAAGCTGGCCGATAGAGCGGTCGTATCGTCGCGACGCAGGTGTGCCACAAGTTTGTCGTGCGGCAATGGAGGTGCCAGCAAGAAGCCTTGGCCCACCTCGCACCCCATGTCGATCAGGCACCGGCGCTGTGTGTCCGTTTCGATCCCCTCGGCGACCAGTTCGATGCCCAGCTCGCGCGCCAGGGATAGCGCTGCCCGCACCACGGCGCGACTCGTGCTGCTATGGTCGAGTGCGCGGACGAAGACGGCGTCCAGCTTCAACTGACTGAATGGATACCGGCACAGGCGAGCTAGCGACGAATGGCCCTGACCCAGGTCGTCCATGGCCAGGCCACAGCCCATGCTGCGCAGCCGCTCCATGTTCGCAAGGAGCGGGGCAAGTTGCGCGGGTGCAAGCCCAGGGCCGCTCTCGATCACTTCGAACGTGAGTCCTGCCGCCGGCAAACCGGTCTTCGCCAACGCCTCGCGAATGTCGTCAACGAAGGTCGCGCCCGCGATCTGGCCGAGCTGGACGTTGAATGCAAGGCGAACGGGCGGCGCCCGTCTCATCATCAATTCCTGCTGCAAGGCGAGACCTTGTTCGAACATCCGTGCGAACAGCCGTGCCAACAGTGCGTCGGCGTGGCGATGAGCCTCCAGCAACGGCAGGAAGCTGACGGGTGTCAGCAGCCCCAACCGAGGATGGGGCCAGCGTGCCAGGACTTCGGCACCACAAATGCAACCGTCCAGCAGACGGAAGATGGGCTGGTAGTAAGGGCTGAACGCGTTGCTGGCGAGGCCTTGATCGATTTCGCCGGAGGTTGGCCCAGGAAGCGAATGGTGATGCGCGATCCGGATGTCGCTGTCGGGAGGGGGAGAGTTTTGCACGGCGAGGCAATGTCCAAAAGAGAACATGATCCGTGGACTCAGCGTCCCACTGCCATGAGACACATCCTAAATTGGACGGGAAATATCTCAATTCGATTCAGATAAATCTGATCGAACCCGTCTGGCGGAAAGCAGGGTGGTGGATGGCTGTGAGCCGGCAGCCGCTTTCGTTGCCCCCCGCTACCGATCACATCGGGAACCTCACTCAGAAGTGCCCGCCCTCATTGCGGCCCAGACTTTCCATGGCAGATCACACCCGAAGCGCGTCGTCTTACCTTGCGCATCTTCCCGTGTCCCATGCATATCAACTCCGCATATCAGATACATCGGCGCTGCAATCAGATTAGTCTCATTTCGCATTTTCACCTCACCTCCGATAATGACGGCAAATAATAGAATTAAATAAAATAACAATATTTACCAGTCGAGAAATGGGCCGACCGGGAAATTGCCCCTCATGGCAAGCCGGATTAAAGGCGGACAAATTATTTCGTCTTGTTTTGTTATCGGAGGGATTGAAGAAATACTTTAAGTTCACGCTTTCTTGTTTTTTACAATTAATTTTTCGGGGTTTTAAAAAATGAATGCAACCAAAATCGTTCTGGCGCTGTGCATGGGCGCCACTCTCGTCGGTGCGGCCCACGCCGATCCGGTATCGAAGACGATCACGCTGACCGCGCAAATCAACGACGCCATTTTCGTCTCGAAGCCGGACGGTTCGACCTGGTACTCGACGGAAGAACTGAATGCCGATGACTACCACCAGAACCATTTCAGCAAGACGCTGCAGGTCCGTGTCTATTCGACGAAGGCGGATTTCAATGTCTCGCTCGCTCAGCCGCTGCAAATGACGAGCGGCAAGCACATGATGCTCAACCCGTCGGTCGTGCTGGGCGACAAGGATTTCTCGAAAGGCACCGCCAAAGTCACGCAGACGACCCCGGGCGCCGACGCCGGTACGTTCGACCAGACGTATGACCTGAAAATCGGTGTCGATAGCCCGACGGTGCCCGCCGGCGAAAGCCGCAACGGCAGCTACAGCGGCGACCTCGTGATGCTGTTCGAGCCGACGCCGTAACGGATGTGTCGTATCGGCGCTTTTCTCGCAGAAGCGCCGATACGGGCTGGCGGGTTCACGCCGCACCGACGGCCGGCTGTTTCGATGCGTCTGGTCGTCTGACACCCGATCCGTTGTTTGTGCACGGCTATCCCGGACAACCTGGTGCCGGATAGTCGTGCCTGCGATGTCGCCATTTCAAGAAAAGTCTTCCGAGGATTATCGGTTTCGACACGTCGGCGTGTGACTTGAACACTCGACCGGCGCCTCGTCTCGCGTTTCTTATTCATTTCAATTTAAAAAATATAATTTATCGTCCGGGGAATTCGTAGCGTGGCCTCTTGTCAAGCTCCATTCAAGTTTAATCCGATGTGGTTAAGCTTGGCTGCAATCCTTTCGTCGCACGCTTTGGCGGAAGTCAAGGTAACGTATGGCGTCCCCGACGGATTCAATGCCGTCGAAATGGATGGCAGCGCGAATTTCGTCGGGACGTTCAATGGCAAAACGCTGCCCGGGTTCATCCGCTACTCGTCGACGGAAGCCGCGCTTGATTTCGATTCCGTCAAATACGCCGCGAACGGTATTTCACCCGACGACGTCAATACGATCCGGCGGGTCATTTCCAGGATTGACTACAAACAATGCAGCAACGGCTGCGACGTCGAGATCGACGGCTACTACGTTTCAGTCGACAAGCTGAGGCGATCGATTTCGATCCGCGACTCGCGGGACGATTATCTCGAACCGGCCACGACGCTGGGCATCGTCCACAACCAGTCGGTGGACTTCCGCGCGTCCACCAACGGTTATCGCTCGCTCAATGTGAACGGCGCGAGCTGGGTCGGCCTGCCGTCGCGCAGCTTCGGCTACGTCAACTGGTATGCGAACCACACCGATTCGCGTGGCGCCGGCAGCGGCATGGCGGACGTATCGACGTATTACCTGCAGAAGAATTTCGCCGGCACCTACATCCGGGCCGGCCGCCAGGACAACATCGACTACACGTCGGGATCGGTCAGCACGCTGCTCTCGCCGAGTTTCGACCAGTTTGTCACCATCGGCAGCCAGGGCAACCTGCAGGGCGAACGCAATGCGGGCTCGTTGATTCTCTACGCGAGCGCGGAAGGCAATTACGAGTTCTATCGCAACGGCCGGCTGATCATGAGGCGGCCCGCTGTTCTCGGCCGCAACGAAATCAGCTTTGCCGATCTTCCCGGCGGCTATTACCCGGTCGAGATTCGCCTGGTCGATCGCAACGGCAATGTGATTCGATCCGAAACCCGCGATGTCAACAACGTCAACTTCGCCGCCGCGGGGGGCGGCAATATGTGGCGTATCACCGCCGGCCGGGAAATGGGCGAGGGCGGTGCGCTGCTGGAAGGCGCACTGAGCCACAATTTCAAGCAGTTCTACCTGAATGCCTCCGTGCTCGCCGGTCATGGCGGGAACTGGGCGTTCGAGGCCAATGCGACACGGCCCATGAAACTGGGCGCACTCGACCTCACGCCGACGATCGGCGTGCTCGGCGGGGAGCGAGCGGTCGGCGGCTACGCCAACCTCTCGATGGCAAGCGACATGCTCGGCAACCTGGCGGCCAGCGTCTACCTGCGCAATGACGTATCGCGGCTCTATCGGGGTACGCCAAGCACCAGCGTGTCCTACAGCCGCAATGTGGGGCGGGGGATGACCGTCGGCTACAACTTCCGCAAGTCGGATTTCGGCACGACGCAACAGCTCGAGTTTCGCTCGAACTATCGGCCGAACGGATTGTGGACCACCTATGCGCTCGGGGTTCAGAAAGGCAGCTTTACCCGCAACGACAACGGGTTCGGCGTGTATTTCAACATGACCATCATGCTCGAGAAGACCCAGGCGAGCTTCAACGTGGCCAATGCCGGCGGACAGTTGCAGGTGAGCGGCGATTACCGCAAGGATTTCCAGGACAGCTTCGGCACGACGAGCGTCGGGGTCACGGGCAGCCGCGTCGCGTCGAATTACGCGGTGAACGCGTACGCGAGCCGCTCCGGGACCCGCGGCGACGCGACATTGAACCTGGGGCAGGACAACACGGCCGGCAACCTCGCCTTCAACTATCGCGGCATGGTCGCCGCGAACCAGGACGGGATTGCCTTCGGCCGCTACAGCGGAAGCGGCAGCGCGATGCTGTTGACCACGCCGGACCTGCCCGGCACGCACTACGGTTTCATGGTCGAAGGGAGTCCTGTCGGCGGCAACAGCCGGTATGCGGTTCCGCTCAATGCCTATAGCGACGTGCCGTTCGCGCGCGTGCTGAGCAGCAGCGAGCAATTCGACATGAACGTCGAAGTACCGGCGAACATCGTGCGAGCCCACCCAGGGCAGGTGTATTCGGCCAAGGCGAGGGTCGACATCAACATGATCTACAGCGGATTCCTCAAGGATACCGAAGGAAAGCCGGTCAGCGGCAAGATCGTCGAGACCGGCGACACGGTCCATCGAAACGGCCTGTTCTCCATCGTCAGCAAGAAGCTGCTCGGCCGCATCACGGTCGACGGAAACGGGCGCCAGTACGCGTGCGACCTGAAGACGGAGGCGGGCAACGACTTCCCCTGCAAGCCGCTTGATATCCAGTGATTCGAAAAAACGAACGGACGACATGCATTTCAAACCCAAACACACCGCGATCATCCTGGCAGGGCTGCTGCTCACGGCTGCCCTGCAGGCCCGGGCCGAAGGCGAACTCATGGTCATGCCGGCCACGACCCGCGTTTTCCACCACTACGATCAAAAGGTCACGGTGAAGAACGCGGGTGACGCGCCGCTCTATCTGTCCATCTTCTTGCAGAAGGTCATGAACCCCGGCATCCGGCCGGAAAAGAAGGTCGACCTGGGCGAACTCGATCATCCGGGCGTGCTCGCGAGCCCGGACAAGGTGACGCTGGGCCCCAACCAGACGCGTGAGATCACGCTCACCTCGTTGGCGGAACCGGAAAGCGAAGCGGTATACCGGCTTTACGTCGTGCCGGTCAGGTCACTGAAAGTGGTCGATGCGCCAAAAGACAAGATTACCGCGCCGATGTCGGTCTCCATCGGCTATGGCGTGCTGGTTCATCACATGCCTCCGCCCGGCAAGCAGCGCTCGGGCTGGACCCATCGTTGCGAGCAGCACGGGCTGACACTGGAGAACACCGGCAACGTGCGCGAAGCGTTCACGGATGTCTCCTGGCAAAACGGGCAGCCGCCGCGATCCGTGTCCTTGTATCCCGGAACGCCGCAGCACTTCGATACCACGCGCATGACGCTGAGCGTAGACGGCAAGCCCCAGACGCTGGAATGCCCGCAATGACGCGCTGGCAGCGATGGGTGCCGGGCCTGCTCGTCGCACTGGGCTGCACGACCAGCATGGCCGCGGGCGTGCTGAAGCTGTCGCGCACCGAACTGACGCTGGAACCCGGCAAGCCGCGCGGCGAGTTGATCGTCGAAAACGTCGGGGACACGTCGCTGTACCTCGACGTGCTGCAGGAATGGGTGGCCAATCCGGGGCAGATGCCCGAGCGCCGGGTACCGGTCGGCAACGTCGCGTCGCCCGGGTTGCTGATCGTTCCCGATCGTCTCGCGCTGTCCCCGGGGCAGAAGTACCGGATGACGCTGAAGGAACTCCATACGCCGCCACACACGCAGGTGTGGCGCGTGACGTTTCGGCCCAGAGAGCGCATCAGCATCGACGCACCACCGACAGGCGATATGCCCGCTCCGGTGTTCATCACCGTGGGTTACGGCGTCGTGATTTATCAGCTGAGTGGAAATTAGACGAGGGAAAAACGATGGGTTACGCGTTTGGCAAAAAATGGAGCGTCGTGCCGTGGGGCAGGCTCGTGCTGCTGTTGTTGCTCCTGATACGGTCGGCATGCGCAAGCGCGTGGGTTCTCGAAACGGGCCCCGTGAGCAACGGCTACAGCCAGTGCTCGTGGACCGATAACGGCAACGGAACCGTCACGCTCGGCGTGACGATCGGTTTCAACCAGGCTTCATCCAAGGATGTGGCCACCTCTGGCAATGGCGGGAATGCCTATTTTTACTCGCGAGGGATACAGATCTATCTCTACGATAAAAACGGAAACATTCAATCGAGCAGTCTGGCGGCCAGTTCCGTGACGATGAACGGAGTAAAGTATGGCACCGCATCGCAACCCGGTAACTACGCGATCTACGAGAATCTGAATCAGGCTCCGTGGACGGACGGACGCCCGTTCACTGCGAACGTGACGGTAACGATATCCAAGACGAGAATTGGCGATTGGCCAGGCGTCTCCATTCGCGCAGCAAACTACACAAGCGGCAATGACGTTGGCGAAATCACGGGGGCAGCCTATGTCACGACAGACAGGACTGGGGGATGCACGTATCTCGATCCAACCGTAAAGCCCCCGCCGCCACCACCGCTGGACACGCTCGTGCTCAAGGTGACTGCGCCAGACTGGGACCTCGGTGAACTGCCGCGCGGCGACAGCCAGAAAATGTTCACCGATCCTGCGAGCCTGCTTTGTTTTGAAACCATGGGCGCGGCCGATGGTATCGATACCGTGCGGTTCGTCATCAGAGCGGATAACCAAAACGGCAAGGTCGGCGTCAACTATCTGTTAAAAAACGCGGCCGATGCTACCCAGGCGGTGCCGTACTGGATCAAGCTGTCCAACGCCGCTACAGGCACCGCGACGATGTTGCCGAACGACAGCAGTATCTCGGTCCCGCTCATCGCTGGGCGAAATTGCTTCATCCCAACCTTCTCGACGTCAGTAGGCAATGACGTAAAGGGCGGCAATTACAGTGATGTTCTGACATTCACGGTCGTTACAAAATCATAGGATTCCGTATGAAACAACGCATGGCAAATCGCGTGCTGATCGCGGCGTCGCAGGCCATATACCCGCGCCGGTGTTCATCACCGTGGGTTACGGCATCGTGATTTAGCAGCTCAGTGGAAATTAAGCGAGGGGAAAACCTATGGATCGCACTTGTGACAGCGTCGTGTCATGGGGCAAGCTGGTGCTGTTGTTGCTCGTCATAAGGTCGGCTTCCGCAGACGTGGGGCATATGGGCGTTGCCCATGTAAGCAGCGGATACAGTCAGTGCTCGTGGAAAGACAACGGCGACGGCACCGTCACTGTTGGCGTGACGATTAACTATGACTATATGCCTAACATCAACGGAACGGGAGGGCCAATGGTTTTCCAGGCACGAGGGGTAATGTTCTATTCCTATGACAAAACAGGAACCCCGAAACAGAACACTTTTGTGGCCGATTCCGTTTGGTTGAACGGGGTGGGATCTACCAACAGGGAGTCAACCCTCCCAGAGTATGCGATATATACGAATCGACAGTTCCCCCCGACGTCTCTCCCCAAGACGCCTTGGGTAGAGTGGCGCCCATTTGCTGCGACCGTGACGGCCAGAATACAGAAGGCGAAAATCGCCGAATGGCCAGCCGTGTCCATCCGCGCGGCAGACGTCACAAACGAGTTTGACATAGCTGAAATCACAGGGGGCGCGTATGTCAGTGCAGATACGACTGGAGGGTGCACGCTTATAGCGGATCCAATCGTCACCCCGCCACCGCCACGGCCGCAGATCGAGCTCACGGTGACGGCGCCCGACTGGAACCTGGGTGAGTTGCCGCGTGGCAACAACGAGAAAGTGTTTACCGCTCCCGCGGAGCAGCTTTGTTTTAGAACAACCAACGTGCTCGGGGATATCAATATCAAGAATGCGCGAGTCGTTATCGATGCACATAACGAAAACGGCCGGGTCGGCAACCGCTATCTGCTCAAGAATCTGGCAGACACCACGCAGACGGTGCCGTACGGGATCACCTTAACCAGAGCCGACATGGTGGCCCCCCCTACGATGCTGCCGAACGACAGCAGTACCTCGGTTCCACTCGGCGACGGACCAAGCAATTGTTTTATCCCAACCTTCTCGACGTCCGTGAGTGATGACGTCAAGGCCGGCAGCTACAGTGATGTGCTGACATTCACGGTCATTACAAAATCGTAGGATTCCGTATGAAATATTACTTGGCGAAGTGCGTGCTGATCGCGTCGGCCTTGCTCCCCCTCGTGGCGGCGTCGCAGGTCAATCCGCTGGTCATTTTGTACGGCAAGACCTCAAGCACGATCACGGCGACCGTTGCGTCACGCGACACGTTCGAGGTAACGGACAACCAGGGCGGGTGGTTCGGCGACGGACAGCTGAAAATGCAGCAGGCCGGCGCCCGGAATTCGCCCTACGAGGTGGCGGCCGGGTTGCGCGTGACCTCGTCCAGCGGTACGTTTCAGGTTCGCATGGATACGCCGCTGCAGATTCTCAATCAGGCGAACGGCAGTCTGGCGTTTCAGCCGCCGACCGTCACGCTGGCGGGGGCAAACGGCGCACCGATACCGCTCGCGGTCGGCCAAAGCAAGCCGTTCACGAACCCCGCGCCGAGCGCCCCCAATACCGATTCGATCGGCTATTACACACTGAAGGTATCTGCTCTACCGCCGGCCGGCGATTTCAAGAGCACCGTCGGCATCTACAGCGGTGTTCTGTCGCTCACGTTCGAACCGGTGGTGAAGGGGCCGTGATATGTCTCACGCTACGATCGGTGTGAGGGCGCTCGCGATAGCGATCGCATGCCTGTCGATGCCGCTGCCGGTTGCGGGCGCGATCGATCTGATACCGAAGGAGGCGGTCGTTCGCGACCGAACCGTGTTTGCCCGGGTGGTCAACAATGGCTGGCACCCGGAGTATGTCGAGATTTCGCTGTCGCGCCTGCTCAACCCCGGTGTTCCCCTGAAGGACGAAAGGCTGGAGGAGGTCGGCGATAGCGCGCATCCGGCGCTGTACGCATTTCCATTCCGGTTTAGTCTCGCGCCCGGGCAGACCAAAACCATCACGTTGAAACCCTTGCGCCCGGTCGCATCGGAAACCGTGTATCGGCTGAACGTGAAGCCGGTGGTCAGGATGCAGGCAGAGCGGACGACTGCGACCGCCGGCAGTGTTGTGATCAGCGTGGGATTCAGCGGACTCGTTCGCCAGATGCCGGAAAACGAACGCGAGGCACTGTCCGTGACGTGCACGGCGCCCGGTGCGGCGCGCCTCACGGCAACAGGCACGGTACGGTTCACGGTGAAGGGGGCGACCGTGGATGGTCAGCCGGTTGAGGACTTCAATGTGTATCCCGGCTTGCCGCTGCCTTTGAACGGGCGAGTCGTGGCGATTCCCGGCCATTCAGCTTGTTGACCGCTGCCAGGGTCTGCTTACATTTTCACTGGTTGTTTGGTCATCCATACGGTCTGTCGGGGTGACTATTCGACCGCAATTTCTTTGCATGGCTGAAAAGATGAATTCGGTTTGAGCTTGTATTGATGATCTGGCCAGTGACCCTGGCCCGCAAAACTGTCCCAGTTGAAAGTGGAAAATTCTGGCATGACGTCGTCATCGAAATCAGTAGTCGGCAAGCGGCTGATTCAAAAAGAGAATGATATGGGGCCGCAAGTGAGCCCCGCTACAGCCCCAGGTGTCCGTAACGGGAGAACGGCACAAAAATCAAAGACACCTCTGCGGTACGTGTGATGTCGTGGCAACCGGGCGCGCCGTGTTCCGATGCACGCCCGTTCGCGTGCATCAGGCGGTGAAAATCCGGCGTTGATAGTCGAGGATCAGCCGGTCGATGTCATGACCGGTACGCCGCGGCTGGCTTTTCGGCTCGAGCCAGATCCATCGCATCATCCGGTAACGCGCCTCGACGCACATCAGCCATGCGTCCCAGTCCGACCAGTGGCGCAGCAACGGGATGTTGCGAATGTCCCGCAAGCCGTCGCGAATCTCGTACACGTGGAAATGCTCGCCGGCGCGCTGGCTCAATTCGTCGAACGCGCGTGCGGCTTGCTCCGGGTCGGCAAGCAGGAAATCGTGGATTTCGATGATGACCTGGCTGCCGGAAAGCTGTTCCAGCAGCGCATTGTCGAACAGCTCGAACTCCGCACCCTCGATATCGCACAGGATGACCCGTTCGGCCGGATCGCCGCCGTGCTCCGCCAGGATGACGGGCAGGTTGCGATCGGCCTGGCCGAACACGGCGACCCGGTCCGCCAGCCCCATCTCCGCGGCCCGATGCTGGATGGCCTGGCGGCGCTGCTCGTCCATTTCAAAACACACGCTGCGGGCGAAGACGTTGTTCCGAACCAGGCCGATGCCGAAAATCCCGTCGGCGGCCCCCAGGTCGACCAGCACCTTTTCGGGCGATCCGAGCGCTTCGAGAATCGCGCAAACGGCGATCTCGTAGGTGCCGAGCAGGTAGCCGCCCACCGCGACTTCCGCCCAATGGCTGACGCCGATGGGTAGGCCCCGGAGGATGCCGTACTGGACGATCGAGCCTGTCTGCTCACGCAGTAACTGCGTCAGGTAATGCAGACGAAGGTTCGCGGCCTGAATCGAACTTTGGCTGAAGTACTGCGCGTGGTCCATTTTTCTCGGTCTCCCGGGGTGAAGAGGCGCGTCGGAAATACGGCGATGACGGGGTGTCGTCTGTCGATGCGACGCGTGTTGCTTTGCATTGCCTGGGAGGAGAATATAACGTGCTTGTTACGGCGGGAGGCGAGAGCGGTTGGCGGCTGACGTGGCATCGGTCGCGGACTCGAGAAGAGATGGATGTCCCGGCCTCCCTGAAAGACACCGCTGGGGATCGTGACGATTTCACTCATCAACCAAGTGTTTGGGTAAGCCAGAATGGATACGATGGAATTTTGGCGCCATTCGCCCGCCACTCGTGTGGTACCGATCCAATTTCATTTGGAGGATTCCAATGATTGAACTCGAGCAATACTACGGAGGAAACGAATCCTGGGAAAGGTTCTCAAGTTTATTTTCCAAATACATCGATCTCCCGGAAGTCAAGGAGTTGGCTGCCGATCTCAACGGCCACATTGATCTTGCTTATACAATCTATTGGGTGGCCGGCCCGAAATCGGCCAAAAAATGGATCGATTCGAATGTGCCGGCACTCGACGGAATTCGACCTGTCGATTGCGTCAACGATCCAGACCTTGTCAAGCGTCTGCGCGAGTGCCTGATGCGCATGCCTAGTTGAGTGGTGAAATGCATTTGAGCACTGGGGCCCATGAAACCGTTCGGGTGTGTAAGTTCGTCAGAGGGATCGTGCTTCGAGATTTCAGGTGCCCGTCACATGAATAGAGTTTCGATTCTTAATGATAAATTGCGGGCATAATATCCCCATTTAAATGCACAGAAAATCAAATTGACACCAGCTGAAGCGTACGCATGAAATTCAATGATATTTATTTCTCCTCGGAAGATAGATACTCGATAGGAGTTGAACTTGACTCAGGCGTGCACTATCTATCGATTCCAGTTAGCAATGGCACGATTGATTACGAGGAATATTATGAAATAACCGAATCCCAATTGAAGAATTTTCTCGAAGACAAAATACTTGCCAATGACTTCGCGAATAAATGCAGGAGTCAAATTATGGATGATTTTCTGATAATCAAACCTGGAGCAGATCGTGGAGTGCCATCCTGATGGGGATGAAATATGCTTTACCACCATCGCGAACAAGAGTCCGAACGGATCGCCTCGACCTGACGAGGATAGTGTGGAGGATCACTCGCCATGAAAAACATGATCCATGTTCACCACCTAGAATTTAGAGTCTCCTTGTTCGTGAGCAAACATTTGTGGGGGCGTCGGCAGCGCCAAAACATGATTTGACATAATACCTATGATCAACATTTTTAACGGGGTTGATACCTATCACTCTTGCGCCGCACCAGACTTAACTCTGAAGCGAACGAGTCGGACTCGTGGCCAGGAGATCTACGAGGATCGCCGCTGGTAGACTGCCTCGCAGCGCCGAGGCCATCGCACACCATGGCCGATTTTCGGTGGATCCTCGCGCGGCGTTAGAATAGCGCCCCTTCTCATAGGAGACGAAAATGTCCTGGTTCGTTTATGAAGTGCCTGAATACCATGAAGATGCTGCGCGCATCGAGCCCTTCAGCGACCTGCGTAGCCGCGTGCTGAAAGCCGGCGACCCGGCCATGGCCGACGAACTGGAAAGCGTTCGCGAGAACGCCGCCGCGACTGCGGATACGCCCGAGCGCCCGCTGCGCAGTCCGGAAAATCCGCATGTTTTTCCGATTCCTTACGCCGAATCCATGATCCTGGTTGGGTTCATCTTCGATCTGAAACGCGAATTCCGGCAACTGGTCGTGTCACCCGTGGAAATGCCCTGGCTCAAAGACGCGTAAATGGTGGTCGGAGCGGACGCCGACGGGAAAGTTGCTCCTGGTCTGGAGCCGGGTCCGAATATCCCGTGCACGCTTTCGGATATACATGCGTCGCGTTCGAACCGCGCGTCGGACTGAATCAAGCTGCAAGGCTGTTAAAACAGGGGCGGCGGCCGTGGATCTCGCGGGGTACCGAGACGCGTTCGACATCTTTCCCTACACGTTGCATCCAGGTTACGTTTTACGAGCAAAGTTGAAATTGTCGTAGCCCGAGGGTTTGAGTACATGCTGGCAGCGATTCGGGCCGTCTGAGCGCAGCGCGAACCGTAACGGCGTCAGGTGCGGTCGTCGAACGATCCGCGAAATCCCCGCTCGGCATCTACATGCGTCCAGTTCGAACATCACGCCAACCCGATCGTTTCCGCGTCGAATGACAATTAAATATCATATTATGATATTTAAGGATCGCTGAACAAAAGATCGGAACGCCGTGGTAGCCATTCTCAGCGCCCGCTTGCCGGAACCTGTCGCGGGGCGTATGGTTGATTTCTCTATCGCCCTTTTCCGGGAGATATCAAAATGGCTGCCATGCAATCCGCGGCCACGCCCCTCTCCGACGAGGAAGCCCGGCGCCAGTTACACCGCGCCGTCATCGCCAGCACGATTGGCACCACGATCGAATGGTATGACTTCTTCCTCTACAGCACGGTCACCGGCCTGGTCTTCGCAAAGCTGTATTTCCCGCAATCCCACCCGCTCGTCGGCACGCTGCAGGCGTTCCTGATCTATGCCGTCGGCTTTGTCGCACGGCCGGTCGGCGCGGCGATCTTCGGCCATTACGGCGACCGCATCGGACGCAAGGCCACCCTGATCGTGACCCTGTTGCTGATGGGGCTCGCCACGTTCGCCGTGGCCTTCGTTCCGACCTACGCCGCGATCGGCATCTGGGGCGCCGTTATCCTCACGATCCTGCGCTTCATCCAGGGCGTCGGCGTGGGTGGCGAATGGGGCGGCTCGGTCCTGATGTCGATGGAGTGGGCGCGCACCAATACGCATCGCGGTTTCGTCGCGTCGTGGCCGCAGTTCGGCGTGCCTGCGGGATTGTTCCTCGCCAACCTTGCCGTGCTGGCCATGAGCTGGCTTTCCGGCAACGCGTTCCTCACGTGGGGCTGGCGCGTGCCGTTTTTCCTCAGCATCGTGCTGGTTGCGATCGGGCTCTATATCCGCCTGAATATTCTCGAGACGCCGATCTTCGCGAAGCTGCTGGCCGAGCATCGGATCGAGAGGACGCCGATGCTCGAAGTGCTGCGCAAGCAGCCGAGGGATATCGTGCTGTCGGCGTTTGCGCGGATGGCCGAACAGGCGCCGTTCTATATCTATACGGCGTTCGTGTTCACTTACGGGATCACGGCGCTGGGCGTCACGCGCGAACTGCTGCTGGCGGCGGTGCTGGTCGCATCCGTGGTCGAGTTCTTCACCATTCCGCTGTTCGGGCACGTGTCGGATCTGATCGGGCGGCGGAAGATGTACATCATCGGTGCGGCTGCCGTCGGCGTGTTCGGATTCATCTACTTCGCGATGGTCGATAGCCGGAATCCGGTATGGATCTTCGCGGCCATCGTGTTGTCGCTGGTCCCGCATTCGATGATGTATGGGCCGCAGGCTGCATTGATTGCCGAGTCATTCACGGGGCGGTTGCGGTATAGCGGCGCGTCGATGGGTTATCAGCTCGCGTCGGTCATTGCCGGTGGCCCTGCACCGCTGATCGCAACGGCGCTTTTTGCCTACTACCACTCGGGCTATGCGATCGCGGCGTACGTGCTGGTGTGTGCGGTGCTGAGCGTGGTCGCCGCATCGAAGCTCGGCGACTATACGAACAAGGATATTTCGCGGGAATACGACGACGCTCGGGGCTTGGGGGATCATGGGCACGCGCCGCCGGTGACTTGACGAATTAGCCAGCTCAGGCAGGCAATGACGACCGCAGCCGCGATCCCATCGCGTCACGGGCGCATCGAGGCACCTTCGGTAGGCCGGTAAGCAGGGCTGGGCCGCGCCGCGAGACGGCGCCGGGCGACGCAAAACATCGAGCAGCCCAGTCCGGAACAGGTCCGACGACGGGGCGCGATAGGCGTGCTGCGCCGTTCGTGATTCCGCACCCGCCGTCCGGCGGTCGCCGAATCACATGGCTCGAAATGGGGGAAGCCGCCGGACGGTGAGAGCGCTGCTGTCGCGCAGCGGTTCGCCCGGCGTAACCGGCTTATCGCTCGCTGACCTTCGCGCGCGGCAGCCATTCCGCCACGGCGCCTTGCGTACCCTTCAGATGGGCGGGAGTCGCGTCCTGAACGTGCGCGTCGAAGCGGCGTGCCGCCTCGGTGTCGAGATGCCGGCCGTCGAACGTCGACTGGCGACGGGAAATCATGTTGATGCGAAGACGTTTTGCCGCCATGGTCGGTATTCCTTGAAAAAACAGCCCTCGCCAACTGGCGAAGTGCCATAGATTTACGTGAGAAAGATGTCGCTGCGATGACGCGGTGCGCAACGCAAATCCCTCGCCCTCACCTCTTTCCTCCGGCAATCCCCGTCAAGCATCCACCCATATCCTCAACAGGTTGCGATACGCGCCGGTAAGCCGCAGAACCGACTTCCCGCCCACGCCCTGCTGAGTCAATCGCTGGGTCGAAGCACCCCTACTGCGGCCGCGCTTGTCGGCCACCGACTACGCCGTGATAATTTCCTTTTCGCGCATAATGCGCTCAAGGAAAATACAGCAGTTTCCCACAGCGACACCGGATTCACGTTGACCGTGGACAAAAATAATTGAGGGCCTCGCCGATGCCGGATTCCACTGGTTTTGATCGCAATGCATTCAGGGAATATCCACTGGATGGCGCACTGCTGCGCTTTCACCCCGCGACAGGAACGCACATCCGGATCGAGCATCCGGCGACCCGCCACTTGCGGCGCCTCGCCCCTCGAGTCGCCATGTTCGGGATTACGAACAAGTGCAATCTGACTTGCGATTTTTGCTCGCGCGACGTGCGACGCGATAGCGCCTGGTCCGTCCAGTCGGCCGCCGACGTCCTTCGCGGCCTGAGCGCAGCGGGAACGCTGGAAGTCGCCTTTGGCGGCGGAGAGCCGTTCGCGTTCCGCGGATTCGCCGAGTTGATCGACATCCTCCATGACACCACGCCGCTTGCACTGAACGTCACGACCAACGGAACGCTGATCCGGCGCAACACGTTTGCGCCCTACGCCGGCCGTTTCGGCCAGGTCCGCGTCTCGCTCTACGACGAGGTGCGCTGGCGCGACGCGGGCACGGTCCTGTCGGAATTCGGACAAAGATGGGGGGCCAACCTGATCGTCGACGACACCGTGCTGCCGGGGCTTCCCGCGCGGCTGGCCGAACTGGCCGCGCTGGGTTGCGAGGATGTCTCGTTGTTGTCTTACATCGGCCCCGATCTGCGCAGGCACCTTTCGCCACGGGGACGGGCACAGCTTGCGGCGATCGTTCAGGACTCGCCGCTTGCGTGCCGACTGTCCGTGTGCTTTGGCGACGCGGTTCCGGTCCCAAGATTGTTCGATGGAGCCGATGGAAGCGGCGACTGCGGCGCCGGTCTGGACTTCGTTTCCATCACACCTGACCAACGCATGCAGGGCTGTTCGTTCCATGATGGCGGCCTGCCCGCGACCAGTGCGGAGGAAATCCTGCACGGGTGGCGGAATGAGCGTGCGCGCCTCGAGCAGCCAAGCGCACGGCGCGGTTGCGCACGTCGCAACGCAAGCGCCAGTCGAACCCGGTCCACGCCATCGGTCAGCGTGTGGCAGGCATTCTCCGGCAACAATAGCGGCGAATGCGTGATGGTCGCAAAGTTCGAGACCATCGCGGATGCGGACGCCTACCTCGCGCAACTGCTGCCGTCATGGGCACCCGATGCCGAGTACTCATCCGAGTGGAAGCGCCTGTTCAACGAAGAAGCGGTGGCGGGCCCGCAATTGTCCGGCGGTGGATCGCCTCGCGAGCTGGCGGCGATCGGTCGCTCGGTGATCGCGACGGGATACGACGCAGAAGACCTGTTTCCGGAGTTGCGCGCCCTGGCCTGGAAGAAAGGCGCATACGTGGTGCCTGACGGCGTCCACGCTCATCACGTATTCCTGCTGGCGGCGGTGCGTGCGTCAAGCGCAGATGACGCACGCACCCTGGCCAGCCTGACGCCCCATCCGGCCGCCAGGACCTGGCTGCATGGCGATGTCATCCTCGTCACGCTCGAATTGCAGGGGGA
The DNA here is from genome assembly GCF_030482905.1 of Burkholderia sp. AU45251. Taxonomy (NCBI): domain Bacteria; kingdom Pseudomonadati; phylum Pseudomonadota; class Betaproteobacteria; order Burkholderiales; family Burkholderiaceae; genus Burkholderia; species Burkholderia sp. AU45251. The sequence continues at coordinate 376,950 of NZ_JAUJQH010000002.1, read as the reverse complement.
TAGCGTGCCGGGTGAGCTTGTCGAGACTCGGCAATGGCTCACCGCCTTTGCGGCCGGCCGGCAGCTCGCCGCCGAGCTTGTGTTTGAGGACATGGATGATGCGGCCATGCTGTCCGTGTTGAAGCGGCTCGGTACGGAGATCGGCAAAACGCCACGGCTTGCGTTGCATTTCGGATGGCGTGATAAATCCGGCGAGCGAGCGGCTCGATTCGCGCAAATGATCGAAGACGGCCAGACCAACATCGCAGGCAAATGTGTCTTGGTATCGGGCCTCGAGCGGCGAAAGCGGCTCGCTGTGCTCGCCTATCGGCAGGGTGCGCATGTCCGCGCCATCGACGGATCGGAAGTGCGTGTCAGCGCCTATCTTTCCGTGCCTGATGTCAGGCCTCAACCGGGCCGGCGCGCAATACCCGGCGAGATTGATATTGGCCGGGTTCGCGAAGCACTCCGCCAACGGTTCCCGGGCGGTATACGCATTGATGTCAAGGCGGGATATCGCCGAGGCATGGCGTTCGTGGACATCGTCACCGCGGACCCTGCATACGCTTTCGCGCAACTCGAGCAGCTTGCCGCGTTGTTCGATGCCACGCTCTCCCTCTGGGTTCACGAGGTCGATCCGCTGGCATTTGCGGTTCGACGCGTGATCGCGGACGTCCGTGCCTGATCTGCCGCGCAACATGGCGGGTCGCCGGACCGATGTCCTGCAGATTGAACACGTCCATGCGATGTCCCTGGCTAAACACCTTAACGATACGGCGAGGTCAAGAAGAACATGCATCCTGAATTCGCGCGCGAGATTGCCGACGCGGCGAGCGTGACCTATCGAGCGCTTCTTGCCGCACATCCGGACGAACATTTTTATGCGTTCGCCCTCTACACCGACAGTGGCGCAATGACCGTCGTACCGGCCGCCAATTCCGAGGAAGGATTGAAGCGGGTTCGCGAACGGATGGAGATCGGCGACGACGAGAAGGCGCCGGAGTTCACCTGGGCAACCGGCGAATGGGCGTATGAATCTGCCGAGGCTGATTCGTTCAATCCGCTCTGCGAGCGATTGGCCGATACGGTGCTGGGTCCGGAGATTCCTGAAGCGAAGTTCGGCGAGTTTTTCAGGGATCTTCAGCGCGACATGATCGAGGCGCTCCGGCTGCTCGACCAGGAAGGATTGTTCGGAACGGGTGCGGCGCGCGAGAAGATCACGCTGTTCGTCACGATCAGCGATGACAACGGCGCCGAGGCACTGGAGAACGAATCCGCCAAGATCCTGAACCCGCCCGCCGTCTTCGATCGTTTCATCAACCGGTACGCGTAGCGGCGAAAAAGCCGCCACCGAGCATTCGAGGCGCGGCATGCGCCGATGCCAAGGGTCGTTCACTGATCGGCAGACTGCGCGAGTTCGTCGATTTCACAGACGACATCTCGTCGACCACGTGGCGATGGCGCCGGCCGATCCACGGCATGCTGGGGCAAGTGCCCTACCCGCTTCAGCGGGCGCGCATGCTGCACTCACGCCCGCGTGGTCGTGGCCTGCTCGGCCAGCGCGGCCCGCTCGATCCAGCGGATGGCCGGCGCATCGTGCTCGCCCGGCACGGGCCTGCCGATCAGGAAGCCCTGCACTTCACGGCAGCCGGCATCCGTGATGCACGCCAGTTGCTCCTCCGTCTCGACGCCTTCCGCGACGGTCGTCACGCCGAGGCGCTTGCCGAGATCGGCCACCGCGCGCACGACGGCCGCGCAGTCCGGGCGCGTGACCGCATCGCGCACGAAGCTGCCGTCGATCTTGATCTTGTCGAACGGAAACGCGCGCAGATGCGCGAGCGACGAGAAGCCCGTGCCGAAGTCATCGAGGGCGACGCGCACGCCCATCGAACGCAGCGCACGCAAGTCCGCGATCGCCTTCCCCTCGTCATGCAGCAGCGCGGTTTCCGTCACCTCGATTTCCAGCCGGTCGGGCGCGAGGCCCGCGCCGGCCAGCGCCGCCGCAAAGGCCGGCACGATCGTGCCGTGGCCGAGCTGCCCCGCCGACACGTTGACAGCAACGCGCGCGCCGTCCGGCCAGCGTGCCGCCTCCCGGCAGGCCTGGTCGAGCACGAATCGGCCGAGCCGGTCGATCAGGCCGCCGCGTTCGGCCACCGGAATGAAGCGGCCCGGCGAAATCCACCCGGCGTGCGGGTGATGCCAGCGCAGCAGCGCCTCGCGGGCGGTGATGCGGCGGGTCCGGGCATCGACGATCGGCTGGTAGAACACGTACAGCCCCTGGTTCTCGTCCAGCGCGAAACGCAGCTTCGATTCGAGCGCGATCCGCTCCTGCGCGCTCGTTTCCATGTCCGGCGAGAACATCCGGTACGTGCCCTTCCCGGCTTTCTTGGCCGCATAGAGCGCCATGTCCGCGCGTGACAGCAGCACGCCCGCATCGTTGCCGTGATGCGGCGCCAGCACGCAGCCGATTGACGCGCCGATGCGGAACTGCCGGTCGGGCGACGGCGCATAGGGGGCGGCGAGCGAGTCGACGAGCCGCGCGGCCGCGCCCATCGCGCCGTCCGCGTCAGTGTCGCGCAGCAGCACCGCGAATTCGTCGCCGCCGATGCGCCCGAGCATCATCCCCGGCTCGGGGCACTGCCCGCGCAGGCGTTCCGCGACCTGGCGCAGCACCTCGTCGCCCGCCGAATGCCCGCGGGCGTCGTTGATCAACTTGAAGCCGTCGAGGTCGATGAAGAGCAGCCCGAGCACCCTGTCCGAGCGGCGCAGGCTGGCGTCGAATTCGGCCAGGAAGGTCGCACGGTTCGGCAGGCCGGTGAGCGAATCGTGATGCGCGAGCTGGTGGATGCGCGCCTCCGCTTCGGCCTGCTGCGTGACGATCGACCACGACAGCATCGGGCCGATGTAGCGCCCCTGGGCGTCGCGCACGGCCGAGACCTGGATGTCGAGCACTTCCGGCCCGAGCCCGATGCGGGCGCGATGCGGCAGGTTCGCCGGATCGGCAAGCAGGCGGCGCTGGTGCTGCGGGTGCGGGTGGAAGAAGTCGATCGGCGCGCCGAGCGCATCGTCCGCACTGATCGGCAGCAGGTGCTCGATCGAGCGCAGCAGGTTGCGCGACGTCGCGTTCAGGTAGTTGATGCGGAACGTCTCCGGGTCGGCCGTCATCACGGCCACTGGCATGTCGTCGATCATCCGCATCAGCCGCATCTGCGCCTGCTCGCGCATCCGCGATTCGGCCTGGGCATCGACGGTACGCAGGAAGCCCCGGTAGTTGACCGAGATCACGGCGATCAGCGCCGCCGACACGAAGGCCATGTTGACCGCGGTGGCGACGAGCGTCGGCTGGCGCGTCGAGAGGAAGAACGCGATGAACGCGACGTTGACGATCACGGCCACGCTCAGCGCGGCCGTGCGCAGATACATCAGGCTGAAGATGCAGCCGATCACCGTGATCGCCATGTAGAACGCGACCTGGGCCTTTTGCCATGCGTCGCCGTACGGGAACAGCAGCAGCGCCCAGGCGGTGAACGTCACCGCGATCGGGATCACCAGCCAGTTCGTGACCGTGAGCGCGCGCAGCACGGCGTCCGGCGTCGGTTCCAGCAGCCGGGCACGGCGCCAGTGCAGCAGCCGCGCGAGCGACGCGAGCGTCATCGCGGCCGGCATCGCGACCGACAGCCACCACGGCGTGCTGCCCAGGTGCGTGACGGCGAGGCTCCAGGTGCTCGAGATGAGGATCAGGTACATCACCGGAAGCTGGCCGGCGAATACCCGGAATTGCGCCGCGAGCAGGTCCGGGTTCCGGGCCGGCGTCGCGATGCTTGCCAGTCTTGCGATCCGCGCGTAGTGGATTTTCATGTGAGCCTGCATGCTGCAACCCGGGTTCGGGTTGTCGTGTCCGGCGGCGCCGGTTACCCGCACGGGTCCGGCTCCATATCGGCCTTGACGGCCGATTCAGCCGCGGCAACCGGCGCACCGGCGCGGTTGCCGCCAGTCAGCGCGAGCTGCCCACTGCCGACGATCTCATTGAGTGGCGCGGGCCTGCCGAGCAGGAAGCCCTGCGCTTCGTCGCAGCCTTCGTTCGCCAGCAACGCGAGCTGGTCGCGCGTTTCGATGCCTTCGGCCAGGATCGGAATGCCGAGGCTCTTGCCGAGCGCGAGCACGGCGCGGATGATCGCGCGATCCTGCGGTTTCGCCTCCGCGTCGGCGACGAACGACTGGTCGAGCTTGATGCGGTCGAACGGGAACGAGCGCAACGTGTCGAGCGACGAATAGCCGGTACCGAAATCGTCGAGCGCGATGCTCACGCCCAGCGCCTTGATCTGCCGCAGTGTGTCCAGCGCGCGCTCGCGGCCGGCGAAGATCGTCGATTCGGTCAGCTCCAGCTGCAGGCGCGACGCCGGTAGGCCGGTTTCTTCGAGCACGTTGGCCACGAGCGCCGTCAGGTCCGCGTGCATGAACTGAACGGCCGATACGTTCACCGCGACGGCATAGGGCGGCTCCCACGTGGCCGCTCGCGTGCATGCCTCGCGTAGCACCCATTCGCCGATGTCCAGGATCACGCCGTTCTCCTCGGCGAGCGGAATGAACTCGGCGGGCGGAATCGTGCCGAGCGTCGCGTGCTGCCAGCGCAGCAGCGCTTCGTAGCCGCGAATCTCGCCGGTCGTGAGCGAAGTCTGCACCTGATAGTGGATGCTCAGCTGGTTGTCGGCCACCGCGCGGCGCAGGTCGGCCGCGAGGCTGCGGCGCGCGCGGACGATCAGGTCCATCGCCGGCTCGTAGAAGCAGACCGTTTGCGCGATGCTGCCCTTGGCGCGGTACATCGCGAGGTCCGCGTTGTTGATGAGGATGGCCTTGGTGGCGGCGTCGTCCGGGAAGATCGCGACGCCGAAGCTCGCGCCCGGCACGACCTCGTAGTCGTCCAGCCTGACCGGCTTGTAGAGCGCCGGCTCGAGCCGCTCGAGCAGATCCATCAGGCGCGTGCCGTCGTCCATCCGGCAAAGCGCCGCGAATTCGTCGCCGCCGATGCGCGCGACGAATTCGCCGTCGCGCAGCAGGTTCGTCATGCGCCGCGCGAGGATGCGCAGCACCTCGTCGCCGGCGTGGTGGCCGCGCAGATCGTTGATTTCCTTGAAGCGGTTCAGGTCGATGCCGATCAGCGCGAGCTTCGTGCCGTGTTCCTGCGCGAGCCCGATTTCGAGATCCAGCCGTTCGTTGAAGCTGGCCCGATTCGGCAGGCCGGTCAGCATGTCGCTCAGCGCCAGCCGGCGCAGGTGTTCGAGCGATTCGGCCCGCACGTTGCTGTCGATCACGTAGCTCACGAGCCCCGTGCAGACGATCACGAGCGACATGCCCGCGACCGCCAGCGCCAGCGGGCGCAGCGCGCTCATGTCGGTCCAGGTGCCGTCGAGCGTCAGCGGCGTGATGCGTAGCGCGGTCATCCCGGTGAAATGCAGCGCAAGGATCGCGAGCGACAGCACGCCTGCCATCTGGTTGACTGCGTGCGGCGAAGGCCGCATCGCGAGGTGCAGCGCGAGCGCCGCGAGGGTCATCGCCAGGAGCACCGACGCGATCAGGTAGCCGACGTCCCACGACACGATGCCCTCCACTCGCCACGCGAGCATGCCGGTGTAGTGCATCAGCACGATCGCCATGCCGACGATCGCGCCGCCGAGCGCGGGCGCAGCCTTGACGGTGCGACAGGTTGTCAGCGCGAAGCCGATCGTGCTGCCGCCGACCGCGATGAACAGCGACACGAGCGTAAGCGGCAGATTGAAGTGCACGGGCGCGCCGGCGTCGAAACCGAGCATCGCGATGAAGTGCGTGCACCAGATCGCCACGCCGGCCGAAATGGCCGTCAGCACCTGCCAGCCGAGCCGCTGCGTGCCGGACGTGTTCACCGTGCGCTGGAACAGGCGCGCGGTGACCCACGAGCCGGATCCGCACAACAGGGCGGCAAGCAATACCAGCCAGTGATTATGCCGATGAACGATGCACCCGAGAACTGTCGCCAAAACCTTCCTTCCCCTATCCGTCGCATGGGCTGATGCTGTTCCCGGTCGAAGCCGCGAGGCGATGCCGCTTCGATCGGGCGCGCCTTCCAGATATCGGCATCTGATGAATAAACTGAACGCCGCGCGGCTGCGCGCAAACGATTTCCTGGAAGATATTTTTTTGTGGAAAAAGTGCCGGAACGTGGCTGGATGGGGCATCGACGGATCGGCTGAGGGCTTGCCGATCACCCTGGTGGTGCAGGTGATGGATCACATGCGGTGGAGTTCCGCCTTGGTTCACCGTCAGCTTTTTGGGGGGCATCGCGGATGACCGGGGAGCGCGGTGCGGATCTTGAAGAAGATGTGTTGCTCGTCGCGGCGCCAGCGCCCTGCTGCTTCTCTTCCGAACTTCTACGTCGAGTGACGGCAAATCAATGAAACATGCGACGTCTGAATCCCGGGATGAGATTGATGACGGCGGCGAATTTGGCATGCCCATGCTTCGGCGCATCATCGGCCGATTTCGGATAAGCGCGATCGGTGATGGGCGCGCATCGGCGCGCAGATGGCTGCCGGCGCAACCGTGTCGGCATGCGGCGCCGATGAACGGGATAAGTGGCGGACGTCATGAAAGCAGCGTTCCAAAGGTCGACCGCCTGCAATCGCAGGCGGTCGATCAACATCTGCCCGTCATTCGCCTGAGCGTCGCGTGGCCTCGATCGGCACTCCTTGCTCCGACACGAAATACCACCACGCGATCATCGGGCATTCAACGCCCTCACACCGACGCGATCAATTCACCCCGACCGCACTCCACGCGCGAGCGACCGTTGCGCTTTCGGCCGAGTTCGCGCCGTACAGGTCGTTCGCCGCCTGGATCGATGCACGACGTGCGTTCGGGTAGCTGGAGTTGGCATTCAGATACACGGTCAGCGTCCGGTACCAGATCTTGCCGGCCTTTTCGCGGCCCAGGCCGCTGAAGGTCGTGTCGCCGTTGCAGACCAGCTGCGCCTTCGTCAGACCGGTATCGGTCGACGGCACCGTCGGGCCTTCCGCCAGCAAGTAGAACAGGTGGTTGCCGACGCCCGACGTGAAATGCGGATCGTGGCGCGGATTCGACCACGAGAATCCGCCGGACGGGTAACAGCTGAACGACCGGCCATCGAGATCCTGCTTGTACATCTTGCGCAGGCCGCCGCTCACCACGCGCGCACCGATCACGTAGTTGCCGGGATCGTTCGGATTGTTGGCGTAGTACTTCACGAGCGTGCCGAAGATGTCCGACGTCGACTCGTTCAGGCCACCGGCGTCGCCCGAATAGTTCAGGTTGGCCGTGGCCTCGGTCACGCCGTGGCTCATCTCGTGCCCGGCGACGTCGACCGACACGACAGGTTTCGGCAGGCTGGTGCCGGGTTGGCCGTCACCGTACACCATCACGTGCGAGGAGAGCCATGCCGCGTTCGCGCCGGTCGTGCCGCTGCCGGTATTGAATACAACGTGTGCATAGCTCTTCACGCCGCGGCCGTCGTTGAAGATGCCGTTGCGGTTGTGCGCCGTCTTGTAGTAGTCCCAAGTGAGCGCGAGCCCATAATCGATGTCGGCGGCGACCGTCTGCCGGTCGGTGGTCGTGTTGTTGCCCCACACGTTCGTGCTGCTCGTGAAGATCGGCAGGTCGGTCGCCTGCTCGACATCGTCCGAGGTCAGGCCGCGGCCGTCGTAGACCGAACCGGCGCCGCGACTCGGATCGAGCATCCGGTACGCGTTCATGCCCGTCTGGTCCGTGGTAAGCGTCAGGTCGCCGTAGTACAGCGAGCGGCCGGTGCCGGTCGCGGCGGCGGTCTTGATCAGGTCCTGTGCGTCGAGCACGGCGCCGGTGCGCGCGTCGACGTAGTACAGCACCGCATCGCCGTGCGCATCGGTTGCCTTGCCGTATACGCGCACGGCGTAGGCCAACGTCGGGTTGACGTCGCGTGCGAACACGACGAGCTCCGCGTCATCGACGCGGCGCACGTCCGAGTTGAACCGAGCGGCCGCGATGCGCTTGACCTTGGCCGCGCCAACGTCGGGTGCGTTGCGTACCACGGAGCGGTTTCCGACCTTGCCGATCGTGCCGGAGAGATTGATCGGCGCGAGCTGGGTCACGCTCGCCTGCTTCAACTGCCCCTTGCTCGAATGGACGACAACGTCGCCGCCGATTACCGGCAGCCCCGCGTAAAAGCGGTCGAAACGCACGTGCTCGGTGCCGTCGGGATCGACGATCACGTCGCGTACCTGGAACTGATCGCCGTCCGTCGGCGCGCCGGCCTGTGGCCCCGCGAACTTCAACGTGCGGGCTGCGCCACCGACTGCGAGACTGAAGGCGGACGGGTTCTGCTGGATCAGTTGCAGTGCCTTGTCGACCGTGGCCGACTGGTCGCCGGCTTGGGCAAAAGCACTGAGACTCGCGACGGTAATCGCGGTGATGGACAGCAGACGAGACAGTTTCTTCATGTAATCCCCCGGGTTATAAGTGGGTGATGTTCGAGGAATGCATCAAGGTCAGACTTTCAAGACATGTCACGAACAGCAGAGGGATCCTAGAAGGTCATTTTTATAATTACAAGATATTTTCTGTTAGATTAATTTTTACCTTCATCGAAGTTAATCGAGTCATGTTTTGGTGATGAATTTGAAATGATCTCGTCGGCCGAGGTGGCGGAATCGGCGACGTTGCATTGGCTGGATTTGCGGGGCGAGCCCCGTGTTACCTAGGGGAGGCAGCGTGTGACGCGAGTCGAGCAGGACGGACGATGTAAAACCGGAGTAAAGCGGCAGATGCTAATTGCTTTATTAAATATTGATTTTGATTGTTGCCATTCCGGGCGCGTCGGTGCGATTTTTCACGGCGATACGATTCTCGCTTTTGATGACGATGCCTTTTAATTCGTAGCGAAAGCCATACGAATGACGCACGAGATGATGCTTTCTACGAATCTCCCGCTTGAGCGGCGCGGCGCAACCCATCGCATGTACGCGTCACCCCTTCTCCTGCATCGGAAGGCCCGCGCTCCGACACCGGCTGCGCACGCTTCTGACCACCTGTCGCGCGAGTCATACGTGAAGCGGATGTACCGTGGCGTGCAGCTAGTTCCGACGGAGACGCATGGGGTCGACGAACCCTCCGTCGACGGTCGGCCGCCTACCCGCCCCTCACCTTCAACCGCACCACCAGCCACGTCAGCGCCCCCAGCACGAACACGGCGAGCGTCCACGTGCCGCCATGGTGCTGCAGCACCGCGGCTGTCGCGGCGACGCCCGCCAGTCCTTGCTGCAGGAAGCCGCACAAGGCCATCGCATGCGCGCCATGGTCGTGCGCATCGCTGACGGCGGTGGCCATGCTGTTCGGAAACAGCACGGCCTGGCCGAAAATCGCCAGGCAATACAGCGCGATGAAGATCCACAGGCCGGTAAAGTGGGTCAGCAGGCCGCCGTGCCACGACGCCAGCATCAACGTGGTTGCCAGCGCAACCAGCGCGGCGCCGGCATGCATCAGCCGCACGCCGCCGAGCCGTCTCACGAGGCGATTGACCAGCATCGCGCCGCTGAAATAGGCGACGCCGAGCAACAGGCCGATACTGCCGAAGCTCGTTACGGCCAGCTTGAAATGCTCCTGGAACACGAACGGACTCACTTCCTGCAAGGTCACGGTCGTCGCGAACCCCAACCCGCCTGCGCAGGCGGGCCACACGAAGCCCGGGCGCCGCAGCAGGACCCAGTACGTGCCGGCCATGCCCGACGTGACGGCGGTGCGGCTCCCCGCCTTCAACGGCAACATGGACGAGAGACCGATCGCCAGCGCGGCGATGATGGCCATCAGCACGAAACCCGTTTGCCAATGACTGTATCGGCCGATCAGCCCGCCGACGAACTGGCCGCCGCCCAGCGCCGTGATGAAGGCGATCGACAATACGGAGAGCCGTCGCGCCAGTTCGTCACCGCGCCAGTTGTCGCGGACGATGATTCTGGCGATGATCGCCGCGCCGCCGCCCCCGATGCCCTGGATGGCGCGCAACACGAGCAGTGCCGGTGCGACCGTGCAGCTGGCGAGCAACAGGCTGCTGGCGACGAACAACAGCAGCGAAATCAACAGCGGGCCACGCCTGCCCCAGCGTTCCGCAGCGGCGCCCCAGAATGGCACCGGCAGCGCCGCGCCGATCACATAGGCGGAGATGGAGAATTCGGCGCCGCCTTGCGTCATCTTCAATTCGCGCATGACGACAGGCAGCGACGGCAAGTACACCGTCGTCGCCATTTGCGCCATGAATACGATCAGGCACGCCAGCGCCATCAGGGGAACAGTCGACGCGGCAGGTTCGCACGGCGCGCCGGCGGCAAGAACGGGTTTGTCGCTCATGCGCGGTCACGATCCGATCGAGACGCGCACGCCGTCTTTACCCATTCGCGCACACATCGCGGGATCCTGTCGCACGTGCCGCCCGCTTGCATGCTCTCCCGCACCCCGAGTTCGGTCGCCATCGTTTCTCTCATTCGATCTTGTTGACGTTCGTTGCGGCCGTGTGCTGCCCGACCCTCGCGCGAGATTGTACAAAACGCGGGACGTGCCTGCACGAGCCCCCACGCGTGTCGTGGCCGTCGCAACGACGACCATCCGGGAGCGGTGTCGGAACGACGTCTCGTGCAACCGGTTTCGGGGAAATTAGAACCTGTCCGGAACGGCATGCGCCAATGCATCGAGGCCCCCGGGACGCGCATGACGACCCGAGTGCCACTTGCCCGAACCCGATCGAAGACACAGCATCGCTTCCGCGCATGAGGCACAATACCCGGCTTCCAAAATCAACCGCGGCCAAACCCATGCGCTTCATCGTCGTTGGAACCAGCGGAGCGGGGAAATCCACCTTTTCGAGCGCACTGGCGGCGGCGGCAGGCTGCCCGTACGTCGAGCTGGATCGACTCTACTGGGGCCCGGGCTGGACAGCCGTGCCACCGGAACAGTTCGAGAACGCCGTGCGGGCGGCGACAGCCGGCGACCGATGGGTCGCCGACGGGAACTACAGCGCCGTGCGCGATGTGCTCTGGTCGAGAGCCACGCACGTGATCTGGCTCAACTTCGGGCGACGGACGGTATTCTCCCGGGTGCTGTGGCGCACGTTGAGCCGCGGGCTCATGCGCACCGAGCTTTCGCACGGCAACCGTGAGTCGCTGCGGATGGCGTTTTCACGAGAGTCGGTGCTGCTGTGGTCATACACCACGTTCGCGAAGAATCGTGTCAAGTTCGCCGCCCTGCGCGACGACCCGAAATACGCGCACCTGCACTGGACGGAAATCACCGAGCCTTCGCGCACCCGCGCGGTCATCGCCATGCTGGCCCGCGCGGGCAGTTGAGCTTGCCCCAACGGCGCATCACTTCACGGCCGCATTGCCGCCGTCGGCGAACAGGGCCGAGCCGGTCACGAAACTGGCCATCGGGCTCGCCAGAAACAGCGCCGCGGACGCAATCTCGTCGGGGCGGGCGATACGCTTCATCGCGTGAAGCCCGGCCGCCCATTCCTTCTGCTCACGGTCTCCCCCCATCGCGGTATCCACCCCGCCCGGCAACAGTGCGTTTGCCCGAATGCCCCGTGCCGCATAGTCCGCGGTGATGCCCTTCACCAATCCCATCAAGCCGGCCTTGGACGCGCCATACGCGGCCATCCCGGGAAGCCCGACGCTGGTTCCGACGAAGCTGGACGTGAAGACGATCGAACCGCCTCCGCGTTCGAGCATCACGGGAATCTGGTTGCTTGCGCCCAGGAAGGCCGCCGTCAGATTGACGGACAGCGTCTGCTGCCAGTCGTCGAGCGAGAGCTCGGCGAGCGGCTTGAGCGGCCCGACCGTCCCCGCGTTGTTGATCGCGATGTCGAGGCCACCGAACTCGCGCAGGGCCGTCGCGACGAGCCTTCGATGCGTATCGGCGTGACCGACATCACCGGCGCATGCGCACGCCTTCCCGCCCTGACGACGGATCTCGTCGGCAACCTGATTCAGCGTGGCTTCGTTTCGCGCGCCCAATACGACCGACGCACCGTGCTCTGCGAACATCAACGCGATCGCGCGGCCAATGCCGGCAGAAGCGCCGGTGACGATGGCGACTTTCCCTTCGAGTAAGGTCATTTTTTTCACATCCCGTGAGTGAGGTTCGTCACGGCAATGTAGGTGACCGCACGCAGGCAGGCACTCCGTTTCTTGCTTTTCAAGTCCTGGTCGACAGCAAATCGCACGGTGGATTGCGGGTGGCGCGGGTCGGCCCTGTCGCGCACTGCAGCGATCTGCACTGGACGGAAATCGCCAGGCCGTCGCGTACCCGCATCAGTCGTCGAACGTGCCGCGATATTCCGGCGCGGCATCCGCACGCGTGTTCAGTTCGAACATCACGCCGCCCGGTGCGCGGCAGAAGAAACGCGAACCGCGCCCGTTGTTGAAAACGTCCGTCACCCTCTCGACGCCCTCTTCCCTGAAGCGCTCGAACAATGCGCGAACGGCATCGAGGCTCGGCAGCTCGAACCCGACGTGGAAATTCGTCGGCCATGCCGGCACGTCGTCGCTGACGTGGTCGATCACCACGTCGAAGCCCGCGCGCTTGAGGATCCAGGATTTTTCCCAGCTTCCCGCGATCGTGAAGCCGAGGTGCCGCTCGAAGAAGCGAGCCGTCGCCAGTGTGTCGGCCGAGGGGAAGCTCAGGTGATTGAGCTTCATGGTTTGCGTAATGGCAGTCATTGCGAGTCTCTGTCATGCGTCGATCGGCGGAGGCCCCATGCCGTTCCGCCCGACGAATTCAGAATACGAGCCGACGCTCACATTCGACAACTCGCATTGGACGCCCGTTTCGACCGCGCGCGAACCCGCGTGGCACCGCGGGCCGGGGCGCGGATGCGATCGCCGCGGATCGCGCTACTCGCATTCGGCCACGATTGGCCGCAACGACATCATTTCCGGCACCCGCCCACCTCCACCTTCGTGATGATGTCGGCATGGTTGGTCTTGATGGTGATCATGCACACATAATCGAGGACGGTTTCGTGGCCGTAATACCCCGTGGCTTCATAGTCGTCCTGGTACAGCGGGATCTCCGCCACGCCATTTCCTGCGGGATTCACCCCGGCAACATGACTGCCGACGTACCGGCTGCCGGTCTGGACGAACGTCAGGTTCGGGCTCACGTGAACCCGCGAAGTGTCCCAAAAGTAGTTCCCGGTATAGCTTGCCGACTCCGGCGACTGCCCTAGCGGCGGCTGATTGATGAACGGACGGCCGAACGCCTTGAACGCCACCGATATCGGCTGTCCGATCATGGCTTTAGCCGCCTTCTGAACCGGGCCGGGATACAGGGTCGCGCACACCGGGCTGGAATCCAGGACGGAGCAGACATTCGCGCAACCGGCGAAGAACGGGATCGCCGCACACGCCCACACCATCGACATGCTGTTTCTCGAGATAGACATCGCCATTCGATCCTCCCCGTGCACAAGTGGAACCCTCGTTGGACGCGACCTGCTGCGCGCCGCCCTACGTCTTCGCCGCTTCGTACACCCTCGTCTTCGGATTGAACCTGTATTCGACGACGTCCGCGGCGCCATAAGTCTTCTTCCGACCGGCGTTGTCGACGCCCGTCCCCTTCATCGCCACACGAAGACGCGGCCAATCGCGACCGTCGGTCGACACGAAGGTCAGGGTCGACGAGCCGGCCACACACGGGATGTGATTGCCGGTGCCGTCGGCATCGCATGCTGCGCCGTTATCGTCGCCGCGGAACACGTTGCCGGCATAGGTCCAGTCGGTATCGTCAGGATTACTTGACGCATTGGTACGCTGATAGACGAACATGCTGAACGACTTGATCCGGGTCCCGGAAGCCAGATGCCAGGTCGGGACCGCCAGCACGATCTGTCCGTCCGGCGTTGTCGTGCTCACGGCGGGTTCCTTGTCGTCGATCGTGTCGGCCTGCTCATAGCCGCCAAACTCGCCGATGGAGCGCTCCGACTCGACCATGTTCCAGCCGGCCACGCCCCCGTCCGTGGTCCATTCGAAGGTGGCCTCGGTGATCGTCACCCGGGCATCGGGCGCCGGGGCGGCAGTTTTCTCCTGTTCGGCGTACTTGTTCGGCGTGTCGTAAGCGAAGCCGGTGAAGTAGTGGTTGCCGTTCAGGTCGAACGCGTAGCCATACCAGTACGACGCCTGGCTTCCGTTGGCGATCTCCATCGTGTCCTCGCCGTGCGCGTCCTTCTGGTAAATGGCCTCGAGCACCTGGCCGGGCCTCGGCGGCACGGGTGCCGGGCGCTTCTCGCTGCCCTCGCCTTGCGCGGCCACGGCCTGCGTCGCCGACGCAGCGGCCGACTGCGCCTTCGATGCCGTATCCGCATGCCCGGATTTATCCCCGCATGCCGCGACCACAAGCGAAACGACAGACAGCCACGCAAACTTCCCGATCATGTGCCTTTACCCCTGTATGCGGTCCCGTGATGCGTCGTGACGTGACCCGATGCGATCTCGCGGGATGCATCAACTGATATCGCTGTTCGATACCGATTGCCCGGCCGACCGATTCAAGCGCCGGGCCGTGTTGAACAAATGGAGCGGATTGTCTGGGCGTTCAGCGCCGCCGGGCGTCGTAACCGGCGGGAAAAGCGGAGGCCATGAAGGCGGGCGCTGCATAGGCAGGCAGCCGAAGTTGACGCGGCAACGCGAAGCGCTGCTCGGGAAGCATCTTGTTGACGGGTTTCATCGTTTTCGTTTGTCGTTGTCGGCGCCAATACGGGATTGGAAGACGTGCTCGGACACGCTCAACGCGGGTTGCGTTGCACCAGTCGACGATTATCACCACTATCGGCAAATAAATCATCCATCGACGGCATTCGCGGACGTTGTTTCTCGCAGAGAAATGTCGACCGCATTTGACGATAACGCGCGAAATGCGCTGGCACTTGGCACCGGCAAACGCTTGCTTTCATACGACTGACACAATCTGCCGGGTCGCAAATCATGCTCACCGATTGGGCGCAGCCGGTTGCCCGGATCGATGTCGGCATCCTGCCGATGCCATTTTTCCAGTGTTTGCCGCGTGAGACGCGGGCGTGAGGCAAGCGATATCGCGTGCCGGACACGCCCGGCGCAGCCATGTCGATCGTCGAGACGCCTCAAGCGCCGATGGCCCGGGGTCGACAGACAGACCCCGGGCCCCGGATTTCCCCGCCGGTGCCGGGCATCACAACCGCTGCCCGGCACCATGGGTCGATCGATACTGCGCGAACGACGTCAGAACTGGTAACCGGCACCCACCACCGCGCCGAAGTCCGAACGCGTGTTGCCCGTCACCGACGCCTTGACGACCCAGCGGTTGCTTTCCGTCACGTACGAGTATCCGGCGGCGAAACCCTGCTGGCCGTGATAGTTCGACGTCGCCGCCGAGACCATCGAGCGGCCCGCGCCCGTCGGTTGCGGCAGGCCGGCGACGGCCATTGCCGATGCCACGCCACCGTACATGTCCTTCTTCAGGTCGTTGAACGAGTTGTACACCTGGCCGATGCGCTGGTCGGTGTAGCCCTTCGCCTGCGTCGTGGCGGTCGAGAGGTTGTCGTTCAACTGCTGCACGTTCACCGCGTCGGTCGGCGCCGTGCCGGCCGCGACGTTCGTGACCTGACGTTCGCTGCCCTTCGCACCGACCGAGAACGAATTGTCGCGATCGGCGACGGAGCCCTGGCCGACCGCCACCGCGTTCTTGCCGGTTGCGGTTGCCGTCGACCCGATCGAACCCGCATCGGCACGCGTGATCCACGTGGTGTTCGCATCGGTCGCCGCCGCGCGGATCTGGTCGTTGGCCGCCGCGTTCTTCAGCGCGGTGTTGAACTGGCCCATGTTGACCGCGTCGTTGTCCTTCACGCCCGCCGCGACCCCGGTCAGCACGCGGTCGCCCGTCGTGCCGGAGAAGTTCACGCTGGTGCCGCCGGAGTCCTTCCCGACCGTGATCGCGCCATTCGGATCCTGTTGCTGCACGAGGCCGGCCTTGCCGTTCGCGATGTTGGTGACGTTCCCCTGCAGGTTCGTGATATCGGTCGTGTTCTTCGCGACCTGCTGGTTGGTCGCGTAGAGCTGCGAGCCGTTCACCGCGTCCGTGCTGGTTGCGCTGAGCGTGCCGGCCTGCACGTTGGTGATGCGCGTGCCACCGGCGCCGCCGAGGGTGATCGAGCTCTTCGAGCTGTCGTCGTACTGCACCGCGAGCGCACCGAGCTGGTTGAGATTCGACTGCACGCTCTTCAGCTGCTTCACGTTCACCGCGTCCGTATCGTCGGTGCCCGCGGCGACGTTCTTCAGCACGACCGCCGCATTCGTGTCGCCGCCGATGAGCGATACCGAATTCAACCGGTTTCCGTTCGCGTCGACATCGTACTTGACGACGTTCTTCACGGCCTCGCCCGCCTGATTGGACACCTGCGTGATCTGCTGTTCGAGCGACGATTTCACGCCCGACAACTGGCCGCCGTTCACCGCATCCGTGCTGCCCGCGGCGATGTTGCCGTCGGCCACGTTGGTCAGCTTCGTCGGGGCGCCACCGCGCGCCGCGTTGTATGCGCCTGCCTTCGGGTCGAACTGCAGCGCGTCCTGCTGCAGCCCGGCGATCGCGGCCGTGTTGCCGGCGATGTTCGTTTCGGCAGTGTCGATACGCGTCTCGTGATTCCCGAGCGTCGTCGTGTTGCTGCCGACGCGGGTGTCGAGGTTGGTCAGCGCGTCGCCGACATTGTTGAACGAGCCGCCACCGACTTTATAGGCCGGCGCGCTGATCGTGCCGTCCGGATTCGCGGTCGCACCGCCGCCCAGTGCAGCCGCCGTACCGTCGGTCGCGCGGCGCAGTTGCGCGCCGTTCACCGCGTCCGTGCTGCCGGCCGCGACGTTGCCTTCCGCGACGTTGGTCAGGCGCACCGGGCTCCCGCCGTTGCCGGCGCCGAGCGAAACCTGCTTCTTGCTCGCGTCGTCGTACTTCACGGCGAGCGCATCGAGCTGGCTCGTGCCGTCCTGGATCGCCGCATTCAACTGGTCGACGTTGACTGCGTCCGTGCCGTTCTTGCCGGCCGCAACATTGCCGATGCGTTGCGGACCGTTGCCACCGTGGCTCGCATCATAGGTGCCGAGGTTCGCGTTCCACTGAAGCGCGTCCTGCTGGAGCGCGGCGATGTTGCCCGTATTCGTCGTCACCTGGTTGCCGAGCGTCGTCACGTTGTTGCTGACGGTCGTGATCGACTGATTCAGCGTGTCGGCTGCCTTGCCGAGCTGGCCGACATTCACCGCGTCGCTCGCGGCAACGCCGTCCGCCACGTTGTGCACGCCGACCGGCGACTGTGCCCCTTTGCCGCCGAGCGTCACGCCACTGTGTGCGTCATCGTCGTACTGCACGGCATTCTTCGTCGCGTTGCCGATCTGGTTGGTGATCGACGTGCTCAGGTTGCCGAGCGTCGTATTGATGTTGCTCGTTACGCTCGTGCTGAGCGACGACAGGCCACCGTTCAACTGCCCGACGTTCACCGCGTCGGTGTTCGCGACACCCGCTGCGACGTTGTGCAGCGTCGTGCCGTTCGTGCCGGCGAACGTCACCGAGTCGAATCCGCTTTGGCCGTCGTACTTCACGTTACGGGCGTCGGCCGCCTGCAGGTTGGTGATGTTGGTGGTCGCCGTGCTCAGCGATGCGTTGATGCCGGTGACGTTGCTCTGCAGGTTCGTGATGTTCGACGCTGCCGTCGAGATCGACGATTGCAGCGGCGCAATGGTTCCCGTCAGCTGACCGACGTTGACCGCATCGGTATTGGCGACGCCGGCCGCGACGTTGCCGATGCGTTGCGGGCCGTTGCCGCCGTGGCTCGCATCGTACGCACCGAGGTTCGCGTTCCACAGCAGCGCATCCTGCTGGAGCGCGGCGATGTTGCCCGTATTCGTCGTCACCTGGTTGCCGAGCGTCGTCACGCTGTTGCCGACATTCGTAATCGACTGATTCAGCGTGTCGGTTGCCTTGCCGAGCTGGCCGACGTTCACCGCGTCGCTCGCGGCAACGCCATCCGCCACGTTGTGCACGCCGACCGGCGACTGTGCCCCCTTGCCGCCCAGCGTCACGCCACTGTGTGCGTCATCGTCGTACTGCACGGCGTTCTTCGTCGCGTTGCCGATCTGGTTGGTAACCGACGTGCTCAGGTTGCCGAGCGTCGTGCTGAGGTTGTTCGTCACGCTCGTGCTGAGCGACGACAGGCCACCGTTCAACTGCCCGACGTTCACCGCGTCGGTGTTCGCGACACCCGCTGCGACGTTGTGCAGCGTCGTGCCGTTCGTACCGGCGAACGTCACCGAGTCGAATCCGCTCTGGCCGTCGTACTTCACGTTACGGGCGTCGGCCGCCTGCAGATTGCTGATGTTGGTGGTTGCCGTGCTCAGCGATGTGTTGATGCCGGTGACGCTGGTCTGCAGGTTCGTGATGTTCGACGCTGCCGTCGAGATCGACGTCTGCAACGGGGCGACGGTGCCCTTCAACTGACCCACGTTGACCGCATCGGTGTCGGCGACGCCAGTCGCGACGCCGCCGATCTTGGTGCCGTTGCTGCCGTCGAGCGCGATCGCCGCGTGCGAATCGTCGGTGTATTTCACGACGTTCTTCGTCGCCGTCACGATGCTGGTGCTGAGGCTGTTGCCCACGTTGGTCACGCGCTGGTCGACGTTCGAGATCGTGGTCGACAGCGAATTGCCGACCGACGTCACGCGCGCGTCGACGGTGGCAATGCTCGTGCTGAGCGTGCCGTTCACGTTCTTCAGCTGCTGGACGTTGACGGCATCCGTATCGGCCGCGCCCGCCGCGACGTTCTTGAGCTGGCGCTCCTTGCCGACCGCGCCGAACGATACCGCGCCGCCGACCGGCGCGGCCGTGCCGCCGAACACCGGTGTGCCGCCGTTGTTCGCGCCGGTGCTGCCCGAGCCGATCGCCACCTGATTGTTGTCGTTCGTCTGCGCGCCCGCACCGATTGCCACGGATTGCGTGCCGCCGGCGCGCGTTTGGGTGGCCGCGTCATACGTCGCGCCGGCCGACACGCCGTCGCTCGTCGTCGGGTTGGCGCCGCCGATTGCCACCGAACGATCGCCGCTCGCCAGCGCCGAGTGGCCGAGCGCGATCGAGCTCGTGCCGTGCGCATCGGCGACGTTGCCGAGCGCCATCGAGAAATCGCCGACCGCGGCCGACTGGCGACCGATGGCAAGCGCCGTATTCCCTTGCGCGACGGCGACCGTGCCGATCGCCGTGGCCGAGTTCGCCAGCGCCTGCGCACCGACGCCGACCGCAATCGCACCACCGTTGCTGGTACCCCCCTTGCTGGCCGCATTCGACTGGTCGCCGATCGCGATACCGCTGGCACTCGCCTTGGCATTCGTCCCCATCGTGACGTTATTGGCGCTCACCGCCACGTAGGTCCCGCTCTTGGTCGACACGCACTGCGGGTTGGTCCCGTCGATGCACTGACCGCTCAGCGCATTGTCCGGGTTGCCGCGGTCGACGAAATTGTCCGCCTGTGCGGCGCCCGCGATCAGGACACCTGCCCCCGTGAACATGGCGGCGGCCAGCGCCGAAATCTGCTTCCTCTTCATGGTCTTCTGCTCCGTTTTTAGCGTTTGGTTTAAATACGGACTACTTACTTTTGTTGAAGGCTTAAGCTGCGATTGCCATTACGACTTCAGTGCGGAACCCGATTCCCGCGCGGGCCTGAGCGTGCCGAAGGCGACACGCATCGTCCGCCCGTGGCGACGGGACGTTCGAAAGCCCGGGCACGCCGTTCGTGTGACGGCCCGTTCCGTTAATCCGGTTAATGCATTAGGAATGCATATTGGTTTGCATGGACGAATTCGCCCAGCGACTGAATCCGGAGATTCAACCCGCCGTTATGGACACCCCTGATTTGATGTCGCGCCGACCGCGACCAACCCCGCTTCTTTTATTTCATCCGCGGCAACCGGATTTCGCCTGCACGCAACAAACCTGCGTTCGGATACACATCAATTGATGCCCCGGATCCGAATCGCACAACGTCCGTCACAACCCGCCGCGCCTTGCGTTACCTTGTGCAACCCTGCATTCAAAGTTCGGACGAATTATGAGACACGATCTAAAATTATTGAAGGCGACATTCTTTATAGATTGTAAAATTCAATATATTCAATGCGTTACATTAACATTTCAAGTCTCGCAAACGATTTCCAGCCGACGAATTTAATCGAAATGTTTTGCTGAGCGGACAAATACTTTGCTGAAGCGGATTAAAGATAAATTCCGGAAAAGTTTTTATGAAAAAATCCGCCGGACTACGTGACTTCGCATGGGGCGAGAATGGGAGTGGCGGAAATGGACAGAGACCCCCTCCCGTTCCACGCAGCAAGCGCACGCCTCGACGCGCATTGAAAATCCCGAAAGACGGAATGAGCTGAATTGAGTCGATGGTTCTGGTCAGAATTGAAATAACCCCCTACAATGCGGCCCGCATCGATACCGGCAGCCACACTTTTTTCAGGGCACGACGACGGTAACGCTCCGTGTCTTTACCGGAACAGCGATCAAAACAAACCATGCCGGGTATTCCACCGACGGGTTGTGGGTCGCGTAGTTGGACGAAATCCGAATACCGATGCACTTGAGCGTCGCCATAGAGCGGCTTCCGACGATTATTTCGAACCGGGCAGGCCACCCGCAGGAACGCAGCCAGCAGCCATTCCAGAACAGGTGCACGATGCATCCATCGATCTCCGCATTGGGCGACGTCCATATCCTGATCGTCGACGATCAGCCCGACCAGCTTCGCTTGCTGATCGACATCCTGCGCGACACGGGGTGCCGGATCAGCATTGCATCCGACGGGGCGCAAGCGTGCCAGCGTGCGCAGGCGCTCATGCCGGACCTGATCCTGATGGATGTCCGCATGCCGCGCATGGACGGCTTCACCGCGTGCCGGCTGCTTGCCGCCGATCCGCAGACGTGCGCGATTCCGGTCATCTTCCTGACCGTGGCCGGTGCCTTGCACGAACGCCTCGAGGGGTTCGAAATCGGCTGCGTCGACTATGTCGTGAAGCCGTTCGAGCCGGCCGAAGTGCTCGCGCGGATTCGCGTGCAGCTCGCGCGGGCGAAGCGCGCCCGGCCCGTCGACACGGACAGCCCGTTCGTGGCCGGCAAGGAAGACGACATCATCGTGCGCGCGGCGATCCGCCACCTCGCGCGAACGCTGAACGATCCGCCGACGGTGGAGCAACTGGCCCGCGCGGTCGGCACCCATGAAAAACGGCTGTCGCGCGCGTTTCGCGACAATCTCGGCCAGACGGTGTTCGAGTATCTGCGGCACGAGCGGCTGCGGATCGCGCAGGATCTGCTGGATTCGACGTCGCTCAGCATTGCCAGCATCGCGCAGGAAATCGGTTTTTCCACGCCGGCGAATTTCGCGACCGCATTCCGCGAGCGTTTCGGCCTCACGCCGACCGAGTGGCGGCGCCAGCGCCACGCCGGCGAACGTGCCGTGCGGCGGGAACCGCAACGCGACGCTTGAGACGCGTTCCGCGCATTCGCGATTACCAGTTGTATTTCGCGCTGGCCAGCACGGTTCGCTCGTTGCCGAACACGCAGACGGCGTACGACTGGCAGCCGCTGACATAGCGCCGGTCGAACAGGTTCGCGACGTTCAGCGCGAACCGCCAGTGCGGCATCTCGTAGTGCAGCGCCAGATCGACCAGCGTCACGCTCGGCACGGTCAGCGAATTGTCGGGCGCGCCGGCCGACGCGCTCTGGTAGCGCACGCCGCCGCCGATCCCGACGCCCGACAGCGCGCCCGTGCGCCAGGTCCAGTCGGCCCACATCGACGCCATCTGCCGTGGCAGCGGCACGGCCACCGGCCAGTGGTTCAGCGACGCGTCGTTCGCCTGCACGTTCTTGACGTCCTGATAGACATACGACGCGACGACCGACAGCTCGCGCGTGACCTTGCCGACCGCGCTCAGCTCGATCCCGCGCGAGCGCACCTTGCCGGTCTGCACGGACGTCGTGCCGGTCGGGTCGAGATTCACCGGTGTCGGCGTCACGACGTTGGTCTGGTCGATCTGGTAGATGGCCGCACTCAGCATCAGGTTCCGGCCGGGCGGCTGCCAGCGCAGCCCGGCTTCCGTCTGCGTGCCGCGTGTAGGTTCAGGCAGGCCGCCGCCAAACATCCGCACGCCGATGACGGGATCGAACGACGTCGAATAGCTGACGTACGGCGACAGTCCGGCGTCCCCCTGATAGGTCAGGCCGACGCGCCCGGAGAACGCACTGACGTCCTGCCGCGCCTGCGTGCCGGCCGTCCGGTCGTCGAACCGCGCATTGACGAAGTCCTCCCGGCCGCCGAGCGTCAGCGTCCAGCGCTTCCAGCGGATCTGGTCCTGCGCGTACACGCCGAACGCGTTCATCGCCGTGTACTGGTCGACGTGGCCGAGCGACGTCGGGCCGGAGAAGATCGCGGCCGTGACGGGCCGGTAGACGGGTTGGTACAGGTTGAGCGACGGTGCCAGCGCGAGCCACGCGCTGTGAGTCGTCGTCTGCCGGTCGTATTGCACGCCGAGCAAGAGCGTATGGTCGAGCGGCCCCGTGCCGAAGCGCGCCTGCGCGTGGTGGTCGATATCGAGCCGGCTGTAGTTGAGCTGGAACAGCCCCGCGAAACGCATCATGTTGGTGGTGCTGCGGGGCACGAGGCCGTTGCCGAACACCGTCGCATCGTCGAGCGACAGGTGCGACCAGCGCACGTCCTGATGCAGCGACCAGATTGCATTCACGCGGTGCGCCAGCGTGTAGCCGAGCGACCACTGCTTCTTCCGGTAGTCGTTGAAGGCGGGGTCGCCCATGTAGAGGTCCTGCGACAGGCGGCCGTTCGGGTTCGGCAACACCGTGCCCGACGCGGGCAGGAAGTTCGACGAGATATCGCCGCTGTCCTGCAGGAACGTCGCCGAAAGCGTCAGCGACGTGTCGGCGTTCGGCCGCCACCGGAACGACGGCGCCAGCGCGACCCGCCGGTCGCCGTTCGGGCCGGTCACCGCGTTACCGTCGCGCGCCACGCCGACGAAGCGATACGCATATCGGCCGTCCGGATCGAGCGCATCGCCGACATCGACCATGAATTGCTTGCGCGCGTCATTGCCGACCTGCACGCCGGCTTCGCGGACCCGTTCGCCGTCGGCAAGCTTCGTGTGTGCGTCGACGATCGCGCCGGGCTCGCCCGCGCCGTACAGCACCGACGTCGGCCCGCGCAGCACGGCGATCGAGTCGATCGTGTACGGGTCGACGCGCCAGTTCGCGATCACGGCGGTGTTCGGCGCGGCCACGCCGTCGACGTACAACGTCGGCGTGAAACCGCGCAATGCCGCATACCAGTCGGTGCGGCTGTCGGCGCCGAACGTCGCGAATCCCGGCACGTAGCGCAGCGCCTGGTTCAGATCGGTCGCGCCGGTCATCTCGATCTGCTGCGCGGTGACAAGATTGATCGTTTGCGGGATCTCCGCCACCGGCGTGTCGGTCTTCGTGCCGGCCGTGGTGCGCAGCCCGACGAGCCCGCTCGACGCGCCGTCGGCCTTCCCTGTCACATCGATCTCCGGCAGCACGGCCGCCGCCGATGCCTGCGCGTGCACACCGCCCACTGCCGCCACGTACAACGCGCCGCCGGCTGCGATCGCCCTCGCGCGTCGCGCCGCCCCCGTCCCCGCTACCATCGTTCTGTGCTCCGTCGTGCTGCCGGCCGATTCGAGCCGATCGCGGCGCGACGCACCGCCTGCGCCCGCCCTGTGTTGTCGTGCTTGCGATACGGGTGGCGCGCGAGTCGGCATGCGCTGGCCCCGTGGTGCCGTTCGCGAGCGCAGCGATCATACCGGGCGAACGTCGCGCGGTCTTCAAAAAAGTGCGCGCACGGGTGAAACCGCCATCCGGCACGTGGGAGGGGGTGTTGGTTCGGGATCGATCCCGATCGGGAAAACGACGGCGCGATCGGCCGCCTGGCGAACCTCGTCATCGAGGCGGTCGGGCATCCTGCAAGCTTTGCGGCCATCACGCCGGCCAGGCAGAACCTGCTTCCGTGGACATTCCGCGATGAACTGCGCCGGGTCGAGTCGTCCTGCGTACGCTTTCACGACGATCATCGCACTGCGCCGCCCGTTCATCGAATGGCGGCTCGGCGGGGGTGTGACGGCAGTCTGGAGCGTGCCGCTGCCGTCGGCGATCCGCGTGCGGGTTGCCGCCTGCGACGCTAACCGCGCACGCGCCGCATCCTGAGCGTCGCCGAAGGCGATTCCCCGAACGCCCGCTTGTACTCGATCGCGAACCGCCCGAGGTGCGCAAAGCCCTATTTCAGCGCGATGTCCGTCACCGATGCGAGCCCCGGCGACTCGTCGGCCAGCAGTTCCTCGCGCACATGTTGCAGCCGCAACTGTCGCACGAAGCCCATTGGCGTGATCCCGTGGCGATGGCGAAAGCCGGCGAACAGCGTGCTCGGGCTGACGCCGGCGAGTTCGGCGAGCCGTTCGATCGTCAGCGGCTCGTCGAGATGCGCGCGGATGTAGTCCTCGACGCGTCGCACGTAGAACGGCGCGAGCGCCACCGGCAGGTGCCGCGTGCCGTTGCGCGCGCTGTTCGGGTGGCCATGCAGCAGCAGGTTGAGCAGCGTCGATTCGAGCTGCTCGAAGGCGAGTGGATGACGCAACGGATGCGCCTCCGTCGCGATCGCGCCGGCGAGGATCGGCAGCATCTGCGCCAGACACGTCCCCTGCGACGATGACAGGCTGAATTCCGGTTCGAATTCGACCGGCGCGCGCCGGTCGTCGCCGAAATGCCGCTGCGCGTGGCGCTCCATCACTTCGCGCTCGATGCGCAGGATGACTTGCGGGCATGCATCGCCCCAGCGCATCTTCAGCGACAGCGTCGGCGAGATCAACGACGCGGTGCCCGGCGACGACACGAAACGCGCCGCGCCGCACTCGATCTCCGCGTCACCGCGCAGCGGGATCTGCAACAGGAAGAAGTGTTCGAGCGGCCCGGGCTCGATGCTGACGCCACCGCCGTAGTCGAGCAGGTTCAACGACAGGTTGCCCCAGCGCGCATGATGCATGCAGCTGCGCAGCGCGCGCGATTCGCCGGTCGGCGTGAGCCGGTGCGGCTTGAATACGTCGGCGACGCGAGCGCGAACCTCGTCGACATCGTTGGACTGCAGCAGCAGGTTGTCGTGATTGAAACAGGCGGCGTCGGCCAGCCAGCCTGTTTCGGAAAATTGCGCCATCGATGTTCTCCCGTCATGCCCGATTGCACTCGCGCCGTGCATGCGTTCCCGGTATGGGGGCATCCGCCGCACGATCCGGATAGCGCCCGGCGTATCCGGACAGTCCGGCCGCCAAAGCACGCAAGTCCCGCGCAAACGACGCAAGAAGCGGACCGTTCGCGCATCGTAGAAAACTGTGCGGGACTTCCGCATCCGCACATACCCGCAGTTGGCCGTGCGCCTGCCCACGCGCGGCGGCCGGATCGTCAGGTTTCCGGAATTCGCGGATACCGGCCGAAGAAAGCGGATAGAAGTGCCCATTTCGTCCGCCAATACTGGGCTCGTCGAAGAGATGAACCATAAGGAGGGACACATGAAAGGACGTCACATCGAGATTCCGTCGCCGGATGGCGGCACGTTTCGCGCGTACCTGAGCACGCCGGCCGGCGGCACGGGGCCGGGCATCGTGCTGTGTCACGAAATCTTCGGCGCGAACGCGACGATGCGTGAGGTGGCCGACTACTACGCGGAGGAAGGCTATACGGTGCTCGTGCCCGACCTGTTCTGGCGCCAGGCGCCGGGCATCGAACTCGGTTATGCGGCCGCCGACGTCGAGCGCGCGATGGCGCTTTACCGCGAATACGACGAGAACAAGGGCGTCGAGGACGTCGGTGCCGCGCTGGACGCACTCAAGCAGTTGCCGGCATGCACGGGCGAAGCCGGCGTGCTCGGCTACTGCCTCGGCGGCAAGCTCGCGTATCTCGCCGCGTGCCGGCTGCCCGACGTGGCCGCGGCGGTCAGCTACTACGGCGTGGGCATCGAACACGCGCTGGACGAGGCGGCGCACCTGCGCGGCCGGCTCGTGCTGCAGATTGCGGGGCAGGACCGCTTCTGCCCGCCCGATGCGCAGCAGCGCATTGCCGCAGCGCTGTCCGGGCGCGACGGCGTCGACGTGTACGTGTATCCGAGTGTCGATCACGCGTTCGCGCGCGCCGGCGGCGATCATTTCGACCCGGCCGCCGCGGTGATGGCCCACCAGCGCGCGATCGCCGCATTCCGTGCCGCGCTCGGCCCGCATTACGACCTGTCCACGCTGTGGGAAGCGCATCTCAAGCACGAATTCGACACGCGCAACGTCGACGCGACGATGGCGACGATGGTCGCCGAGCCCTACGTCAACCATATTCCGACGCTGACGGGCGGCGTCGGCTACGACGAGCTCAAGCGCTTCTACACGCATCACTTCGTGCATGCGAATCCGCCCGACACGTCGATCACGCCGATCTCGCGCACGATCGGCGCGAGCCAGATCGTCGACGAGCTGCTGTTCTGCTTCACGCACACCACCGAGATCGACTGGATGCTGCCGGGTGTCGCACCGACCGGCAAGCGCGTCGAGATTCCGCTCGTCGCGATCGTCAAGTTTCGCGGCGACAAGCTCTATCACGAGCACATCTACTGGGACCAGGCGAGCGTGCTCGTGCAGATCGGGCTGCTCGATCCGGACGGCCTGCCGGTCGCGGGCGTCGAAACGGCCCGCAAGCTGCTCGACGTAACCGTGCCGTCGAACGGACTGATGCGCCGCTGGCAGGACAGCGAGCCGTCGACGTATGCACATTGACGCGTCCCTTCCCTCACACAACCATTTTCGGAGACACCCCATGACTGCCCTTGCTGGCAAAGTCGCGATCGTCACCGGCGGCGCCACGCTGATCGGCGCCGCGGTTGCGCAGGACCTGAGCCGCGCCGGTGCGTGCGTCGCGATCGTCGATCTCGATGCGGAGAACGGCGCGCGCGTCGCCGATTCGCTCGGCGAACGGGCGATGTTCGTCGCGCTCGACATCACCGACGATCGCGCGATCGAGCGTGCGATATCGGCCATCGTCGAACGGTTCGGTGCGATCGACGTGCTCGTCAACCTCGCGTGCAGCTACGTCGACAACGGCATCCAGGCGACCCGCAACGACTGGCTCGCCGCGATGGACGTCAACGTCGTGTCGGCGGCGATGCTCGCCAAGGCCGTGCATCCGCACATGATCCGGCGCGGCGGCGGCGCGATCGTGAACTTCAGCTCGATCTCGGCCCAGTGCGCGCAGACCGGCCGCTGGCTGTACCCGACGTCGAAGGCGGCGATCCGCCAGCTCACGCGCAGCATGGCGATGGATCTCGCGCCCGACCGCATTCGCGTCAACTCCGTGTCGCCGGGATGGACGTGGTCGCGCGTGATGGACGAGCTGACGCACGGCGACCGGGCGAAGACCGATCGCGTCGCCGCGCCGTTCCACCTGCTCGGCCGCGTCGGCGATCCGTCCGAGGTCGCGCAGGTCGTGACGTTCCTGTGCAGCGACGCGGCGAGCTTCGTGACGGGCGCCGACTACGCGGTGGACGGCGGCTATTCCGCGATGGGCCCCGAACAGGCGGTGCCGGCCATTCCGCGTCTCGCGGAATAGCCGTTCGTCGCCACCGCTTCCCGCACTATCACGCCAGCCGGCATCCGGCCAACCAAGGACATTCCCATGAGACGCATCGCTATCGTCGGCGCCGGCCAGTCCGGCCTGCAACTCGCCTTCGCCCTGCTCGACCAGGGCTACCACGTCACGCTCGCGACCAATCGCGACGCCGAGCAGATCCGCACCGGCAAGGTCATGTCGAGCCAGTGCATGTTCCACACGTCATTGCAGATCGAGCGCGACCTCGGCCTGAACACGTGGGAGGAAGCGTGCCCGTCCGTCGAAGGCATCGGCATCGCGGTGCCGCATCCGGACGGCCACGGCCGCAAGGCGATCGACTGGTCGTCGCGGCTGACCCGCTATGCGCAGTCGGTCGACCAGCGCGTGAAAATGGCCGACTGGCTCGATGGCGTGCGGCGCCGTGGCGCGGACGTGCGCATCGGCGACATCGGCGTGCCCGAACTCGAGGAGCTGACGCGCAGCCACGACCTCGTGCTGCTCGCGGCCGGCAAGGGCGAGATCGTCAACCTGCTCGGCCGCGACGACGCGCGCAGTGCGTTCGACCGCCCGCAACGCGCGCTGGCCCTCACCTATGTGAAAGGGATGACGCCGAGTCAGCCGTATTCGCGGGTGCGCTTCAACCTGCTGCCCGGCATCGGCGAGTATTTCGTGTTCCCCGCGCTGACCACGACGGGCCCGTGCGAAATCATGGTGTTCGAAGGCATTCCGGGCGGCCCGCTCGATTGCTGGGCCGACGTGAAGACGCCCGAGCAGCATCTGGACCGCAGCCTGTCGTTCCTGCAGCACTACGTGCCGTGGGAATTCGAGCGCTGCCGCGACGTCGAGCTCACCGATCCGAACGGCACGCTGGCCGGACGCTTCGCGCCGACGGTGCGCAAGCCGTTCTTCCGGCTGCCGTCGGGCCGCACGGTGTTCGGGATGGCCGATGCGGTGGTCGTCAACGATCCGATCACCGGCCAGGGATCGAACAATGCCGCGAAATGCGCGAAGGCCTATTTCGACGCGATCGTCGCACGCGATGCCGCACCGTTCGGCGAAGACTGGATGCAGCAGACGTTCGAAGGCTACTGGGCCTATGCGCAGCATGTCGTGCGCTGGACCAACTCGCTGCTCACGCCACCGCCGCCGCACATCCTCGAACTGCTCGGCGCGGCCGGTCAGTTGCCCTCGCTCGCCGCAGCGATCGTCGACGGCTTCGACGATCCGCGCCGGTTCTCGCCGTGGTGGTTCGAGCCATCGGCCTGCGCGGCGATGATCCGCGAGCACAGCCTGCGTGCGGAGTAACCGCCATGGAAACGACCGCCACCGATCGCCCGCCCCTCGACCCGATGCAATTGCGCGCCGCGTTCGGGCAATTCCCGACCGGCGTGACCGTGATCACCACGTGCGCGGCCGACGGACGCAAGGTGGGCCTCACCGCCAATTCGTTCTCGTCGCTGTCACTCGATCCGCCACTCGTGCTGTGGAGCCTGCGCAAGCTCGCGCCGAGCCGCCCGGATTTCGTCGCGGCCACCCATTTCGCGATCAACATCCTCGCGCACGACCAGATCGACCTATCGCGCCGTTTCGCGACGCCCAGCGCCGACAAGTTCGACGGCGTGCTGCACGTCGATTCGCAGGCGGGCGGCGTGCCCTGCCTCGACGGCGCGAGTGCGCGCTTCGTGTGCCGCAACGTCGGCCACTACGAAGGCGGCGATCACCTGCTCTTCATCGGCCAGATCGAACAGTTCGACGCGTTCGGCCATGCACCGCTCGTGTTCCATGCCGGTCAGTATCGCGCGATCGCCGATCATCCCGATCTTTTGCGCACCATTTGATTAGTTATACAGAAAAATATCCAGGAGGTGGTGAACATGACATTCGGCTCTCGCCTGCTCGTCGTCGCAGGCCTCACGATTGCCGGCATCGCCGCAAGCGCGCCGGCCAGCGCGACCGACCTGCCGGCGGTCAACCTCGGCATGACCAGCTTCCTCGACGGCATGCCGCCGGCCGGCTCCGGCTGGTACGGCACGCAATACCTGCAGTACTACACGGCCGGCCGCGTCAACGACAATGCGGGCAACAAAGTCGGGCTGCCAAAGCAGGACATCGACCTGTTCGCGGGGCTGAGCCAGCTCGTCTATCAGTCGCCGCTGACGTTCGCGGGCGTGCATCCCGGCCTCGACGTGATCCTGCCGTGGATCGCGTCGGCGCGAACCGACGACGGCATCGGCAACGTCGCGCTGAATGCGCGTGCCGGCTTCGGCGACCTGCTGATCGGCCCGTTCATCCAGTTCGACCCGGTGATGGGCGCACAGGGCCCGCGCTTCGCGCAGCGCGTGGAATTCCAGTTCATCGCGCCGACCGGCGCCTACGATCCGTCGCGCGCGATCAACCCCGGCAGCCATTTCTGGTCGTTCGACCCGTACTGGGCGGCGACGCTATGGCTCACGCCCAAGTGGACCGTGTCGTGGCGGCTGCATTATTTGTGGAACGCGACCAACCATCAGCCGGCCACGTCGCTCGGCCCGGACGTGACGTCGACGCAGGCCGGGCAGGCCATCCACGCGAACTTCGCGACCGAGTATGAAGTGCGCCCCGGCCTGCGGCTGGGGCTCAACGGCTACTGGCTGCGGCAGACCACCGACATGAAGGAAAACGGGCAGGACGTGCCCGGCACGCGCGAGGCCGTGTTCGCGATCGGCCCGGGGGCCATGGTTAGCTTCTCGCCGCACGATCATCTGATGTTCAACGCATACTTCGAGACCTATGCGCGGAACCGGCCGCAGGGCACGCGGATGGTGCTGCGGTACGTGCATCACTTTCAGTGACGGCTGCGATCGGGTGAACGCGCCCGATCGCTATCGTCAGACGAAAAATGCGGACTGCAGGCATGCGCGCGCCTGTCCTATAGTTTTGGAGAAGGCAACGCAGGCAATACGTCACGACCAAGGAGGGTCCGCGCCATGGCGACTTCAGCAACCTCCCGGTTTTTGTCGAACGTATCGCGGCGGCTGGTGCGCGGCATGGTTGCCGTCGCACCGGCCGTGGTCATCGGCCTCGCCGTTTCCGCGTGCGGCGGCGACAGTTCGCCGGCCTCGAGCACGCCCGCGTTCGCGAACGCGGCGCGCCCGCAGATCAACGCGCTGCTCGCGGACACGCTGACGCCCGGCGCGGTCGTCTATGTGCAATCGCCGCAGGGCAACTGGCTCGAATCGTTCGGCACGGCCGTGCGAGGCACGAATACGCCGATACCGACGAATGCGCACTTTCGCGTCGGCAGCGTGACGAAGACCTGGACCGGCACGGTGATCCTGCAACTCGTCCAGGAAGGCCGGCTGAGTCTCGGCGACACCGTCAGCAAGTTCGTCGCGAACGTGCCCAACGGCAACACGATCACGATCGAACAGTTGTTGACCATGCGCAGCGGCCTCTACAACTATTCGACGAATCTCGCGTTCAACCAGACGCTCGATGCGCAGCCGGACAAGGTGTGGACCACGTCCGAGTTGCTGGGGATCGCCGAAGGCCAGCCGGTCTATTTCGCGCCCGGCGCGGATTTTCGCTACTCGAATACGAACACGGTGCTGCTCGGGCTCATCATCGAGCAACTGACCGGCATGAGCGCGGCCGATGCGATGAACGCGCGCCTGTTTGCGCCGCTCGGCCTGGCCAATACCTTGCTCCCGCCGCAGCAGGATACGTCGCTGCCGGCACCGGCACCGCAGGGCTATCAATGGGGCACCAATGCCGAAACGACCGACAGCGACGCGCTGTCGCCCCAGCGCCAGGCCGACGCGAAAAGCGGTGCGCTGCAACCGACGAACGTGACCAGCGTCAATACGTCGTGGGCGTGGACAGCCGGCTCCGGTATTTCAACCGTGACGGAACTGGCGGCCTACGTGCAGCGGATGGTCGGCGGCGGCTACCTGAACGCCGACCTGCAGGCGCAACGGCTCGCCAGTTGCACGCCGATCGATGCGACCGACCCGATGTCGGCGAGCTACTGCCTGGGCCTGGCCAAGTTCGGCACGTTCTACGGACATACCGGCGAGATACCCGGCTTCAACACCTTCATGGGCTACGACCCGGTCACGAAAACGACGATCGTCACGTGGTCGAACACGGCTGCCGCGCCCGATGGACGTGCCCCGGCCAACGAAATCGCGCGGATCATCATGGGGGAACTCAGCAAGGCGGCCGAGGTGCCGAGCGAAGGTCGGCCGTGATGCGGTGAAGGCGAATTTCGCGACCGTGCATGAGGTACGCCGCTGAACGGGCACCGCGGTAAACACAAGCGCCACCACGACGATCAGCAGGCCGCCGCCTTTCATGCTGCGCAAGCGGGCGCGCTCGCCGGGCTCCAGCGGTTCGGTCGTCAAAGTCGGCATGGTTCTCCTGTCGCGTCTCGACCGGAAATGGCACGTGCAGCGCCGCGATTGCCGACCACGCTATCGCGCGGCGCCGCTCGTGTCATCGCCGCGATTGCGTCCGGGATGCCGCTGCCGCGACCGCCGCGTCATCGCGCACAACGTGATGCCGGCAAACTTCGCCGGCATTCAGGTTAGCAGTAGGGGGCAGCCGGTAAGGCGGTGGACTACGGCTTGTTCCATGGCCGACCATGGGTCCAGGATGCATTGACGCCGCTATGGTCAACCTGTCTCGCGGCGCCGCCTGGGGAGGGAGCCTCCATGAAGCCTGTTGCCGTGCCGGCCGGCGGGGGTGGCCGTCCGGCACGCAAAACCTTTATCGACGATTCCGTCGATCCCGGCGTGACGCCGGCTCGTCGCTCAATGCGACATCCCGACGAACGTCGGCAGCAGCACGCGGTACACGTGGATCATTGCCGGCCCGAGCAGCACCAGCATCAGCGCGGGGAAGATGCAGAAGATCAGCGGGAACAGCAGCTTCAGCGCGATCTTCGCGGCCCGCTCTTCCGCGCGCATCCGGCGCCGCGTGCGCAGCATGTCCGACAGCACGCGCAGCGATTCGCTGATGCTCGTGCCGAAGCGATCGGCCTGGATCAGCATCGTGCAGAACGATTCGATATCCTCCACACCGGTGCGCAGCGCGAGATTGCGCAGCGCCGTCTCCTTCGTGAAGCCGGAGCGCATCTCGAGCAGCAGCAGGTCGAGTTCGCTCGAGACCACCTCGCTGCTGAACCGCAGCTCCTCGCTCACCTTCATCAGCGCCGCGTCGAGCCCCAGTCCCGCTTCGACGCACACCGTCAGCAGGTCGAGCGCGTCCGGGAAATCCTCGAAGATCTTCTGCTGGCGCACCTTGACCCGCTGCGACAGCACGATGTTCGGGATGTAGTAGCCGATCCCGGCGAGCACGACGAGGATGACCGACAGGATCTCGCGCTCGTTCCCGAGCCGGGTCGTGACCAGCACCAGCAGCGCCGCGCACGGCAACAAGAGCGCGAGCAACGTCTTCGCGGTGAAATACAGCGCGGCTGCGCTCTGGTTGCGCCAGCCGGCATTCATCAGCCGGATGCGCAGCGGCGAACTCTCCCAGCCCTCCTTCGGCACCGACAGCTTCGAGATCGGGGTCGACAGTTCCACCAGCTTCGCGACCCAGCGCGACGTCATATCGTCGCCGTCGCCGGGGCCCGCGCCGACGACGGCGCCACCGGCCTGCTGAATCCGGCGCTGGATGTTGCGCGGCGCGAACAGCAGCATCGCGGCGAGTGCGCCGCCGGCCACGAAGAGGAACAAGCCACCCAGCATGACGGCGTGGACTACGCTCAGGTTTTGCATGACAGCCTCGCAACGGTTCGTTATTCGGCTCGCGCGTCAGACGCGAATCCGGACAATGCGGCGGATCCACAACAGGCCAAAGAGCATCGACACCAGCATCACGCCGACCATCCTGATCCCGGCCGGATCCTCCCAGAGCACCGACAGGAACTCGCGGTTCAGCAGCGCGATCGCGCCCGCAGTACCGAACGGCAGCAGCCCGAGAATCCACGCCGACAGCCGCCCTTCCGCCGACAGCACGCGCACCTTGTCGAACAGCTTGAAGCGCTCGCGGATCAGCCCGGAGATGCTGTCGAGCAGCTCGGCCAGGTTGCCGCCGGTCTCGCGCTGGATCAGCACCGCGATCACGAAATAGCGCAGGTCCTGCACCGGCACGCGCGTCGCGAGGTTCGTCAGTGCGTCGTGCAACGACACGCCGTAGTTGACCTCGTCGAACGTGATCCGGAACTCGCCGCCCATCGGATCGGGAAACTCTTCGCTCACCATCCCGAGCGTGCTCGTGAACGAATGACCGGAACGCAGTGCACGCGCGATCATGTCGCAGATGTCCGGCAACTGCCGTTCGAGCTTGCGCATGCGCCGCCGGCGGCAGCGCATCACGTACATCGTCGGCCAGCATCCGGCAAACAGCGCGATAGGCAGCACCGCCAGTTGCGGCAACGTGGCGAAGCTCAGCGCCAGCCAGGCGAGCGCCGGGAACACCACGCTGAGCACGACCAGCTTCGACAGCGTCCAGTCGAGGCCCGTTTGCTGGATCAGGAGATCGAGCGTCTGCACGCGCGGCATGCGCAGCAGCAACCGGTCGAACGGCTTCGACTCGTCGAGCATCCGCTTCTTCAGGATCGACAGCCGCTCCTGCTGCACGTTGCCGCCGGCCGACATCGCGCGGATACGCGACTCGATCCGGCGCACGGCGGTGCCATGCCGCGCGTTCCACCATTGATAGGCGCCTTCGATCGTCAACACGACGGCGACGAAGGTGAGAATCACAAAGGCGTAAAAGATCGTGTTCATGAGGCCTCCCCGGCAGCCAACGGCGCCCTGTCGTCAGTTCGTCTCGTAACGCTGCGACGGGTCGTAGAGCGAATCCGGCAAGTTGATGCCGAATGCCTGCAACCGCTCGACGAACTTCGGCCGCACGCCGGTCGCGCAGAAGTGGCCGCGTACCGAGCCGTCGCGGTCCACACCCGTGCGCTTGAACGTGAAGATCTCCTGCATGTTGATGATGTCGCCCTCCATCCCGGTCAGTTCCTGGATGCTGACGATCTTGCGCTTGCCGTCGGTCAGCCGCGCGGCCTGCACGACCACCGAGATCGCCGACGCGATCTGCTGGCGCATCGTCTTCGGCGGCAGCGTCAGGCCGGAGACGCTGATCATGTTCTCGAGCCGTGTCAGCGCGTCGCGCGGCGTGTTCGCGTGGATCGTCGCCAGCGAGCCTTCGTGGCCGGTGTTCATCGCGTTGAGCATGTCGAGCGCTTCCGCGCCGCGCACTTCGCCGAGGATGATCCGGTCCGGGCGCATCCGCAGCGCGTTGCGCACCAGCGTGCGCTGCGTGATCTCGCCCTTGCCCTCGATGTTCGGCGGGCGCGTTTCGAGCCGCAGCACGTGCGGCTGCTGCAGTTGCAGCTCGGCGGCGTCCTCGATCGTCACGATCCGCTCGTTGCGCGGAATGTAGCCGGACAGGATGTTGAGCAGCGTCGTCTTGCCGCTGCCGGTGCCGCCCGACACCAGCACGTTCACCTTCGCGCGCGACAGCGCGTCGAGCAACTCGGCCATCGGCGGCGTCAGGCTGTGGTAGCGCACGAGGTCGTCCATCTTCAGCGGATTCACCGCGAAACGCCGGATCGACATCAGCGGCCCGTCGATCGCGGACGGCGGGATGATCGCGTTCACGCGCGAACCATCCGGCAGCCGCGCGTCGACCATCGGGCTCGATTCGTCGATGCGGCGCCCGACGCGCGACACGATCTTCTCGATCACCTTCATCAGGTGCGCGTCGTCGTAGAACGTCACGTCGGTCAGTTCGAGCTGGCCGCTGCGCTCGACATAGACCTGCCGGTACGTGTTCACGAGAATGTCGGAAATGCCGGGGTCGCGCAGCAGCGCTTCGAGCGGGCCGAAGCCGAACATCTCGTCATACACGTCGATCGCAAGCTGCCGGCGCTCGATGTCGTTCGCCGGCATCCGTTCGTCGTCGAGGATGCGCGAGATCAGCGCGGCGATTTCCTGCCGGACCTGATCCTGCTGCAGCCGCGACAGACGCTCAAGCTCGACGCGCTCGAGCACGGCCAGGTGAATTTCACGGCGCAGCTTCTGGTACGCGTCGCGTACCGACGAATGAGCCGGGCCCGCCGGTTCGCTGCCCGCCGCCAGCGGCGGGGTCCGGTGCAACGACATCTGTTCGCGCAATGACATGATCGATTCCCCGAAAGAGTTACATGGACTTGAGCTTCGGCGTGGCCTTGCGGCCGAAGAACCTGGACATCAGCGGTTCGCTGCGCGTGGCGCCGTGTCCCGCGCGCACCTCCCCTTCGACCAGCTGTTTCGCGTAACCCTGCAGCGCACGCGTGACCGCCGTGCCGCGTGCGAGCCGCGATACCGGATGGCCCTGGTTGATCGCTTCGAGCACGGTGTCGGCGTCGTCGGGAATCGTGCAGGCGGCCTTCAGGCCGAGCACTTCCTCGAGCGCGGTGCGGGTCCGGTCGCTCGCGCGCGTCGCGCGGTTCAGGATGAGCCGCATCTGGTCGGTCGAGTAGCCGAGCGACACGAGAATCTCCAGCAGCCGGCGGCCGGCGCGCACGTGCGGCATCGTCGGCTGCATCACGAGCTGGATCTGGTCGCTGCGATCCAGCGCGACCATCGACAGCGGATTGATGCCGACGCCGATGTCGAAGATCACGAAGTCGTAGCGCGGCGCGGCGACACCCAGGATCCATTCGAGCGCGTCCTCGCGCATCTCGGCGGCCTTGACCGGGTCGCCGGCGCCCGCGAGCACGTGGAAGTTTTCCGTCACGTGCGCGACGCTTGCGTCGAGAAACGCGCTGTCGAGCCGCTCGATCTGCGTGCACAGCTGCGGCAGCGTCGACGGCGGGGTTTCGTCGCTGACGAGAAAGGCCGCATCGGCGAACTGCTGGTTCAGGTCGATCAGCAGCACGCGGCGCTTGAAGCCTTCCGCGATCTCGAATGCGACGTTGCTGGCCGCAAAGCTCGTGCCGGCCCCGCCCTTGCACGACATGAACGACACGATCCGCGTATCGTCGGTGTCGCGCCGCGTGCTTTGCGCGGCCGCGCGTTCGAGCGCGTGGCCGAGCGCCTGCGGGTCGAGCGGCCACTGCAGCACGTCGCGGGCGCCCGCGCGCATCGCGTCGAGCAGCACGTGCGGCGACGCGTCCGCGGTCAGGAGGATGCAGGTCAGCCCGGCGTGAGCCCGGCAGATCCGCTCGATCGCCGACAGCTCGGATGCGTCGAGCGACGTGCCGTCCACCAGCAGGATGTCGAACGCGTCGAGCCCGTCGGTGCGATGTTCGATCTGCGACGGGCGGCCGGTCGCGCGCGTCGCGCGATAGCGTCCGCAGTCGGCCACGAGGCGCGCGATCTGCGTGAGTCGCGCGGTGTCGTCGGAAGCTACGAGGATGTTGATCATGTCGTGTGCCTCGCCTGTTCGATCAGTTGCAGTTGGCGCCGCCGGTCGCGGAAGTCAGGCTTTCGCGCGGCAGCGTCGTCGTGAACGGCGGCATCGTCACCGTGACGTTCACGAACGGGATCATCGTCTTGACCGTGACGTTCGTGACGCTCACCGTCACGAACGAACACGAGGTCACGTCGCAGTTGGCCGGCGAGTAGTTCACCGACACGTTCGCGCTCGACAGCAGCGGCAACATCGCCGTCACGCGCTTCGCGACCCCGGCGGCATTGACGTCGCAGACCACCGCCGTGCGCGCGCCGAGGCGCACGGCTTCGCTTGCGGTGTTCCAGTAGAACAGCACGCGGCCGAATTCGAAGATGCCGATCAGCAGCATGATCAGGACCGATGCGATCAGCCCGAACTCGACGAGTGCCGCGCCGCGCTGGCCGCGCCGGCGCGATAGCGGGAAATGGCGCGCGTTCATGACACTTGCCTCATCACGGTGACGATGTTGCCGAACGTGATCGACGTGATCCCCGGATACACGGGAATCGGCTGGTACTTGTAGCCCGTGATCTTCACTTCGACGACGTTGATCGCGCCCGACGCCGAGCCGCTCGCCGCGTTGTTGTTCGCGTCGTAAGTCGGCAGGTTCGCGAACTGCGACGGGTCGGACGGGTCGCTGCAGCCGGTCGTGTGCTGCGCGTCGCAGATCGTCACCATCGACGTCGTGAGCCCCGGCACCAGCTCGGTGCCGGACGCACCGCACGTCGTGCTGCCGTAGACGACGAGGCACTGCGCCGCCGACACCGGATACGCACTGTCGGTCGGCAACCAGACCGACAGGTAGCGCGCCGCATCCCGCGTCGCCTTGGTCAGCGTCTCGTACTGGTAGATCGCGCGGCCGAACTCGGCCACGCCGGTCGCGAGCAGGATCATCGGCATCAGCACGATCGCGAACTCGACGGCGACGACGCCACGGGTGCGCGAACGGCGAAACGGACGGGTTTTCATGATCGTCTCTCCGCTATTGAACGAGCATCGGAACCTGGGTCCCGGACGCGCTGCCGCTGCCCGGCATCCCGTGCGTCGCGCACGGGTTGTTGCCGGAAACCGACGAGCCGAGATATTCGAGGTGCGCGACGACACCGCCGCTGCCGGGGCTGAACGGCAGCGGATCGAGCATCAGCACGCAATCCCATTGCGTGACGTGCACCTTGCCGCCGTTGCCGTTCAGCGTCGAGCAGTCGCCTTCCGGGGCAAGCGCGACGCGGCGGTCGCCACCGTTGGTCTGGTAATTGGCCTGCGACCACGTGCCGTTGGTCGCAACCCCGCTGCCCGACGGCGGCGTGCCGTCGCCCTGGTAGGACGTGAAGGTCGTGCGGTCGGTCACGAACTGCGTGTAGGCGTCGCCCTTGATGCCGGCCGTTCCGGGCGGCCCGTAGTTCGGGCCGACATACGCGTAACCGGTGAAGTCGGGCTGGCCGCTCGACCCGTTCGCGCCGTTCGTATAGATACCGAAGCGCGTATTCCAGGCACGCAGCGACGCCGATTTCAGGCCCGTGGTACTCAAGTCCGGCGGGCTCGTGATGTTGCAGGTATTGCCCGACAGCTCGCCGGCCAGGGTGGTTTCGTTCGTCGAGCCGTCGAGCGCCGCCCAGCCGAAGTTGCCGGGCCCGTAGGTCGACGACGACCCGGACGGCGACGTGATCCAGTCGCCGACGTTGTAGGACGGCGCGCCGGTTGTGCGGCACACGAACACCGGGATCGCGCAGGTGGTCTGGCCACCGCCCACCGTCGCGATCGCGCTGGCCGATACGGTCGCCGCGTTCGCCAGCTTCGCGCCCGGCAGTACGTTCAGCACCTCGATGAACCAGTGCGCGATGTTGCTCAGCGACGCGGTGCACTGCACGTACTTGATGTTGGCCGGCGTCGTGACCGAGTTCTTCGTCAGGAACGCATTGGTCAGCGAATCGCTGAACGTGACGTTCGCGTTCGTCGACAACTGCACCGACTTGTTCTGGAAGAACACGAAATTCAGGTGGCCGGCGGCGATGCCGTCGGCCTCGGCCACCGACAGGCTGATGGCTCCGGTCAGGTCACGCGCAGCGGACAGCGCGCACGCATCGGCGCTGTTCTGCAGTTCGCTGCGCGTGACGTACAGCTTGCCAAGATCCAGCGCGAGACCGACGAACCCGATCATCACCGCCAGTGCGAGACCGACGATGATCGCGACGGCACCGCGCTGGCGATGCAGGCTGCGACGCATGACTTTCGGATAGCGAGCTGCGCTGTTCATGGCGTTCTCCCTGAGCGTGCTGTCGTTACTGGTTGGCCTTGCCGATGCCGATCACGAACGCATTGGTGGGCGGATCGATCTGCTTGAACGACTTGTCGTAGTTGTCGAGCGCCGACGCGGCCGCGTTGCCGTCGACCACCGTCGTCGCGGCCGCGTGTTCGGCGGCATGCGGATCGATGATCTGGGCTTGTGTCACGGCGCGGACCGATTCGCCGAAGCGGGTGTCCCACACCGGGGTCGACGACATGCAACCGGCAAGCGCGAAGGCCAGCGGTACGGCGAGCGCCGCGCGGCGCACGAATACGAGGTAGGCGGATTTCATGAGTGTCCCCTTGGGTGGCATCAACGATCGGTGGACTCGGGTTCCGAGCGGGCGATCTGCGCGTGGGCAGGCGCCGGGATCCGGTGCTTCGGTCGCGCCGGCGTCGCCGGCTGGGCCGGTGCGTTGGAGCCGGCCGCGGCAAGGCGCGCGGCGGCGGCTTCGATGTGCGCGATGCGGGCCGCGTTGGCCGCGTCGGATTGCGGCACGGTGGCCGCCACCGGCGCGGGCGCCTTCTGCGGCTCGGCCGTTACCGGCGGCTGCGCGTCCGCACCGTGCGGCGCGCGCGGCGCGGGCAGCGCGGCGGCCGGGCCGGCCGGCACGTCCGATTGCGGCGCCGGTGCGGGTGCTTGAGCGGGTGCCTGAGCCGGTGCCTGCGGGGCAGCTGCTGCGCCGTTCGCCGGTTGTGCGCCCGGCTTGCGAACCCCGCCGCGGCCTTCCATGTTGCCGGTCGCATACACGTCGGCTTCGTTCGGCTTCGAGAAGCTGTCGGTCGGCAGCGGCACGTCGGCGGTCTGCAGCGGCTTCACGAGGTGCGGCGTGATCAGGAAGATCAGCTCGGTGCGGTCCTGCTGGAACGACGTGCTGCGGAACAGCGCGCCGAGCACCGGCACTTCGCCGACACCCGGGATCGACTTCAGCGCGCCCGTCACGTTGTCCTTGATCAGCCCGCCGATCGCGAACGATTCGCCGTCGCTCATCTGGACCGTCGTCGATGCGCGCCGTGTCGTGATCAGCGGCAGGATCGACGTGCCGCCGATGTTGGTCGCGCTCAGCGTGACGCCCGTCTGCGACAGTTCCGACACTTCCGGCGCGACCTTCAGGCTGATCCGGCCATTCGCCAGCACGGTCGGCGTGAACTTCAGCGCGACGCCGAATTCCTCTTCCTGCAGCGTGATCGACGACGTGCCGTTGCCGCTGCTCTGCGGGATCGGGATGAAGATCTTGCCGCCGGCGAGGAACGTCGCTTCCTGGCCGCTGATCGTCACGAGATTCGGTTCCGCGAGAATCTTGACGAGGTTGTCGGTGTTCTGCACATCGGCCGCGATGCTGAACGGCTTGTTGTTCGCCTTGTTGAAGACGGCCCCGCTCGCGACGCCCGCCAGCAGGTTGCTGACCAGCGCGCCACTCCACGAACCGAACCCGCCCTGGATGTTGAACGCGCTGCCCATCTGGTTCAACAGCGTCTTCGACACCTCGGCCACCTTCACCTCGAGCATCACCTGCTGCGGCGACGTGACGGCCAGCATGTTCAGCACGCCGCCACCGCCTGGCTTGCCGCCCGCGGCCGGATCGCCGGAGCTGTCGCCGTAGGCGTGCGCGATCTGCACGGCCTGTTGCGCGGCCTGCGAGCTCGACACGGTGCCCGACAGCACGATCGTGCCGGCCGCGGTCGTCACGCGGATGTCGCGTTCGTTCGGCATCAGTTGCTGCAGCGACGCCTGTAGGCCGCCGGCATCCGCGCCCACCGCCACGTCGATCACCCGACATGCACCGCTCCGGCCCTGCACGATCATGTTGGTCGTGCCGACCGACAGCCCGAGGATGTACAGCGTCTGCGGCGACACCATCGTGGCCTGCGCGACGGCCGGATTGCCGATCGTCCGATTGCGGACCGGCTCCGGCATCGGCACCAGCAGCGACTTGCCGAGCGGCACGCTGACGCTGGTCGATTCACGCACCGCGCCAACGCAGTTCGGCCCGCGCAGCGGTCCCGCCGACGCGGCGGGCGCGGCGGCCGCCACCGGCGCCATGCTGATCGTCATCTGCATCGGCCCCTTGCCGACCGCGGTCGGCGCGCTAGCGCCCCCTTTCGTCAGCACGGCCGACTCGACACCTTCCTGGGCCAGTGCGCCATAGACGGTCAGCCATCCGGAACAGAGGATCGCGGCCATCATCGTGCCCCGTGCGACGCGTGTACGCAGCGGGCCGGTACCTGTGCATTGCGGTTTGATCTTCATTTCGTCTGATCCCCCGAGAGACCGGCGCTGCGCCGGTTATCGACTTCCAAGGCCGCCGTGTCTCAATGACGGCCGATCTGTTTATCTGGATGAATAGGTCTGCTTCAGAAACATTCGACGCTGCCCCGCACGCCCGTCAGCACGCCGACGCAGTCGCGCCGCACTTCCGGCGCCGCGTGCGATGCGACGTGCACGCGTACCGTCCGTACATGGACCGGTGCCGGCGGCGCTTCGGGTGCGGGCTCCTTGCCGAGCAGCGTCAGCTTGGTCGCGCCGTCGGTGTTCAGCGTCTTCTGGTCGACCTGGTTGCGCAGCACGAGCGACAGCGTGCCGACGCTGCGTGCGAGGTCGAGCCGTTCGGCCTGGTCGGGCGTGACTTCCAGCGTGACCGCGTTGACGACCTTCGGCGCCGTGTCGTCGCGGCTGACCTGCTGCGCGACGGCGAGCACGAGGATGTGTTCGAGCACGATCTTGGAGATGCTCTGCCCGTCGGTCTTGCCCTGCTGTTCCTGCGTGTTGACGATCACGTCGACGTAGTTGCCCGGCAGCGCGAAGCCCGCGACGCCGACCACGTCGTTCACGCGCACCGTGATCGCGCGGCTGCCGTCCGAGATCACCGCGGACAGCCCGCCCTTCGTGCCGACCGGCGCGAGCTTCGACTCGATCACCGGCTCGTCCCGCGACAGGCTGGTGCGGACCACGCGCCCTTCGAGCGACTTGGTATCGGTGAACGCGCCGGTCGGCACGCTGCCCGACGGCCAGTTCACCATGTGGATCTGGTTCGGCCCGAGCGGTTCGCCCAGGTTCAGGTCGGTGGCCGCCACCGCAACCGGCGTGACCGAGCTCGTGGATGTCTGCATCAGCCAGTGGGACGCGAACAAGACCGCGGCAAGACCCGCGACCATCGCGACGACCAGCATCATGACCGCTCGACTGTTTTTCATGGCAATGCTCCTCGACGAATCGTGAAAGAAACCGCTCAACCGGTGACGCTGGTGCGCCCGCCGCGCTCGACGGGCGGCGGATGGCCGCCGTCCCGTTCAGGCGCTGAACCGAAATAGCTCGCCCAGGCGTCGTACAGCGCGTCGTGCGTCACTTCGGGCGGATCGCCGCGGTAACGCGCGCCGGCAGCCACGAGACGCAACAGGTCTGCCGGGAAACAGGCGAGAAACGCCTTGCCGGTCGGCAGGTGCAGCCGATGCAGCAGGTAGTCGAATGCGTCGTGTGCCGCGACGAGGCCCAGCGACGCGCAGGCCGCGTCGAACAACGCGCGATAGTCGTCGATCGACAGCGCGCCGACGTGCAGCTTCGAGCCGAGGCGGCGCAGGAACGCGTCGTCGCCCAGCTGCTCCGGCGACAGGTTGCTCGAGAACACCGGCCAGACGTCGAACGGCATGACGAAGCGGTTGCCGGATTCGAGCGTCATGAAATCGACGCCGCGATCGAGCGGGCGCAGCCAGCGATTGAGCAGGTCGCGCGGCTCGACGCGCTGGCGGCCGAGATCGTCGACGACGTACATGCCCATGTTCGCCTTCATGTGCGGCGGCGCCTGGTAGAAGCCGGCGGCCTCGTCGCGGCGCAGGTCGAGTTCGTCGAGCGTCAGTTCGCCGCCGGACATCACGACCGGCCGCTCGCACAGACGCCAGCGGCGATCGACCGACTGGCCGCCGGGTTGCGATGCCGCGTCGACATGCACGAGCGGATCGTAGATCTGGATCACTTCGCCAGCCGCGCAGATCGCGTGCGGCACCGGCACGTACCCGTGCATCAGCGAGCCGAGCCGCTCGGCGAGAAAGGTCTTGCCGCTGCCGGCCGGGCCGTAGATCAGCAGCGGACGGCCCGCGTTCAGCGCCGCGGCCGCCGCGTCGAGCACCGCCGTGTCGATCACGATGCCTTCGAAGGCGGCCCACACGTCGTTCTGGCCGATGTGCAGCTTGCGCACCGAATGCGCGGCCACGCATTCGAGATACGCGTCGAGCGTCACCGGCGCGGGCCCGCTGTAGCCGCTGCGCGCCCGTTCCTCGAGCGCCAGCACGCGGCCCGCGTCGGTCAGGCGGAACGTCACGTCGAGATCGGTCGCACCGCGATGGGTGAGTTCGACGAGGTGCTCGCGCACCAGGAATGCAAAGACGTCGTCGAGCACCGCGAGCGGCAGGCAGTGCCGCTCGACCAGGTCGCCGTATGACGGGCGGCCGAGCATCAGCGTCGACTTCAGCACGAGCCCGGCGACGAACGTCTTGCTCAGTCCCGTGTCGTCGAGCGAGCGCGGCGCCGCGGGCAACTGCGCACCCAGCTTCGTATGCGCCTCCCGCGACGGCAACGGATCGGGCAGATGGGCCACCTGCGCGTCGCGTCTCGGTTCGGTATGGTTCGTGTTCATGGTCGTTCCGTCCTCGTTGCGGATGCGTCGCGCTACGCGTACGACGCGAACAACATGGCCAGCGTGCCGGCCGCGATCGCTACGCCATATGGCAGCGAGCCGACCGACGCAATTTCCGCGGCGCCGTCGGCGGCCGCCGCACCCTTGCCTTGCGCATGCCGCGCGATCAATGCGCGGACGTTCTTCCCCATCTGGCGCATCCGCCCGCGCAACAGCACGACCGCGAGTGCACCGATCCCGCCGGCCACGAAGGTGGCCAGCACGATGTAAAACGTCATTTGCGCGCCGACCCATGCGCCGATCGCGAGCATCAGCTTCACGTCGCCGGCCGCCATTCCGCGCAACAGGTAAAACGGCAGCAGCAGCGCGAAACCGGTCGCGGCGCCGGCCAGCCAGCCAAGTGCGCCCGCCACGACGCCGTGCAGCAGGCACTGGGCGACCAGCGCGCCGGCGAGGCCGAGCGCGACGAGGCGGTTCGGGATGCGGCGGGCCGCGATGTCCGTGCCGGCCGCGGCGACCGCGAGCAGCGTCACGCACAACGGAATCGGGTAAGGCGGCGCAACGGGTAACATGGCGAACCTCACGGAGC
Source organism: Burkholderia sp. AU45251 (assembly GCF_030482905.1). NCBI lineage: Bacteria > Pseudomonadati > Pseudomonadota > Betaproteobacteria > Burkholderiales > Burkholderiaceae > Burkholderia > Burkholderia sp. AU45251. The sequence continues at coordinate 332,289 of NZ_JAUJQH010000002.1, read as the reverse complement.
GGATCGAAGGATCAGGAAACCATCGCCAGCGCGGTGGCTGCGGCGGCCATGACGGCCGTTGCGATCACCACGTACGTATCGGCAAGCGAGCCCCGCAGCGTGACGACGCTGCCCAGCACCGCGACAGCGAACATCGCGGCGAGGAACGCAGACTCGATCGACGTCACGCCCCGTTCGTCGCCGAACCTGGAGCTTGCGATACGCACCCTGGTTTGCATGATGGTCTCCGGTTCCGGGTGATCAGACGGGTGGGAGCGGCTCGAACGCTGCACCGGCCGAGCCGTCCGCACGCCCTGCTTGTCGACGGCCTCAAACGGCCGAGGTCAGATCGGCAGCGATCGTGGTGAACACGGTCTTGAGTTCCGTGCCGACCGCGGTGACTGCGACGATGATGCCGACTGCGATCAGTGCTGCGATGAGGCCGTATTCGATGGCGGTCACGCCGTCTTCATCGCGAACGAAACGAGCGGCTTGTTGAATGAACTTGGACATGATGATCTCCTTGCGTGGTTACTTTTAAAGCCCTCGGGTGCCGGCTGGTCGGATGACCATGCATCGATACGTCGAGGCAGGTGTTGATGCCGTGTGGTGCCGACGAGCGATTCGGATGCGCCGTTCGTCGTACCGTCCATCAAAGTGCTGTTACTGCCGAGTCCAGAGTCGAGGCGATCGTGCTGAACACGGTCGACAGATCCGTACCGATCGTCGTCAACGCGGCGACGATGCCGAGCGCGATCAGCGCAGCGATCAGGCCGTATTCAATGGCCGTCACGCCGTCCTGACCTTGAACGAACCAAGCGATCTTTTCGATGACTCTTTTCATAAGCACTCTCCATTCGGACTGCTATGTAATACCCTTCGTCTCTCATGACGTCGGGACGGGCACCACCGGCACTACTCGAAAAATCGGAACGCGCCGCTCAGCTGCGGGAACGGGGATGCACACCCCTGTCCGTGCGAACGGGTATCAATGAGGCAGAGAGCCAGAGAGGCGTGTACGGTGCGACCGGCCGGATGAACCGCGCGATCCGATCGACCGGAACGGCACGACTGCCGTTCGACGCATGGAATCCAGTTGAACGGGAGACAAACTCCCGGCAAAGCTGCAATGTGTCTTTAACGCGGTTTGCGAGCCGCACTGTGCTGTGGTCTTTCATTTTTATTCCCCATATGCTGCCATGCCGATTTCTTATTGCCCTGAAGAGACCGGGTCTCATTGGTCATTCGACGAACGCTGCGTGGTGAATCGACCTGGAGCTGCGTGTTCCCCGACGCGCTCCGGCCTTCCTTTCCGCAGGTGATTCCGAAGCTGGTTCCGTCTGTCTTTTGCCGGAACCGCCCGGTCGTCACCTCGTCGACTGCCGTGCCAACGCTTACGCAAAGAGCAGGCCACCCAGGGCGAAATCCAGGCGCATCAAGGGTTCCGGCGATGCCCGCGTTCGTCGGCCCACGGCCCGATGCGAGAAATGTTTCAGAATTGATATAGGTTTGTCCGCAAGCGTTGTAAGCCGGAACGCCCGCAGCCGCGCTGCGTCAAGGATCAAAAATTTTTACTCGGGATTTTCCCGAACGCCCGCAGCGGCCCGCATCTCACGCGATCGGCGGGACGCGGCCCCGGTCAAAATGACGGAATGTTTCAACGCAGAAACAAAAATACCGAACACGTCGATTACTCATACCTGAAAACCCGCTTTTCGCGCGTCTCGCCGGACAATCTAAATACCGGCTTTCAGTGCGTGGTTTGCATCACGCGATTTTTTCTTCAACAATGAATTCACCGGACAACGCCATTTCAGGGCGATTCGATCCGCAGGCACGACAACATGAAACGGCTGCGACAGACCACGCAGCCTCTACACACAGACGGGGAATCATGTACACAGCCAATCGTGGGACGCGCGTTCGCGCCATCCGCTGTGCTCAATGGCTGACAGCCGACCGGATCATTCCGTACAGCTGCATCGTGCTAATGCTCTTCGTCGCATTGCTGGCCGTATGGGGCGTCGTGACCGATGGCTTTACATCGAGCGACGTTACCCGTCCTGGTGTCGATTTCTCGGTCTTCTGGACCGCATCGCATCTCGTGTTGCAAGGCCATGCCGCATCGGCCTACGACCCTACGTCATTCCTGCAGGCCGAGACCGCGCACTTCGGTGCGTATCTGCAGCATCGGCCGCTCCCCTGGCTCTATCCGCCGACGATGTTGCTGTTCATCGCGCCGGTTGCCCTTGTGCCTTTCCTGCCCGCTTACCTCCTTTTTTCCGCGGGCAGTCTTTTATGCTACGCGTTCGCCGTCTCGCGGTTGTCGGGATTGCGCGCGCATCTTCCCGTGCCGCGCGCCACGGCGCTCGTCATGATCGCGTATTCGGCCGTGTGCCTGTCCGCACTGTTCGGCCAGAACAGCATCCTGACCGCCGGCATCGCCGCACTCGCGCTGCATCTGCTCGGCAAGCGCCCGATCGCGGCCGGCGTGTTGATCGGGCTGCTCGCGATCAAGCCGCAGCTGGCCGTGGTGTTCCCGTTCGCGCTGATCGCCGCGCGTGCGTGGCGCGCGTTCGGGGCGGCGGCAATCAGCGCGGCGCTGTTAGCCGCGGCCGGGATCGCGCTGACCGGTGCCGGCGCGCTGCATGGGCTGGGCGCAGCCGTGTCGACGGTGCGCGACCAGCATTTCATGCTGCCGTCGTACTGGCTCGCGTCGCCGACGCCGTTCGCCGCGCTGCGGCTCGCGGGCGCATCGGTGGCGGTCGCGCTGACCGCGCAGGCGGTGGTTGCGCTGCTCGCGATCGCAGCGACCGTCGACGTGTGGCGCCGCACGCCCGACATGCGCTTGCGTGGCGCGGTCCTGTCCGTCGCCACCTTGCTGATTACGCCCTATCTGTGGCACTACGAACTGACCTGGCTCGGTATCGCGATCTTCTGCCTGATCGCCCACGGCTTCGATGAAGGCTGGCTGCCCGGCGACCAGGGCGTGCTCGTGCTCGCCTGGCTGCTGCCGATCTTCGAGATGCTGAACCGGTTGATGAAGCTGCCGCAGATCGGTCCGATCGTGCTGCTTGCCGTGCTGTTCGTCGTCGTTCGCCGCACCGCGCAGCGCTCGCCGCAGAACGCGTGATGAAGACGCCCCTTTCCATTCGCCATGCCCATCCCGCGATGGATGTGCATCCGGAGCTCCCGATCGCAGGGCCCCGCCGCTATCCGCACTGGCTCAATCGCGATCGCGTGCGCGCCTACGCCACCGGCGTGTTGCTGACCGAGTTGCTGTTCATCGGCATCTACATTGCCCGGGTGGCCTTGCATCATGCCGCCGCGCTGGCCCCGCTGTCGCAGGATTTCTCCGCAATCTGGAGCGCCGCATGGCTCGCCGCGCACGGGCGTGCCGCCGACGTCTGGCATTTCGACGCGTTGTTCGCGATCCAGCAGATCGCCGTTCCGGGCATGAATCTCGAGAACGGCATGCTCCTGTGGCTCTATCCGCCCAGCATGCTGTTGCTGGTCTTGCCGCTGGGCTGGCTGCCGTATATGGCGGCGGTCGTGCTCTGGCTCGGGATCACATGCGTGCTGTTCGCCGCCGTCATTCATGCGACCGTGCAGCGCGGCACCGCGTGGCTGTGCGCGCTGGCCTTCCCCGCCGTCTTCGTGACCGTCATCGTCGGGCAAACCAGCCTGTTTACCGCCACGCTCGGCGGCCTCGGCCTGCTGCTTCTGAATCGCCGCCCCGTCTGGGCCGGGATCTGCTTCGGCATGCTGATGATGAAGCCGCAGGTGGCCATCCTGATCCCGCTCGCGCTGCTGTGCGCCGGCCAGTGGCGTGCGCTGGCCGCGTGGGCGGCGACGATTGCCGCCTGTGTCGCGCTCGCCACGCTCGCATTCGGCACCGACTCGTGGCTTGCGTTCGCCCACGCGATGCGCGAGGTCTACCAGGTCGTCGGCGCCGGCCACGCGAAGCTCGCGCGGATGCCCACCGTGTTCGCGCTGGCCGCGATGGCGGGCTGGCCCGCCTACGTCGCCAGCGGGCTTCAGCTGCTGTCGGCATCGATCGCGGCTATCGCCGTCGTCTATGCCTGGCGCGGCGCGTGCTCGTATGCGCTGCGCGCCGCGACGCTCGCCTGTGCCTGCCTGCTCGTCAGCCCCTATCTGTATGACTACGACCTGACCTGGTACGGCATCGTGATCGCGTGGTACGTGCGCTATGCGTGGACGCACGGCTGGCGGCGCTTCGATCGCGAATGGCTGGTGCTGCTGTGGCTGATGCCGTTCGCGGGCCTCGCCGTCGTGCCGCATCTGTCATTCCAGTTCATGCCGCTCGTCACGCTGGCGTCGCTCGGGCTGCTCGTCGGCCGGATCGCCCGGGAACGACACGACGTGCCGTCGATGCCGGACGCAAGCGACAACTCGACCGAAACCGCGTTCACGCATCAGGCCAGAACGCACCACCGCCCGGCGTACGGATTGCGCCGCACCGGCAGACCGACTATCGGCGCCCATCGGTGAAGCGACATCACAAGGGGAATCATCATGCGGGAACCACTCTTTACACCGCTCGTATCGCTGGTCGTGCCGTTCTATAACGAAGGCGAAGCCGTCGAACGCTTCTTCGACATCGTGATTCCGCTGATGACGTCGATCGACGCGATCCGTTTCGAGATCGTCTGCGTGAACGACGGCAGCCGCGACGACACGCTCGAGCGGCTGATCCGGATCAGCACCGGCGAGCGGCGCGTGCGCGTGATCGACCTCACCCGCAACTTCGGCAAGGAAGCCGCGCTGACGGCCGGCCTCGACGAAGCCGTCGGCGACGCGGTGATCCCGCTCGACGCCGACCTGCAGGATCCGCCGAGCCTGATTCCCGTGATGATCGAACACTGGCGCGACGGCGCGGAAGTCGTCGCCGCGAAGCGCAGCAACCGCGCGTGCGATTCGTTCGCGAAGCGCACGGCGGCCGCAATCTACTATCGCGTGCACAACATGCTGTCGGACGTGAAACTGCCGGAGAACGTCGGCGATTTCCGGCTGATGGATCGCAAGGTCGTGAACGCGTTGCGCAACCTGCCCGAGCGGCATCGCTTCATGAAGGGGCTGTTCGCGTGGGTCGGCTACCGGACCGTGATCGTCGAATACCAGCGCGACGCGCGCAGTGCCGGACACTCGAAATTCTCCGGCTGGAAGCTGTGGAATTTCGCGCTGGAAGGCATCACCAGCTTCAGCACCGTGCCGCTGCGCAGCTGGACCTACATCGGCGTCGGCATCGCCGCACTCGCCTTCCTGTACGGCTCGTTCATCATCTTCCGCACGCTGCTGTTCGGCAATCCGGTGCTCGGCTACGCGTCGCTGATCTCGGTCACGCTGTTCATCGGCGGCATCGAGCTCATCGGGATCGGGATCGTCGGCGAATACGTCGGGCGGATCTACGACGAGTCGAAGCAACGGCCCGTCTACCTGATCCGCCGCCGCTACCAGACGCACAGCAAGGTGATCGAGCTCCCGGTCGCACGCGATGCGCGCCGCCAGATCGCACGCCGGCGCGTGCAACCGACCCGTGCGCGGCTCGGCAGCGTACGCTGACGCGCACCGACGGCCATGATCGCCCTGCTTTATGCCGAGCGCACGCGGCTCGTGCGCTTCGGCGTGTCCGGGTTCTGCTCGACCGCGATCCACGCGCTGGTCGCGGCGGCAATGTTCGCGCGGTTCGACGCGACGCTGGTGACGGCGAACGCAATCGCATTCCTCTGCGCGACGGCGTTCTCGTATCTCGCGAATACGCTGTGGAGCTTTGCGTCGACGGTGCGCACGCGCAACATGGTGCGCTTTCTCGCGGTCACGCTGGTCGGCTTCGCCGAAACGCTGCTGCTCGCGCGGGCGGCCGAAGCGCTCGACGTGTCCCGCGGGATGAGCATCGTCGCGATCGCGCTGGTGATTCCGCCGACCACCTTCGTGCTGCACCGGCTCTGGACCTACCGGTAAGCGATCCCGCCCCGCTCCTGCATTCCCGGAAACAATCCGGCAGTCCGTCATGTTCACGCCGAACGCGCAGGGCGGCACGATCCGGCGCTACCGGCTGATGAAGGAGCTGCAGATCGGGCTGACGGTCGCGATGTTGCCGGTGGTCGGGATCGGCGTCGATGACGTGTTCCAAATCTGTAACCGGCTGCAGGCGCATCTCGAGGGCGGGCAGGACATTTGCCACCCCGGCACATTCATGCCGTTGGCCCGTGAGGCTCCACGTTCCTTTGCTCCGGCGCTCACTGGCGGGACGCGTTCATATTGTCGGAATGGCCGGCCTGCCGCCGCTTGCGGCGCGAGCCGCACGATGTCGCGGGCCGGGCCGAGTTGCGATCGAGCGTCGCAAACACAACCCGGATACGAGGCCGTGGACGTCGGTGTTCGGGTTCCGCCTTTTCAACGAGTTCTTCAGCGGGGTCGAACCTCCGAGCACTGACTACACCGCTTCGAGAACAGTCGCGATCCCTTGTCCGCCACCGATACACTGCGTGGCAAGTGCGTAACGACCATTGACACGGCGCAGCAGCGTCGCTGCCTTGGCCGTGATCCGCGCGCCGGTTGCGCCGAGCGGATGGCCCAGCGCGATTGCTCCGCCGTCGATGTTGGTTCGATCGGGATGGATACCGAGCTCGCGCATACATGCAATCGCTTGCGAGGCAAAGGCTTCGTTGATTTCGATCACATCCATGTCCTCGATGCGCAAGCCGGCGCGCGCAAGTGCCTTGCGCGTCGCGTGTACCGGCCCCATCCCCATGATTTCGGGTTCAAGGCCCGCAATTGCGGTCGACCGTATGCGGGCGAGCATGTCGAGCCCATGCTGTCGCGCGAATGCTTCCGACGTGACAAGTACGGCAACTGCACCATCTGTCAGAGGCGAAGCGGTACCCGCCGTTACGGTTCCGCCTTCCCCGAACGCAGGTTTCAGCGCAGCGAGTCCTTCGAGCGAAGTCTGCGGACGCAGACAGAGATCGCGATCGATCACGGTGCCATCGGGCGTGGTAACCGGCACAAGCTCATCGTCCAGACGACCTTCGGCTTGCGCGAGTGCAGCCTTGCGCTGAGACTCGGCGGCGAACGCGTCTTGTTGCTCGCGCGAAATCGTCCAGCGTGCCGCCACGTTTTCGGCCGTGATGCCCATTGGCGTGTACGCCTGGGTCGGCACGTCGGCATCGGGACGTTCTCTCGACGCGAAACGCGGATTCGGAGACGCTGACAAGCCGCCTTGCGGCACCATCGTCATGCTCTCGACACCGGCCGCGATGAACGCTTCGCCGGCACCGATGGCTATTTGTCCGGCTGCCATGTGGATGGCATACATCGATGAGCCGCAAAAGCGATTCACGGTCGCGGCACCGATTTGAACGGGCAGTCCGGCGAGCAGCGATGCGATACGTGCGACGTTGTCGCCCTGCGCGCCCTCGGGATAGGCGCACCCCATCAGAACATCCTCGATCAGGCGTGGATCGATTCCGCTGCGTCGGACCAATTCGGCAAGTGCGACGGCGGCGAGATCATCCGGGCGCGTTGCGTGAAAGGGCCCCTTGCGTGCAAATGCGAAAGGCGTGCGAACATAACCAGCGATGACGGTACGATTCATTTCACCATCCTCCAAATATGGCTGATCGATAAAGGCAGGTCGTTGCGTGGTCCGTCACGCCTCGACCCGAGTCCAGATACGTTTGGGCACCATCGTGGCCGCGCACACCAGCGCTGAGCCGACCGTCCCCGCTGCGATGAAGGCGGATAGCGTCTCCATGCCGCCACCCAGTTGATTGACGGCCAGCCATCCACCGCCGGCCGCAATGAGCAAGCGAGCCGTTCCACCCAGGATTGTCCAGAAAGGACGGCCGATACCCTGGGCTGCAAACGAGAGGATGAAAGACACGCCGACCAGACCGTAGAGTGGCGCGATGGTCCTCAAATAGAGGCCCCCGAAGTGGGTCGCGGCCGTGTCATGCGTGAACAGGCCCAGCCAGACAGGGGGATGGATGGCGACGACCAGCCCGACGATCTGCGTGAAGCCGGCTCCCATTGCAATACCGAGCCATGTGGCTCGTCTGGCCCGCGCGATGTCGCCCGCTCCCATGCACGTCCCGACGACGGTCAGCACGGCGGTACCCAGACCGAACAGCAGCGGGATCAAGACGTAGTCGAGTCGTGAAGCGATGCCGTAGCCGGCCAGCGCAGCCTGGCCGAAACGCCCGACCACCGCGGTCAGCAATACGACCATCAGATTCAGTTGCAGTGCGCCTATCGACGAGAGCGCCCCGACCCGAAGAATGTCCGCAAAGAAACGTCGATTCAGCGGCGCGCGCGTCAGGACCAATCCGGCGTGCCCCCTGGCCATGTAGACCAGAAGCGCGACGGCGGCAATGCTGTAATAGAGGGAGACGGCAATGCCCGCACCGGCAATGCCCAGGCCGGGTACAGGGCCGATGCCGAAAATCAGCAACGGCGAAAGCGGGATCAGCACCAGCGCACCGGCGAAAGTCGTGATCGCGGGAATCTTGACGTTGCCGCTACCTCGCAGGGCTGCACACAGCAAGTTGACGATCCAGACCGGTATGGCGCCGGCGAATACGTAGTTTGAATAGGTCACCGCCGCGGCAAGTCCCGATCCCCGGCCGCCGAGTGCGGCATACAGCTCGGGACCGCAGCACCACGCCAATATCGTGAAAAAGCCGCCGAGCGCCACGGCCAGGACAACCGCATGCAGGACGATCGCATCAGCTTCGAGCCGTTTGCCGCCGCCAATTGCTCGAGCCACGGCGGACGCAACGCCACCTCCGATGCCGCCGTTGGACATCATCGTCATCAACATCGAGATCGGGAAGACAAGCGACACGCCGACCAGCGAATCGGTACCGAGAAAACTCACGTACCACGTCTCCAGCACGCCGACGAATGTCTGGGCAATCAATACGGCTACGGTGGTTATCCCGAGCGACAGCAGGGTTTGAAACAGAGGGCCGCCCAAAATGCGAGCGCGACGTAGCGCACCGGCATCGGGCTTGTTTGAAGTCTGGTCCATATGCATCGTCCCTATTCCCGGTTGGACAGAAACGACAGCAACAACTGATTGACCGCATCGGGCGCTTCTTGTTGTGCGTAATGACCGATTCCGGCAATCAGGTGTTTTCCCGTCAGGTTGGGCACGTTACGTTCGAGCGTCTCGTATTCCTCCTTCGCCATCTTCAGCACGCCATCCAGTTCACCTGCGATGAAGACCGTGGGCTGGAGGATGCGCGCGCCGTCCAGGAACGGCGTCAGCGCCCAGTTCCGATCGAAGTTCCGATACCAGTTGATGCCGCCCCGGAAACCCGACATCTTGAACTGTGCCGCGAAGTAGTCGAGTTCCTCCGTCGTTAGCCACGCGGGTTGCTCGTCGGGGAACACGAGACTGTCGACAAGACGACTGGCTTTGTCGAAACGGACGAAGCTGGAATGGCGATGTTTTTCACTCAAGCGAGCCTGCCCCGAGGCCGAATACAGAATGCCCAGCAAAGCGCGTCGAACGTCGGCTTCCAGCTCGCGCTCTATCCGTTCGGGCTCCTGAAAATACTGTTGATAGAAATGCTGCTCGTGCACAAGCAATTGAAGGCGGACGGACGGCCGCAGTGTCTGGCGTGGCAGGTATGGCACGCTCAGTAAAGCCAGTTTGCGGAACATGTCAGGGCGAAGCAGTGCAGCGGGCGCTGCGACCATGGAGCCCCAATCGTGCCCGACGAGAATGGCGTGTTCTTCCCCCAATGCATGAACCAGCCCGACCAGATCCGCCACGAGATTCAGGACGTTGTATGCGTCGATTGTTTGCGGTGCATCGGTGTCGCCGTAGCCTCGCTGATCCATTGCGGCAACCCGGTACCCGGCCCGCGCCAATGGCGTGATCTGATGGCGCCACGAAAACCACGATTCAGGCCACCCGTGACAAAGCAGGATCAGCGGCCCCGAGCCCTGCTCCACGTAGTGCATGCGAATGCCGTTGGTATGGACGTATCCATGCTTCCAGTCCTGTTCCACTTCCGCCCCCTTGCACAAATAAGAGTATGATCGACATCCAATTAGAGTACGAATAAACTCTAAGTGTCAATGGAAAGTTTTAAGCGGAGCGCTCAGGCGCGTGATCGATATGAGAAAGTCCAGGGAAGAAGCAAACGAAACCCGCAAGCGGATCGTGGAAACCGCCGCAAGGGAGTTGCGCGAGAAGGGCGTGGTCGGCGCCGGGATTGCCGACATCATGTCGGCTGCCGGCCTGACCCCGGGCGGGTTCTATCGGCACTTCGAGTCGAAGGACCATCTCGTGGCGGAAGCGTGCGATGTCGCCAGCGCGACGCTATACGAGACGCTCGCGTCGTTCGTGCAGGGGAAGCCGCCGCGTGAGGCGCGCCAGGAGATTGCGGAGCGTTACCTGTCGGTCACGCATCGAGACAATATGTCGATTGGCTGTCCGTTTGCGGCGCTGGGCGGAGATATGGCGAGAGCCGACTCGCGCACACGGCAAGTCGCGACGGACAGGTTTCTGCGTCTCGCGGGTCTCTTTGCGGAACAGTTGGGGGGCACGGAAGCGAGCAAGCGTGGCAAGTCACTGGCGGCCGTGTCAGCGATGATCGGTGCGCTGATGATGTCGCGCGTCGTCGATGACGAAGCGCTGTCGCAAGAGATACTCCAGGCCGCTCGGGATGCGCTGTGCAAATGACGCGGCAATGTCTTTTCCGTATCCCGTGAGTCGATCCACGCGCCGCCCGTTCCGGTCGCACCGAGCATCTCCTCGAGCACGGTCGGCCTTCGGGCTCCTCGCGTTGAGTGACGATGTGCAAAATGCGCTCTATCGTCATCGACAATTGAAGGCTGCGTCGCGCGGTCATCCCCCCGTTTTCCACGGGGTTCAGAACTAGAAACCAAGCGGCCATGGCCAGCCGCTGTTTTGGCGTAAATCCGCCCAGGGCCATGTTTGGGCGGTCATGATTGTCAGTCCACATCCAGTCGGTCGCGAAACGCTGCACGGGGTCCAAGTCTTCCCAGTGGTACAGCGACAGCCATTCGTACCGCACGGTCCGGTCGAATCGCTCGACATACGCATTCTGCTGAGGCTTCCCCGGCTGGATGTCGTCACGCCTGATCGGCGTCCATCTTGCGCGGCCGGGCATGTTCGGCTGCCAACGCCTTCATCCGCGCGATCAGCGAGACGTCCATGCCGCCGTATTTCGGGCGCCACTCGTAGAACGTCGCCGTGCCGATGCCCAGTTCCCGGCACCGGTCCGGCACCGACGGCCCCGACTTCACCCGCTTCAGCGCGTCCATGATCTGGCTGTCCGTGAATCTCGACTTCTTCATTCCGGAGAGCCCCCTCAACGAGAAAATTCTACTTCCGATCCCGCTGGTTTTTCGGGGGGATTACCATTCGACCGGCCTCTCGAATTCATAGCGCCGGTGCCGGTCGTGAGCTGCAGTCCCACCGTCCGCGACAAAACTGGCCGCATCGGCGTCGGGAATCTGTTCGGCGCGGAAATAGACGACCTTTCCCTGGCGCGCGTAATCGGAGTCAGCCAGCACGTCGAATTTCGTCGGATCGGCATCCTGAATCAGCTTTTCGCAGTTATAAACGCGATTTCCGTCCGTCCAGAAGAACGAACCCATGAATTTGACGGCTTCGGGAGTCGAGCCCGGGATGACCTCGCCATTTAGCCAGACATGCCGCGTATCCGCACTGATCGTCGCGTTCGGCAGCGCGCACATGATCCGGAAATCTGCCGGCTCCGCATCCCGCAAGATATGCAGGTCGGGGCTGAACTCGTGGTCATCCGAACCATCGCGAAGCTGGTAAACGTGGCGATTGTCTGCATATAAATCGTAGCCAAGATACCGCAGCGTAGCGGCATCGAGTTGGCGCTTGATTGCATATCCATTACGGAAAAACTGTCCGTTGTTGCTGCTCAGCCCGCCCAAATACGTTGTCATTCCCGGAAGGGCGCCCTCCATGCGGATCAGGCCTCGATCCGTCTGAACATAGACCGACTTGCCATCTTCAAACAAGCCGTCTTTTACATGGACAAACGATGCGCCCTCCACCTGGGTCGGGCGAAGATATTCGAAGTTGTATATCTTTTCCCATACTGGAACGCCGCCCTGCGCTTGAATGATGCGCAAGACGCTCCTGACGTTGCCTTTGGTATTCCCGCCATTGGGGTAGTCCGCGTGACCGAAAATATTCCCCCCGTTGGGATAATCCACGTTCGCGACCGTCCACACGGTGTCGCCACAGCGCAATAGCGGCTCCCCATCCGAACTGAAGGGCCGCCAACCCTGCATGGATGCGCCCGATTCAAGCGATTGCACCGGCACGACGTCCACCATCGGCTGGTGATACCAGATCTGGCACGCGTCGGCATAAAAGGCCGAGTCCATGGCGTTGGCTGGCGTGACCCGGCGAAAGGTTTTCGGGTCTGCGTTTTTTACCACGGGGTCATCAGAAGAGCCGCCGTAAACGTGCTCGCCATCGGTCCAGAAGAACCGATCATAATCGTAGGGCGCTTGCGGGCTGGCTCGTAGCGCACCCAGTGCAACCTGCTTCTTCAGAGCCCGTGCCAATGGAGGGAACAGCGCGTCCACGAGTTTGTCCGGGTCGCCGAAGTTCTCTTGACCGATCCACTCATCGAACCATTCGGGGGATAACTGCGCATTGACAGGATCGGGCACGATCCGCGAGGCCTTTTGACTGATCTCGATGCACAGAATATCGGCGCCCGTGTCAAACAAGCGGATGAATGACGGCGTTTTTGCCGTGTATGTTTCCGCAATACCTCGCAGCAACGCGCAGAAAGACAGCGCCGACTCCATCACCCCCGCTTCATCGCCATACTGAAAGTACACCGCAAAACGAAGCGCTTTTGATTGTTTGTCGTAGTTGCAATGAAGGTGACTATCACCCAGCCCGAAGCTGTCCACACAATAAGCAACCAATCCGTCAGCGACGCTGAGGTCCGCCGACGTTGCCGCTTTGGAGATACCGGAATCGCCGCGATACACTGAACCTGGCCAATCGTCGAATGCCGTGGCAGAAAGTGGCACGGATTTCAGCCATCGACGCAACGCCGCCTCACTGATTTCGACATCGGCCAGTACGAAAAGTGGTTCAGCCATTTGTTTGCATTCCTTTAATAATTACGTGCTGTCGTGGACGTGGCACTCGCTATTCATGCGCACCCATCTCCACGGTCCGGCAACCGGCTGCCGCTTCGCCGATCATCGCGTCCCGGTGCAATAGCCCGGTTTCGCCGGGCATTCGAATCGGCTTGAACACCCGATCCGAAACCTCGATAGCGCGGCGCGCTGCGCTGCACTAGCGCGTGAGCAGCGCGCCAGCCTGCCGGCCGAGCACCGCGCGCAATGCGTCGAGTTCGGGCAGCACGGCCGCTTCTTCCGGCGTGACGAGATAGGTCGTCACGCTGTCGAGATCGTCGAACGCGTGTGCACGCAGTTCCTTGCGCGCCACATGCTCGGTCGTGATCCGCTTCGGCAGGATCGCGACGCCCATGCCGGCGGCCGCGCAGCCGAGGATCGCACCGAACGTGCCGAACGACGCCACCGACTCGATCGCGATGCCACGCGCCTTCAGCCAGTGCTCCGCCACCGCGCGATACGGGCAGCCGCCGTGAAACGCGAGCAGCCGCACCGTGTTGTCGGCCAGCACCTGCCGGCGCGTAACCGTGGCCGCGCTCACCAGCACCATCTCTTCGGCAAACGCCGGCTCGTAGCGCAACCCGGGCCGGACGACCGCACGCGCCGTGAGCGCGGCGTCGATCCGGCCGCGCAGCAACGCATCAGCCAGATCCGGCTCGCTGCCGATCTGCACCGCGAGGCCGAGCGCCGGATCGCGCGCCCTCAACGCAGCGGCGAGCGCCGGCAGCCGCGTGGCCGCCGTGCTTTCCATCGCGCCGAGCCGGAAACTGCGCGCGACCGGCGTCTCGCGCACCACCTGCGTCGCTTCGTCGACGAGGCGCAGGATACGGTCGCAATACGGGATCAGCCGGCGCCCGGCGTCGTTCAGCACCAGCCGCTTGCCGTACCGGTCGAACAGCGGCGCGTCGAGCGACGCTTCGAGCTGGCGCAACCGCGCGGTGACGTTCGACTGCGTACAGGCGAGCCGTTCGGCCGCGCGCAGCGCGCTGCCCTCCTGAACGACGGCCCGGAAGGTTTCGAGCAGCGGGATGTTCATATCACTTTCTCTTGTTACGGAATCAGCTTATATCATTTTACTTCGCTCATCATCCGGATTAGCCTGCGGATATCCGGTACCGGCCCGCCCTTTCGAGTAAACCGCATGCCATCCGCCGTCTGCCCCGGCTTCACCGCCGTTCACCACCGTCCCGAGGCGCCCCCGTGCGCGCGCTGATCGCCGCGCTGGTGCGGCGCGGCCCGACCGTGCTCGCATGCGGCGTCGGCCTCGGGCTGCTGGTGCCGCCGCTCGCGGACCTCGCGCGGCCGCTGATGCCCGTCACGGTGTTCCTGTTCGTGCTCGGCACGTTGCTGCGCATCGAGCCCGGCGTGGTGCGTGCGGTCGCGCGGCGGCCAGCCGTGTCGCTGTTGCTGCCCGCCGCGACGATGATCGCGTGCCCGGTCGCGCTCGGCATCGCCGCGCGGCTCGCCGGCATGCCGTACGACTGGGTCGTCGCGCTGGTGATCGCGTACTGCGCGCCGCCGTCGAGCGGCACGTCGACGATCGCGCGGATGCTGTCGCTCGACGCCAGCGTCGCGCTCGTCGCGACCCTCGCGTCGATGGTGTTCGTTCCGATCACCGCGCCGCTGCTGACGGCCTGGTTCAGCCACGATGCGGCCGTGTCGATCTCGCCGCTGAATCTCGCGTTGCGGCTCGCGTTGCTGATCGGCAGCGCCGAGGGTGTCGCGCTGCTCGTGCGGCGGTTCGCGGGTTCGCGGCTCGACCGCTATGCGACACCGATCGATGCAACCGTCGTCGCCGCGCTGCTGGTATTCGCGCTCGGCACGATGGCCGGCATGCAGCAATCGATCATCGACGCGCCGCACCGCGCGTTGAGCGCGATCGCACTCGCGTTCGCCGTCAATGCCGGGTTCCAGATCGTCGCGTACGGGCTCACGCCCGGCGACGTGCGCACGCGGCTCAATGTCGCGCTGATCGTCGCCAATCGCAACGTCGGCCTGATGTGGGCCGCGCTGGGGCTCGCCGCGACGCCCACCATGGCGCTCGTGTTCACGTGCGCGCAGTTGCCGATCTATACGCTGCCGCGTGTCGTCCAGCATCTGCTGCCGCGTCTCGAAGCGCAACGCCTGCGCCGGCGTGCGCGCTAGCCGGCATGCGCCGCGCGATTTCCCGACCCTTACCCGCCTACGTTCGCCATGACGACCCTGTTCTCCGCCGACTATCCGCGCACGCTGCGCACGTTGACCGACCGTTTCACGGCCGGTACCGCCACTCGTGTCGAGGCCTGGCTCTTCGAAGACGAAGCGGCGCGCCGCGATGCCGAGCGCACGCTGGCCGCCCGCGGCATCGACGCGGTGTTGCGCAGCGCGTACAAGCCGCTGGTGCATTTCTTCATCGAGGAATTCGCACCGCCGCGCGCTGGCCGGATCGTGATCCGCACGCCGGCGGGCGCACACCAGCGGTTCCGGCTCGAAGCGTATCCGCTCGCGGGCTGGCTCGCGCCGCTCGAATTCGCGTTCGAGCCCGGCGACGACCCGGCGCACTATCTCGTCGAAGCCGACGGAGCGACACACCGCGTCTTCGCGCCGAATGACGCGACCGCGTCGCCGTGCGGCTGGCTGCGCGTGTGGAACGGCAGCACATTGATCGAGGACGTCCCGCTCGTCACCGAATTCGAGGCGGCCGCCGCCGCGACGCTGGACGCGCTGCGCGCGCATCCGTGGCCCGACCATGCGCCGTTCTTCGACATCCTGCGGATCGCGATCGCCACGTCGGGCATCGAACGGACGCTGCCGTATGGCGAGGAACTCGTCAGCACGCTCGACGCATGGCACGAAGACGCATACTACGGCGCAACCGAATTCTTCCATGCGCTCGCGGGTCGCGACGCGTCCGACCGGACGCTGCAATCCGGGCAGATCGTGCCCGACATCACGCGCGCGCAGGGCGATACGACGCTTCGGATCACGCTTGAAACGCATGGGCGCGCGGCGACGGCCGAAGCCGCGGCCACCCCGGGCGAAGCGCTTGCGTCGCCGGACGCGCTCGCCGCGGTTGGCCAGCCGCTGTCGCCGCCCGACGTCGATCGCGCGCTCGACGCGCTGCCGGGAGAACGGTTCGCCGCCACGTCGCATCAGGGGCGCGGCGTGAACGGCATTCATGTCCGCGGCGCATTGCCCGGGCTCGTCATCACCGCTGGCCAGCATGCCAACGAGACGTCGGGCGTCGTCGGTGCGCTGCGGGCTGCCCATGCGCTGAACCTGCGCCCGGATGCGCATTACGCGCTCGTGCCGCTCGAGAATCCGGACGGCGCCGCGCTGCATCACCACCTGCGCGCCACGCACCCGACGCACCTGTCCCATGCCGCGCGCTTTACCGCGCTCGGCGACGACCTCGAAGCCCGCACGCAACCGCCGTTCGGCGAAAAAGCCGCCCGGCTCGACGCGATCGAGCGCACCGGCGCGCGGCTGCACCTGAGCCTGCACGGCTACCCGGCGCACGACTGGACGCGGCCGCGCAGCGGCTACATCCCGCGCGGCAGCGAACTCTGGTCGATTCCGAAGGGCTTCTTCCTGATCCTGCGTCACCATGCGGGCTTCGACGGGCGGCCGTTCCTCGACGCATTGACCCGCGCGTTGGCGCAATCGGATGAACTCGTGGCGTTCAACGAACGGCAAATCCACGCGTGGCACGCGCACGCAGGCGATCTGCCGTTTCCGCGCATCAACGGGATTCCGTGTCATGTGGTCGAGGATCATCGGTCGACCGTGCCGTTCACGCTCGTCACCGAGTTTCCCGACGAAACGATTCAGGGCGACGCGTTCCGGCTGGCGCACACGACGCAGACGCGTGCGGTCGAACTGGCCGCCGAGTTGTACTGGGCCGGCCTGCTTGGATGACCGGCACGTTCGGATCTTCGTCACACAGGAGACCCGGGGCGGAACGGCAGAAGCGGTACCCCGGTCCGCAGAAAGCCGCACGGAAATGGGCGAAAACCGGGTGCCGTGCTCGGCAGCGCTACACCGCCGCCCGGTACGGCGGCCCTTTCATGGGCGGTGAGTTGCCGGTCAGCTTACGCGTCGTACGCAAAATTGCGGACAGGCACCGTCACAAGTCACGCCCCAACAACTGCCCCGGCCAACCGTCCACGTCGAAGGTTGAAATGCGCTCATATCCGCAGGACTCGTAGAAGCGCGCCAGCGCGCCAGTCCCGCCGCCATAGCAGTCCACCCGCAAGCGCCCCACCCCGGCAGCCCGGGCGCGCTCATCCGCGAAGGCCATCAGACGCCGGCCGACACCGCGCGCCCGCGCATCGCGCGACGCAACCAGCACGCGCACATAGATTTCCGGCTCGGTCGCGGGCGGCACGTAGGGCATCGACTCGCCGAGGATCAATGCGCCCAGGACGCGGCCTTCCCGATCCTCTGCCACCCACGCGTCGGGCAGCGCACACGCTTCGGTCACGAGCGCAATCCGCTTGGGTTGCGTCGACCACGGCTCGCGGCCCCATTGCCCGTCGTTGCCGATGGAAACGAACCACGCAATCACGTCATCGAAAATCCCCAGCACGGCCGGAGCATCGAGCGCACTGGCACGACGAATCACGCGGTCGTCCGTTCCTGTCTCAGTCACGTTCCCCCTCCTGCGTCTGCGTCATCGACCGGCGCACGGTTGCAAAGCCCGGGCGCCCGTCGAGCGCCACGGTATCGACCCGGCTCTCGGCATCCGCATAGAGCGCTGCCACGAGCCAGGCCGTCCATTCGACACGGTGCTTCAGAACTTCAATCGGCTTTCTTCGAGAACGGATCCATCGTCGGATTGTCGTTCCATACGTATTCGGTTTCGCGTGCGATTTTATCGGCAGTCTGGCGGTTGTAGAGCTTTTCCACGAGGCCGATAGCCATATCGGTTCCCGCCGAAACACCCGACGAAGTGACATATTTCCCGTCGATCACCCAACGTGCGCTTCCTTGCCAAAGCACGCTACGGTCCTGATTGACGGCGAATTCATAAGCCAGTTTATTGGAGGTTGCTCGACGACCTTTGAGAATGCCGGCCTTCGCCAGAATCGCCGATCCGGTGCACACGGCGGTCGTCCATTCCGTTCCCTTGTCCTGCTTTCGAAGGAATTCGAGCAAGGCGGGATTGTGTACCTCTTTGCGCGCACCCATGCCGCCGGGCACCATCAGAATGTCGAATTGAGGCGCGTCGTCAAACGAATACGTCGCGTTCGTCTCGACGCCCTGTGCCGACTTCACCAGCCCGCCATGCTGAGAAACCATGACGATCCGATAATCGGGCAAATTGCCCCACATCTCCACCGGCCCGAAGACATCGAGCGTTTCGAATTCGTCGAATAAAACGATTCCGATTGTTTTCTTTTGCATCGTCGCGGTCTTCGATGTCTTGTTCGCATCCATCTGGGCAGCGGAATCCTGCGAACGATTGGCGGCTTCAGCGGCTTGCAGATTATTTACACCCACCATCCCGCCGAAGAAAATAACCCCGGACGCAACTGCGGCCGAAAATAGTCTGGAAGCAGCATGATGAAATACAGGTCTCATTCGCATTTTATTTTAAGGGGGCCTTTGGATCGCCGGAAGCTTACAAGAAGATTCATGGCCGTTCAATCGGGTAGCAAGCGCGACGCACCCGGCTGCGACAAAATACCGCGAATGCCGCCTTTCACGACAAAAATATACAATCGACGCGCTACATCGCAGGCACGAAGCGCCGGCCGCCCACTCTCGCTCGCCACCATGAACGCACCCGCTGATTCCCTCCCCTCCGCCTCGTCGGTACTCGGCGTCTATCGTCAACTGGCGGACCCGTCCGCCGGGCAATGGATCGTCAGCCGCTCCGAACGCGCGCACATGTACCGCATCCAGCATCACCGGCCCGATGGCAGCACGTCGGTCGATACGGTCGTCGATGCGGACAACCTCGATGCGAAGCTGCACAAGTGGATCCAGGAAGGCTTCGTCCGGCGCGAAGCCGGCGACCGTGCGGCGCCCGCTCATCGCGGCGAGTTCATGCAGGACCTGCGCCGCGCGCAGTCGTCGCGCCCCGTGACGGCTGGCAGCGCAACGCACGTCGCGCACGTGGGCGGCGTGCCGATGCCGCGCGGGCCCGGCGGGCCGCTCGTGCCGCCGCCGAACCCGGCCTACCTGTTCACCGCGCGTGCGACGAACGTGCTGGAAGACATCGTCGAGAACCGGCGCATCCTGTTGATCGGCCACACCGGCACGGGCAAGACGAGCCTCATCGAGCAGGCCGCCGCGCTGGCCGGCCACGGCGTGCTGCGTTCGAACATGAACGGGCAGACGACGGTCGGCGATTTCGTCGGGTTCTGGACCGTCAAGGGCGGCGAGACGATCTGGGTCGACGGCGTGCTGCCGACCGCGATGCGCGACGGGCTGTGGCTCATCGTCGACGAGATCGACTTCGCGGAACCGGCGATCCTCGCGGTGCTGACCGCCGTGCTCGAACCGGCCGGACGCCTGTTGCTGAAGGAGAAAGGCAACGAGATCGTCGTTCCGCATCCGTCGTTCCGGCTGTTCGCGACCGCCAATGCGGTGGGTGCGATGGGACAGTTCCGCCATCTGTACCAGGGCGCCAACGTGATGAACGAGGCGTTTCTCGACCGCTGGCGCGTGTACCGCCTCGACTATCTGCCGCCGCCCGACGAGGCGCGCGTGCTGCAGCGCACGTTCGGCGCGGCCATGACCGTGGCGATGGCCGACACGCTTGCGGCGATCGCCGCCGACTGCCGCGCCGCGTTCGTCCGCGAGGATCTGGCCAGCGCGTTCTCGACACGGCGCCTGATCGACTGGGCCGAGCTGATGCTGCGCACCGGCGATCCCGAGTCGGCCGCCGGCCCGACGATCTACGCGAAGGTCGGCGCGGACGACGCCGACCTGATCCGCAGCATCATTCGCCACTACATCGACGTCGAGGCCTGACGCGATGGACCGGGACGACGACGCGCGGTCGCTCCACCTGACCCGGCTCGCCCGCACGCTCGCGCAACGGCACGGCATCGAGGTGCGGTTCGCGCGCCACGGGCCGGTCGCGCAGCGCGACCTGCTGGTGCTGCCCGACACGCTGCTCGCCGGCAACGTCGACGACGACGCGATCATCGGCCTCGTCGACCTCTACGCGGCACGCACCCGCTTCGGCGCATTCGATGACATTGCCGCGCTGGCGTCGCCCGCGGTGCGGGCCATTGCGCAGGCGATCGACGACCGGCGCGCGGCCGCTCGCCTCGCGTCGATCTATCCCGGCGCAATGGCGTTCCTGCGGCGGATGCGGACGGCATCGGCCGCCGACACGCTTCCCCGGTGGCAGCGAATGGCGTGGCGCGACAGGCTGGTGTGGCGCATCGAACGTGCGCTGTGGGACGAATCGCCGTCCCCCATCGAGCGCGTGCAGTCGCTCGATGCGACGCTGGCCGCGTCGGGCGATCTCGTCGACGAAGCACATGCCGCGACCTCGACCGCCGACAGCATCCGCGCCGCGCACCGGATCGTCGAACGCGTGCGCGCGCTCGCGTCGGCCGGCGCGAACAACATGATGTTCACCGCCGATCCGGGCAGCACGATCGACAGCGACAGCATCGTCGCCGAATTCGAATCGGAAGGACCGGGCGCGCCGGACGACGCACGTGCGCCGGTTTCGGCCGAATCGAGCGCCGGTGCGATCGCCGACACGGAATTGTCGGCCGAAGCGCCGACGCCGGGCGACGCAACGCCCGGCACGATCCGTCTGTCCGTGGACAACCGGCCACTGCTGTCGGTCCCGCTGACCACCGCGTTCGACACGGTGACGGATTTCACCGGCCAGGGCGAACCGGCTCGCTGGCACCGCCTGCGAAGCGCGGCCCGCGCGCAAACCGAGCCGCTCAAGCTGCGACTCGAACGCGCGTTGAAAGTGGACGAGCAGACGCGCTGGAAGCGCGAACAGGAGCGCGGCGCGCTCGACCGGACGTCGCTCGCCCGCCTCGTCACCTCGCCCGGCTATCGCACGCCGTTCCGCGTCCGGCGCGCGGCGCCCGGGCGAGACGCGGCCGTCAGCCTGCTGATCGATTGCAGCGGGTCGATGGCCGGCAAGAAGATCGAGCTCGCCAGGCTGTGCGCGGCGGCGCTGTGCGATGCGCTGACGCAGCTCGGCTTCGCGTGCGAAGTGCTCGGCTACAGTTCCGTCGAGGATACCGCGATGCGCGCACACTACCAGCGCTGGATCGACGCGGGCCGCGACACCTTCGGCTATAACCGGTTCGTCGAACGGCTCGACCTGCGCGTCTACAAGCGGTTCGATTCCGACAATCCGAGCGGCCTCGCCTGCATCGAATGCGGCCACGAGAATCCCGACGGCGAGGCGTTGAGCTGGGCCGCCGAGCGGCTGCTCGCGAAGCGAGCGCAGCGGCGCATCCTGATGGTACTGTCGGACGGCTATCCGGCAACCGGCGACGGCAACCCCGCGATCCTGCGCACCGACCTGCGCGCACGCGTCGATGCGCTGCGCGAGCGGCGCGTCGAACTGATCGGCGTCGGGATCCTCGACGCTTCGGTCGAAGCGTTCTATCCGGTCAGCAGCGTGGTCGAGCGCCTGCACGAGCTGCCGGGCGCGGCGTTCAATGTGCTGAGCGATACGTTGCTGGACCGGCGCTAGAGGCTCGATGCAGACTTCGATTCGCACGGGCGTCACATCGGACGGTGAACATCGCCGATGGCAGACTCGAATCGCTGCCGTCAAGCAGGCCCCTGCGTTCCGTCGCATTCGATCTGCCGACCGGTTCCGGTGCGCACGCGGCCGGCAGCACGAATCTTGCTCCGCGCCCCATTTCGATTTTCAACTCGACGGCGGATTCGGCTGCATCTTCCTGCTACGGTCGGCCGCCGGCACGAAACTGCACATGTCCAGGAAAAAAACCAGCCTCTGGTTGCGGCCTCTCGACCTGCTCTCCGTCGCAACCGGCACGCGCCCGGCGAAGCGCACGAACAAGCCACGACCGGCCGCCAAACGGGCGGTCAAGCCCGCCGTCGTCGCCCGTACCGCAACACGCCCGGGCACCGTGCATCCCGCCCGCGCACGGACGGACAAGGCGCCCGGCACGTGGCTCCGGTCGTTTCATTCCGCCGGCCCGAGTGCCGGCCGCTACGTGAACCACCTTGCATACGCGCTGTATCTGCCCGCCGCGCCCGCGACGACAGCCGGCATGCCGGCCGTCGTCATGCTGCACGGCTGCAAGCAGAGCGCCGAATCGTTTGCCACGGGCACGCGCATGTGCCGTCTCGCCGAGCGGTCGGGATTCGCCGTGCTGTTTCCCGAGCAAGCCAGGACGGCCCATGCGCACCGCTGCTGGCACTGGCATGGCGACGCGACGCAGTCCGAAGCCGCGGCCGTTGCGTCGCTGGTCGACGCAGTCGTGCGACAGCACGGATTCGACCGCGACCGGATCTACCTGGCCGGCATGTCCGCCGGTGCCGGGCTCGCCGCGGCACTGGCAATACGGTATCCCGATCGCTTCGCGGCAGTCGGACTGCACTCCGGCCCCGCCATCGCCCCGCCGTCGTCGACACTGGCGGCAATGAACCTGATGCGTCGAGGCCTGCGCGACGACCCGATACGCGCAGTCGAGGCCTGCGCCGACGTCGCCTCCTATCCCGGCATGCCGGCCCTTGTCATGCACGGCGCACTCGATACGGTCGTGACCGACCGAAACGCAACGCAGCTCGGCATCGCGTTCGCCCGGCTCAACCGGCTCGTCGATGAACACGGCGCGATGCGCGTTGGCGAGCAACGCGTCCATGCGCGCGACGATGCCGACTATGTCGACTATCTCAAGGCCGGACGTCTCGTCGTCAGGGTCTGCATCGTCCGCCGGCTGCCGCATGCATGGAGCGGTGGCGACCCGCGCGAGCCGTTTCATTCCGCCACGGGGCCGGACGCCGCCGCGATGTTCTGGCATTTCTTTCGTCGCCAGCGCCGCAAGCGACTGCGGTGACGTGCGACAACCGCGCCGGCCCGCGGCGCACGACGCCGTCATGCGATCACGCCCGTTGCGCCAGCGCTGCCGCGTTCGCGCGATCGCCGGCCCGCCGGATCGGTATGCGGACGCAGAACGTCGTGCCGTGCCCGGGCTCGCTCGTCACGTCGATGGTGCCGCGATGGCGCTTGACGATCCCATGTGACACCGACAAGCCCAGCCCCGTGCCCTGCCCGACCGGCTTCGTCGTGAAGAACGGATCGAAGATCCGCCGGACGACATCGGGCGTCATGCCCGTTCCGGTGTCGCTGATCGCGATCGACACCTGCTCGCCATCGCTCGACGTGCGGATCGTGATCACGCCGCGCTCGGGAATCGCGTGCGCCGCGTTCACCAGCAGGTTCATGAAGACCTGGTTCAACTGCGACGGCAGACATTCGACCTGCGGCACGTCGCCGTAATCGCGCACGATCTCGGCCTTGTACTTGAGTTCGTTGTGGACGACGTTGAGCGTGCTTTCCAGGCCCGCGCGAAGATCGACCACGCTCCATTCGCCGCTGGCCGGACGCGAGAAATCGCGCAGATCCTGCACGATGCGCCGCACACGCAACGCGCCGTCGATCGATTCGTCGATCAGCGTCGCGATCTCGTCGCGCACATAGTCCAGATCCGCCGCGCGGCCCGTCGCCGTCAGCGCGTCGCGCGTGGCCGGGTCGAGCTGCGGCAGCGCGGCTTCATGCGCGGCGATCACGTCGAGCAGACTGCGTACCCAGATCTTCAACGTATTGAGGTTCGCGCTGACGAAGCCGATCGGATTGTTGATCTCGTGCGCGACACCGGCCGCGAGCTGGCCGATCGACGCGAGCTTTTCCGACTGCAGCAACTGCACGTGGGTTTCCTCGAGTACCTGCAACAGGCGCCGCTGCTCGTCCTTCTCCTGTTCGAGCCGCGCCTGCGCGGCCTTGCGTTCGTCGATCTCGGTCGCCATGTTTTCGCGCGTACGCTGCAGCATCGTCGTCGTCTGTTCGTAGCGGTGCAGCGCGCGTTCCAGTTCGGCGGTGCGCAATCGCACGAGCCGCTCGAGCGTATCGGTCATCCCGCGCAGGAAGGTTGTGCGCGCATCGAATCGGCTCAGCAGCAAAGTGACGACCAGTGTCCCCGTCGTAAACAGCGCGACGGTTGTTGCGAGCCACGGCGTATCGACTCCGTTCGCGGCTCCGCATCGCGCGTCCGGCGCGAAATGGGCGGCCGCCATCGCCGTGTAGTGCATGCCGGTAATGGCGATGCCCATCACGAAGGCCGCGCCGACCCGCTGGGCGGTCGCATGGCGCGCCTGCTGCACGCGCAGCGCCTGTGCGATCCACAACGCGGCCGTCGACGCGATCACCGCGATGCCGATCGACGCGGCGAACAACGCCGCATCGTAGCGAATGTTGGGCTGCATGCGCAGCGCGGCCATCCCCGTGTAATGCATGCCGGCGATCCCGCCGCCCATCAGCGCGCCGCCCGCGAGCAGCCGCCACCAGCCCAGCCGCGCGCGCGTGACGACCGTCAGCGCGAAGTACGACACGAGCACGGCAATCGCCAGCGACGCGCCCGTATCCGACAATGCGTAGCCGAGCGGAATCGGCAGCGAGAACGCGAGCATGCCGACGAAATGCATCGACCAGATGCCGGTACCCATCGCCATCGCACCGCCGCCCAGCCACGCCCGCTTGAGCTTCGGGTTGTCGAGCAGCGAAATGAAGGCGGCCAGGTCGAGTGTCGTATAGGAGGCCAGCGTCGCGATCGCGAGCGACAGCAGGACGAGCGGGAGATCGTAGGTGCCGTACATGATGAGCGCCCGAATCGAAGTGAGTGCGTTGCCGCGGCGCGCGATCGCGCACCGCGGCCAACAGGCCGCGCGCCCGGGCTCAGGCAGGGGCCGCGCCCGCGTTCGGCGCGTTCGGCACCGGCTTCGCCGCGGCCTGGCCGGCCAGCACGAGGATGTCGAACGACGTCCCCTCGCGCGTCTCGAAGCGGCGCACGAGCTCGATCTGGTGCGCCGACATCACGCTGCCCTTGGTCATCAGCAGCACGCCGCGATGCGTGCGCAGATCGTCGGCGAGCTGCATCCCTTCGCGCAGCTGCGCGGACTTGATCTCCGCGACGGATGCCGCGATGCCGAGACTCGCCGGGTCCTGCAGCAGTTCGATCAGGCGGTCGACGATCCGCGGGTCGTAACGCACGCCGGCCTGCGAGCGCAACGCGTCGATCGCCTGCTCGACCGAATGCGGCGCACCGATGTCGCCGTTGCGCAGCCCTTCGAAGTCGCGCATGATCGCCACGATCCGCGAGCCGAGCGGAATCGAGTCGCCCGCCAGGCCGTCCGGCGTGCCGCGTCCGTTGAAGCGTTCGTACTGGTGCAGCACGATCGACGCGACCTTGTGCAGTTGCGCGACCGGCGTCAGCACCATCTGCGCGCGCAGCGGATGCTGCTGGAACAGGCCGTGCTCTTCGGCCGTCATCTTCGCGAGCGGCTTGCGCAGCAATTCGTCCGGCAACGACAGCTTGCCGATGCCGTGCAGCAGCCCTGCGAAATAGACGTCCTGCGCATGCAGCTCGCTCATCCCGGATGCCAGCGCGAGCCGCCGCGCAATCTCGCCGACCCGCATCGCGTGACCGCTGGCCGACCCGCAGCGCATCTCGATCATGCTCGCGCAGACCTGGACCATCGCGGTGAAACTGCTTTTCAGGTCGCGTTGCGCGGCTTCGAGGAACATCACGGTCTGGCCGAGTTCCTCCGTGCGTGCGCGAACCTGCGTTTCGAGTTCCGTGTTGAAACGGCGCAGCGCTTCGTTCTGTTCTTCCGTCAGCGCGGCCAGCCGGGCCGCTTCGCGCCGCAAATGCCGCTGCTCCAGCGCGTGTTCGATGGTCAGCAGCAGGTCGTGATCGTCCCACGGCTTGTTCAGGTAGCGATATACGCCGCCTTCGTTGACGGCCTGCACGACCGACGCGATCTCGGCATAGCCGGTCAGCAGGATGCGCATCGTATCCGGGTAGCGCGCCCGCGCACGGGCCAGGAACTCCGCGCCGCTCATGCCCGGCATCCGCATGTCGGACACGATCAGGTCGACTTCGGTCGACGCCAGTATCTCGACGGCGGCCTCGCCGCTTTCCGCGGTCAGGATCGCGTAGCCCGCGGGCCGGAACACGCGCTTGAGCGCCGACAGCACGCTCGGCTCGTCGTCGACCAGCAGGATCGACGGCACGCCACCCGCATCGTCGGATGTCGCTGCCGCCCCGTTCGTTTCAGGCGATACCGCATTCGGTCCGTTTGTTGCAGATGTCGTCATGATGAGCCTCGGAGCATGTATTTATAGTCTCTCTGCATCAACGGCACGCGCCGCGCATTCCGTATCCGGGAAAACACTGATGCGCTCGCCCGGATCGCACCGCGGATGCGTCGCCGCAGTGCGTGGCCGCATGCGGCCTACACGGTTGCCGAACCCGGTTCGCGCACGTAGTAGATGTCCCACTCCGCTTCGTCGGCCTGCACGAAGCCGTGCCGCGCATAGAAGCGGTTCGACGCGCTGCCGCGCAGCGCACCGACACGAACGGTCACGCGCTTCTCATCCGCCTCGGCAAGGATCCTGCGCAGCACGGCCGCGCCGATGCCCTTTCCCTGATGCTCGGGCGCAATATACAGATGGTCGAGCTGCCAGTGGTCTTCCTGCGGCCGAACCACGAAAAAACCCGCATTCACACCATCGGCTTCGATGAAGCGGCATAGCGCCGGGTCGAACGACGCGAGAAAGCGTTCGCGCGCACGCTGGGGATCGAAGCGGCCGACACGCTCGAGGCTGTCGCGCATTGCGGCGATGCGGATCGCGACCAGCGTTTCGGCGTCGGATCGGGTGACGAGAGGAAAGGTCAGGTTCATGGGCGGGTTGCGCTCGTGCGAAGAAAACGCCCGGCATCGCGGCGCGGGCGTCGAAGCCTGCTCGCGCCGCCGGCACGCGTGCGTCAGGGCGTCTCGATGCCTTCCGCCCGCGTCGCCAGGAATCGCAGGTACTTGCCGTCCTCGTCCTCGAACAGCTCCGGCCCGCCGCCCATGTACGCGCGCATCAGCTCGTCCGCCGCGCGATCGAGATTGCCCAGTTCGAACTGGCATTGGCCGAGCCGCAGGTGCAGGAACGGGTTGCCGATCGCGTTGGGGAAATGCATCGCCTCGCCGAGCGTGTCGCGTCCGGCCGCGTAGTCTTCCAGATAGAAATTCGCGTCGCCGATCGCGGCCATCAACCAGGTTCCGGCTTCCCAATTGGTCTTGGGTTCGGGAAGCAGGTCGAAACCCGCCCGGAATTTCGCCAGCGCGCCTGCGTAGTCGCCGTCTTCCATCAATGCATCGCCCGCGTCGCTCAGCGCGCCGATCCGTTCGTACAGCGCGTTGTCCAGTTCTGCCATGTCGAGTCCCTGTTCCGGAGTTGAAAGCGGCCCGGTGCGGCCGGTGGTTGCGATACGATCGCGGCGATTGTGTGCAGTTTTGCCGTCCTGCGCGTTCACCCGGCCGGCATTCATCCAGCATACCCGAGCCGTATGACGCGCGCGTCTCGACTTTCGGCGCATCTCTGCGGCGTCGGCTCGTGAACCCAACAAGACTCGTATCAGGATGCTACGCTGACGGATGCCTTGAGCCGCCGTGCCCCACCCGTTTGCGCAACCGGCGCGATCATACGCGGCGACGGTTTTTCATATGCCGTGGCGATCTCATGCGTGTCGCCACGCCCAGCGAAGACGGATGTGGTTGTGGCGCGGCGACCGCCGTGGCACGATGCCGGGTTCGATTGCGCAGTGAAAGGGAGCTGGAAGCGATGTTGTCTTGCCGACTGAGGTGGTACGCGCTTGCGACGTCCAGCCTGCTGCGCAGGCATTGGCAGGCACTGTTCCTGTTGATTCTGCTGTTGCTGCCGGCAATGCCGGTGTTTTCGCAGACACGCATCCTGGGCGCCCCCGTACTCGAAGCGCTGGCCCCATCGCATGGCATCGAATGGCGGTTCGCGTGGGTGCACCTGCTCGAAGCCGTCGGCATCGTGTGGGTATTGGCGCAGCGCACCGCGATCACCGGCGGGCCGTTCGTCACCTTCCTTGCATCTTTGCCCGTCCCCGACAGCCGCCGTCGTCTCGTCGACACCCTCGTCGTGATCATCGCGAGTACGCCGCTGTTGCTGCCCGTATTGGCGGCCGCCATCGCGCTCGCCTTCGTGCCGCAGAAGGCGGTCAACTACCTGTTCGTGTTCGACCTGTTCCTGATTACGCTGGGATGGCAACTGACCGCGCTGTCGCGCAATATGCGCGACGCAATCGCGTTGATCGTTGCCAATGCCTTCCTCGTCGGCGGCTTCCACGCCGAGGGTGCGTTGCGTCCGGTGTTGCTGATCGTGGCATTGTTGCTCGCGGCGTTCACGATTGCGCATACCGCCGCCGCGTCGTCCGCTCGGTCGAGAACGCCGGGCGCATGCGCGCGTCGCGTCACGCATGCCATCCGCGCCCGTGTGCGGAATGGGCTTTCGCCTATCGCCACGCTGCAAATCGGCATCTTGCGGGACCGTGCCGCGAGCACCGTCGGACACTGCCTGATGATGGGTGCGGTCGCCGCCGCAACAGGGTTCCTGCTTGCACTCTGGGATTTCGACAAGCGCGCCGTGCCGCTGACGCTGATGGCGCAGGCCGTCATTGCCCTCATCGCCGCGACGACCTATCGCGATTTGCGGGCGGCTCACCAGCGTGCGTCTCACTTCATGCGGTCGCTGCCGCTGTCGGCCTTCGCGAAGCGCCGCGCCGACTGGCTGACCGTTGTCGCGCTGGCGCTGCCGTTCGCCGCGATCGCACCGCTGCTGCAGGTGCTGCACGGCGTGCTGTCGTCGCAGATGGCGGCAGCGCTCGTCTGCTCGGGCGCACCGCTCGTCGCATTACACTATCTGCCGCAACGCTACGCGTCCCGACAATCCGTGTTGCTGGGCGTCCTGCTGACCGTGATCTGGGTCACGCTCACCTGGCCAATTTTCATTTGATCGACTGATTCATGCTCCGCTTCGACAATCTCGGCAAACGCTACGACAAGCGCGTCATCTTCCAGAGACTCCACTACGCATCCGGTGCCGGATGTGTCGCGCTGTGCGACGAAAACGGCAGTGGCAAATCGACGTTGCTCGCCATTCTCGCCGGCACGATCGACGCGGACGAAGGCGAGGTGTGGCTCGGCGGCCATTCGCTGCGCACCGCGCCGCTCGATGCGAAATCCGCACTGGCGTACGTGCCCGACGATTGCCTCGCGTATCCGTTTCAGACCGGTCGTGAATTTCTCGACCTCGTGGCGGCTGCCAAGAAGACAGCTGTCGATACCCGCACGCTCGAGCTGGCGGATCGATTCGGGCTGGCCCCGCATATGGAGAAGCGTTTTGAGCAGATGTCGCTCGGCACGCGCAAGAAACTGTTCCTGACGGCGACGACGCTCGGTGCGCCCACCGTCGTGATCGCCGACGAACCGGGCAACGGGCTCGATGCGGCGTCGCGTGCGGTGCTGATCGATCTGTTCAAGACGTTGGCCAAGGACCGTGCCGTCTTTTTTTCGAGTCACGATCCGGCGCTGGCGCGCGCGTGCGACGCCAGGATCACCAATTTCGCGGAGCTTGGATTCGCTGGATAGACGGTATCGTCACCGGCTCAGTCACGGTGATGAATCGGGTGTGGCTGCTGTACGGAGGGGGATCTGCACACCGACAATCGATCGTCGTCATTTTCCGGAAGGAAGGAAGTGCGAAACAGAGCCTGCCGCCTCGCACTTCCGTGACCTTCCCGATGCAGATGTCCGGCGTGCCGGGCCCCGATCAACCGACTGTCCGATACCCCAGCCGCTTATCGTTCGACCCGCGCACGTGCCCGAACACGCGCCCCATCAGGCCTTCAACGCCCCAAACACCTCGTCCAGCATCTTCTTCGCGTCGCCGAACAACATCCGGTTGTTGTCCTTGTAGAACAGCGGATTGTCGACACCCGCATAGCCGGACGCCATGCTGCGCTTCATCACGATCGAGGTCTTCGCCTTCCACACCTCGAGCACCGGCATGCCGGCGATCGGGCTGCCCGGATCTTCCTGCGCCGCCGGGTTCACGATGTCGTTCGCGCCGATCACCATCGACACGTCGGCTTCGGGGAAATCGCCGTTGATCTCGTCCATCTCCATCACGATGTCGTAAGGCACCTTCGCCTCGGCGAGCAGCACGTTCATGTGCCCCGGCATGCGACCGGCCACCGGATGGATCGCGAAACGCACGTCGACGCCCTTTTCGCGCAGCACCTTCGTGAGTTCGTGCACGGTGTGCTGGGCTTGCGCCACGGCCATCCCGTACCCGGGCACGATGATCACGCTCTTCGCGTCGCGCAGCAGTTCGGCCGTTTCCAGCGCGCTCACCGCCACCACTTCGCCGGCCGGCTGCGCACCCGCGCCCGACGCCGCGGGCGCACCGCTGCCGGTACCGAAGCCGCCCGCAATCACGCTGATGAAGTTGCGGTTCATCGCGCGGCACAT
Organism: Burkholderia sp. AU45251; assembly: GCF_030482905.1. Lineage (NCBI taxonomy): Bacteria > Pseudomonadati > Pseudomonadota > Betaproteobacteria > Burkholderiales > Burkholderiaceae > Burkholderia > Burkholderia sp. AU45251. The sequence continues at coordinate 301,557 of NZ_JAUJQH010000002.1, read as the reverse complement.
GATGTACGACAGGATCGCACCCGACGAGCCCACCAGTGCGCCGATCACGATCAGCAGGTCGTTGCCGAGCATGAAGCCGGTGGCCGCCGCCGCCCAGCCCGAGTAGCTGTTGAGCATCGACACCACGACGGGCATGTCCGCGCCGCCGATCGCCATCACCATGTGCACGCCGAACAGCAGCGACACCACCGTCATCACGATGAGCGGCGTCAGGCCGTCCTGGACCGTCTCCGCATGCAGGAACGCGCGGCCGAACACGATCACCACCACCAGTACGGCCAGGTTGAGCCAGTGACGTGCCGGCAGCAGCAGCGGCTTGCCGCCGATCTTGCCGGAGAGCTTGCCGAACGCAATCACCGAGCCCGCGAAGGTCACCGCACCGATCAGGATGCCGACGTAGATTTCCACTTCGTGGATCGCGTGCTCGGCACCCGTGAACTGCACCGACGTATCGATGTAGCTCGCGAAGCCCACCAGACACGCGGCCAGACCGACCAGGCTGTGCATCAGCGCAACCAGCTCGGGCATCTGCGTCATCTGCACCTTCTTCGCGGCGATGAGGCCGACCGCGCCGCCGACGACCAGTGCCGCCACGATATACGGAATGCCCTCGGCCGACACGCGCGGGCCGAGTACGGTCGCGAGCACCGCGATCAGCATGCCGATCATGCCGAGCAGGTTGCCGCGGCGCGCGGTCTCGGGGTTGGCCAGCCCGCCGAGGCTGAGGATGAACAGAATGGCCGCGCCGATATAGGAGACGGTAGTCAGATTGGAAGTCATGGTTGTCGTCTCCTTACTTGCGGAACATCGCCAGCATGCGGCGCGTCACGGCAAAGCCGCCGAACATGTTGACGGCCGTGAGCGTCAGCGCGCCCACCGCCAGGCCCAGGATCAGCCCCGACGGGCGGCCCTCCGCCGCCGCGTCGCCCAATGGCGGCGCGACCTGCACCAGCGCGCCGATCGCGATGATCGACGAGATCGCATTGGTGACGCTCATCAGCGGCGTATGCAGCGACGGCGTGACGTTCCAGATCACCATGTAGCCGACGAAGCAGGCCAGCACGAACACCGTGAAGTGCGACAGGAACGTGGCCGGCGCGAACTGGCCGACCAGCAGGAACGCCAGTGCGCCGACGGCGAACGTGATGGCGAGCGACTTGGCCGACATCGGTGCGCCGCTGCCGTGGCCGTGGCCTTTCGACTTCGCGGGCGCGGCTGCCGCGGGTGTCGCCGCCGCGGGCTTGGGCGCGACCACCGCCTGCTTGATCGGCGGCGGCGGCCAAGTAACGTTGCCTTCCTTGATGACCGTGAGGCCGCGGATCGCGTCGTCATTGAAGTCGACGTTGATCGTGCCGTCCTTGTTCTTGCACAGCTCCTCGGCCACGCGCAGCAGGTTGGTCGCATACAGCGTCGACGACTGGCGTGCCAGGCGCGACGCGAGATCCGTATAGCCGACGATGGTCACGCCGTGACGCACCACCGCCTCGCCCGGCACCGTCAGCTCGCAGTTGCCGCCTTGCTCGCCGGCCATGTCGACGATCACGCTGCCCGGCTTCATCGATTGCACCATCTCGGCCGTGATCAGCTTCGGCGCCGGCTTGCCGGGAATCAGCGCGGTGGTGATGATGATGTCCGCCTCCTTGGCCTGCTGCGCGTACATCGCGCGCTGCGCCTGCTGGAAGCCTTCGCTCATCACCTTCGCGTAGCCGCCGCCGCCCGAGCCCTCTTCCTCGTAGTCGACCTTGACGAATTCGCCGCCCAGCGACTTGACCTGGTCGGCGACTTCCGCGCGCGTGTCGTTGGCGCGCACGATCGCGCCGAGGCCAGCGGCCGTGCCGATCGCCGCGAGACCCGCGACGCCCGCGCCGGCGATGAACACCTTGGCCGGCGGCACCTTGCCCGCAGCCGTGATCTGCCCGTTGAAGTAACGGCCGAATGCGTGGGCCGCCTCGATGACGGCACGGTAGCCGCTCACGCCGGCCATCGACGTGAGCGCATCCATCTTCTGCGCGCGCGACAGCGTGCGCGGCAGCGAATCGATCGCCAGCACCGTGGCGCGCTTGGCGGCCAGCTGCTGCATCAGTTCAGGGTTCTGGGCCGGCCAGACGAAGCCGATCAGCGTGCCACCCTCACGCATCAGCGCGACTTCTTCGCTGCTCGGCGGGCGCACCTTGAAAACGATATCGCTGCGTCCCCATAGATCGGCAGCCGTCGCCACGACTTCGGCCCCGGCCGTACGGTAGTCGTCGTCGCTGAAGTTCGCGCCGGTGCCGGCACCGCTTTGCACGGCCACCGAGAACCCGAGCTTGATCAGCTTTTCGACCACGTCGGGAACGGTCGCTACGCGCCGCTCCTCGTGGGCCGTCTCCAGAGGGACCCCAATCAGTAATGTCATATCCTGAACTGTCAGTAGTGGCCGTCGCAAGGAATTACGGCCTGCGTTTCACGTCACCCAACTCAATCCATCCGTGTACGACTTTGCTTCGCGCGCAGCTTGGCACTGCCGCGCGGATTTCACAAACGGTCCATCCTCTAATCGATCGTCTTGTCAGATCAACCCGGTTCATGCTGTTGTCTGATTTTCCTGACGAATATCCGGCCTCTGTTCCGATCGGATAAGAACTGCGAAGCATATCCCGTGCCAGTGTCTTTCCGAAATTTATATTTTGAATCGACGCGCATTCAATCCATGAATCCCCTGTCTGGACACGACGGGCCGGCCACCTTCCGTCCATTCTCCGGGGCCGTCCCGCTCGCGGTCCAGCCCCGCGCCAACCGTCGCTCCATCTTCACGATCTCGAGCTCGACCTGGCTGCGCCCGTGCGAAAAACGCCCCTGCCCGACGACCTCGAACCCGTGTCGTTCATAGAACGGCCGGGCGTTCGTGGTGGCTTCGAGATACGCGCGCGCGTGGCCGCCGTTCGCGATCTTGGAGACCGCGTGCGCGAGCAACATGGCGCCAACGCCGCCCCCCGCCGAATGGCCGCGGACGAACAGCTTGGTGACCTCCTCGCCCGCCGTCTCGACGAAGCCACATATTCCGCCGTCGTCGGCGACCCAGATCGCGCCATCGGCGACGGCGGCCAGGTACATCGAAGGATCCCGCCCGTCCAGCCAGCCCTCGATCTGTTGCTGCGTGTAATGGCCGGCGCAAAGATTGACGACCGAGTCGCGGTGTACCGCGTAGATGTCTCCAACGTCTTTTGCGACGGCGGCCCGAATCACCGGGGAATTCATTCGATTGACTCCCTGAGGCACGTAGTTCGAGTTGTACAAGACTGCTGATTTTTTGAGGCCACGACAGCGAGACCTGGCGGCAGGAATCGGTTTCATCGCGCATCCCCCGCTCGCCGGCACGATGCGATGTGTCGCGTCACGACGACGCATGCCGCGTCGCCGGAGATCTTCCGTGCAACCGAGTTTAAACGAGGATGTGGCGTATTCCGGTTAAACCCTGCAACGCTCACCCGCGCGCAGCGTCGACATGCGCACGCATGCGGCGCGCACCCGCCTCCGGCATGCATGTCGACATGGGGATGCGCATCGCGCAAAACCGCGAGCAAGCCGATACGCGAACCGGGATCACGCCATTCCGCCACCTCGAACCGATCTCGCCCGCTCGCGCCCGTTCGCGCCGTTCAGGCCTGCCGCACTAGATCAGCTCGGCGACGCGCACGATGACGAGCGCGGCCGGAACGAGCAGCGCCTGCGCGCACAACGTGCCGAGCACGCGCGCGCCCGCGAGTGTCGTGATGGCCCGCCGGAAGCTGTTTTCCGAGATTCGCCCTTCGATGACGTCGTCGGTCATGACGGACACCTGCGGGTCGATGACGACCGCCAGCACGACGGTCGCGAAACCGTTGATGACAGACGACAGGTTCGCGCATGTCACTCTCAGATCGGGCTTCAGGTAGCCCGCATACAGCGACGCGAACACGCCGACCGTCCAGATCGCCATCGCGGCAACGTTCAACGCGATGACGCGCCACGACACGCCCGTATTCGCGGCCAATTGCGTGACGTTCTGGCTCGAGGGCAGTCGTGCGCCGACGCGAAGCGTGTTGATCCCTGCGCGACTGCACGCGTCCAGCAGCAGGCGCGGAATCGAGCGGTTCGCCTGGAAGTGTTCGACGGCGCGACTGAAATAACGCTGGAACGTCGGGATCAGGAATGTCCCGACAATGGTCGCTACGGTTGCCGACAGCAGGAACCACCGGAAGTCGGCCAGCAACCCGCTCCCCATCCGATGCGCGATGTCGATTTCAACCCGTTTCGCGATGAACGGCCCCTGAAACGAATTGGCCGTTCGGGACACCAGCGCGATGATCCCGAACAACGAGAACGACAACGCGATGCGACGCGTTCGAACGCCGGCGATCCGCACCGCATACGCGAGTGTCGCGATCACATGGATGACGAAGGTAAGCCCGCAGATGATCCAAAGCTGACTGTCCATGCTGGTGCCGCGTGCGTGACGGGATCACGAGTGTACCCGAGCCCTGCCCGCGCCCGGCGCATCGGCCGGGTGAGGCCGCCTTCGCAGGCGTAACAGTTGGGCGACGCGCGTCAGGCGCTGCCGCGCGGGGCCAATCCCCGCGCCTCATTCAGCATCCATGTCGCGAATGCCTGCAACGGACCCTCGGCCAGTTCGATCGGCTCGGGCAGGACGAGGCAGAAGTTTTTCGTAATCGACTTGCCAGCCGGCCAGGGCGCGACCAGCCGGCCCTGCTCGAGCTCCGCGTCGATGTAAAGGCGCGGCACCAGCGCGACGCCCAGGCCGGCCAGCGCCGCTTCGATCAGCATCGAATGGAGATCATAACGCGCGCCGACCGCCGAATTGGTCAGCACGATGCCGGCCTCCTGCGCATAAGCCTGCCACGCGTCGGGGTTTTGTCGCCGGTGCAGACGCGGCAGTGCATCCAGCGACGGGTTCGCCCCGGCGCCGGCGAGCAGCGCCGGGCTGCAGACGGGCACCAGCACTTCCTCCAGCAGCGGATGCAGATGCATCCCCGCCCATGCCGGATGCTCGAAATGAATGGCGGCGTCGAAACCGCTCCCGGCCAGCAGGAACGGTTCCATCCGCTCGGCGATATGCACTGTGATATGGGGATGCCGGTCTTGAAAGTGCTTCAGCCGGGGGATCAGCCAGCGGGTGGCAAAGGTTGGAATGGCGGCGATATCGATGCTCGCGCCTTCGATGGGCTGGCCCATCAGGTACAGGCTGTCCCGTTCCAGCCGATCCAGAATCTCGCGCACCTGCACCGCGTATCGCGCGCCGTTCGGCGCCAGCCGTACCCGATTGCCGATCCGCTCGAACAGCGTGACGCCCAGGAACGCCTCCAGCCGGCCGATCTGACGGCTAACGGCGCCCTCCGTCCGCGCCAGCTCTTCGGCGGCTCGGGCAAAGCTGCCGTGTCGGGCCGCGGCTTCGAACGCCTGGAGCGCGGAATTGCTTGGGATCTTGCGGGGCATGGGCGTCTCGACGGTCAGGGTGTGCTTGCCGTCAGCTTGAGCAAATATCACTGAAGGCTGACTTTATTTCGTTTTATCGGGTGGAAATGCGAGCTTAGCATTACGTTACCGCACTGAACATCGACGGTTCGCAGATGGATGTGCATCCTGTTCAAAGGACAACGTGATGATCTACACCGTGGAATGCAGCTTCGCCGACCTTGGCAGCGAAGCCGAATGGAACGACTTCTACAGCCTCGAAAAACTGCCCGCACTGATCTCGGTAACGGGGTTTCACACGTCGCAGCGGTTCAAGGCGATCAGCGGTGGTTGCCCTGTCTATCTGGCGATCCACACGATCGACGGGCTCGATGTGCTGACCGGCGATGAATATCGCCGGAAAGGCGGTGGCAATTTCGCGAAGTGGCAGCAGCACATCACCGACTGGCATCGGAATCTCTACAGCGATATCGGTTTTGCGCCGGCGGTAAAGGACGGCGAATACCTCGCGCTGTGTGCAGGCGGCGCGGATCCGCTGATCCGGTTGGGCCTCGAACCGCTGGCCATGCAGGCCGTTGCGCTGGAGAAGTTTCCGGAGCGCCGGTGGCTCGCCGTCCTGCCACGCGACAGCGCTCGGCTTGTCGAGAATCTTCCTGAAGGCATTCACCTTTACGCGCCGATGACGCCGCAACTGACCAGCGCGCACGCCCTTTCCGCTGCGCAGGAGTAAGCGCGCGATGCCGAACGTCACTTTCTCGATCGATGCGAACCGGATGCCGGCTGATGACAGTCTTGCCGAACTGTCGCGCGACTGCGTCGAGCTCTGTACGCAAGTGCTTGAAGCGGCGCCCAAGAACGTCCACGTCATTTTTCTGGAAGCTCGGCATGGACATGGACATCCCGTCTTCGCAGACATCCGGTATCGCGTAGGGACGTCTCGCACGCCGGCAGTCATGAACCGCTTCATGGAAGCGCTGGATCACGCGATCGTTCGCCGCACCGGTCTCACCGCGCGCATTCGGTGTTTTGGTTACACCGCGACGAACCTTCACGCCCGCAACTAGCCGATCCGGAGAAACACGATGTCCACACTCAATTTTCCCGGTCAGCAAGTCGGGGATTTCACGATCACGGCCATCAGCGATGGCTACCTCACCGCCAGCCTCGACTTGCTATCGAACATCGACTCGGCCGACTCATCAAGAATGCAGCATGAAGCCGGGCAGAAAGCGCCAGACACCGTGCATATCAATTGCTATGTCGTACGCGGCGCGGGCCGTACCGTCCTCATCGACGGGGGCGCGGGCGGGTTCAAGCAATGGGGGGGCCAACTCCGGACGAACCTGGTGCTTGCCGGTATCGAACCCGCTGCGATCGACACCATCCTGCTGACCCACGCGCATCCCGATCACGTGGGAGGGCTGGTGAATGATGCAGGGCGGGCCGCGTTTCCGAATGCGGAGCTGGTGGTGCATCGGCGCGAGGTCAGGTTCTGGCGGGACGACGGCAATCTGAGCCGCGCCAGCGAGCGGGCGCGCGGTAACTTCTTCAAAGCGCGTCAGGTGTTCGATGCCTATGGCGACACGCTCCGTCTGTTCGACTCGGGTCAGGTGCTCCCCGGCATCAGCGCGCTGCCGCTGCCGGGACATACCGATGGACACACCGGATATGTGCTCGAATCCCGCGATCAAAGCCTGCTTGTGTGGGGGGACGTGGTTCATTTTCCGCATATCCAGGTTCAACGGCCGGAGGTATCGATTGCGTTCGATCACGATGCGTCGCTGGCGGTGGCGACGCGGTCTCGGCTTCTCGATCAGGTCAGCGCGGAGGGGCTGTTGATCGCCGGCATGCATCTGGGGGAACTCGGGTTCGCACGCATCGAGCGGACGAGTGACGGGTATGGCTTGCTTTACGAGAACGAAGGCTGACAGCACCGGTGTACTGACGTGCGATGCCACCACCTGGCGTCGAAATGCAAGAGTCGCTCGTTTAACTGAGTGGCGCTTTTTGAGGGTTATACGACCTTTGCGCCATCCGCTTCGCGTTCCATACTTCGCGTGGAAGATCGAGCCGAGCAACGCACATCGACGCAATTGCGCCATGTGCCTTCGGCCCGATCCATCACGACGGAGAAAGGAGCAGAAGATGAGACTTGAAAACAAGGCGGCGTTGATCACCGGCGGCACCAGCGGCATCGGTCTTGCAACCGCGAAGCTGTTCATTGCGGAAGGCGCTCGCGTAGCAGTGACGGGGCGCGACGATGCGGTGTTCGAACGTGTGAAGGCCGAACTCGGCGAGCATGCGCTCGTTCTCAAGGGCGACGTCCGTTCGATCGAGGACATGCGCGCGATTGCCGCCGAGGTCAACGAGAAGTTCGGTGGCCTGGATGTCGTGTTCGCGAACGCCGGCTGGGCTTTCCCGTCCGCAGTCAACGACATCGACGACGCGCTCTATGACGAGATCATGGACATCAACGTCAAGGGCGTGGTGTTCACGCTTCAGGCGGTGCTGCCGGACTTGCGAGCAGGCGCGTCGGTCATTCTCAATACCTCGTTCGTCGCGCAGACCGGCAAGCATGGCATCTCGTTGACTGCGGCAGCGAAGGCCGCCGTGCGATCGCTTGCCCGCAGTTGGTCCTACGAATTTCTCGACCGGAAAATCCGCTTCAACGCGATCGCGCCCGGCCCGATCGACACGCCGCTGCTCGGCAGATGGGGCATGCCCGACGAATGGGTTCGCGACCGCAAGGCCGCGTTCGCCGAAGCCATTCCAGTGGGCCGCATGGGCACGGCCGACGACATCGCCTACGCGGCACTCTATCTCGCCAGCGACGAATCCTCATACGTCGTCGGCACCGAGCTGATCGTCGATGGCGGCGCCTCGCAGCTTTGAGCCTGCGGCGCCCGTTTCCAGAGCCCTGCACGTCATCCCGGCTCATCCACCCATCCGATCTCACGCCCGCCACGCTTTTCGTCGCGGCGGTGATTCCATCCGGCCCAGCCTGCTTGCGCTCGCAGCGGGGCCGACATGCAAGGAGAAGCGATCTTGACCGACCGTAGCGAAAACCATGCTTCCGGACAGCCCCTCACCCAAGCAGGCCGCTCGCGCCGCGATATGCTCAAGTTTGGCGGCGTCGCGACCCTCGGCGCCGTCCTCGGTGGCGGAGCCTTGCTGGGGCACACAACCCCTGCGCTTGCGCAGACAGGCAGCGCAGGCGCACTTTCCCCGAATGACCCGCTCAATATCCTGATCGTCAATTACGATGGCGGGACGCTGCTCGACTTCGCCGGGCCCTGCGAGATTTTCCATCGGCTACCGAATACGAACGTTCGCTACGCGAGCCTCGATGGCGGCAACGTGACGCTCGAATTCGGCGTCGTGTACGGCAACACCGAACGACTGGCCGATATCGACAAGACCGACGTGCTCCTGGTCCCCGGCGGGTCCGATTTGTCGGCGCCGATGCGCCCCGCGTATCAAGCGCAGATCCGGCGCCTGGCAGAAAGCGCCAAACACGTGACGTCGGTTTGCAACGGATCGCTCGTGCTCGCCGCGACGGGCGTTCTCAAGGGAAAGCGCAGTGCCTGCCATTGGGCGTTCGTCAACAAGCTGGCCGAATATGGCGCCATCCCCGTGCCCGATCGCTTCGTGGAAGACGACAACGGCCGGTTCATGAGCGGTGGCGGCGTGACGGCGGGCATCGACTTCGCACTGCGCGTGGCAGCGAAGCTGCGCGGGCAGCAGGCCGCCGAATTCACGCAACTCGCGATCGAATATGATCCCGCGCCGCCGTTCCACTCCGGTCATCCCAGGGACGCGCGGCCCGAAATCATCGCGATGGTCGACAAGAAACTGCCCGGTGCATCCAGGGGGCTCGCACGCGTCCCGGGCGTTCGTTGAGCCACTTGCAGGCGATGTAAGCACGACCAGCTTCAGGTCTCGATGATCACCGCCGCCGACGTTGCCGGCCCCAACCGGCAAACTTCGCAGTCCTCTTAATCAAATCAAATTCACGATCGGAAATCACTCGATGCAACCAATTCGTATGTGTACCGCTGCGCTTGCAGCCAGCGTCACCTTTTTCGCGTTTGCCGCGCCGGCGACTGCCGGTGGTGTGCAACGTCCGCCCGAAGCGGCCATCAAAGCCGAGAATGCGCGATGGGCGGATGCCTTCGCGCGAGGCGACTACGAGGCGATCGGCCGCCTCTACACCCACGACGGCACGCTCTTGCCGCCCGGTGGCGACAAGGTAACGGGAAGCAGCGCGATCACCGCGTACTTCACCAACGGGTATGCCGGCTCAAAGCCGGCCAGCGTATCGTTCAGCAATTACGAGTTCTACGGTAACGATCGGGTCGTGACGGAGGTTTCGGATGCGGAGATCCATGACCACGATGGAAAGCTCAAATACCGCGGCAAGCAGACCCTCGTCTTTCTGAAGCAAGGCGGTGCCTGGAAGTTGCATCGCGACATGTGGAACGACTACGGGCCGCTGAAAACGGATGACCATTGATCGACTGGCGAAACGGATCGTGACCTGCCCACAGCGCCACTAGCCCGTTCGACGGACGTTGACCGGGCATCGCGCTGATCGGCCAGCAGTCGATCAGCGCGCCCCGTTCGATCGACTCTCGCGTCGAATCGCTTGCGGCGGGTGCCCATGCAGTTTGATGAAGGCCCGCCGCATCCGTTCCGGATCGGTGAATCCGACAGCCAGCGCAATCTGTTCGATCGGTTCGCTACCGCCCTGCAGGCGCAGCCTCGCCGCTTCGACTCGCAAGCGCTCGACCGCCTTCGCAGGTGTTTCACCGGTTTCGCGGCGAAAGGCGCGTCCGAACTGTCGCAGACTCAATCTGGCGGCATCGGCGAGCCGTTCGACAGGCAACGCTTCGGCCAGATGTTCCCTCGCAAAATTCAGCGCGATGCGGATGCGATCCGATTCCGGCTCCATCTGCGACATCGCGGAGAATTGGGACTGACCGCCTGGCCGACGATACGGAACAACCAGAAGCCTGGAAACAGCGCGCGCAACCTCCGCGCCCATATCGCGTTCGATCATGCCGAGCGCGAGGTCGATTCCGGACGCGATGCCCGCCGACGTCCAGATGCGGCCCTCCTCGATATAGATACTGTCGCCCTCGACCTTGGTGCGCGGGAAGCGCGACTGCAATTGCGCGGCGTATCGCCAGTGCGTCGTGGCTCTCAAGCCGTCCAGCAAGCCGGTTTCCGCAAGCAGAAACGCCCCCGTACACACGCTTGCCACTCGCGCGGCCCTCGCGCCCAGTTTCCTGGCGGCGGCGATATTCTCGGGTGTCTGCATCGGATCGACATCGCCGCCCACGAAAATGACGGTGTCGAACGTGCGCCTTCCGATCGGCTTCGTTTCGACCGACAGGCCCGTATTGCCCGGAACCGGGCCGCCGGACTGCGAGATGACATGGAGATCATAGGGCGTGTGGCCCGCCGCTGTGGTCACCTGATTGAAGGCCGACAGTGGCCCGCCCAGATCAAGCACATCGTAGCCACGGCAAACGAAGAATCCGATTCGATGCATGACGAAGTCGTTAACTGAAAACCGTGGAAAGTCGTATTTTATCGAGAACCCTCAAATAGCGCCATTCGGCCTGAAATGAGGGAAAAGGTCGTTTACGCGCTGATCGATTGTCCGTATGGCCGCTCAGACCCGACGCACACATCGCAATTTCTTCAGCAAGCCTGCACCTTTCCTGTAGAGGAATCGAGTCATGCGCTACGCTGCAAGTTACGCGAACGTTCCCCCCGCAACTTTCCATCCGGGCCGCCTCGACCATGCACGGTACAGAATTGAAGGTAGCCTCGCTGCCCCCTCGGTTTCTCGACGCAGCGCTGGCGTTGCTCGATTCGGCATTCGAGCAGGACCCGACGCTTGGCTGGTGCCTGTTCGCCGAAAATCCCGGATTCCACGAGCGCCGCGCCCACTATCTCAGGCGCTATCTGAAGTATCACTACGATGCATGCCTGCCGGCTTTGGGCGCGTGGCGCAATGACGATCTCGTTGCAGTCAGCTACTTTGCGCCAGCATCCTGCAGCGAATCACCCCGCATGCTGGCGGAGCTGGGGCGCGACATCGCGATCGGTTGCGGCGCGTCATCGTTGAGCCGGATCGATTTGCTTCGCGCGACGCCTGCCGCGAGTGCGCCGGACGCGGCGTGCAGCCGGATCGAATTCATCGGCGTATCCCCGGTTCGGCAAGGCGAAGGCATCGGATCGGTGCTGCTCCGTGCGTCGTTGTCACATCTTGGCGACACCGATCCGACGGCGAAAATAGCGCTGGAGACGGGCGAATCGCGCAATCTCCCGTTCTATGAACGCCATGGGTTGTCGGTCACAGAGCGCATGGAACATGACGGACTGACGCAATACCGATTGCAGACCGTCTAGCCGACGACATCAGCCGGTCCAAGATCGGAACCCGGCTCGCCCTACTCCGCATTCACCTTTCGCCATTGCATCGGCGACATCTCATACCGTCCGCGAAACGCCTGACGGTGCTTGTCCTGACCATGTTGGCCGGGGTGTTACACGGATCCAGCGTGCATGCGCAAAGTCGGACGGCCGTATTCGGATTCGGCAACCCATCGCTCCGATATGCCCTTGCGCCAGACAGCTATAGCGGGTGGCGTAATAACCACTGGCCCCGATGTCGACAGTTTGGACTCGGCATGCTCGAAGATCTTGGCTCTCACTTCCAACCTCATTTTTTGTGGGCAGCCGATCCAGTCTGGCGCATCGATCCTTTAATCGCCCGTGCGCGCGGCGAAGCAGGCAAGGGGGTGCATCGACGATTTTTTCGATGCCACCGCTGCCGCGGTGTTGAAGCGTCGTGCATGATCCGTCAATTCGACCACACCCCGATACGCGGCATGCGGATCGACGTGGCCGATGTGGGCCGTGTTGTCGCAACAAGACCCGCCAGCGACAACGCCCTTTACGCGCCCCTCCGAGGGCTGCGATGTCGCCTCAACGACGCCCCAGAGAGAAGCTGGCCGCCTTCAATCCGCGCGCAGACAGGCCGTGATCAAACCGGGTCTGCTCGTTGTGATAGTGCACGCGCGAAAAGCGCGCAAGGAACGCAGTGAGGTATTCCGTTGCGCACGCGGCCGCGAATTCCGACCCGACGCATCGCGTGGGTCCCCACCCGAATCCAAGATGCATCGGTTGCCGGTTCTCGTCAAACACGTCCGCGTTGGCGAACACTTGATCGTCCCGGTTAGCGGCACCCACATGCAGATAGACATGCTCGCCCTTTCGAACCAGGTAGTCACCGATTCGGGCATCATCGAGCGCGACGCGACCGCTTATCTGAACGGGCGAATCGTACCGCAAGGCCTCGGCGATGAACGAGCCGAGACGGGGGACCAGAGCATCGTCGAGGCCGCCTTCTCTCATCGAAAGGTGGCACAGGCAGATATAGAGCAGATATGAAACACTCTCGTGAGCGGCCACGTAGAGCAGGACGAGATCGGCCAGTATCTCTGCGTCGTTCGCGCGCGACAAACCGCGCTCCGTCGCCAGCCAGTCCGCCAGGCGATCGGTTGCCTCCATGGCGGCAATCAGATCTTCTCGCTTGGGCCTTTTCCCGTCGAAGAAGTACGTGACGGTCACGGCGTCCTCGGTGACGTATGCAGGAACCTCTTCCATTTGCAGCACGAGAAGATTGGCACACCGAGCCACGAACGGTCGCAACGAGGTCAGGAACACCTCGGCCGGTTCGTCGGCAGGAAGAAGGTCCATCGATTTCGACGCCGCCCCGCGGATACGATCGAGGCCGGGATCATGCCTGGCGTGACCGACAGCTTCCAGGAGTCGCTGACGTCGTGCCGCATAAGCGGAGCCCGCAGGCAAGAAAATGGACATCGCCTGCATGACTTCGTATCCCGATCGGGCTTGTCTGCTGTCGCTAAAAAGGTCGGACGGCAACGACAGACTTCTGCGCCCAAACTCGTCGATGCGCCGGGCCACTTCCTTGCAATTTTCGTAGCCGATAACGACGTGACCATCGAGATACCTGTCGAAAAACACGCGTTGGCCCCCGCCGAACGAGCGTAGCGTCTCGTAGTAGATCCGTGAGTCGTAAAAGCCATTCTTTAGCGCCGTCAAAATGGTTTGCTCTTGCACGTTATGCCCTCAGATCCGGATCGGGAATGCCTCATCGAACGCGGCTTCAATCGCATCGAACATTTTCGCCCGCTCTCCATTCGATACGACACGCTCGCCGCCTGCTATCTCGCCTTCGTAGCGTTCGTTTGTGCCGTGGGGCCACCTGGGTCGCTAGTGAGAATGTAAACGGAACCTGGTGTCCGTTGCCGATGAGTCGGAAGCGGACAACGATACGTGGCGCTCAGCAGTCGTATCGTCACTTCGTACTGCACTTATCCCCTCGCTCGCACTGAACGATCCGATAGGATCCGACAGCGCTAGCCCGAGCGAAGCCGTGGAAAATATTGGCTGGTTCGAACTGCACACCGCACGTGAACGCATCAAAGAACGCTTTGCCCTGCTCGGGATAGGTGTGCAACGATACGTGGGACTCGGCGAGGAGCAAAAGGATGGTTACTCCGCTTGGCTGGAACGCATGCCGGATCACCCCGAGAACCGTCACCCCTTCCGTGATGGCCGCCTCCGTCAACGCCCGTTCGAGCGACGACAGATCATTCAGCACCTCGGGGTTGGTATCCGATATGTCGACAAAGACGTGGCGACCGCAAGCCAGATACGATGGCCCGTCCATTCAAACCTCGACCCGAATCTTGCCGAGATAGGCGACCGACGCAATCAGCAGCCCCGTGATCACAAGACTGCCACCAACAGGTGAAATCAGCGTCAGCAATCCGGCCAGGCCACCAGACAACGCTTCACTCGTGTTCGCCAATGTAGAGAACAGGCTGAAGTTCTTGCCGACGTTCGCGTCGGTCGAGAGATTCTGAATGTTGGTCGGCAAAATGACGTCGGCGAAGGCGCCTACCGCGCCCAGCAAGAAGCATCCCGCAAAAATGGTCGGTGTACTAACCACGCAGGCCGGCAGGATCGCGAGTGCAATGCCGTACATGCTCCAATAGAGCATCAGATTGTGCGTATCGAATCGCCGCATCACCTTGCTGCACACGACGGCGCCGGCCAGTGCGCCGAACGCGATGAAGCTCATTGCATAACCGACCATGCTGTCCGAGTAGCCGTTGCCTTTCAACAGCGCCGGAATCAGGATGCGTAAGGCCGAACCGACGAACAGAATGCAAAGCGCAGAGTATCCAATCGTGACGAACAATTCGCGTTTTTGTAACGCGCCCTTGAGATTCTGTCCGAAATCGCCGTAGAGACTCCGGATCGTCAGTTTCTCCTGGGAAAGCGAAGCGTCGTCGCGCATGTGCGCCGCGATGGCACACCAGATGCAAAGCGTCGACAGCAGATAGGTCGCGGCGTCGATGATCAACACGAAGCCCGGATTGCCAATGGTCGCCAGCATGACGCCGCCGAGCGCGGGCCCGACGAGTCCGCCCATTTCGGCGGCCATTTGCGTTGCCCCGTTGGCAGCAGGCAGGTGCTCGGTTTTGACGATCGCCGGAATCGTCCCCTGAAACGCCGGCTGGAACAATGTGCGGAAAGAAGTCATCGCCATGCCGATCAGCCCCAGTGAAACGAGGTCGACGCGATCGATCGCGAGCAGCACGCAGAATAGTCCCGTCGTGACGGCACGGGAGAGATCCGCGAATACCATCAACGCGCGGCGAGGCAGTCGATCGGACAATGCGCCGCCAAGCGGCCCGAGCACCAGATACGGGATGAAGCGGAAGAAGTAGACGATGCCGGCGAGCGCCACGTTGTTGTGTGCGGCGTGCAACACCGTGATGACGAATACGAACTCGTGAACGCCATCGCCAATTTGGGACATGGCATTGCCGGCCAGCAACACCGAGAATCGCCGTTCACGACGGAGCATTCCGATCATATGTCCTGCCTCCCTTCGCTACGCCGCCGCCAGAGGAATGATCGGATACAGCAATTCTCGCTTCGAGAACTGGCGCCCCGGGTCCTTGAGTTTGTCGACGACCATGCCGTTCATCAGCAGCTGATCTGCCTTTGGCATCAGGAAGTACATGAGATTGACGTACCAATACCAACCGAGCTTGGTCAGCGAAATGGACGTATCGTCTTCCGTGACGAATCCCTCGTCTCTCAGCGTGTCAAATTTGGCGAGCACTTCGGGATGAACCTGGTCCCAGACGACGCGCTGCTTCTCGATCGTTCCGTGATAGGGAAGGCGGAGGACGAGCGGGCGAGCGTAGTCGAGCGACACGTCGTGCTGGCTGACCACACTGGGAAACTCGCCGGCGGCGATCTTCTCCTGATAGACCTTCCTGCTATGCGTGTTCGTCGTGACGTGCCCCATCGTCGAACTGATCGCGTTCACGCCGAAACCCAACAGGTCGAGGTCGTGGTAGCCGTACACATGTTCGTGATAGACGAACGAATAGGCGTCGCTCACGACGCTGGTCGTTGCCGGTGTGCGAACGTAGCCGTGGCCGTTGTGCGGCATGAATCCGGCGTGCCGCATGAACTGGTCGACGAGGAGGTTCATCCCGAATTTGCGCATCGCCGATGTCGGCGCCGCACCTTCGTCAGACAGCTTTTTGTGCAACCCGACCTGGGTCACGATATTGTCGATCGGGTAGATATCGACGTTTGTCGTACCGAGCGCGACGGCTTTCTGAAGATCCGCGATGAGTTCTTCCTCGTCCTGCCCGCTCATGCCATACAGGATATCGAACGTCTGGTACGGAAACATTTCCTTGAGCAGCGTCGCAGCGCCGTGGATCTGGTCGAGCGTCGCGGTCAGGTCGAATATTTCACGCCACCTGGGTGAGAACGTCTGCAAGCCAAAGCGCGGGTGAGTCACGCCGATTTCTCGCATGGCTGCGGCACGCTCGGGCGTGAGGCTCTTGACCTCGACTTCGAACGAGAATTCACGCAGCTGCGACAGATCGAAGGTCGCACGAATCAGTTCGCCGATCTGCCTGATCTGCTCAGGATCAAGCAGGCTAGGCGTGCCGCCGCCGAAGAAAATTGAGCTCACCGGAACGTGCTTCAGATCGACCGACTCGGCTCTCATCCTGATCTCGGTGAGGAGCGCATCGAAGTACTGATCGATGGTGGAACGATCCGAATACTTTCCGCGGGTAAACGGGCAGAAATTGCAGATCGTGTCGCAAAACGGAATATGGAAATACAGCGCCCGCGACCGAGCGTGTTGTTGCGCGTGATGCCACACGCGAGACGCCGATACCGCGGACTGTTCCTTTCCCTGATTGGGAAAGAAGAAGTTGTAGATTGGAAACTGACGATCAAACTTGATTAGCGATGCCCCTGCCAGCAGATTCATGTCGCCCCCCGTGTTTGCCAGGAAGGAGGGGCATGCGCCCCTCCTCTTTCAACGCCTGATCTTGGCTTACCAGACGCCCATCTTCACCGGCATGGCCTGGACTTCCTGGGTTTCGAAATAGCTGAGCACGTCTTCCATTCTGGACTCCAAAATAAAAGAACAGGATGCCTCCTGCGAGGATGTCAGATTGATTCCGACATTCGATACCAGACCCGCTTCACTCGGAGCGGATTCTGCGTGACACGGCTCGATATTGCCGTCGTTTCGGGAAGGCACGAGGCCTCCTCATGACGCCAATCGGCAAGCGCTTATTTGTCTTATGAAACGTGAATGAAACGTATCAGGAGAAAATATGACAGTCAAACTTTTTTTGATGTAACCAAAAAATGTATGACCAGCGATGGGGCGCCACCGAACTGACCGGTACCACGGCGGGTTCTCGCCTTTCGGCAAGGCGTGTGGCGTGCCGTCGACGACGACTGCGCGCGAGCTCTCCTCGCGCTCAGCAAGCGTCAAGGCAACCTGGAGCGATGTCGAGGCGCCGGCCGTATTCCGTCAGTCCTGGCGATAATCCCCTGAATAGAGGCATGGTATCGATCGAACAGTTGGCCAATTGGATGAAGTGTGTCGCCCTTGCGCCACCGTTCCCACATCAGTGCCTTTTGAGGCTCGGTGTTGCAGATCCTGCGCCGCGGTTTCATTTGCAACACCTCCACCGCTTACGCAGCGTCTAGTGTGTTACATCGACCGGTTGAATCCCTCCGTTACGGACAGCCGGAAAACGCGGCATGGAAGCGGGCACGCCCTCGCCGCACTGCTCTGGAATACTATCGAATCTTCGTTCGAGAATCGTGCCGACAATCCGGAGAAGCCGGATAAGATGCGGGAACCTCAGCTATTGATCCCACCGAAGCCAAGAGGTCTTGTACCGAGGTCACTCGTCAGTCTAAGCAGGTACCCGTCCGGATCTTGAACGAGGAATTGCCTCAGTCCAATTTCCCGATCTCGGGATCGGTACCATTTTTCTTCTTCATCCATGAATAGCGCCCAACCTGCATCAAGTAATCGCTGACGCGCGGGCTGAATGGAAGGCAATGTAATGGAGAAGTTGATACCTCTTCCCAAAGGGGGCTCGACGTCACCAGTGAGCCAGCGAGCTTCGTCGTCGAGCTCTTCAAGCATAACCTGAGCTCCGTGAAGATCGAGGTAGGCAAACTTGTCCTCGGGACGATCGTACAAGATGTCGAAGCCAATGAGTCCGGTCCAGAAAGACAAGCTCCTGGCAAAATCTAGAACAACCAGTTCAGGTACTAATGGTTGTCGGTGCAACATAGCGACCTCGCTTGATAGGATGGAATCCGTTTGCAGATGGACAAGTGCATTCGCGCCAAGACCGTGACTGGCGTCGATCTGACCCACGATGGCGACTGACCGTTCACGGCCGGTTGCGATCGCCCGCCATCGGCAAAAACCGGCTGGAAGGAGAATATCGAACAGTTCGGCTCCGGACCCATGCAAATTCGGACTGCAAATGAAATTTCTCCAGTCGCGTGAACACCTGACCCACCGCATCACCTGCAAACGTCACCCCGACGATGCTGCGCGACCTGCACCGTCCCTGACAACACCCAACACGAGAAGTTACGCACAGTCGCCGGGCATGCCGCGCGCTCATCCTCCCTGCAGTGCTCATCGCATCACCACCCAAGAACCCCGCGCGACCCGCACGTTGCCCGTTCGAACAAAATCGGAAACATTCAGCGACACCGTATCGGCCTTCGCACTGGAGCGCGTCTTCCGCGCGACTGCCAGGATCGGCGCCAAGTGCTCGTAAAAGGATTCGAGTTGTCGCGCGTCAGATGCCAGTCGCTCGAGCTCGCACGCCTTCTCGAGAATCAACCGGGAAATATGAAAACGCTGAAGCCCGCGGCCGACCCGAATCTGAAACACGACGCCATCGCTGTTATGCGGCACCCCCGCCCATACGAGCGAACTGCGATCCATGAAGCCTCCGGGAAATCTTAATCGTCATATCAATATGCCAGCCATCTCTGACCTTGCATATTTGTATTTCAAAATTGTGGCATTCGGCACATCGGCGCTTTCACGAAATCCGCATATTGCGCCGCAGCAAAAGTGCCCGTAGACTGGGTTCGCATTCAATGTAGTTGCCCTGCAGTCGCCCCATGACGGGAGAGCACGCCATGACGACTTCTTCACCCGCACTGAGCCCAGCGCCTCCCGCCCTCCACGTGTTCCAGCAGGATGGAGGCTGGCACTGGGGCATCACGGTTCCTCGCTCCGCAGGATCCGGCTTCAAACTGATCGCATTCAGTCACCACATCTTTTCCACTGAAGACACGGCCCAACGTGACGGCGATCGGGCGTTGGCCTCCATCGTCGCAAGTGACATGCATTGAAAGGTGAATCGAGCCATTGCACTGTCCTTGAGTTTTCACAGGCAGATGCAATACTCGTATTTCCCTTCGATGCGAGACCACGTACCGCGCACGATGACGGACTCCGCCACTTGTCTGACTTACCCGATCGTCAGTGACGATCCAGGCCGGCCGCTCTCCACCTTTGGCCCCGGCTGGGGGAACGTTGCAATCAAGCTCGCAGCGGACGTCATCCGAGAAAAGCGCGGCGCACCGACTGCCACACCTACGCAATTGCTCACCGTGTTTGAAAGCAATCGAGAGAAGATCGCGGCCACGGTCAACCGTCCGACATTGACGAAAGACGGCCGGCAGATCCCACTCGACAAGTCAGACTTCTCCACCGAGGCCAGCTTGCCGACAGCAGACAGGAGGCGTTACATGAACATCCGGATCTTGGTTCCCTGCACCGTATTTCTTGTTTCTCTCAGTGCTCAAGCCGCAGATATCACCGGCGCAGGCAGCACGTTTGCCGCACCGATTTACGCAAAGTGGGCCGATGCGTACAAGAAGTCGGGCGGTGGCAAGGTCAACTACCAAGGTATCGGTTCGTCGGGCGGCCTGAAGCAGATCAACGCGAAGACGGTGGACTTTGCCGGTTCGGACGCTCCGTTGAAGGATGACGAACTCGCGAAGACCGGCCTGTTCCAGTTCCCGACGGTGGTCGGCGGCGTGGTGCCGGTCGTCAACGTGCCGGGCGTGAAGGCTGGCGAGTTGACGCTGTCGGGCCCGGTGCTCGGCGACATCTACCTCGGCAAGATCAAGAAATGGAACGACCCGGCGATCGCCGCACTGAACCCGAAGGTCAGGCTGTCGGACACCGACATCGCCGTGGTTCGCCGTGCTGACGGCTCGGGCACCAGCTTCATCTGGACGAACTACCTGTCGAAGGTCAACGGCGAATGGAAGTCGAAGGTCGGCGAAGGCACGACGGTCAACTGGCCGACGGGCACGGGCGGCAAGGGCAACGACGGCGTCGCAGCGTTCGTGCAACGTCTGCCGGGTGCAATCGGCTACGTCGAATGGGCCTACGCGAAGAAGAACAACATGGTCTACACCGCGCTGAAGAACTCGACGGGCACGGTGGTCGAGCCGAAGACCGAAACGTTCAAGGCCGCGGCTGCAGGCGCGAACTGGTCGAAGTCGTTCTACCAGATCCTGACGGACGAGCCGGGCAAGGACGCATGGCCGGTCGTCGGCGCGACGTTCGTGCTGCTGTACGCGAAGCAGGACAAGCCCGCACAAGGGGCGGAAACGCTCAAGTTCTTCGACTGGGCATTCCACAACGGCAACCAGGCCGCCACGGAGCTGGACTACATCTCGCTTCCCGATTCGGTGGTGTCCGAAATCCGCAAGCAATGGAAAGCGAAAATCAAGGACGCCGCCGGTAAGTCGATTGCAAACTGAGTGCGTCAGGTGGGACGCGCCCTCGCCCACCGTCGCACTGCGGCGAAGGCGACCGTCCCTCCGAAGAGCTTCCAGCATGTTCGATATGGCCGACAGTCGACGCCCGCCGCGATCATGAGCACGCTTGAATTGCACTTGGGCCGGATGCGCCGATCACGTTGTAATCAGCGGATCATTCGAATCATGAGCGAAGAGACGCTTCCTCGCGCCGGCGCATTCCTGAAAGGCTGACGCACATGCCTTGTGAAGCCTGCACGAACATGCGCACGATGTCCGATCCTGTCGCCCATGGCGAACTGGTGGAATTGCACAAGCCGACGAAGTTACGGCCGCTGGGACGCCCGGCAATCGTCGTGCGGCAGTATCGCTGCCGTCTTTGCAAGACGAACTGGCTGCGGGAGTTCGACCCCTTGCAAGCCGGGGGCACCGAATGGCTCTGCCTGAACGGGGCATCGAACATTCTCGCCCCCACTTCCACACGTCAGCCCAACGACGTGGCAACCGCGCGCGCCGGAGAAGCCGCGATCGGGAACTTGGCGATACTACCGAACCCGGCTCACTGCAATGGAGGCGGCGCCCTCTTTTAGTGCGCTACGGCTACGGCAGGTAAGGCGTGATGTTCGCGAGCGCACGGGAAACGTACTCGTCCTTCTCGCCGACCGGCGCAACGTAGTGCAGTGCGCTCCGCGTGGCTTCCTCGCCTTCCGTGCGCGCAATGATCCATGCGGCCAGATACGGCGAAGCAAAGCAGCCACCTGCGGTTGCGACGTTACCTTGCGCGAAGAATGGCTGATTGAGGACGTCGACGCCTGCCTCGACTACCCAGGGTTTGGTCGTGAGATCCGTGCAGGCCGGGATGTTGCCGAGGAAGCCGAGCTTTGCGAGAACCAGCGTGCCCGAACATTGGGCACCAATCAGTTGCCGGGCAGGATCGAGATTCAACTGCTCCATCAGCGTGGCGTCGTTGACGACCTCCCGGGTTTGAATGCCGCTCCCGACGATGACGGCATCCGCCGTGCAGGCATCCGCCAACGTCGACTGCGCCTGCACGGTTACACCATTCATCGACGTGACGAAATGCTCCGGGCAGGCAAGCGTTACCCGCCAGTCGGGCTTCTTGATTCGATTGAGCACGCCAAGTGCGATGAGGGAATCGAGTTCGTTGAAGCCCTGGAACGTCAGAATCGCGATGTGCATGGGGCGCCCTGTCTGAAGTCTGTCGACGCATATTGCCAGATCACCGTGATGAACGTCGCTTCCGTGCCGAAAACTTGTCGTTGCGACCACTGAAATCTGGTCAGAAGGCGTAGTTCGCGCACTCACGTCAGCACGACTGTCGACTTCGGCGCACAACGCAATTTTTCCCGGTCACGTGCGCACGCAACCTGCTGCAGCATCCACAAACGCCGCGCCACTGATGCAACAGTCGCTCTATTTGATAATGCCCGTCCACGAAAGCTACGCGTGGATCTACTGGCGCTCTTTGGGGAAATGACCCCGAAGAAGCATTCGACACATCCGGATTCGGTCGTTCCCGCACGTCCAGAAGCAGCCGCTCGCATGCATTTGAAGATGTCATCGTCGCGCTGATTTACCGAGTCGATGATCTCCATACAATTGACGCGACCTGCTCACTTGATTTATCGTGGATTCATGCAACGCCAATTTATTTCCCTCGCGAGCATCACCACCACGACGACCACCGGCAACGGCGGGTCGTCTGGAGGGTGCGCGCGGTAGTTTTGGCAGTTGCATACCTTCAAGGGCCCCGCCGGCAACGGACGGGGCCCTTGGCGTTTATGGCGCTCCGTGTGTTGTCAGCACATACCAACACGGAGTCATCATGAACGACAGCGATCATCGCATTCTCGGGAGCAAACTCGGCCTGTTCCATCAGCAGCAGGAAGGTCCGGGTATGGTTTTCTGGCATCCACGCGGCTGGGCGCTGTACCGCGTGCTGGAAGATTACGTGCGAATGCGAATGCGCCGCGCGGGCTTCCGCGAGATCCGCACGCCGCAACTACTGGCTCGCGAGTTGTGGGAACGCAGTGGGCATTGGGACAAGTTCGGCTCGCAAATGTATGCGCTACCCGAGCGATCGTTGATCGAGCCATCGGCCGATGCCGATCACGACGATGCGCTGGCGCTGTGTCTGAAACCGATGAGTTGCCCATGTCATGTGCAGGTGTTCAATCAGGGGCTACGTTCATATCGTGAGTTGCCGATTCGCTATAGCGAGTTCGGTGCGTGTCACCGCGACGAACCCTCTGGCTCGCTGGAAGGACTCAAGCGCACGCGTGCGTTTGTGCAAGACGATGCGCATGTGTTCTGCACGCAATCGCAAATCGAAAATGAAGTCGTGCGCTTTTGCGAGTTGCTGAGCGCGGTCTATGCGGACCTTGGATTTTCGTCCGTCACGGTCGCGCTGGCGACGCGGCCGATGCAACGGGCCGGCGAAGAGGCAGTGTGGGATCAAGCCGAAGCATCGCTCGCGGCCGCGGCTCGTGCGGCCGGTCTGGCATTCGAACTGTCCGAGGGCGAAGGTGCCTTTTATGGACCCAAGCTCGAATTCAAGCTGTCTGACAGTCGCGGCCGGGAATGGCAATGCGGGACGATTCAGCTGGACTTCGTGCTCCCCGATCGGCTGTCCGCGTATTTCATCAACGCGGAAAACGTACGAGAGACGCCGGTCATGGTGCATCACGCCGTGCTGGGCAGCATGGAGCGTTTCATCGCAATACTGCTTGAACACTACGACGGGTGGTTGCCTGTATGGCTCGCGCCCGAACAGATTGTCGTGGCGAGTATCAGCGATGCGCACGCCCCCTACGCGATGCGGGTGGTCCAGAGGCTTGAAAGCGCGGGACTGCGCGTCGTTGCTGACTGCCGTGCCGAGCGACTGGAGCGAAAAATCATTGACGCCCGGAAATTGCAGATTCCGTTCTTGATTGCCGTAGGGGCACGCGACGAACAGAATGGAACGGTCAGCATCCGCAACCGCAATGGCGATCAGGTTACGTTGCCGCTTGAGGAGGCAATCACGGTTTTATCGTGCGAGGCCAAGGTACCGGCGCCATAATCGCACCACGCGACTTCACGATCTGCGCTCTGCCATTTCAGAATCGGCCGGGAGCCGACGATCTTGATGTTGACGTCAACCGGCGAAATGGGCAGAAGTCTTCACGAATGCGAAGAGGATCGCAGCATGTCGTCCAGCTAGACAGCGCCCAAACATCGAAACGCTTATGATCGAGCTTCGTTACCCGAACTATATCGATTGCGCGCTCATTGACGAAGTGCGTCCCGAGCTTGACCTAGCTCGTTTGGAGACCGCATCCGTGCGAATCGATGCCATCACGGCTTCGATCTTGCTCGAGCAGTCCGCCCCAAAGGAATATCGCTAAAGGACCGCTCGTCAACAAACGGCCGCCATGATCCCCCTAGCTGGCGGTGTCGAGCGACAGCATTCGCAACCGGTGTTTCCAGATCAATCGTCGCATTTTCAAAGAGGAACCCTCCATGGCTATTCATCGAACTGGCCACCGATATCGTGACACGGCCACGGGCAAGACCATTGATGTCTGGTTTCCCGCCTCAGGCACCGGAAAACGTCGCGGTTGTCTTGCCGAGAAGGTCGGCCTCATTTCGGGTGATTTCGTCGACGTGGTGATCGAGGCATTGGAAGCCCCTCCGGTCTCGACCGAGGAAGCCTATCTGCGGTTACACCTGCTGTCCGAGCGATCGGTCAGGCCAAACGAAATCAATCTCGACGGCATTTTCGGCCTGTTGCCCAATGTTGCCTGGACGTCAGCAGGCCCGGTGTTCCCCGGAAATGTAGATGACCTTAGGGATCGGCTGGCTTCGGAGCATCATCATCTCACCGTGACCTCCGTAGACAAATTCCCCCGGATGACGGACTACGTCGTTCCCGACGGCGTGCGGGTCGCCGATGCTGATCGCGTGAGGCTCGGCGCCCACCTGGCAAGTGGTACGACCGTCATGCACGAAGGCTTCGTCAACTTCAACGCAGGCACACTGGGCGAATCGATGATCGAGGGACGCGTGACACCGGGTGTGACGGTCGGCAAAAATTCGGACGTCGGCGCTGGCTCGTCGATCATGGGAACGCTGTCGGGCGGAGGCAAGAGCAAGAACGCCATCGGGGAGCGCAGCCTGCTCGGCGCGAACGCAGGCATCGGCATTTCACTTGGAGACGAGTGCATTGTCGAAGCCGGTCTTTACGTCACCGCGGGTACGAAAGTGAAGATGCCCGATGGCACCGTCGTGCCGGCAAGACAGCTATCCGGTCAATCCGGCTGGCTGTTTCGTCGAAACAGTCAGACCGGTGCGGTCGAGGCACTTCCGACGGACGCCTCCCGCTGGGGTGGGCTGAATACGAACCTGCACACCAATGATTGAGTGCAGCCTCAGCCGCTTTCATGCGCCGCAAGCTCCTCGCCCGCGATCGGGGGTGACCGCCTTACGCTAGCGTGCTCGAACGGCCGCTCGTGACGGCACGCAGCATCCTTGAAGCCGCCTGCGGGCCCCGAACCGCCAGCCATGTTCCATGGCTGGCATGACTCCTCCACAAATCAAGGCTGGCGCTTGCCGCGACCGCCGGCGGGTTTGCCGGCCGGCTTGCGTGAACCCGCAGCGGGCTTGCTAGCGGGCTTGCCGGCAGGCTTGCTGCGCGGCTTCTGCGCGCTGAATGGACTGCCACTGGACAAGCTCGCGCCCTTACCCGCAGCCCCAGCCCGCTGCGCCGCAGGCTTGCGCTTGTTCTCGCCGCTTTGCGGGCGCGGCTTTTTGGCAGGCACCGGCATGGCACCCGACGCAGCTTGCGGCACTTTGGGCTTCTTGGGCTTTTTGGGTTTCTTGATGATCTGGCCCGTCGCGCTGGTTTCCGGCACACGGTGTTCGGCCTCGAAACCCGGCTCTTCTTCGCGCCGCAGCGTTTGCCGGATCAGCGCTTCGATCGCGGCCAGTTGCGGCGCTTCGTCGGCGCACACCAGGGACACCGCCACACCGCTGGCGCCTGCGCGGCCGGTACGGCCGATACGGTGCACATAGTCCTGCGCCACGATCGGCAAATCCACGTTGATCACCAGCGGCAGGTCGTCGATATCCAGCCCGCGCGCTGCCACGTCGGTGGCGACCAGCATCTGGACTTCGCCCGTCTTGAAGCGTTCCAGCGCACGCAGGCGCGCGGGTTGCGGTTTGTCGCCGTGGATGGTGTCGACCGCATAGCCCGCTTCGTCCAGCATGGCCGCCAGGTAATCCACGCCATTGCGGGTCTTGACGAACACCAGTGCATGCTCCCACTTGTTCTCGGCCACGAGGTGCATGAACAGGTCGGGCTTGTTCCGCTTGTCGACCGGTACGACCCACTGCTTGATCTTGCTGGCCGTGGCATTGGGCGGGCTGACGCTGATATTGACCGGGCCACGCAGAATGCTCGCCGCCATCGCGCGGATATCGTCGGTAAACGTGGCCGAAAACAGCAGGGTCTGGCGCTGCGCGGGCAACGCGGCAAAGACGGCGTTGAGTTCGCGCGCAAAGCCGAGATCCAGCATGCGGTCGGCTTCGTCCAGCACCAGCGCTTGTACTTGATCGAACTGCACCGCGTTCTGGCGGTTGAGATCCAGCAAACGGCCCGGCGTGGCCACGAGCACATCCACGCCCTTGCGCAACTTCATCATCTGCGGGTTGATGCTCACGCCGCCGTAGGCCGCCAGATATCGCAAGTCGAGGCCTTGGCCGTAAGCGATGAAGCTTTGCAGCACTTGTTCGGCCAGCTCACGCGTGGGCACCAGCACCAGCACGCGCGCGCGGTTGCTGGACACCGCCGGGCCGTGTTGCACCAGCCGTTGCAACAGCGGCAGCGCAAAACCCGCCGTCTTGCCGGTGCCGGTCTGGGCCGCCGCCATCACGTCCTTGCCATCGAGCACGGCAGGAATCGCCTTGGCCTGCACCGGCGTAGGGGCCTGGTAATTGAGGTCCTGCAGATTACGCAGCAAGGGATCGATCAGGCCGAGCGAGGCAAAAGACATGGACGTATTCCGGACTAAAACCGCAATTCTAGCGGTTGCCGGGCAGATCAAGGCCCGCCGCGCCTGGCTGGACGCCGCCGGCGGGGGGCAGGTACGGTCAACCGGAAGCAGCCGCTGACGCAAAGCAACCCGATCCAGCCCATTTTCCGGCACCCAATCGCCCCTCGGAGGAGCCGCTCGACCCTTATCTGTCTGTCACCTCATCGCTTGCGGTTCGGGCAACGAGGTCCGGAGAAGGTAGAGGTATCGCCGCTCCGAACTGGCGACGAAGGCGGGCCTGAGCCGCTCGACGCTGTTCCATGACGAAAGCCAGGTGATAAGCTCGATGCCGGCGTACTGTCGCGTATCGACACGCCCCGAACCCTGCCCTTACGACCGCAACGAGCCGCCCATGTCCCTCGCCCCTTCCGTCCTCTCCGCGTTCACGCCGACCGGCAAGCTGCGCGCGTCGATCAATCTCGGCAACCCGATCCTCGCGAATCGCGACCCGGCGACGGGCGAACCGTTCGGCGTATCGATCGACCTCGCGCGCGCGTTCGCCGAACGCCTATCGGCCGAGCTGGAGCTCGTGGTGTTCGACGCCGCCGGAAAGTCGGTGCAGGCACTGACCGACGAGCGTGCCGATTTCGGATTCTTCGCGGTCGATCCGCTGCGCGGCGAAACGGTCGCGTTCACCGCGCCGTATGTGCTGATCGAGGGGTTCTATCTCGTACGCGACGCTTCGCCGATCCGCACGAATGCGGACGTCGACCAACCCGACAACCGCGTGACCGTCGGCAAGGGCAGCGCCTACGACCTGTTCCTCACGCGCGAACTGAAGGCCGCGCAGATCGTGCGTGCGCCGACGTCGCAGGCCGTCGTGCAGACCTTCGTCGAGCAGCACCTGGAAGTCGCGGCGGGCGTGAAGCAGCAACTCGAGGCCGACGCGGCGAAGACGCCCGGCCTGCGCCTGCTCGACGAGCGGTTCATGGTGATCCGGCAGGCCATGGGCGTGCCGAAGAGTCGCGGCGAAGCGGCCGCGGCGGCGCTGAATGCGTTCGTCGAGGAAATGAAGGCGTCGGGCTTCGTCGCGGATTCGCTGCGGCGGCATGGCATCAGCGGCGCATCCGTCGCGCCGCAAGCGTGATGGCATACCGCGTGATGCAGCGGCACGCGACTGCGCGCGCCCCGCTTTTGACCTGAAATGCGAAAGCAGGCTCGATACCCGTCGACTTGCGCAACGGGATCGATGCCTGCTTTCGCGCCGCACTGACGCGGCGGTTCGCCGAATCAGCCGGCCTTACCTTGCGGCGGATTGGCCAGCGGCGTGCGTTGGCGGCGGCGCCACCAGAATGCGACGCCCAACAGCGCGATCAGCACGACAACCACTGCGCCAGGCAGCATCAGCGGCCGGACGCGCACGAGCAATGGAACCGGACCGCCGCTGCGCACGACGGCAACGTCGTCCGCGGTGACGGTCACGTCCGGATTGCCGTACTGCGCAAGCACGTAGTTCGAGATTGCAGCGATCTGATCGTCTTTGAGCGGCTGGACATAGGAATCCTCACCGAAAGACGGCATCAGCACGTGCTCGCCCCCCACCTCGCGATCGACGCCGTACAGGATCGCCGCAATCAGGTTCGACGGATTGCGCGAGCCGGTGGCGGTATTGTTCGACAGCGACGGATATGCCTGGCTCGGGCTGCCCTTGCCGTTGGCCTGGTGGCAACTCGCGCAGTACCCGCTGAACAGCGCCGCCCCCGTCGTCAGCGTGCCGTTCGCATTCAGCGCGGATGCGCCGCGCAACGTCGCTTCGCTGCTGGCCGCCTGCCCGTGCGCGAATGCCGGCACCGACTCGCGGTCGTCGCGGATCGGCTTCGTGCTGCGCAGATACGAGACGATCGATTTCAGGTCTGCGTCCGACAGATACTGCAGGCTGTTCTGCACGGCTTCCGCCATCGGCCCGGCCGCCTGGTTCTTGCCCGGTGCGCGGCCGGTCTTCAGGTACGACACCAGCTCGGCGTCGGTCCACGCGCCGATGCCGCTCACCGGATCCGACGTGATGTTCGGCGCATACCATGCGCCGAGCTGCGCGCCGCCCAGGTTGCGGCCGAAGTCTTCGGCCATCAGCACGTTGCGCGGCGTGTGGCACGCACTGCAGTGCGCCAGCACGTTGGTCAGGTACGCGCCGCGATTCCACTGCGCGTCGTGGGCCGGATCGGCTTCGAAACGCTTGTTCGTCAGGAACAGCATGTTCCATCCCGCCATCGCCATGCGCATGCCGAACGGGAACGGCAGGTTCGTGGCGGGCGCGGGTTCGTCGACCGGTTTCACCGCATGCATGAAGTAGCTGTAAAGCGCGTGCACGTCGTCGTCGCTGAGGCCGCTGTACGACGTATAGGGCATCGCGGGATACAGATGCGCGCCATCCGCGCGCACGCCTTCGCGCAGCGCGCTTGCGAACTGCGCTTCGGTGTAGTTGCCGATCCCGGCCGTTTTCGACGGCGTGATGTTGCTCGAATAGATCTGCCCCATCGGCGACGCGATGCCGTATCCGCCCGCGAACGGCTTGCCGCCGTCGAGCGCCGTATGGCATGCCATGCAGTCCGCCGCGATCGCGAGCTGATGGCCCTTTTCGATCAGCGCGGCGTCTGCCGATGTCGAAGCCGGGCCGGCCGACGCATCCTGCGCGAACACGGATGCGCTGCCGACAAGCGCGAACAGGCCGGCTGCGATGGCCGCGCGATACCCGGCGCCGCGCCGCGCGCGACGGTGTCGTTGAATCGTATGTGTCATCGCATCAACCCTTCGCGAGGCTGGCGGAAATCGAATCCGCGGCCTTCAGGCCAAGGGCCGCCATCGACAGCGTCGTGTTGACGACGGACGCCGACGGCATCGCGCCGCCGCCCGGCAGCCACAGGTTCGCATGGTCGTGCGCGCGGCAGTCGCCGTCGACGACCGAGTTCTTCGGATCCGAGCCCATGATGGTGCCGCCCATGATGTGATTGTTCGCGTTCAGCGTCGTCGTGATGTTGAATTCGACCGCGTCGAACAGGCTGCCGATGTGCGACAGCTGCTTGCATGCCGCGTCGTAGCCGCGCCGCACGTAGTCGCCGACGTCGTAGTGGATGTCCGGGCACGCGAGGCCGAGCGGATCGACGCGCGTCTTGCTGAGCGTCAGGCGGTTGTTCGGATCCGGCAGCGGTTCGAGGCTGATCGACAGGTCGACGCCGTAGATCGCGCGCCGCCGGATTTCCTCGTCGAGTGCCTTGCCGACCAGGCCGAGCTTCAGCGCCTGCTGCGTCGCCGGCCCGACGCGCGAGATGTTGTTCAGGATCATCTTGTTCGCCGAATACTGTCCGCGGAAATCGCCGTCGCGCGGACCGACGATACAGCTGCTCTGCGCGGGGCCACGGCCGAGCCACATCGGCTCGTTCGCGAGGAACGTGCAGTGAAAGCCCGAGTGATCCATCATGTTGCGGCCGACCTGGTCCGAGCCGTTCGCGATGCCGTGCGGATTGCGCTCGTTCGCGGCCAGCAGCAGCAGGCGCGGGGTCTCGATGCCGTTGCAGGCGAGCACGAACCGCTTGCCGCTCGCCTTGTGCGACTTGTGCGACGCGTCGTACCAATGCACGGCCGTCACGCGATTGTTCGCATCGGTGTCGATCTTGTAGACGACCGATTCGGCGAGCACCTTCGCACCCTTGCGTTCCGCGCGCTCGATGTGGTGGATGCCGTTGTACATCGCGCCGATCGGGCAGATCGGCTGGCAGTTGTTGTTGCCGCAGCAGGTCGGGCGGCCATGCCACGGCCGCGTGCTGCGCGCCTGCGGAATCGGGATCGACCGGTAGCCGTGCGCGTTGACGATTTCGGCGAAGCGCCGGTCGCCATGCCCCCACGGCACCATGTCCATCGGATACGGGCGGCTGCGTTGCGACGGCGACTGCATCGCCGGGTCGCTCGGCCCGGCAACGCCCATCTCGTCTTCCGCACGGCAATAGTACGGCTCGAGCTCCTCATAGGCGATCGGCCAGTCGCGGCCGACGCCATACGTCGACTTCATCCGGAAATCGACCGGCAGATGCCGCCAGCTCGACGCGGCCCAGTGCCAGGTCGTGCCGCCGACCGTGCGCAGGTAGCCCTGCTGGAAACTCTGGCCGTCCGGGCCGCTCAGGCCGACGTAGTTGTTCTTCGGAAAATACAGCGGGGCCGGCGCATTCGGCGCCTGCGGGTAGAGCCCCTGGAAGTCGGAGCCGACGCGATTGTCGAACGGCATGTTGCGCCAGTTCTCGACCGCCTGCCCACGCTCGATGCGCAGGCCGGATTCGAGGATCAGCACCGAGTGGCCCTGGCTCACCAGCTGGTCGGCGATCAAGCCGCCCACCACGCCGGATCCCACGATCACGACGTCGGCCGACACGTCGCCGTTCGATTCAAATACAGGAGTTTTCATGAGATTCAGGCGTGCGTTTGCGGGTGCTGTGAAGTGGCTGACGCGACTGCTTTGCGCGGCGGCGCGACATCGGCCGGCGGCGGTTCGGCGGTCCACCACAGCGGGCCGTTCGAACAGTAGGTCGGCGCGCTCATCCCGTCGTGGACGGTGCCGTACATCAGCGCATCCGCATACGTGACCATCACGGCCTTCTGGCCATGACCGACGGTGCC
This sequence comes from Burkholderia sp. AU45251, assembly GCF_030482905.1. Taxonomy (NCBI): domain Bacteria; kingdom Pseudomonadati; phylum Pseudomonadota; class Betaproteobacteria; order Burkholderiales; family Burkholderiaceae; genus Burkholderia; species Burkholderia sp. AU45251. The sequence continues at coordinate 270,151 of NZ_JAUJQH010000002.1, read as the reverse complement.
CGTGTACCACGCGGCGACGATCGCGAGCGCGGTGTCGTGCAGGCCCGCGCCATCGGCATCGGCCAGCAGTTGCCCCGGGGTTTGCCCGGCGCGCATGCGTTGCGCCAGCGCGGCCGCCCGCGCGGCAAAACCGGCGTCCGTGCGGTGGAACGCGTCGATGAGGCGTCTGGCCGTCATCGGGTCGAGATTCGTGTGGCCTGTCAGTGCTTGCGACAGTGCGAGAAAGGTCTTGGCGTCGAGCGACGGCTGCTGCGCGAATGCGTATCCGGGCGCGGCGGTGAGCAGCCCGACTTGCGTCAGTGCTGCCGCCATCACTTTCAGGGCTGCTCGCCGGGTAATGCCGGCGCGCGCGATGACGCGCGTGTCATGATCGTTAGGGGCCATGTCGTTTTCGTCTTTTTGGCGAGAGGTTGCTCGCAGGCTTTCTTGCAAATGATCGGCGACGGGAGTCGCTCCGCGCGAAACAACGGAATGCCTCCCCCACCGGCAGTGCGTAACCCGTCCGACAGCACCGGCAAACGACCATGACCGGCTGAACCAAGTATTGCACATGCCATGCAATGCGAATTCTTATCTGGCCGGATTATGCATAATCCGGCCAGTGAATGGAACCGGTTCCATTTTTGCATCCAGCAACCGGTTCAAATTTTCATCGCAAAGGGGGAAGTGTAGCGATATCGATCGAATCGCGTATTTTCGCGACCGAGTCGAACGGTCAATCCCGTCTGACGCGGGGCGAATCCATCGGGCCGCAGTCGGCCTCGGATACGCGCGAGACTGAATGAAATTAAAACGTCAGGTTTTTATTATTATTTTGAAAGAATAATCGGCTTATATCACTGCCGGCCCGTCGTGCGGCGATTTACCGGACTGCCGCCGCACCCGCGGCCGCGATCACGCTATCCTGCACACCCGCGCCACCGCTGGTCCCGATCGCACCGATCAGTTGCCCGCCAACCACGATCGGAATACCGCCCTCCCCCGCGAGAATGCCCGGGATGCTGAGGTTGCCGGTCGCGCCGCCGTTGTTGATCGCGTTCTGCATGTCCTTGGTCTGCCTGCGGAAACGCACCGATGCCCGCGCCTTGGCTTCCGCAATATCGGTGGATGCGAGTTGCGTCCCATCCATTTTGTCGCACGAGACCAGATTCCCGCCGCTGTCGACGACGGCGATCGCGTATTTCCAGTTGCGGTGTCGGGCCTCTGCTTCGGCGGCCGCCATCGCCGTGCGCGCCTGTGCCAGCGTAATGGGCGGACCGTACGGGATGTCATACGGCAGTTGTTCGGGAATCGGTGCCGGCGCGGGGGATTGTGCGGCTGCATGGGCCGTGAAAATGGCGCTGGCCACGATGAAGATACGGGATTTCTTCGAAAGCATGAGAGAGGGTTCCAGAAAGGCTCGACGAGGCTGATTGGCTCGGCGAATGGTTGATCTTGCTTGTGTCACAAACGTCATGCCTCGTCAGCATGGTCACCGCAAGGCCTCCCCATTCGGGAATGGCAGCTGATTACTCAGGTGATGACGCAGGCCCGTGATCGAGGTTGGAATGTGACGCTGGCCGCGCAAGACTGCCACGGTGGAGATGATCCCGAGAAACGGCAGGAACGGGTGCAGCAACGTGTTTTGATTGCTACAGACCCGAATACTATCCGACAGCCAATGACAGTGCGCCCGAGTCCGAGGGCGCTACCGATGGTCAGCCAGACTTTCGACATCCTGTTGCCATGCCTGGCATTTCATTGAGGACGGCGACGACGCAATCGCATGCACGGATACGGTTTCGTCGATGGCGTGGTTGTAATAGCGGTCGGCGAGCAGCCCCCGCCGGCCCGGTCAGGCACCTTCGACCAGCACGGCCCGAAAGCGTGCGCCCTTGAAGCGATGCTGCACAGCGCTCTGGTATTCCGGGCTGTCGTACCACGCGCGCGCGGCGTCCCTGGACGGAAACTCGACGATCACCACGCCCTCCGGGCCGTCGCCCTCGAGCGTTTCCTGCGGGCCATACGCGGCCAGCACCTTCACCGGGTGGCCGGCCAGCGTCGCGCCGACCTTGCTCTGGTAGATGTCGAGTTCGTGTTGGTCCTGCGTGCTTTCATGCGTGAAGACGATATAGGTCGCCAAGATTGCACTCCTGATGCGGTTAGAGAATGACTGGACGATCCGGAGACGTCCGTCGGCCAACGACATTCATCCTAACGATGCGGTGCGCTTTCTCGTATCCCCCTTGCACCCAACTCAGTATTCGAGCCGGATTAACAATGGATGCCTTACTTGGTCGGGCGCATGGCGCGGCGGCTGCATCTCGCGTCGACAGTTGCCGCCCAAAAAAACACCCCTCAAAGAGAGGGGTGCTTGGGCCGGATCGCGGCGCGGCCTCAGCCACTTGCCAGTTGGCTGAGAGAAACCATCACCCGTCTCCGGAGCCGTCGATACGAAGCATCACGCTCACCCTACCCGCGCTTCTCCCTCGCGCTCGGCTTCTCCCTCATCCGAACCCGTCCGCGCCAGCACGGGCTTGAGCGCCTGTCCGGTATGGCTGGCGCTCACCTGCACGAGCGCTTCCGGCGGCGCCGCCGCGACGATCGTGCCGCCGCCCACCCCGCCTTCCGGCCCGAGATCGATGATCCAGTCGGCTTCCGCGATCACGTCGAGGTCGTGCTCGATCACGACGACGCTGTGCCCCGCATCGACGAGCCGGTGCAGCACACGGATCAGCTTCGCGACGTCCGCCATGTGCAGGCCGACCGTCGGTTCGTCGAGCACGTACAGCGTGTGCGGCGCCTTCTGGCCGCGCCGCGTGATGTCGTCGCGCACCTTCGTCAGCTCGGTGACGAGCTTGATGCGTTGCGCCTCGCCGCCCGACAACGTCGGCGACGGCTGGCCGAGCGTCAGGTAGCCGAGGCCGACATCCTTCATCAGCTGCAGCGGATGCGCAATGTTCGAGATCGGTGCGAAGAACGCCACCGCCTCGTCGATCTCCATCGTCAGCACGTCGCCGATGTTCCGGCCGCGCCACGTGACGGCGAGCGTCTCCGGGTTGAAGCGCTGCCCGTGACACACGTCGCACGGCACCTTCACGTCGGGCAGGAAGCTCATGCCGATCGTGCGCACGCCTTGTCCTTCGCATGCGGGGCAGCGCCCGTCGCCGGTATTGAACGAGAAACGCGACGCCGTGTAGCCGCGCGCCCGTGCTTCCAGCGTATCGGCAAACAGCTTGCGGATCGTGTCCCACACGCCGATATAGGTGGCCGGGCACGAGCGCGGCGTCTTGCCGATCGGCGTCTGGTCGACTTCGAGCACGCGATCGATCTGCTCCCAGCCGCTCAGCGACTCGCAGCCCTGCCATGCGTGCGTGACGTTCAGCGACGGCCGCGGTGCGCTGCGCGCCAGCACGCTCGAACGACGGTTGGTGGCCGGCGCGTCCTGCTGCACGGCCTTGCGTGCGCGCCGCGTGGCCGGCGACGACAGCACCGAGCGGCCGACCGCGTCGAGCAGGTTCGTCATCAGCACGTCGCGCGCGAGCGTCGACTTGCCCGAGCCGCTCACGCCCGTGACCGCGACGAGCCGCGCGAGCGGAATGCCCACCGTGACGTCGCGCAGGTTATGCAGCCGTGCGCCATGCACGGTCAGCCACGCGTCCGGCACCGCGGCGCCGCCCTTCTTGCCTGGCAAACTCACGCTGCGGCGCGGCTGCAGCGGGTGCGTCATCGGCTGCGCGAGCAGGCGCCCGGTTACCGAATCGGACTGCGCGGCCAGATCCGCGACCGCGCCCTGCGCGACCAGCGTGCCGCCACGCTTGCCCGCGCCCGGCCCGACGTCGATGATGTGATCGGCGCGGCGGATCGTGTCCTCGTCATGCTCGACGACGACGAGCGTATTGCCCTTGTCGCCGAGCTTGCGCAGCGCGTCCAGCAGGATCTGGTTGTCGCGCGGATGCAGGCCGATCGTCGGTTCGTCGAGCACGTAGCAGACACCTTGCAGGTTGCTGCCAAGCTGCGCGGCGAGCCGGATGCGCTGCGCTTCGCCGCCCGACAGGCTCGGCGCCGCGCGATCGAGGCTCAGGTAGCCGAGCCCGACTTCCTCCAGAAACGCGAGGCGGCTGCCGATCTCGCTGACGATGTCACGCGCGATCTGCGCGTCGCGGCCCGTCAGTTCCAGCCCGTCGATCCAGCGACGCGTGTCGGACACCGTCCATTGCGCGACCTCGACGATCGGATGCGCGTCGAACGTGACCGCGCGCGCGGACGGATTCAGCCGCGTGCCGTTGCAATCCGGGCACGGCTCGTTGCCGACGCCTTCCGGTTCCTGCTCGTCGGACGGCAGCGTCTGCTCGCGGCCGCGGCCGTCCTCGGCGAGCACCGTGTCGTCGTACGCGGCGCGCTGTTCGCGCGTGAGCGTGACGCCGGTGCCGACGCAGGTCGTGCACCAGCCATGCTTGCTGTTGTACGAGAACATCCGCGGGTCCAGCTCCGGGTAGCTCGTGCCGCACACCGGGCACGCGCGCTTGACCGACAGCACCTTGACCGTGCCGACGCGCGCGGTCGAATGATCGTTCTGCATCGCATCGTGCAACCCGTCGAGCGGCGCCAGCAGATGCATCACGCCCTTGCCGAGCTCGAGCGTCTCGTCGAGCACGCGGCGCAATTCGGCTTCGTTATCGGGCGACACGACGATATCGGCCACCGGCAGCTCGATCGTGTGCTCGCGGAAGCGGTCGAGCTTCGGCCACGGATCGACCGGCACGAACTCGCCGTCGACCCGCAGATGCGTGCTGCCGCGCGCCTTCGCCCACTTCGCGAGATCCGTATACACGCCCTTGCGGTTGACGACGAGCGGCGCGAGCAGCCCGACGTGCTCGTCGCGATGGTCGCGCAGCAACTGCGCAGCGATCGATTCGACCGATTGCGACGTAACCGGCGTGCCGTCGTGGATGCAATGCTGCAGGCCGAGCTTCACGTACAGCAGCCGCAGGAAGTGCCAGACCTCGGACGTGGTCGCGACCGTACTCTTGCGCCCGCCGCGCGACAGCCGCTGCTCGATCGCGACGGTCGGCGGAATGCCGTACACCGCGTCGACTTCCGGGCGGCCGGCCGGCTGCACGATCGAGCGCGCATATGCGTTCAGCGATTCGAGGTAACGGCGCTGGCCTTCGTGGAACAGGATGTCGAACGCGAGCGTCGACTTGCCGGAACCCGACACGCCGGTGATCACGTTGAACTTGCCGTGCGGGATGTCGACGTCGAGCGCCTTCAGGTTGTGCTCGCGCGCGTTGACGATCCGCACGACGTCCTCGCCTTCGATCGCACGCCGCTCGCGCGCCGCGTTCAGCACGGCCTGCAACGGCTTGCCTTCGTCGGCGAGCGCCAGCTCGGCGTCCATCGCGCGGTCGTACTGCAGCAGCGCCACGCCGGTATGCGATGCGGCGCAGGCTTTCACGTCATCGGGCGTGCCCGCGCACAGCACGAGACCGCCGCCGTCGCCGCCCTCCGGGCCGAGATCGATCAGCCAGTCGGCCGCGCGGATCACGTCGAGGTTGTGCTCGATCACGATCAGCGAATGGCCGGCCGCGAGCAGCTTGCCGAACGCCTGCATCAGCTTCGCGATGTCGTCGAAGTGCAGCCCGGTGGTCGGCTCGTCGAACATGAACAGCTTCGCCCGCGCGATGCGCGCCTCTTCCGTGACGACCCGGCGCCCGTTGACGGCCGCCGCCGATTCGGCGAGGAAGCCGGCCAGTTTCAGGCGCTGCGCTTCGCCGCCCGACAGTGTCGGCACCGGCTGGCCGAGCTTCACGTATTCGAGGCCGACGTCGACGATCGGCTGCAGCACGCGCAGCACCTCGGCGTCGGTCGCGAAGAACGCGGCCGCTTCGCTGACGGTGAGATCCAGCACGTCGGCGATGCTCAGCGCGCGGCCGTTGCGCTCGATGCGCACTTCGAGAATCTCGGCGCGGTAGCGGCTGCCGTCGCAGTCCGGGCAGCGCAGGTAGACGTCGCTCAGGAACTGCATCTCGATGTGCTCGAAGCCCGAGCCGCCGCAGGTCGGGCAACGGCCGTCGCCCGAGTTGAAGCTGAACGTGCCGGCGCCGTAGCCGCGTTGCAGCGCGAGCGGCGCCTTCGCGAACAGCTTGCGGATCTCGTCGAACGCGCCGACATAGCTCGCCGGGTTCGAACGCGTGGTCTTGCCGATCGGCGACTGGTCGACGAACACGACATCGCCCACCTGGTCGGCGCCCGTGAGGCTGCGGAACGCGCCCGGCGACTCGGTCGCCTTGCCGTGATGCCGCGCCATCGCCGGATAGAGCACGTCCTGCAGCAGCGTGGACTTGCCGGACCCCGACACACCCGTCACGCAGACGAGCCGTTGCAGCGGGATCTCGACCGTCACGTCGCGCAGGTTGTGTTCGCTCGCGCCTTCGAGCACGATGCGCGGCGTGTTCGCGTCAACCACCCGGCGCGCCCAGTTCGATGCGTGCGCGACATGCTTGCGGCCGCCGAGATACTCGCCCGTCAGCGTGTGCGCCGACCGGATGTCGCCCGGCGTGCCGTCGTAGACAATCGTGCCGCCACGCTCGCCCGGGCCGGGCCCCATGTCGATCAGCCGGTCGGCCGCAAGCATCACCGACGGATCGTGTTCGACCACGACCAGCGTATTGCCCGCGTCGCGCAGCCGCTGCATCGCCTCGACGATCCGTGTGAGATCGCGCGGATGCAGACCGATGCTCGGTTCGTCGAGCACGAACAGGGTTTTCGTGAGCGACGTGCCGAGCGCCGTCGTCAGGTTGATCCGCTGCACCTCGCCGCCCGACAGCGTGCGGCTCTGCCGGTCGAGCGTCAGGTAGCCGAGCCCCACGTCGCACAGGTATTTCAGGCGCGTGCGCACCTCGGCGAGCAGCAGCTTCAACGCATCGTCGAGCAGCGCGCTCGGCAAGCTTATGTCATCGAAGAAGCGGCGAATGCGCTCGATCGGCAGCAGCATCAGGTCGTGCACGGTCAGGCCCGGCAGCGCTTCGAGCTGCGCGCGGCTCCAGTCGACGCCGCGCGGCATGAAGCGGCCGGCCGGCGCGAGCACGCCGTCGGCGTTCTCTTTCGAGCCAAGCCGCCATTGCAACGATTCCGTCTTCAGGCGCGCGCCGCCGCACACGTCGCACGGCGTGTAGCTGCGGTATTTCGACAGCAGCACGCGGATATGCATCTTGTACGCCTTCGACTCGAGATAGCCGAAGAAGCGCTTCACGCCGTACCACTGACTCTGCCACTTGCCGTTCCAGTCCGGCGAACCGTTGACGACCCAGTCGCGCTCGGCGTCCGACAACTCTGCCCACGGCGTGTCGCGCGGGATGCCGGCTTTCGCCGCGTAGCGCATCAGGTCGTCCTGGCACTCCTTCCAGGCCGGTGTCTGCATCGGCTTGATCGCGCCGCCGCGCAGCGTCTTGCGCGCGTCGGGGATCACGAGGCCGAGATCGACGCCGATCACGCGGCCGAAGCCGCGGCAGGTTTCACACGCGCCGTACGCCGAATTGAACGAGAACAGCGCCGCCTGCGGCTCCGCGTAGCGCAGGTCGCTGTCGGGATCGTGAAGCCCGGTGGAGAAACGCCACACCTGCGGCTCGGCGGCCGCGCCATCCGCCTGCTCCGGCTCCGCCGCGAGCACGTACACGTTCACGCGACCGCCGCCGCGTTTCAGCGACGCCTCGATCGCCTCGACGACGCGCACCTTGTCGGTGTTCTGCACGCGGAAGCGGTCGGCCACCACGTCGAGCACCTTGCGCAGCCCGGTGGGCGACGCGACCTCGCGCCGCGCCTGCACGCGCGTGTAGCCGCTCGCGGACAACCACTGCGCGATTTCTTCGTCGGACACCGTTTCAGGCAATTCGACCGGGAACGTGACGACGACGCGCGGATCGTCCGCCTGCGTGCGCGCGACGAGCTCCGCGTAGATCGTCTCCGGCGTGTCGTGCCGCACCTGCCGCGCGGTCTGGCGATCGAACAGCTCGGCCGCGCGTGCATACAGCAGCTTCAGGTGATCGTTCAGCTCGGTCATCGTGCCGACGGTCGAGCGCGAACTGCGCACCGGATTGGTCTGGTCGATCGCGATCGCGGGCGGTACGCCGTCGACGCGCTCGACCTGCGGGCGGTCCATCCGGTCGAGGAACTGCCGTGCGTACGCGCTGAACGTCTCGACGTAGCGTCGCTGGCCTTCCGCGTACAGCGTGTCGAACACGAGACTCGACTTGCCGGAGCCCGACGGGCCGGTGACGACCGTCATCTCGCCGGTGCGCAGGTCGAGGTCGAGATTCTTGAGGTTGTGCTGACGTGCTCCGCGAATGCGGATCAGATTGCTGGATGACAATTTGCCTGCCCGTCTGAATGAGTTAGCCAGAGTTCACGGTGCCGGAACGCTGCGGCGGATGCCCGCAGGCGCGGCGCACGTGCCGCAAGGTTGTACCCGTGCGGCTCGATTTCGACGGACACTATACTGTATATTCATACAGTTTTCCATGACGACCCTGGGGGCGTCATGGGCAGGCGGCTGGCGGTCGTGATTTACTTCGCCTGGCACGCGGTTCGCTCAAGCCGGAACCCGGTTTGGACGTCGCGCATGCTCGATGCGCTCGCGGTCCGCCATCCCTGGCTGGACCCGTTTGACGACGGAAACGAAACACCCGCGCTGCGGCGGTCACGTCCATTCCCGGATATTGGATAGCGCATGACGAACAGCTTTCATGTCAAGTCCGGTCGCGCTGCACTGGCGACCGAAGTCGTCGGTCGTGGCGCCCCGATTGTGTTTCTGCACGCACGCGTCGCGGACCGCCGGATGTGGGACCACCAGATGCGCGAAATCGGCGCGAATCTCCAGGCCGTTGCCTACGATCGGCGAGGCTTTGGAGAAACAGCTGCTGAAGCAGAGGCTCATTCTTCCGTCGAGGATCTGATCGCCGTGATCCAGTCGGCGACAGACGGCTCTCCTGCAATACTGGTGGCCTGCTCGCAAGGAGGCGGAATAGCACTCGACGCAGCGCTTCGATATCCGTCACGTGTTCGCGCGCTTGTTCTGGTTGCGCCGAGTGTGACCGGCGCGCCAAAACTCATCCATGCGGCGCAGGTTGACGATTTGATCGCCCGTTTAGCCGACGCTGAGGCCAACGGCCATATTGACGAAGCCATTGCAATACGCGCGAGTCTCTGGCTTGACGGCCCGCTTCAGCACGACGGGCGCGTGACAGGTGAGGCTCGCGAGCTGTTTGACGAGATGAACGCTGTCGCTCTCGGTTTGCCCCCGGCGGGCATGAACGCGGATGCTCCGATTGCATATGGGCGCCTGGCGGAAATTTCCGTCCCGACCTTGGTGATGTGCGGTGATCTTGACCTTCCCGGCATTCAGGAGCGCAGTCGTTACGTCGCGAATACCCTATCTGGCGGCATCTTCCACCCCATAACCGGTACCGCCCATTTGCCGAGCCTCGAGCGGCCTCGGGAGGTCACGGCCACGATCGTGGATTTCATCGGATCACTGTCATGTCCAGCAATCGCGGTGGGTGCGATACGCTGACGAAGATTCCGATTTCCATACTTCGAATTTCCCGTTGCGGCCCGTATCCGAAGTTTCGTGGATCCTGGTGCAGTTCCCCTTTCCCGCTTTCGTCCTACACTTCACAGGTTCCTTTTGACCGACGCGTTGCAATGAACATCGATTTTGACGTCGTCTGCGACAATCAGGGCCACTATTCGAATGGCCCGCATGCCCATCCTTGCGACATGCTGTTTGTCCCGCTCGACGGCATCTTCTCGGTGTCATCGCCACGCCAGACGCGCGGCGAGGTGCTGGCGAGCGGGAGTCTCTGGTTCGTTCCCGAACGGCACATCCATCACGTATCCGCAACGCCCGGACAGCGCCATCTCTGCTACTACCTGAACATCGACAGCCTGATGCCGCGGGTCAATGCGGATCTGCGCTCGCCAATACAACGTTCGGAGAAATGGGGAGCTTCGCTGCTCCTCTCCGACTTGCTGCGCATGCGTGCGCATCTCGCGCGAAAATCCGGCCCGCTTCTCGGGCCGTACGAACTCGACCTGCTCATTCTGCAGGAGGCCGGTCGCATCATGACGTCCGTCCTGCCGTCGCGCTCGCGCGAGCCGGCGGACATCGTGCGCGAGGTCAGGATTTACATCGGCGAGCACCTCGACGGCGATCTGTCCTGCACGACGCTCGCGCGTCAGTTCGGCACATCCGGACGGACGCTGTCGAGATGGTTCCAGGCCGAACAGGGGCGCTCGATCGGCCAGTACGTACTCGATACACGCCTCGTCGAAGCGAAGCGCCTGCTCTTCTCGACCACCTTGCCGGTAATCGACATCCAGAACACCGTGGGCTTCGCTTCGGCCCCTCATTTCGCCTACTCGATGCGCAAGGCCTTCGGCCTGTCGCCGCGGCATCTGCGGCGCCGTGGCGCGGCCGAGTGGCAGGAAATCGACAGTCCTGGCCCGCCGACGACATAACGCATCGACGCTCCCCCTTACGCTCTGAATGCTGACGCTCGCGGCTCGACCGCCTCGCGAGCCCGCGTCAGCCGGAATTCGCATGAGCCTCGAACGGAGTTGTCCGGTTGAAGTCAGCAGATTATCGGTGGTACGTGCTTGGCGTATCGACACTGACGCAACTGACCGCGGCGCTCGCGAGTCAGGGAATCGGTGTGTGGGGCACGTTCGCGCAGAAGACGTTCGGACTTTCGCTCGGCCAGATCGGCGGCCTCGCAACATTCTCGAACGTCGCCCCCATTCTCGGCCTCGCCCTCGTCGGGCGCATGCTGGATCGATACGGAGAGCGCTGGCCCGTCGTCCTCGGCCTGGCGATATTGAGCGTCGCGATGACGCTCGTTGCACTGTCCTCCGGCTACGGGGGGCTCGTCGCCGGCATGCTGATGATCGGCGTCGGCTACAGCCCGGTTCAGCCGGGCGGCAGCCGGGCGATCTATCACTGGTTTCCGCCCGGCGAGCGCGGGCTCGCGATGGGTGTCAGGCAGGCTGCGCTACCGCTTGGCGGTGCACTGGCGGCGGCGCTCTTCCCCGCACTGCTCATCCACACGGACTGGGCCCGCGCGATGCTCGGCGCGAGCGCCGTGCTCGCGACATCCGCGATCGTGTACGGCGCCGTTTTCCGAAATTCGCCCCGCCACGCACAGCGTGCATCCGCGCCGGCCCGGCGTGGCCTGATGCCCCATCTCCGCGACGCCGGATTCCGGCGAATCTCCGTCGTCGGCGCAGTGCTCGTCGGCGCGCAAACCGCGATCTCGATTTTCTGGGCGATCTTCGCGCAGCGTCGTTTCGGTTATTCGCCGACCGATGCCGCGTGGGTGCTGTTCATCGTGCAGTTGAGCGGCTCGGTAGGCCGGATCGCGCTGTCGGCCATCAGCGATCGCGTCGCCGACGGCAAGCGCCGGCTCGTCACGCTGTGTCTCGGCGTGACGCCCGTTGCGCTGATCACCGCGGCTTCGCTTCCAGCGCATTCGGCACCTTGGGTCGTCGGCGCGTTCTCGGCGCTGATCGGCGTGTGCTGTTTCGGCTGGTACGGACCCTGGGTAGTCTGGCTGTCGGACAGCGCAGAGGATGGGCAAGTCGGTGAAGTGCTCGGTGCGGCGATGGCCATCAACCAGATTGCGATTGCGTCCGTTCCCGCGATGTTCGGTTTCGTCTCCGACGTCGTGCCCGCCCCTGCACTACCCTGGTACTGCATCTCCGGTCTGCTCGGTCTCGCTTTCGCCTGGACGTTTCGGGCATCGTTGAAGGAACGCGGCGCATCGCCTGCCGGCGGCAGCACCGATACGCGGAATGCGAGGAAGTGCCAGCCTTTGCGGTGACGCGACCTGAAGGAGCGACGCGCGCACGCAAGTCACTCGCTAATGCGCACTGTGATCGAAATTGCCGTTTGGCAGTGTTCCTGAGTGAAAGCGATCTCGGGAGACAGAGAATGTCGACGACGAATCATGGACAGTCTCACGCCCCTGAAAGAAATCCGGCAAACCATCCTGCATGCAAGTGGAATCAGGCCATCCCTCCTTCGCTACGCCTTTTTCGTATAAGTGTTGCACCAGCCTTTCGCATTGACCTGCTTGCCGCCGAAAATCGCGCACGGCCCCGTCGTGGCGCCGGCCTTGCCCTGGAAGAACTGGCAGTTCGCACAGGCTTCGCCCGCCTGGAATTTCGGGTACTTCGCATGGTCGACCCGGCTGGCATCTGCCTTGTAGCCGAGCGCCCGGGCATTTGCATCGGTTTCCTGCACGATACCGGCACCGGCATCCGCCGCCGCGCGGCGTCCAACGGCGAGCGCGGAGGCGAGAACGGTGGTCACTGCAATAAAGCGTCGGCGTGAAAATTTCATGGGGTCCTCCCTTCAGGTTTGCATGAACGGATGTCCGGGGACGCCGTCCGCTCCGAAACTGCGTCCACCGATGGCGCATGTACCGTGCCCATCGCGATGCGAGGCGCCCGTCGGCCAACGCGCGGCCAGCGAAGCCATCAGCGAAAGAACAACTCCCGCATCCCGAACGTGTGATGCGCTTCGGCCGCCATCAGCACCATGAGCACCAGCAGGCACAGCGGCGGGATCAGGATCGCGTACACCAGCGCCAGCCGTTCCCACATCATGTGCATGAAGATCGACACGATCAGCCCGGCCTTGGCGATCATCAGCACGACGATCAGCACCCAGCGCATCAGGCCCTGCACGTTGAAGTAGTCGACCAGGTACGAGAACGTGCTCAGCACGAACAGCAGGCCCCAGATCTTCAGGTAGAGGCCGATCGGATGCTGCTGGCCGTGCGCGGCGTCGGGTCGATCGGCGGGATCGGTGTGCTCCATGGCTGCCTCACCACAAATAGAACAGCGCGAAGATGAACACCCACACCAGGTCGACGAAGTGCCAGTACAGGCCGGCAATCTCGACGATCTGGAAGTTGCCGTGTTCGGTAAACCCCGGCTGCAGGATCTTGCGTGCGATCAGCAGCAGGTAGATCACGCCGCAGGTCACGTGAAAGCCGTGGAACCCGGTGATCGTGAAGAAGCACGCACCGAACTGCGCCGCGCCGAGCGGGTTGCCCCACGGGCGGATCCCTTCACGGAAGATCAGGTTGCTCCATTCGAACGCCTGCAGCGACAGGAAGGTCGCGCCCAGCAGCGCGGTCGCCAGCAACAGCGCGGCGGCGGGTCGCGCGTTGCGCCGGTAGCCGAAGTTGACGGCCATCGCCATGGTGCCGCTGCTGCTGATCAGCGTGAACGTCATGATCGCAATCAGCAGCAACGGCACTTCCACGCCGCCCACGCTGAGCCCGAACACCTTCGCGGTATCGGGCCACGGGGCCGTGGTCGACATGCGCACCGTCATGTAGCCGATCAGGAAGCTGCTGAAGATGAAGGTGTCCGACAGCAGGAAAATCCACATCATCGCCTTGCCCCACGGCACCCGGAAGGCTTCGCGGTCGGACGACCAGTCCGTGACGATGCCGCGCCAGCCGTCGGGCCGCGCGTCGGCGGACGGGGCCGCAGGCGATTCGGCCGCGGATTCGGTATGAACCGTGGGCGCGGTCATGGCGCGGCTCCATACAGCGGCCCGCAGATCGCGGCGACGATCCCGGGGGTCAGCCACCACATCGCCGCCAGCAGCACGAGCCAGACGGCGAGCAGGAAATGCCAGTAGAGCGCGCACAGCGCGATAGCCCGTTGGACCCGGAACGGGTCCGCGCGCCGGAGCTGCGCCATCGTCACACCCCACGCCACCAGCCCGCCCAGCACATGCACCCCGTGCAGGCCGGTGAGCAGGTAGAGGAAGCTGTTGGACGGATTGACGGTGACGGTCTCCCCGGCCGCCGCCAACATGTGCCACGCAGTCAGTTGCCCGATCACGAACACGGCCGCCAGCACGCCGCCGGTTAGCAGCCACACCGTGCGGAACAGGCCTATCCGCCGGGCGCGCTGCATCGCGATGCTGGCCAGCGCCAGCGCGCCGGTGTTCCACCACAGCAGCGCCGGATGCGGGATCGGCTGCCAGTCGGATTCGCGCATGCGCATCGCATAGGCGAGCAGCAGCAGCGAAAACAACGTCGTGGCCACCGCCATGAAGACGGCCAGCCCCGTGCGGCCCGCATTCGGCAAGCCGGGTGGCGCATCGGGAACGAAGGGGCGCGGCAGCGTGATCATTCGTGTGCCTCGCCGGGGTGCAGCGTCGGGCGGGCCGCTTCAGGTTCAGGCGCGGTCGCCGGCGGCTGGTTCTGCGGCACGAAGTCTTCCTCCTGCCCCGGCGGACTGTATTCGTATGCCCAGCGGTAGACGATGGGAAGCGCCGCGCCCCAGTTGCCGTGTACGGGCGGCGTTTGCGGTGTCTGCCATTCGAGCGTGGTGGCCCGCCACGGGTTGCCGTCGGCACGCCGGCCGCGCACGAGGCTCCACGCCAGGTTGAACAGGAACAGCAACTGCGCCGCCGCGACGATCAGCGCGACGATCGTGATGAACGTGTTGAGCGTCTGCGCCGAATGCGGAATGAAGCTGTAGCCCTGATACGCGTAATAGCGCCGCGGCATGCCGAGGATGCCGAGATAGTGCATCGGGAAGTAGATCGCATAGGTGCCGACGAAGGTGATCCAGAAATGCGCGCGCCCGAGCGTGTCGTCGAGCATGCGGCCGGTCACCTTCGGGTACCAGTGGTAGAGGCCGCCGAACACCACCAGGATCGGCGACACGGCCATCACCATATGGAAGTGCGCGACCACGAAATACGTGTTCGACAGCGGGATGTCCACGCTCACGTTGCCGAGGTAGAGCCCGGTCAGCCCGCCCAGCACGAAGGTGCTGATGAAGCCGATCGCGAACAGCATCGGCACGGTCAGGTGGATATCGCCGCGCCACAGCGTCAGCACCCAGTTGTAGACCTTGAGGGCGGTCGGGACGGCGATGATGAGCGTGGTGGTGGCGAAGAAGAAGCCGAAGTACGGATTCATGCCGGCGATGAACATGTGGTGCGCCCAGACCACGAAGCTCAGCGCGCCGATGATGACGATGGCCCACACCATCATCCGGTAGCCGAAGATGCTCTTGCGCGCGTGCGTGCTGATGAGATCCGACGCGATGCCGAAGGCCGGCAGCGCGACGATGTAGACCTCCGGATGCCCGAAGAACCAGAACAGGTGCTGGAACAGCAGCGGGCTGCCGCTGGCATGCTTGAGCGTCTGCCCCATCGACACCACGGCCGGGATGAAGAAACTGGTGCCGAGCGTCCGGTCGAACAGCATCATCACCGCCGACACGAACAGCGCCGGAAACGCCAGCAGCGCCATGATGGTCGCGATGAAGATGCCCCACACCGTGAGCGGCATGCGCATCAGCGTCATGCCGCGCGTGCGTGCCTGCAGCGTGGTGGTCACGTAGTTCAGGCCGCCCATCGTGGCCGCGACGATGAAGATCGCCAGCGACACGAGCATCAGCACGATGCCCCATTCCACGCCCGGCGTGCCCGGCAGGATCGCCTGCGGCGGATACAGCGTCCAGCCCGCGCCGGTCGGCCCGCCCGGCACGAAGAAGCTCGCCACCAGCACCAGCACGGCCAGCAGGTAGACCCAGTAGCTCAGCATGTTGAGAAACGGGAACACCATGTCGCGCGCGCCCAGCATCAGCGGGATCAGGTAATTGCCGAAACCGCCCAGGAACAGCGCCGTCAGCAGGTAGATCACCATGATCATCCCGTGCATGGTGACGAACTGGTAGTAGTGGTTCGCGTCGATGAACGCGAACTTGCCCGGAAAGCCGAGCTGCAACCGCATCAGGTCCGACAAGACGAGGCCGACCAGGCCGATCGCGATGGCCGTCAGCGCGTACTGCACGGCGATCACCTTGTGGTCCTGGCTCCACACATAGCGGGTCCAGAAGCTGTGCGGGACGTGGTCGGTGTGCGCATAGGTCATGGCATCTGCTCCGCTACGGCTGGGCCGCGGTACTGGCGGGCGGCGTCCCGCCTTGCGCCTTGATATAGGCCACCAGCGCGGTCAGTTCCTGCTCGCTCAGGTCGAAGTGCGGCATGATCGGCGAGAAGCCCTTCACGACGCGGGCCGTCGGATTGCGGATGAACGCGCGCAGATAGGCTTCGTCCACCTTCGCGGTGCTGCCGTCGGCCATCGTTTCGGTCTTGCCGTACAGGCCCTTCCAGGTCGGGCCGACGAGCGGGCTGCCGTCCACGGTATGACAGGCGACGCAGCCCTTGCCCGCCGCGAGCGTCTTGCCCAGGTTGACAAGCGCCTGCGCGCTGCCACCGGCAGCCGCGGGTGCGGCCTGCACGTGGGCCAGCTGCTGCTGCGCGAACGTGGTCTGCTGCGCCAGCCAGCGCGAGAACGCGGCTTCGTCTTCCACCACCACCACGCCGCGCATGCTGGAGTGCCCGATCCCGCAGAGCTGCGCGCACAGGATGTCGTAGCGCCCTGCCTTGGTCGGCGTGAACCAGAAGGTCGTCACCATGCCCGGCACCATGTTCATGCGCGCGCGGAACGGCGGAACGTAGAAGTCGTGCAGCACGTCGCGCGACCGCGTCAGGACCTGGATCGGCCGGTTGAGCGGCAGGTGCACTTCGGGTGTCTCGATCAGGTAGTTGTCACGGCCGTTGGGGTCGGCGGGGTTCAGGCCGAACGGGTTGTCGTTGCTGATGTAGCGCACGTCCGTCGTGCCCAGCTTGCCGCCGGGGCCGGCGAAGCGGAAGCGCCATTGCCATTGCTGGCCGAGCACTTCCATTTGCAGCACGTTGCGCGGCGGCCGGATGTAGTCCGCGTAGACGAACAGCCCCGGTGCCAGCAACGCCGCCACGCCGACGGCGGTCAGGCCGATCAGCCACCATTCCAGCTTCCGGTTATGCGGTTCGTAGGCCGCGCGATGCCCGCTGCGGTGGCGATAGCGCACCAGTGCGACCACGATGAACAGGTTGATGGCGATGAAGAATGCACCGGTGATGACGAGCGTGATCGTCAGCATGTCATCCATGCGCACCCAGTTCGACGCGATCGGCGTGATCCACCACGGACTGGCAAAGTGAAACCCCACCGCCAACAGGATGATCAGGACCAGGGCAATCGCAAGGGCCATAGGCCGCCTCGCTGCGTGTCACCCGCCGGAGCCGCGAACGCGCGCTCCAGGCGTCAACGTGCCGCCTTGCCGTCTTTCGTATTGTTATTTTGGCGGCAGTCTGCCAGGACCGATTCGTCTGGCGTTGCAGGCGGCTCTAAAGAAAAGGTAGTTCGCTCCTCCCTATCGCGCAAGACAGTGGAAGCGCGAAGCGCGCCCCGGTACGAGCCGCGAGAATGACGGTTTCGAGTGGTGGCTTCACGTGCGGCAATGCCATGCGAAACGGCCACCTCCGGCGTCAGTTGCCGAGGCGGCCATCGCTTGATGGGCACCGGTTATTCCGAGTCGGCGCATCGGAAACAAAACGCCGCGTCAGTCCACCGCGTTCTGCCTGCGTCGCCGTTCCAGCATGCCGTAGGTGACAGCCGCCACCACGCCGAACAGCAGGTTGGCCAGCAACGGTCCGGAACCGCGTTCCGAGACGAACCACGGGAACACGGCCGTCATCACGTAGAAGTTCCACCCATACGCGACGAGCCCGAACGCCAGCCCGATGACCGCCTCCATGCCCACGCTCGAATCGAAGCGGAACGGCGCCATGATCGCGGCGAGGATCATCCCCATGATCGCGCCGAGCACGTAGTGCAGAAACAGCGCCAGCGCGACGATTTCGAGGTTGAATTGCGACATCTGACCGAGCGCGCTGCGGCCCATCACCATCGCCGCGATCTTGTGGGTCGGTTGCCACGGGCTTTCACCGATCACGAGGGTCGACCAGAAGAATTCCAGCGCGATCACCAGCGCACCGCCCGCAAGACCGGCCACGGCGGCGCAAAGCCAGTCGGGTGTACGCCGCTCCCAATGGTGTGATTGAATGTGCAGTTCCATACGACCTCCTTGCTGACGGTTCCACTTCAGCAATCATGTTCAGAAGGCACCACGCGCGCAGGTCAACGGCACGTTCCTTGCGCACTTCGTCATGGAAGACAGGAGTCCTGACGCAAGGGTCAGAAGCCCTGCGCGGTGCCTCTCACCGCGACACGCCGCACCACGTTCGGCATCGGCGTGTCGGCAGGCAGTGGGCGCGCGGTGTTGTTCTATTGGTTCACCGGTCAGAAACGACGCTGATACGCCGTGACGCACGCAGTCCGCCACGTCGCTGCCTGCGCGCGCCATGCAGCAACGCCCCAGCCGCTCGCATCGAGACGCAAGAGCCTGTCGCCCTGGGTCGCGGCAATGCGATAGCGCGCCCGGCGGTTTGCGTCGACGCGCTCGGGCGTCGTGCGTGCCGGTATTCGCGTGTCAGGGGAAGATCGGTGTCGTAGGCTCGCCACCCTCCAGGTCGGCCGTCGGAAAATGCTGGGCGACCATCTGCTCGATTTCCTGCTCTCGCAATGGCGGTACGTCGGCCATGATCAGGATCTGGCCTTCCTTGATCGCTTCACGAAATCGCTCGAGTCGCGCGTTCGGCTCGGCAATGCCGATCATCGCGGCCGTCCACGCGCCGAAGCCCGCCCCCATCACCGTCAATGCGACGACGGCGCCGCCCGCGATCACGAGCTCCGCAGGGGGGAACACCAACGCGACGAGGCCGATCAGCGCGCCCGTCGCACCGCCGAATGCGACGCCGCGCTCCAGCGCATGCACGACATCGCTGCTCTGCAGCAACGATGCTTCGGGTAACTGATCGAGTGTGACGCTGTGATTCGCGAGAACGTGGATATGACGCCAGATGATGCGCGCGCGCAGCAAGTCATCGACGATTGCCTTCGCCATCGGCGTATCGGGTACGAGGAAATAAAGGCGTCTCATGTTGGCACCCCTTTTTGCCATCAACGATTCTTTTCATTTTATGTCAGCATTGGCGACGCGCCAGGTGCTTGCGGGTCAGTACCGACGCCGCATGCGCGACGCATGACCTGTTGCAGCGCACGCACGATACGGTCTGGCGATCTGTTGCAAGGCAGGCACCACGAGCAACGTCAAGCATGGCCTTTCTTGCCGAACGACAGACACCGCCATGCGCTCGGGCTGCGCCGAACGTCCGATCACCGTGGCCCGATGCGGTCGCTCAACCCACGTGGCAGGGGCTGGATAGGATCGGTTGTCGCCGATCGCCGTCGATCGATGCGGGGCCCGCGTGGCACGCTGGGTCATTCGCCCCTGATTGACGCTATCCGCGCTTGCGCAACGGCTCCAACAAGTCGCGCAGGCCGTTGTGATCGATCTCGTGCATCAGCGCGAGCTGCCGGCCGATCTCACCGCGCGGGAACCCTTCGCGGGCCAGCCAGTTGAGGTAAGGCCCGGGCAGGTCGGCAATGAGTCGCCCCTTGTATTTTCCGAAGGGCATGGTGACGGTGACGAGGTGTTCGAGGTCTGGATTTTGCATGCGGGTATTGTGCACGGCTTTCCGCTCGTGTCGCATGCCGAGCGATTGAAGGTCGGGATTGCGGCCCTTCGCGGGAGACGGCTTCGTGACGCAGCGCCGGGTTGACGGCAATCGCTCACCTCCGGCCGGCGGCGGCCGATTACCCGCCGGATCGAGCACCGGCGGATACGGATGAGTCGGCCGGATTGACGCGTGGACCTTCGAGGCGGCAATACCGCCTTCAACGACCTCGAGGAAAGGACGCTGCAAACCGCCTGTGCCCCGTTTCTGGCCTGCTAGACTGGAATTCCCCCCTGCAAACGATGGAGGGAATCATGTTGTCCGTCTACGTCGTGAAGACCGGCGAGCAATTCCTGTGCACCGCCGAGGATGGCGATATCGGCATGGCACCGGCGGTTGAAGATGCCACGTCGTTTCTTTCGTACGAGGAAGCGGAAAAGATAGCGCACGTGCATGCCGACCCCGGATACGAAATCGTGGCCGTCTGCGTGCTCAAACACTGAGATGGCGCCCGCTGCCGGGCGCTCGGCGAGGAAGTGCGGCTCGCGGTTCCGCTGGCGCCATGCGGCATGGGTGGCGCGATTGGCTGCGTCCGAAATTGCCTGCGAACGGACCGATTGCGGGTCGGGATGCTCATGATGGCGGCACCCTGTGCGTCAACAGGCCCGCCGTGTGCAGTGCGACGCAGCGCACGCGCGACGCGGAACGCGCCTTTCCTGAGACGCGTGACATCCGGCGCGCACTCCCCGAATGCGGCACAGCCAGGAATCGAACCGTCGGTGCTCCGTTTTTATCGTCTGGGGCCTTTCATGCCCTCCGACTCCATGGCCGCATGCCACTCTTCATTCGCCTCGATCGGGTCCATCGCTTCGTCAACCGACGCGGTTGCGCGCTCGGCGGCCGCTCTGGTTTCATCTGCCGGGGAAGCGACATCGCTGTCGCCGTCGCCCGGGGGATGAAGCATGTCCTTGAGCATGGCGCTCAACTCCGACGTGTCCCATGGCAGCCCACGCCGAGTCCGATCCTTGATGTAGTGCCGCACTTCCGCGTCCTGCTCCACGGTCAGCGGCAGCCCTCGGAAGGTGCTTTGGGGACCAGCGTCGATCATCGCATTCTCCTGTTTCATGGCATGTTCAGTGTACTCGCCATCGCAAGCACGCGAGCCACGATTGCTGCGCCCTTGCGTCGGATCAAACGTGCGGGCTCGACAGGCAGGCGGCGGCCACAAAGCGTCGCTCCCCAGCAGCGTTGTCGGACATCAGGGCGACCGTTCCCCCCAGCAAGCAGCCGTTCGACCAATGTGACGAGCGTCGCAAGATCGACTGTTTGCAGCAGAGCCAACGCTGGCATCCTCCCGCTGCATTCGTCCGGCATTTCCGTGCACGCGAATCATCTTCGTTCGCGCGCCATCCGATGGCGGCCCGCCCGCCTCTATTCTTAAAATAGGACGATTGATTCAAAAAATCGAAACCCGATTGACACGTCTGAAATTACACGGATTTCATTGGATTTTTTATTTCGAAAAATAACTTTACGTCGCCTTGTAATCCGTCAATCGTCCGTCTATGTTCGTTCAATAACGAATAGTCTTGCTCACCAGGTTGTCGTGGGCGTGCTTTGTGTCCGGGGGCAGTCGGTAGTTAACGAAGGGAAGGAAGGCGACGACTATGGACACTTGCTTCACGCGCACGGTCTAGACACCCTAGGTCTCCATCTTCAAGCATCCACTCGCCTGTACGGCCATCCCGCGCGCCGGGTGACGTCACGCCTGCGCGTCTGCTTGATCACTGGCAATCAATGGGCGTTACGTGACGCGCCGAGGGAAACCGGTCGTATTTCGCCACCAAAATCGTAAAGCCTGGCTACAACGGATTTCGCCACCCGATAGTCGCCAAGCGAAACCGTGCCTGTTTTCGATTCCTGCTAGTGAATGCATGCAGTTCGGTCAGTCAAGGAAGCAATCCGCCCCGCTTGATCAAGTTAAGCGCCCGATTCATGACTTGGAGATGAACATGAAAAGCAAGCGTCTAAGCGTTCTGTCTGCAACAGCTGTTGCCCTTTTATCGCTCAGTGGTGCCGCGCAGGCCGACGGCCTTTGCTCGAACGCGATGCTAAAGGGAGCGTTTGAGTTTATCGGTCACGGAGAGATTCTTGGATTGATCGGTGCCGACGGCAAGGTGCATCCCTACGCTGCGCCGTCGATCCTCGATGACGTCGCGCTGGTGACGTTCGACGGTACGAGCCATTATTCACGCACCGATTTCGGGGTGATCGGCGGCCTGCCGAAAGGTGGGCAGACGACGTTCAATCCGCACCAGACCGGCACCTACACGGTGAACGCCGATTGCACCGGCACCATGAACACCGTCTATACCACCGGCGGATCCGTGCCGGCCGGCGTCGAGACCGATCTGAACATCGTCGTCGCTGCCGACGGGACGTTCATCGAATCCGTTGTCTACAAAGCGGTCACCGTGTCAGGCGAGAGCGCGGATGGTGTCGTAAAGTGTCCGCCGAATTGCGTGCAAGGCGTACAGGAGACCTTTGAGGGTAAAAAAATCTTTGTGCGTCGCGAAAACCACGATTGACCGTTTTACCTGGGTCGCTGCCGTTCGAACGCCGTCGCGCCGAACCCGCGACGATCTCGAGCCCCATGGGTGAGCGTCGTTCAGACGCCAGATAGGCGGAAGCCGGCCCGCACCCGGGGGCGACCCGCTCGGTTTCATTCAGGAGGAGGATGGCGTCGCACGATCCCCGGGACTGAGGCATGCGCCACCGGTTCGTGAGAACCGGGCGTTGGCCCGTCATGCCTGCCGTGCTCAGCGTTTTCGTGCCCGCCTGATTCGAGCGCGCACCGCGCGCGGCCGCCCGATGGATCGAACCCTCGGACGGCCAACGCGCAGCCACTCAACCTCTCCGTCCCGCCGTCAAACGCATTCTCCGGATTTCCGGAACAGCATCGACGACTTGCCGGACGCCCCCTGCATCGAATGAATCGATCGAATTTCGTTGACGATTTCTTCTCGACCGGCGCCTCACACACAAGCATATTTCAAGATTCACCGATTTTTCTTATATAGCAACGTATTCGGCAAATCATGAGATTTGCATTACCCTCGTGCCAGTTATTCGTGCCCTGCCTCAATCCCATGTCATCGGAATCGCATCATTCAATGTCATATTGGTATCGCATGCACCTCGACGGGACTTCGGCATGCGATCCACGCGATCTCGGATGTATCGAAATAATCGATTCCAGCCGCGCCAAGGCTAGTGTGCGGGTATCTGGACAAACGCACCTTTTCCCGATCGGAAAAAACCTTTTCCCGAGCGGACGACATTGACATCCATACACTTCGGCGCGAAGCCCGATTGCCGGACGAACAGAATTCCGACCAGCCCCCCGGCAAAAAATAGCAATCAGGCACGCTACGAGCTCCCCATCTGGTTTACCTTGATGACATCGATTTTCCGGCGCATGACGAACGGGTTCATCGATCGGAACAATTCGAATTCCGGGCAATTAACCCTCAAACAAAGACCGATTATCAACATTCAGTTCGGTATGTTTTTCCATCTCCGTTTCTTCCGGCCAGACGGCACGACGACACACAAGCCACACCGCGTCGCACAAGCCCTCTCGGGCCACACGGAATCCTCACAGTCGGCGCTGCCGCCGACATATAATTTTTCGCCACAATCGCGCAGACAGCGATGTTCCCAACCTGACCGGCCACCCTTCCAACGCGTCCGCAACCATGTCATCCCGCTCGCCCAGTTCGGTGTTGCCTCGTGCCACGCCGGATCTCGTTGACGCACATATTCTTGTCGTCGACGATCGCCCGAACGACCTGCGGCTCCTGACCGAGATCCTGCGTACCGCGCGGTGCCGGATCAGCGTTGCGTTCGACGGCCTGCAGGCCTATCACCGTGCCCAGGCGATCGCGCCCGACCTGATCCTGATGGATGTCCGCATGCCGCGCATGGACGGCTTCGCCGCGTGCCGGCTGCTGGCGTCGACGCCTTCGACGCAATCGATCCCGATCATCATCCTGACTGCCGCGGGCGATCTCGAGGATCGCCTCGCGGGGCTCGAAACGGGCGCAATCGACTACATCGTCAAGCCGTTCGAGCCAACGGAGGTGCTGGCCCGGATCCGCAATCATCTGAAGCGGGCACGGCGCAGCCAGCCGTTTGCGCATCTGCCCGCGTTGCCCGACCACCCGGACGCGGCCCTCGTGCGCGCGGCGACCGAGGTCCTGCTGCGCGACCTGCGCCATCCGCCGGCGCTCGAGGATCTCGCCAGACAGGTCGGGACGCACGAAAAGCGCCTGTCCCGTGTGTTCCGCGACCATCTCGGCCAGACCGTGTTCGAATATCTGCGCGACACGCGCCTGCGCGCCGCGATGCATTTCCTCGCGGAGACGTCGATGGGGATCGGCGACATCGCCGAGGAAATCGGCTTTTCCACGCCCGGCAATTTCGCGACGGCCTTTCGCGAACGCTTCGGCATCACACCGTCCGACTGGCGGCGCCAGCGCCACGCGGCCAATGCGCCCGCGGAGCACCGTCACGATGCGTAGGCGCCACGTGGCATGGGCAACCGGATGTCGCGCGGTGCTGCTGCTTCTGATCGCGATGGCCGTCACCTGCGCGACGGCGCGCGCCGCGTCGGCACCGAACCCCGCGCAACTGGATGCCGTGTCGGTATTCGAGGACGCGAGCACGACGATGTCCGCCGACCAGGTCGCCGCCCGGCTCGCCGATCCGGGGCATGGCACGCTGTTGGCCGCCACGTCGTCGTTCAACGTCGAGTTCTCGCGATCGGCATGGTGGATCCGCGCAACGCTGACCAACCGCGACAGCGCCACGCGCGCGCTGGTGCTGGCGATTCGCGACGCGCGTGTCGACCAGACGGACTTCTATATCGGCCAGCACGGCCGGTGGACACTCGACAGCCGTTTCCCGGCCGCCGGGACCGGCGGTGATGCCGCCCCGCCGTCGTCGCGCTACCCGGTACTCGACGTCACGCTGCGCGCCGGCGAAAGCATTCCCGTGCTGATCCGCGTCACGTCGCGCAAGGAGATGCGGCTCGCGCCGGCCGCGTTCACGCATGCGGCGTGGGATGCGCAGGAACGTCGCGCGACGATGTGGGATTTCGGCTTCTTCGGCGGGCTGCTCGCGCTCGTGTGGTGCGCGCTGCTGATCGGGTTCTTTTCGCGCAGCGGCGTGTTCCATGTGCTGGCCGCGATGGCGCTGGGCACGACGCTGTTCGAAGCGGCTTACCGGGGCTACCCGGCGATGGCGTTGCCGCCTGCGCTGCATGAATGGTCGGCGCGCGGCGAAGTGATCTTCGCGTACCTGGCGGTCGCCTGCTTCATCGTCTTCATCCTGATGGTCGCCCGGCGCGAGCAGGCAAGGCTGCCGATGCGCGCGATCTACATGGCCTTCCTCGCGCTCGAAGGTGTCGGCATGGTCGGCGCCGCCGGCGGCGACCTGCTGACGTTCACGTGGTTCTGCCTGCGGCTGAACGCGGTGCTCGGGATCGTCAACATCAGCCTCGCGCTGATGCTCGCGATCCGCCGGACGCCGACCGGCCGCGTGATGCTGATCGCCATCGGGTTCGCCACCTTCAACATGCTGATGCGCGTGCTCGACGGCATGAACACGCTGCCGCCGGCGCTGTCCTGGCTGAAATCCGACATCTACCCGAACCCCGTCATCGCGATCGTCGGTCTCGCCACGCACCTGCTGGTGCTGGCCGCGTGGATCCATCACGTGGGCCGCCAGCGCACCGAGGCGAGGACGCGCCTCGAACACTGGCAGATCACCGAACAGGATCGCCTGCGCGACGAAGTCGCACGACGCACGGTCGCGCTCAACGACGCGCTGCAACAGGTGACGACCCACATGCAGCAGAAGATCGAGACGCTCGGTTACGTCAGCCACGACCTGCGCGCGCCGCTGTCCACGATCAACGGCTACGCGAAGCTGCTGCTGCAAAGCGCGACGCGCAGCCAGGCGCAGCTGATCCGGTCGATCGATCGCAGCATCCGCTACCAGCTCGCACTGATCGACGAACTGCTCGCGTTCACGAAGACCGAGTTGCAGCCGCTCGGCGTGGCGCCGGACGCGACCGACCTGCCCGGCCTGCTCGACGACATCGGTCACTATGCGCTCGCGCTGTGCGCGCAGCAGGACAACCGGTTCGTCTACCGGCCGGCCACGCCGCTGCCGCGCACGGTGTCGATCGACGGCATGCGGCTGCAGCAGGTGCTGCTCAATCTGTTGTCCAATGCGTCGAAATTCACCCGCGACGGCACGGTCACGCTGTCGATTCATGCGTCTCGCGAAGGCGACGCATGGCGCCTGTTGTTCGAAGTTACCGACACGGGTATCGGGATCGACATCAGCGGAACCCGCGACATCTTCCGCGCGTACCAGCAGGTGCAGGCCGTGAACGGCGGCACCGGGCTCGGCCTGTTCATCGCGCAGCGCATCGTCGGCGCGATGGGGGGCGAGCTGGCCGTCGCCAGCCAGCCGGGCGCCGGCACCGCGTTCTCGTTCGCGATCGTCGCGCCGGCCGTCGAGCACGCGCTCGTACCGGCGTCGGAGCTCGTCCGGCGGTTTCATCCGGACCGCGATGCCGAGCCGGACCGTGCCGCGCCCCCGATGCAGGGCCCGCCCGACGACGCGCTCGCCGAACTGATCCGGCTGGCCGACAACGGGCAGCTCACCGATATCGAGGATTGGCTCGGCCAGTATGCGGACGAACCGGACTACGCGGCCTTCGTACAGGACGTGCGTGAGCGCCTCGATGCACTGGATCTGACCGCGATCGGGAAGCGGGCCAGCGCGCTGCAACGCGCGCGCATCGCCGATACGTCGTTCGACGCCGAGATGGACGCAGCCGGGCCGGCCTGACTACGTCGGTCCATCCGTTTCATATCGATCGGATACCTTACCGACGAATCAACGCAACGCGCCCTTCGCGCGCAGTTCGCGGCCGATGCGCACGATCTCACGCTCGCCCTCCACCAGCGCGGCGGCACTCGTGTGCACCGAATAGTTGCCCAGATGCAGATCGTGCGGATGCGGGACGGCCGTGCCGACCACGAAGCGCACATCGGTCACCGCCTCGAATTCGATCGCGGCGTCGGACGCGTCGAAGACCACCAGCTCGCCCTGGGCGACCGGATCCGGTACGCGCAGGCTGCCGTCCATCACGGCGGTCCAGCCGACGCTGTAACCCGGCTGCGGCCGGCAGGTCCAGCGCTCGCCGGCCTGGAGCTGCACGACGACGTAGTGGATGCCAGGCGGCGCATCGATCGGGCTGACCGCGTCGCCGCTGCGGCCGAGCAGCACGCGCGCCGGACCGTCCGACGGGATGTCGGCGATCGACAGATGCTGGCTGAAGGCCGGCGCCAGCTCGCGCTCCGGCGGCAACGCGACCCACAGCTGGAACACCTTGACCGGCGGCACGACGGTGCCGGTATGCCAGACCCCGCGCCCGGCGCTCATCCATTCGATGTCGCCGGCCACGATCGCGCCTTCGTGGCCGGTGGATTCCGCAAAGGTGCCCTGGCCGTCGATCACGAGCGTGAGCGTGGCGATCCCCGAGTGCGGATGCCAGCCGAAGCCCGACCCGAGCGACGCTTGCGTATCGACCAGATCGAGAAAAACGAATGGCTTGATCATCTCGCCGACGTCCGACGGGCTCACCATCCGCACGATGGGCCCGTGCGCGCGGCCGCG
Organism: Burkholderia sp. AU45251; assembly: GCF_030482905.1. Classification (NCBI taxonomy): domain Bacteria; kingdom Pseudomonadati; phylum Pseudomonadota; class Betaproteobacteria; order Burkholderiales; family Burkholderiaceae; genus Burkholderia; species Burkholderia sp. AU45251. Next base: position 242,916 of record NZ_JAUJQH010000002.1, on the reverse strand, counting down.
GGTGCGGAAGATGACGTGACGGCCGGCGACGGCGACATCGGCGGGCTGCATGGCATGTGACATGGGGGCTCTCCGGTGGTCGGTCTCGGTTACATGGCGTCAGGCCGCGAGCGCAGCCGCCGCTTCCTTCGCCGATGCGATCGCGCCGCTGCGCAGGTCCTGCCCCATCGCGACGCCTTCCGCACGGATGAACGTGATGTCCGTGATGCCCAGGAAACCGAACGCCGCTTTCAGATAGGTTTCCTGATGATCGAATGCGGCGGCAGGCGAACCTTCGCTGTACACGCCGCCGCGCGACGACGCGACGACCAGCTTCTTGCCGCCGCACAACCCGACCGGCCCGTTCTCGCCGTAACGAAACGTCGTGCCGGCAACCGAGATACGGTCGATCCACGCCTTCAGTTGCGACGCAATGCCGAAGTTGTACATCGGCGCGCCGATCACCACGATGTCCGCAGCGAGAAAGTCGTCGAGCGCGCGCTGGCCGATCTCGACGTCCGCCTTCAATGCGTCGCCGATCGGGGCGCCTTGCGCGGCGGCCAGGTGTTCCGCCGTCAGATGACCGATCGGCGTGGCGGCGAGATCGAGACGTGTCACCGTGAGGCCCGGATCGCGGGCGCGGAAGGTCGCGACGGCCTCCGCCGACAGTTCGCGGCTGACGGAGCCCTGGCCGAGGATGCTGGAATCGATATGGAGCAGTTTCATGTGGGTGTTCTCCGAACGGGATTACTGTTTGAGCGCTTCGGCCGTGATCAGCAGCTTCGTCTTCATCCTGAAGCCGTACTGCTTGCCGTAGTCGAGGCCGAAATCGCTGCGGTCGAATTCGCCGACCGCGTCGACGCCGCAAACTTCACGCTTGAGCATCGGGTGCGGCATGCACTTGAACGCATCGATCTTCAGCGTCACCGGCTTCGTGACGCCATGCAGCGTCAGGTTGCCGACCACCGACACCGGCTTGTCGCCGTCGAACTTGATCGTGCCCTTGTAGTTCGCCTGCGGAAACTTCGCGACGTCGAAAAACTCGGCCGTCTGCAGGTGCTCGTCGAGCTTCGCGCTGCCGGTGTGGATCGACGCGGTGTCGGTCGTCACGTCGACCGTGCCCGTCTTCGCCGCGCGGTCGAGCGTCACGGTGCCGCTCGACTTGTCGAACTTGCCGCGCCACACCGACAGGCCGCCCATGTGGTCGGCTTCAAAGCTCGGGTACGTGTGATTCGGGTCGAACTGGTAGGTGGCGCTTTCGGCGAAGGCCGAGCACGACAGCACCGCTGCCAGCGCGCCCGCTGCGATCATCAAATGCTTCTTCAACGTTTTCTCCCTGGAACGTAAAGGTTCGTCTGTAGCGTGAGAGCAGTATGGAGACGGACGCTGCTTTACACTAGACGGATAAATAGGATTTGATTAATCCATTTTTGGAGGAATCCGATGCTCGATCTGAATGATCTCGCGCTGTTCGTCCAGGTCGTGCGCGCCGGCAGCTTCTCGGAGGCCGCGCGCCGCATGCGCATGCCGGCCAATACGCTGAGCCGGCGCATCGACCAGCTCGAAGGGCAACTCGGCACGCGCCTGCTGCATCGCTCGACCCGCAAGCTCGCGCCGAGCACCGAAGGGCAAGCGCTGTTCGAGCGCTATGCGCCGGCGCTCGACCGGATCTTCGAGATCGGGCGGCTGCATGCGGACGGGCAGGAACCGTCCGGCACCGTGCGCGTGACGGCGATGGCCGGCCTGTTCGAAATTTTCCGGCTGGAATGGCTGGCCGAGTTCTATGCGCGCTACCCGCAGATCAGCATCGACTTCCTGCTCGACGACACGCCGTCCGACCTGATCGGCGAGCGCATCGACCTGGCCTTGCGCATGGGGATCGAGACCGGCGGCAGCTTCCGCGTGCGCCGGATTGCACCGGGCACGATGATCCTCGCCGCCAGCCCCGCCTACCTGGAGCGGCGCGGCGCGCCGCGCACGCCGCGCGAACTGACCGACCACGACTGCCTGACGGTGTCCGGCCGCCAGGGCCGCAGCATGTGGCGCCTGCAGGGGCCGCGCGGCACCCAGGAAATCTCGATAGACAGCCGCTTCTCGGTCAACGACATGCGCGTGGTGGTACAGGCCTGCATTGCCGGGCTCGGGGTCGCGCTGCTGCCGCAGTTGCTCGCCGAACCGGCCATCGAGCAAGGCAAGCTGGTGCGCGTGCTGCCTGCCTATCGACGGTCGAGCAGCGACCTCGGGCTACAACTCGTCTATACGAGCCGCCCGCCCCTGGCGCCCGCGGTCACGGTGTTTGCCGATTTCCTGCTGGAGAAACTGGGCGAAGCGCTGCCCGGGCAGTCGAAGCATGCTGCCGACCGATGACGTTTCCTTGTCGCGGCAAACGGGATATCGACAATCGATCGCTGTGGCGTATCGCGCCGGGTATCGACCGGCATGCCCTGTCGAAGGATGGCACCGAGGCCGGCAGCCGGAAGCCCCTCGCCGCCTTCCATCAGTGACGGTCGCAAGCAGAAGCGCGCGCGACACGACGTTGCGCGCCCCATGCGTCCGGGCCCGCTTCGACGCCCCCTGCCCCACTCGAACCCGTGTCGTTTACAACCGGGTTCCGGGCGCATGACCGATAGTCGGGCGCGCCCGTTTCTCTAAACTGGTTCCCACAACAAACCTGCCCGGTGTCGCCCGCAGCGCGCGTCACTTCACCGACATCGAGGCGCCCCGAGACATCCGCCTTCGCTGTCCATCGGCCCGCACGACTCCACTGCACACCCGCCCGGCCGGCTGCCAAGGCAATTCCAGGAGAGTTCATTGAGCCCGTCGCAAGCGCACCCCGCGAGAGCCCGATCTTCGCGCAAGACCGTCAAGCTGGAAGACATCACGATCGTCGACCCCGCCGTCCTCAAGCGCGCGGTCGGCGCAATGGCGTTCGGCAACGCGATGGAATGGTTCGACTTCGGCGTCTACAGCTACATCGCCGTCACGCTCGGCAAGGTGTTCTTCCCGTCGAGCAGCCCGTCCGCGCAGCTGCTCGCGACCTTCGGCACGTTCGCGGCCGCGTTCCTCGTGCGCCCGCTCGGCGGCATGGTGTTCGGTCCGCTCGGCGACCGCATCGGCCGCCAGCGCGTGCTCGCCGCCACGATGATCATGATGGCCGTCGGCACCTTTGCGATCGGCCTAATCCCCAGCTACGCGTCGATCGGCATCATGGCCCCCGTGCTGCTGCTCGTCGCGCGTCTGGTGCAGGGCTTCTCGACCGGCGGCGAATACGGCGGCGCGGCCACCTTCATCGCCGAATTCTCGACCGACAAGCGCCGCGGCTTCATGGGCAGCTTCCTCGAATTCGGCACGCTGATCGGCTATACGCTCGGCGCGGCCACCGTCGCACTGCTCACTGCAACGCTGTCGCAGGAAGCGCTGCTGTCATGGGGCTGGCGCGTGCCGTTCTTCATCGCCGGCCCGCTCGGCCTGGTGGGTCTCTATATCCGGCTGAAACTCGAGGAAACACCCGCGTTCAAGAAGGAAGCCGAAGCACGCGAAGCGGACGAACGCGGGCGGCCGAAGCAACGCTTCGCGACGCTGCTCGTCGAGCAATGGAAGCCGCTGCTGCAATGCGTCGGCCTCGTGCTGATCTTCAACGTGACCGACTACATGGCGCTGTCGTACCTGCCGAGCTACCTGTCGGCGACGCTGCATTTCCGCGAGTCGCACGGCCTGTTCCTGGTGCTGCTCGTGATGGTGCTGATGATGCCGATGACGCTCTATGCCGGCCACCTGTCGGACAAGGTCGGCCGCAAGCCGGTGATGATGGCCGGCTGCGTGGGCCTGCTCGTGCTGGCGGTGCCGGCGCTGATGCTGATCCGCACCGGCGGCATGCTGCCCGTGTTCGGCGGGATGCTGATCTACGGCGTGCTGCTGTCGACGTTCACTGGCGTGATGCCGTCGGCGCTGCCGGCGCTGTTCCCCACGCGGATCCGCTATGGTGCGCTTGCGATCGGCTTCAACGTGTCGGTGTCGCTGTTCGGCGGCACGACCCCGCTCGTCACCGCGTGGCTGGTCGATCGCACCGGCGACCTGATGATGCCCGCGTACTACCTGATGGGCGCATCGTTCATCGGCATCGTGTCGGTGCTCGCGCTGCGCGAGACGGCACGCCAGCCGCTGCCCGGCTCCGCGCCGTGCGTGGCGAGCCGCGCGGAGGCGCTGAGCCTCGTGCGCGGAGAATCCGGCGACGCACGCGGCCGCGATCGCAAGCTCGCCGCACTTGGCGAACGCGCGTAGCGCGACGTGCGGCGACTCGTCGGTACGCCTCGTGCGACGCGGTCGAGCATCAGTGCGCGGTAAGGGCGCCGCAGAAACGACCGCGGCGCCGGACAACCTCGGTCGTCCGGCGCCGCGTCGATGAAAGCACGCGATCGGAGAATCAGAACACCGCGTGCCCGCTGATGATGCTCGGCAGCCAAGTCGAGAAGAACGGCAGGTACGTGACGATGTTGATCGCACTGAAGATCGCGAGATAGTACGGCCACGCCATCTTCGTGGTCTCGCCGATCGACACGTTGCCGATCGCGCAGCCGACGAACTGCACCGAGCCGATCGGCGGGTGCACGAGGCCGAGCGAGCAGTTCAGCAGCAGCATGATCCCGAACTGCACCGGCCCGACGCCGCACGCCATCGCGATCGGCAGAAACAGCGGCGTCGTGATCAGGATGTGCGCGGCCATATCGACGAACGTGCCGAGGAACACCTGGATGATGTTGATGTACAGCAGCATCAGCCACGGCGCGGCGGTCGACTGCTTCAGCAGCCCTTCGATCGCATCCGGAATCTCCAGGTACGACATCTGGAAGCGCAGCATGTTGGACACCGCGATCAGCAGCAGCACGACGCCCGTCGTGCGCGCCGCATGCGACAGTGCGCGGCGCAGCTTCGCGGCCGTCAGCGTGCGGTAGACGACCGCGGTCAGCACGAGCGAGTACACGACGGCGATCGCGGCCGCCTCGGTCGCGGTCGCAATCCCCTTCGCGACGCACACGAGGATGATCGCGATCACCATCAGGCCGGGCACCGCACCGACGAAGCTGCGCAGCACCGCATACCAGCCGGGAAACGCGGGCAGCGCGGACGAACCGTCTTCCCGGCGCGGATAGCCGTGACGCACGGCCTGCCAGTACGCGGCGGCGAGCACGAAGCCCATCACCCACAACACCGGCAGCAGCCCCGAGAACAGCAAGTCGCCGATCGACACGCCGCTCACCGGCTGGCCGTGCAGCATGCCGGTGATGCCCTGCGCGGCGAACGCATAGATGATCATGTTGGTCGACGTCGGCATCAGCGCGCCGGCGAGCGACGCATGCGTCGTCACGTTGACCGCGTACGCGGCGCTGTAGCCTTCGCGCTTCATCAGCGGAATCACCACGCCGCCCATCGCCGACGTATCGGCGGTCGGCGAGCCCGACACGCCGCCGAACAGCGTACAGGCGACGACGTTCGCCATCCCGAGGCCGCCGCGGAAGTGGCCGACGGTCGCCTGCGCGAAGCGCAGGATCCGGTCCGCGATACCGCCGTGCAGCATCAGTTCGCCGGAGAAGATGAAGAACGGCACCGCGAGGAACGAGAACGCGTTCATCCCCGAGATCATGGCCTGCATCGCGGTCGCGATCGGCAAGCCTTCGACCATATAGGTCAGCACGCAGGCTATCCCGAGCGCGAACGACACGGGCACGCCGAGCACGAGAAAAATCAGAAAACTGACGGACAGGATCGCGAGTTCCATGGCGTTATTGCCCCGGCGAAGAACGACGAAGCGCGAGCAGGTGCTCGAGCGAGAAGAGGATGATCGCGATCGCCGCGGGCATCGCGATCAGGTAGCGCACGCCTTCGGGCAGCCCGATGATCGGAATGCGGTCGCCCATCGTTTCGGCGGCCATGCTGCCGCAGCCGACCATGATCATGATCGCGAAGGCGATCAGGCTCAGATGCTGGATCGCGATCACCACCGTGCGCGACTTCGGCGGCAGCCGGCGCACGAGCGAATCGAGGCCGATATGGCCGCCGTCGCGCACCTTCATCGCCGCACCGAACATCGCGATCACGATCACGAGCAGCAGCGCGATCGGCTCGACAAAATCCGGCGCATTCTCGAACACGTAGCGCATCACGACCGCGTAGAACACCAGCACCGTCAGCACCGCGAGGCACGCCGACGCGATCACCGCCAGCACGCGGAACAGCACGTCGTTCACGCAGCGCAGCAGCGGCGCGGCATGCGGCCGCGCCGTCGCCGTGCCTTCCGGGGCGCCGGCGCCGGGCGAACCCGCAGCCGACGCGCCGTCCAGGGAAGTGTGACGTGTCACTTGGTGGCCTCGATCTCGTCGACGATCTGCTTCATCTGCGGCGTCTTTTCATACTTGGTCCACAGCGGCTGCATCGCCTTCACGAACGCCGCGCGATCGATCTGCGCGGCCGGCAGGATCTTCGCGCCACCCTTCGCCACCGTCTGCTGCGCGGACGCCTCGCGCGCGGTCCACAGCTTCTGGTAATACGGCACCGAATCGGCCGCGGCCTTCCTGATCGCCGCCTGCTCCTGCGGCGACAGCGTGTCCCAGATCTTCTTCGAGAACACCAGCACTTCCGGCGTCATCGCGTGCTGCGTCTCCGAGTAGTCGGGCGCCACTTCGTAGTGCTTGGTTTCCTCGTACGACGGCATGTTGTTTTCAGCCGCATCGACGAGGCCCGTCTTCAGGCCCGTGTACACCTCGGCGAACGGCATCGGCGTCGGCGTGCCGCCCATCGCCTTGATCTCGTCGACCATCAGGTCGGACGGTTGCACGCGCACCTTCAGCCCTTTCATGTCAGCCGGCGAGCGCACCGGGCGCTTCGCGTAGATCGAGCGTGCGCCGCTCTCGTAGAACGTCAGCGCGATCATCCCCTTCGCGGTGAACGCATCGAGGATCTTCTGGCCGGCCGGGCCGTACATCGCCTTGCGGAAATGATCGATGTCGCGGAACAGGAACGGGAACGACGGGATCAGCGATTCCGGCACGATCTCGTTGAACGATGCGCCGTTGACGCGCGCCATGTCGATCGCGCCGATCCGCACCTGGTCGACCGTGTCCTTCTCGGAGCCGAGCGCGCTGTTGCCGAACACCTTGATCGAATCCTTGCCGCCCGTCTGCTTCGACAACTCGTCGCCCATGAACTTCACGGCCATGTTGGTCGGGAAATTGTCGCCGTGCACGTCCGCCGAGCGGAACACGCGCGCCTGGGCGGACATCGCGAAGCCGGCCATCAGCGCGACGGCCAGGGCGATACGGGAGCGGGTGAATCGGTGCTTCATCGTCAGTCTCCTTGATGGTTGTGCTCGTTGTGGCGCGGCGATCCGCCGGCATGCGCATGTTTCGGCGCCGTACTCGCTGATCGCAGAGTCATACGTCGTATGACGTGTTGACGCGAATGTACGTCGGTTAATCGTTTAACTCACTTGGTGCATACCCGTAGAATGCCTAACATGAAGGGCTTTCAGCCAATTTCAGGGAATCGTGTTCTCTGTTTAGAGGAATTTTCGCGAAACGTTTTCCGGAAGCGGGCTCGCATTCAAGCCGGACGGTGGCGCGACTGCTTCCGCCTGTGTCCGAAAGCAATCTTTCGCTTCGCTTGTCCTAGTTGTAGGATGACCGACTTCAAGACCAGCACGTCGGCGCGATGCCATGAGCACACGCCGGCCATGCGCCGCTGCGTGCGGCGCTACCAGGAAGGGACGACAGGGAATCCGGACAGCGGCAGACGCCAACGCCTGCCTCGCGCCGTCACGTCTGCATGACCAGCGACGTCAGTTGCGACGCGCGCGCCACGGCCGTCTTCGCGTAGATCGACTTGATCTGCGAGCGGATCGTGCCGATCGACACGCCGCGCAACCCGGCGCATTCCTGCGGCGACAGCCCGTCGCAGCACAGCAGCACGGCGAGATCGGCCTCGGCCGACGACAGCCCGTAGAACACGCGCAACCGCTGCGCGCGGGCCGACGGTGAACGCAGGTCGGCGGCCGTCATCAGCGTCGCGACGCCCGGCCGCTCGCGCACCAGCCGCGATTGCTCGGGCACCGGCATCAGCGCCAACGGCAGCGGCTCGCCTGTCGCGCGCCGCAACAACAGTCCGCCGCGCGCGTGAGCGTGCCGCCATTGCGCATCGTCGATGCAGCCTTCCGGCGCGAACCGCCCGTTCACGACCCGCAGCGCCGGCTCCGCCGCGATCAGTTGATCGGCCGCGCGATTCGTATAGCGCAGTTCGCGCTGCGCGCCGAGCAGGAACACCGGCACCGGAATCGCATCGAGCGCCGATTCGGCGGCAGCCACGCGCGCCTCGAGCTCGCCGATCCGCGCCTGGATCTGCAGCGCGCGGCTGATATGCGTTCCCATGCTTTCGATCGCACGGCGCTGATCGTCGGAAAGGCCTTGCGATTCGGGGCCGCTCTGGACGCTGAGGAATGCGCCGGAACCCTCGCTGCGATGGATGTACAGGCCCGAGATGCTGCCGAGCCCGAAAGGAAGAAGGAATTCCTGATAGAACGCGCTGTGCGCACGCTGCTGCGCAGGCAGGTGCTTGACGTCCTCGAACCAGCGGCCCGCCGGCCAGTTGCCGGCGACCGGCACGACCGGGTCGTACCGATAGAACTCGGTGTTGTAGGTGTGGTAACACGCGGCGACCCATGACGCGTCGTCGCCCGCCGCCTGTTCGATCGCCGGCACCCTCGCCGCGTCGTCGAACGACAGCAGCGTGACCATGCGCACGCCGACCCACGATCGCAGCCCGTCCAGCACCGTTTCCCATCGTTGATCGCCCAGTGCCGCAGCGTAGACGTCATCGATCCATGCCGATGGAATCAATCCGTTCATTGGCATCTGGCCACCCCGCGCCGTGCGTTTTTGTCGAACGTCTTTCTTCTGCGCATCTTAGTCAATCGGCGCCAACGTTTAAATCACTCGTTCGCGTTTGATCGAAATACCACGTTTGTTACCGTTTATCGTCAGACGTAATGGCCGTTTTTCCGGCTTTCACCACGCAATTGCATCGGGTGCGCGCGGTGCCGCCTGCTTTTCATCCGGATCAGGGTATGCCATGATGCGACGCATGACGATTCGAAACACCACGACCTCGCTGCACCATCACCACGGACGCCCTCTGTTGCGCCGTGGCTCGTTTCGCATCTAGCAATTGCATCGGGTAAATGCCCGATCAAGACGACAACCAAGGCGCCTCCGGCGCCTTTTTTGTTTTCTGCGGCCTTAAAAACCTGCAGCGCCAATCAATCGATACCGTACGGAGTGTTTTCAATGCAACCACCCTGGAAAGCCGTTGCCCTGTCGGATTTGCCGCTTCGCGAGGATCTCAAGTTGCAGCACGCATACGGTGCGCCGCAGCTCGATGTGCCGGTATGCCTGAACGTCAACGAGAATCCCTATCCGCCGTCGCCTGCGCTCATCGAGCGCATCGCGACCGCGGTGGCCGACGCGGCGCGCGCGGCGAACCGCTATCCCGATCGCGACTTCGTCGAACTGCGATCGCATCTGGCTGCGTATCTGACGCACGACACCGGCGTGACGGTCGACGCATCGCGCGTCTGGGCGGCCAACGGCTCGAATGAAGTGATCCAGCAGATCCTGCAGGCATTCGGTGGCCCGGGGCGATCGGCGCTGGTCTTTACGCCCGCGTATCCGATGTATGACGAATACTGCCGCACGACTTTCACGCGCCTGCATACGTTGCCGCGCACCGAGGATTTCGCGCTGGATCTGGATCAGGCGCTCAACAGTATCCGCGAGCACCAGCCGAGCGTGGTGCTACTGACGTCGCCGAACAACCCGACCGGCACCGCGCTGCCGCTCGACGATATCCGCGCGATACTGGCCGTCGCGCCGGGCGTGGTCGTCGTCGACGAAGCCTATGCGGAGTTCCGGCGTCACGGCGTCCCCAGCGCGGCGACGCTGCTGCCGAACCATCCGCGGCTCATCGTTACCCGTACGTTGAGCAAGGCGTTCAAGTTCGCGGGCGGCCGCGTCGGGTATTGCGCGAGTGCGCCTGCGATCGTCGAAGCGCTGAAGCTGGTTCGATTGCCCTATCACTTGTCGGCCTTCACCCAGGCGGCAGCCTGCGCGGCGCTGGTCGCGCGTGACGAGATGTTGTCGCAGGTCGACGCGATCAAGGCCGAGCGCGACTCGACCGTCGGCTGGCTGCGTGGCCTGGGCCTCACGGTGGCCGATTCCGATGCCAACTTCGTGATGTTCGGCGAGTTTGCGGATCGGCACAGGATCTGGAGCGGGCTCCTGCGCCACGGCGTCCTGATTCGCGAGTCGGGCCCGCCGGCATATCTTCGCGTGTCCATCGGCACCGCTGCGGAGATGGCCGCGTTCCGTGCGGCCCTGCTTGACGTGATGGCGCTCGCATAACCCGGATCAGCGACCGGCCATCCGGTCGACGAAGCGATGGCGCGACGGCGCGCGTGCCGGCGCCGTATCCGACGATGTGCTTACTTCATCGTCGCGAACCGCATTTCCATCGCGTCGATCTTCGCGAGCACTGCTTCGCTCAGCTTTCTGACGTGGCGCGGCACATCGGGCGCCGACAGCAGCTCCTCGATGCGCCCGCGCCAGTAGCTCGGATGCCGTACACGCCCCGCGCCCGACATCGACACGTCGTCGGCGTACGTTTCGCTATCCAGGAGAGCAACCATTCTCTGGATGTGAGAGAGCTCTCGCTCTGCATAGTCTCGTGCCAGCATATTGATTGAAATTCCCCGAAATACGACTGCAGGCCTTCCGTCATCAACGCGCCATCGTGTTGCGATGCAAATGACTCACCGCACACGTCGAACGTCATCGTACGCAGAAGCTGTGTCAGTAAACCGTGTGGGCATTGATTGATTTCGACACGGAGTGGCGGGCCTGTCCATTTCTTCTGATGACATCCGCCCCGATGCCCTGCGGTCAATCGTAGGCTTATCGTCGGGTGATGGCATCTCCCAAAATGGGGATGCCGGTTGATATTGGCGGGGTGGTGGTTTCTTGAAATTGCGGGAATCGGAAATAATCCGGCAGGCATGCGGTTGCCGGACCGTGACAAATTCGCGATCGGCTGACGACTTGAAAGGCGTATAGCCGGCGCGCTGCCGCCGCGCAGGCAGGAAGCGCGGATCGACTGCGTGCCCGGGCGCGGTGCACAGCGATATGCGCAACCCCTACGGACGCGAACGTGCAGCGCCGTGTGCCGCATTCGCAGGTCGCGACAACATACGCGCTCCACTCAGTGCGCTATCACGCGAGATCGTCTGGACACGGGTCGAACGCCAGCGCGGCCCACTTGCCCAGTCCGCCGCGCGCATTCATGTCTCAGGCATCGAACAGCGCCTGAAGCTTTGCGAGCTTCTCTTCATCGTGCATCGCTTCGAATTCCTTCGGCAGCCGTTTCTTTCTTTCGGCATCGCGAGGCGCCACCGTCAATGCAAATGCATCGGCTTTCCGCGTACTTCGAGGAACTACGCATCCGCGACATGCAGCCCGCGGAAGTCAGCTACCGGCAGCGCCGTGCATTAGCCCGAAAATGAAATCCGCTTCAACCGATGCGCCTTTGGGCAATTGCAGCACACCGACCGACGTACGCGTATGAATACCGGCGTCGCCAAGTACCGCATACAAAATGTCCGATGCGCCATCGGCAATTTCGCTTTGCATCGTGAAGCCGGGCGCGCTTCGCACATACACGGTGATGCGTGGCACCGTCGCTATCGCGTCCAGCGTGCCGCAGTGCTTTCTGATCAGCGAGAGCGCACGCAGCGCCGATACACTGGCGGCCCGACGGCCTTCGTCGAGCGAAACGGACTCCCCCACCACGCCCACGAAATGCACCATGTCGCCAATCCGCGGAATCTGGCCGGCAATGTAGGCCGTGCGCCCGTCGACCAGAACGGGCGTGTACTTTCCGCCAATCCTGATTTCCTCGTCCGGATCGAATCCGAACTCGGCCGCGATTTTTATCAGCTTATCGTCTCTGTTCATTAGTGAATTCCCCGATACTTCAGAAAAATGTAAAGACTCATTAAGTCTCTGCTGCTTGTCTGCAAGAAAAAAACCACCTCGTACGGTCAAAACGACGCGTCGTTTCCGATAAAAGTTTCCGGGTAATCCTCTACGCGCTCGTCAACATGACACACTTCTCAGGTGTTCGAAGCAGTCCTGCGCGCCCAATCCATGACAAAACACGTAGTCGGTGAGAATTTCCACAAATTTTCCCGTTGAAACCGCTATCATGTGAGAACTCAACCAGAAGAGCGATCATGGCGACTTACAAGGAACTGAAAGCCCAAATGGATGCTTTGGCCGAGAAAGCCGAAGCTGCACGTGCCGCAGAATTCCAGGCGATCGTCGACGACATCCGCACCAAAGTTGCGGAATACGGCATTACCGAAAAGGACATTTTCGGTGCGCGTCGTGGTCGTCCGGCCAAGCAAGCGGCCGCCCCCGTGCAGGCAAAGTATCGCGACCCGAAGACCGGCGCAACCTGGTCGGGCCGCGGTCGCGCACCTGCATGGATCAAGGACGCGAAGAATCGCAATCGATTCCTGATCCAGGAATAAGATTCTCGACGCACACCGGCGCGCAGCTTCGCGCGCCGTCCTGCTATTTGGGCATCGATACCGGCGGTATTCAAAGACCGCCGGGTTGATGAAGCGTTGTCTCATTCGGCGCGCGGTGGCATGCTGCGTGCCGGATTGCATGCCGCCCAAAATTTCCCGATTCAACGTTCGTAATAAATTGCAAGCCAGACGGTTTGCGTTTCTTCGTGCGTCCACGCGACGCGATGGCGGCAATGCGGCTCGATCAGCACGTAGTCGCCTGGGTGCATTTCATGGCGCGCCGGGCCTTCTTCGAATTCGAGCACGGCTGCGCCCGACAGCAGTACGACCCACTCGGCGCGTGAGTCGTCATACCAGAAGTCGTCGGGGCTCGTATGGCCCATCGAAACGATCCGCTCAACGTTTAGGCGCTGCCCCGTGACGAGAAGGTCGATTCGCTCGTCGTCGCCATGCTGGCCTTCGGCGGTGAACAGGTTGCCGGTTTGAAGTTGCATGGATTGACCTCGACGTGGACATTCAATGGATGGGGCGAGCTTGAAGGTAGCCGGCAATGTTCACTGTCGTCCAGTGTCCGACAATTCGCCGACTTGTTTCGCCGCGATGGACATCGTGGCACACCGAGGTCCGTAGTCGGCCGAGACAACGCAGGACGGAATTACGTCAAGCCTCGCCGGCAACGTGACTACGATCCATCACCCAAGATAACGATTCAACATTACAACGCCTGCGCCCATTCATTGCCGGGGTGGAGAACGTCGAGGCATTCTTTCAACCACGCGCGTTCGACAGCTGGCAGTTTCGGTAATGCTCTGTCGAAATCCTGTTGATCTTTCGGGCGCCGATCCCGGGCCTTGAACAGCAGTACGGCCGATGGATTCAGATAGGGAATGCCGTCGGCTGTTTTCATCACCATGTCCGCGCGCGGCCGTTTGAACGACGGATCTCTCTTGTAGGCCCAGCATTCATTCGTGCCCGGCTCGATCATCATATCAATCCGCCAGCTTTCAGCCGCGCAGTCGAATCCCCAGAATTGCATGATCCCCGATGGGGCATCCTGATTTTCCGGCAGCCTTTCCAGAACTCCGGCATGCGCGGTGTAGAACGCGAGATCATCGAACACTCGGCGGAAGGTACCGAAGTCTTCTCGCAATATCGTGAATTCCAGATCGCCATGTTCACGCGTCTGAGCGCCATGCCAAAGATCGAGCGCCCATCCGCCGACGACACACCAAGGCAAATGGACAGCATTCAATCGTTGAGCAAGCTCGGCCGGATGCCATGCGTTCCACGCATCCTCGTCGGGGACAGTCATTTGAGTACGCATCCTGTTGAAGTGATTTGCGCTGAACAATGCTCATCGGGATCGTTAGCGAACGCCCCAATACATCGATGCTTCGCAGCGACACCAATGGGCACGACGGCGTGCAGACTGCCGCCGATCGTCGTCAGTTTCGCATGCCTGGAAAAAACGAACCTCGAGCCGATGCGGCAGGCCGAAATCGGCTAATTGCGATCAATCGATCCCGCGCAGTCCGGGACATTCAACAGCCCCTTTCAGCACTCAATCGTCATTCGATCGCGTATCGCAGTGAATGTTTTCATCACGGAGATCGAAACGAAAGCGTGATGCGAAATCACGTTCGTTCCGTCAAGGACGGTGCACGGGCTCAGCCTCGATCACTGCTTGCGACGAGGAACAGCAAGCGGCTGCCGGTGTGCATCTCCCAGTGCTCGCTCGCTGACAACACCGCCCAAGGCGCTTGAAGAACGCTCCATCTCCTGTCGACGGCTCTGGAGATGAAACAAACTGGCGACTCGTACCATGTAGCGATCTCCGCCAGTGCCGTCCGCCAGCTTGAAGATTCGGAACCGTCGCAAGCAAGCCTGAATACGTTGCAGATAGGAACTTTTCACGGATCTTGCACCTTGATTCAGGGAGGATGGGCTCGCCACGGTATCGTATACAGACAGATCTGTATACCTCTGTTAAAGTGCAGGCTTGGAGTGTGAAACGGAGCAGCGCGATGAGCGCAAAGAGACAGGCCGTCGTCGACACGGCGGCCCGACTATTTTCGGAATTCGGGTATCAGGCGGTGGGTGTCGACAGGATCATTGCGGAGTCGTCAGTCTCCAAAATGACGATGTACAAGTACTTCCCGTCGAAAGACGATTTGATCGTAGAGGTCCTTCGTCAACGTCAACTGGCCGCCTCCGACGACCTTGTCGCCTATGTAACCGCACGCAGCGACCCCACAGCGCGAATCGATGCCGTTTTTGAATGGCATGATCTGTGGATCAATGGCCCCTTGTTCTACGGCTGCATGTTTATCAACGCAGTAACTGAACATCCTGAAGCTGACTCGGAGATTGCCAAAGCCTCAGCCATGCAGAAAGTCCATCTGCGAACTTTCGTCGAGCAGTTATTGAAGCCACTGATAGGCGAAACCCGGGCTCCGGTCTGCGCGAGCAAGTTAATGATTTTGATTGATGGCGCCATCATCGCCGCTCAGGTCTACGGCAACAAGAACGCGGCAATAGAGGCGCGAGATGTCGCCAGGATGCTTCTGTCAGAAGCTGGCAAATCTGCTTGATGTCGACCCCGGCATGCGTCCCTCGCACACGACCGGGGAAAACGGTGATACGAGCGATTGAGCGTAGCCCGTCCAAGCCGGATGAATCCCCTTTCCAGTCATGCCCAAGCAAAGAATTTCAACACCTGACAACGTTCGCCTCGGCGAGCAAGATTCGAAGCCTCCGCAAGCGCCTGGACAAGACGCTTGAAGACGTAGCCACTGCGTCAGGACTCTCGAAGGGATACATGTCCCAAGTCGAGCGAGGCCACGCCTCCCCATCTTTGTCCGCGCTCACCCGCATCGCTACTGCCCTCGGTGTTGCGATCGATTATTTTTTTACCCCGTTGGGTAACGATTTATCCATTTCGCATGCCGAATCAAGAACGTTTCTCAGCACGTCAGAATCACCCAGCTGCTTTTCTCACCTAACTGGCTATCGCGGCAACGGTGAGATGGACGCGGTATTGATTCGAACACCGCCGGGAGCGCGATGTATCGAATCGCCATCGTCGGCAGAACAACTGATCTACGTTCTGAAAGGTGAGATCAAACTGACCCTGGACGGCAACGAATTTCCGCTACGGGAGGGCGATTTCGTGCAGTACAAGACGATGGCCCCGCACAGCGTCGAGAACATCGCGCAAGCCGAGACCACCTTGCTGTGGATTGGCACGCCTTGATGCTCGCCGATTCGAACCAGCGCGCGATTGACTACGCATGAAGGACGGATTCGTTCGCGTCGCTCGATTCCTTTATGCCTGCCGCCTCATGGCGGAATGCTTCGTTGCCGGAGTAATGCATCCATTACTCCGGACTTCCGAGCCGGCGATCAGAAACCGTGGTACATGCCGATGTTGACCTGAACCTGGTTACCGCCCGATGCGGTGTTGCCGAAGTCGGCAACCGAAGCCTGAGCGCCCTGGGCATGAACGTAGCCGCCCATCGCGTACAGCGCAGTGCTCTTCGACAGCGAGTACGTTGCACCCAGCGACACCTGGTTGATCGACGCCATCGTGCGGCCTTCAGCAGCCAGCTTCGGCGTGGCCGCGGAACCGTAGACGTACGTATACCCGGTCGCCAGCGCCAGCGCCGGGGTGACCTGGTACTGCAGGAGGGCACCCAGCACGTTGAAGTGGATCGATGGCTGGCCAGCGTTGCCCTGGTACTGCGCGTTCGAGTAGCGCAACCCGGCCGTGTACGGACCAATCTGGTATTGAGTCGCGATTTGCGCGATGCCCGCACTCTTGAACGCATTGCCGCCGTTGTAACCCGAGCTCGGATAGCCCAGCGCACCGCCGAAACTCGGTTGCGCCGTTGCGTTCATCCACCCGTTCTCACCCTGGTTCGCCGCATGGAAGTAGCCGCCGGCGACCGTCAGGCCACCTTGGGCGTAGTTCGCAGCCACCGACCACGATTGACCCGAACCCATCGCACCGGCCACGCCGCCGAACGAATACGCGCCTTCCGCCTGGAAGCCGTGGAAGACCGGCGAAATGTACTTCACGGCGCTGTTCTGGTTCGTCGTGTTGTCGTTGTTGTCTACGTCGCCCGGGGTCGAGAATGCCGACGCCGAAATGGCGTCGCCCGTCAGGACTTGCACCATTTCCGTCACAGCGTCGAGCTGGCGCCCCAGGCGCACGGTACCGTACTGATCGGAAGCGAGGGAGACGTAAGCCTGGCGGTTGAACAACGAACGCGAGGAACCAATGGGCCCCTGGCCGCCTATGCCACCTGTACCAATGTTGAAACCGTTTTCGATCTTGAATATCGCCTTGAGGCCGCCACCGAGGTCTTCCGTCCCCCTGAGGCCCCACTTGTTCGAACCTGAGGCACCGCCATCGAGGCCGAACCGCTTGTGGCCATTGATGTTCGAGGTGTAGCCGATACCTGCATCGAGCATGCCATACAGGGTGATCGACGACTGTGCCATTGCTGCCGACGACGCTGCGAAGGCGGCAACAGCGATAACGCTGACGTTGAATTTCTTGTTTTTCATCTGTATTTCACTGTCAGGAGTGGTTTCGGGATTGTTTGAAACGGGTTTTGTTGTATTCGAATGCAGATGACGGCGCACGGCCTGCGCGTCGTCTCAAGTTGCAACGGCCGGCGTCATATTCGACAAATCGGCATATTCAATTCGATCATTTCGTCATCCTCACAATTTCATGCGGGAACGCGCCTTACGTGTTCACCCATCCGGCACTCCCCCGATTAGAACAGTCGCGGCGCCCCTACCTGGACGAAGACCGCTTCCTTGCCTCCGTTGTCGCTCCAGCTATACGGCACCGTGGATTGATCACGTGCCGAGTCTCCTGCATGCAGCACAAACACCTTGCCTTTCAGTTCCAGCGCCACTTCGCCGTCGATCACGCAAAGGAACTCACCCCTGGGGGGACTTCCGAGTACGTCTTCCCTGTGGGCAGGCATACGAGGATCCACTCGAACTGCCGTCCTTCCGCCGTATTCGCGATCCGTGCGAACAAACGTGCCGATTCCGCGAAGCCCAAAAAACTCGAGCGGGTTACCGCGCCCGGCCAAACGCTCCTCCGATGGCATGTCGAAGAAGGACTGCGTCGTGACGCTCAACACTCGCGCATTACCCGCAAGCGAGTGCGGCGGTGACGAAACCAGAACACGCACCACCTGCTCCCCAAATCGATCTGGAAATAACGGCCGCCATTGCAGACTGATTGAGCGTCCAATTCAGCCGCCGGCAACCTGGGCGAACCATTTCGCTGAGCACCGACGCAGCCGGGTCGCGCTTTGCAATTGCAAAAACCATATCAGGAACATAAATCGTCGTCAAAATTAGTTTGATATAAGTTAATCTCGTCTGATAACCTGGCACCGCACCGGGATTTCCCTGATGTCGAGATGCAGCCAACTTGGAACTTTGTTCGCTCAAATTGGAACTGCGAGAACCTACCGACCCGCAAGCAGCAGCCTGCTTTTCCCAATTAAAACAATGGGATAAAAATCAGAAACTGACCGTTGTGGCAGCGACATAGAGCACGCGACGTGTAATGGCTACGCGACTCCCGGCCGGTAAATGATGATCGCCAAGTCCCCTAGGGAAACCCCGCCCCTGCGCCCGAACAGACCGTGCTGCACGTACTCGATGGACCTGCTGACCGCCCTCGCCGTCCGAGACCAACGGGTGCGCCGGCGGCATCGATCCATCTGGCACCCGCAGCCCCGATAATCGGCCCCTGTTTACCCAGTGGGGAAGAACGGTGACCAGATTCAAACTCGCTCTGATCGAGGTCTCGGCGCGTAGCAGCAAAGGCACAGCGGCACGAACACCAGTGCCGCTCCGGTAATGAACGTAGCCGACGAACCAAAGCGCTCCCATATCACACCCGCAATGGCGCTCGCGAACAACATGCATAACCCACTGATCAGGTTGAATATGCCGAACGCGGTGCCGCGTAGCGTCATGGGCGACGTTTCAGACACCATCGCGGCAAGTATGCCTTGCGTGAATCCCATGTGCAGGCCCCAAACAGCCACCCCGGCGAACACCGCCGGCACCGACCGCTCCATGCCCAGTATCAGATCGGCCGCCATGAGCAACGCCATGCCGATGCCCAGCAGAATCCGGCGATCAAGCCGGTCGGAGAGCACGCCTACCGGCCATGCGGACACCGAATAAGCAAGGGCCATGACCACCATCACACCGGGAATCCATGCAATGTCCAAACCTGCGTGCTGTGCGCGCAGTACCAGAAACGCCTCGCTGAATCGTGCGAGCGTGAACGTGGCGCCGATCGCAACGACATACCAGTAGCTGGCCGGAAATTCCCGCAATGCTCGCCAATGCAACGGATTCCGGAAACGTCGTGCCGAATCCGCATGCTCGGGTTCCCGGACGCCCACCACAATCAGGCCGATCGCAATGAACGCGGGCACCACGGCAAACCACAGAACAATGCGAATGTGGTCGGCGAACCAGAACATGAGCGCGATGGCGAGCATCGGTCCGAGAAACGCGCCGACCGTATCCATGGACTGACGCAACCCGAAGCAGGCTCCGCGAATTTCAGGCGGGGCGACATCGGCCACCAACGCATCCCGAGGTGCGCCGCGGATACCTTTTCCGACACGATCGAGCAGACGAGCCGTCACGACTACAGCCGGCGTACTCGCCAGCGGGAACAATGGCTTCGTTAATGCAGCCAGGCCATAGCCAAGAAGCAGCAGCCCCGTGCGACGCCCCAACCAATCGCTGATCGCACCGGAGAACACCTTGACGATCATTGCAGTCGCCTCGGCCGCGCCCTCGAGGACGCCAAGCGCCGCGACACTCATGCCCATCGTCGAGACCAAGTAAATGGGCAACAGCGCATGGATGAGCTCGGAAGACAGATCCATGAAAAGGCTCACGAAACCCAGCGCCCAAACGGTACGTGGAATGGCGGGCCTAGTAGATGCGGGTGAACGGGATGCCATGGTGCGCCGTGGTCAAAGGAGGTTCATTGGAAAGGAGCATGCCTCCGATACAGCAGGCATCTCGGTTCGTCTGACGGAGATCGACCGGAAGTGCATCTCTCCACAACGGAAGACGAATCAGATGCCGGAATATTCACCACCTCAGGATGGCAACCGAGATTCGTTACGCGCGCCGCTGAACGCGGTGGGCACAGGAAAATATGTGTCAGCGCCCAACCACCGGCACGCCACGCGGCGATACCAGCGTGACAGGTGCCGTCGCACCGCTACCGCCTGCCTCGACGCTCGACACCGCTGCATCCGTCTTGGCGAAACCAGGAATGACAGCAGTATCCGAACGCGTTGTGACACCAACCGTGAGCAGCTGCCACGGCCGCCGAAAGATTTCAGGATATAACGCGCCGTACCAGACCGGCATACCGCTCGCCCCCCCGGCCGCCACCTCGTAGTCGGATCTCCAGAGCCGCAATACCGTACGGTTCAACGGTCGCGCCGGATCGATCTTCACAAAGGTCAGCGCCGCGCCATAACCGTTCGACAGCTTCGGCAGCACGGGCAACGCGCTGACGGACACGCGTGGCGTCAACCACAGCAACGCAGATTGCACCGACCATGCGGGAGCAGGCCGCCACCCGGCTGCTTCGAGTTGCGCCGAAATCGAGGTTGAATCGTCCGCCCATTGCAACGGAAGCGCTTCTTCCCGGTCACCGCTCAAATCAATACGCCGGCCAGGCAGGGAGCGCCAGCCCCCCTCTCGCCACTGGCGAAGCGTCAGTGTCGTTTCGTGCGCAACTAGGTGGCTCCGGTCAAGATCGGACTGGTCGCCGTCAAGATTCGCCCAGACGCCGTAGATCGCAAGCGTGGCCGCCACAACGCAAACCAGTATGCCCGGCCGAACGTCGTCACGGACGTTCCAGTGCGCATGGATACCGGCCAGCACTGCAAACCAAGCAAGCCCGAGGCTCCATCCGGCCAGAACGTCGGCCAGCCAGTTCTCGCCAAGATAAAGGTGGGCGAAGCCGACCAGTGCTATCCATCCGACGATTCCGGCTGCGACCGCACCTCGCCATGGCCACGCCCATCGCCGAATCAGCAGCCAGCCGAGGGATCCGTACAGGAGGAGATTGAGCGTTGCGTTACCGCTCGGCGACGGTGCGTGCGGTACGCCCGCCGGCCAGGCCAGCGGTTTCACGTAGTCCGATGGCTCGAGCACGGGGCTGACGGCCGCAGCAACGCATACGGCAAGTAGCCAGTAGATGGCTGTACGCCAACATTGCCGAACCACCAGCCAGAGCAGCACAAGGGCGGACACGATCAGGCCGACATCCCATCCGCTCAATGCGACAACACTGGTCATCAGATAGTCGACAGGCACCGTGTGTAACGTGCGCAGGAAATTGTCGATCGCGATGTCGGCTTCCATGAGCGGATCGTGTGCGATCACGTCCTGGAGAATCCCGAGGAACAGCCACACACTCCCGATGAACAGTAGCGCGAGCACCATCAGGGTCGGCGATTCCGGATGGTCGGGACCGACGATACCTGACAGCGCCGTCGCGACACTCGGGTGCCGCCGCCCGAGTCGCTCCATTGCCCGCCATGCAGCGGTCCTTGCGACTGGCACGCCATATCGCATCGCAACGCGCACGAACCGAACAATCAACCAGATCAGCGCAGCGAACAGGAGCAGCATCACGGCAAGGCGCTCGCTCACGGCAGCGGCAAGTTGAGCGGATGCGCCAAACACGATCCCAGGGACGATATGCGCGGGCGACCATGCCAATGCCGACGCAACATTGATCGGATAGAACTTGTGGCGCGGCATCTGCGCCGCACCGGCAACCAGCGGAACAACCGCGCGTACCGGGGCAAAGAAGCGGGCCATGACGATGCTTTTGCCGCCATGCTTGTCGACGAACTGCTCGCCGCGCTCCCAGGCTTCCGCGTGCCCCTTTTCGGCCCACCACGTGCGCACTTCACCAGCGTATCGGCGGCCCAGTTCAAAGCTGACTCCATCCCCCGTCATTGCGCCCAGCGCGGCAACAGCGAGCGTGGCCCACACTTCCAGCACGCCGGCGCCGATCAACGCGCCGGCCGCGAACATGACGATGCCGGCCGGGACCAGCGTTCCAACGATGGCGAGCGACTCGGCGCATGCCACACCGAATACGACGATCAAGACGAGCGCGGGATGCGCCGCGATACCGACAAGCCACGCGTGCATGGGTCACCCGTTCGACGGAGCGGCGGACGACTCCGCCAGTGTGTCCAGCTCGAACCGCCCGTACCGCAATGCCAGCGTCGGCAGCACGATCAGGTTCAGCGCCGTCGACGTGATCAGGCCACCCAGGATGACGATCGCCATCGGTCCCTCGATCTCGTTACCAGCGGCGCCGCTGGTCAATGCGAGCGGCATCAGCGCAAGCGCGGTGACGAGCGCGGTCATCAGGATTGGAATCAGGCGCTCCGATGCACCTCGTACCGCGGTATCGAGCCCCCACGGCATGCCTTCGATGTGGACGAGGTGCTCGTAGTGGCTGATCAGCATGATCGAGTTGCGCAACGAGATGCCGAACAACGTGACGAAGCCGACCATGCTGCCCAGCGACAGGTCGCCGCCCGCCAACGCAACGCTCAGGACGCCGCCCACCAATGCAAACGGCAGATTGACCATCACGAGCACGACGCCTCGACGGCTCTTCATCGCGAGAAACAGCAGCAGTGCAATGCCGACGGCGGACATTGCGCCATAGACGAGCAGGTCGTGCTGCGACTGCGAACGCGCTTCACTTTCTCCAGAGAAGACGGCATACGTGCCCGCAGGCATCGCTACTTCGCGACTCACACGTGCTTGCGCCTCCTTCACGAAATCGCTCACTGCGCGGCTGCCGAGCGTCACGGAAACCGTCTGCATGCGGCGGCCGCCATCATGCGTGATCTGGTAGTGACCCGACACCTGACCGATCGTCGCGAGTGCGCGCAGCGGAACCGCGAGCCCGTCCGGGTTACGCAGCATCAATGCCCCGACGTCCGCGAAGCTGCGGCGTACATCGGGCGACAGGATCACGACGACGTCGTATGTTCGGCTGCCCAGATAGACCTGAGACGCGGTGGCACCCTGATAGGCGCTCTGGATTGCATCGAGCACGTCCACCGGCCGGAAACCCCAGCGGCTCAGTTGATCGGGCTTGAGCCGCACGTCGAGCTCGGGAATGCCGGGAGGCGACTCGACGCCCACGCTGGCGACACCGTGAATCGTCCCGAGCAGACGGGCGATCTCCTGCGCCTTGCGATCGATCACGTCGAGGTTGTCGCCGAACACGTTGACGACGACCGGCGCGGTGACGCCCGAGATCGTTTCGTCGATCCGTTCGACCAGGAACGTGTTGACCGACGTCGTGAGACCCGGGAACCGGCCAAGCGCCTGCTGGATGCGGTGCAGCGCTTTACTTTGACCCGATGCGCTCATCGGCTCGAGGTCGACTTCGAATTCGCTCAGTTGCACGCCCATCGGGTCGACCACCTCGTTGGCGCGCCCCGCACGCTGCGCGACGAGACGCACGCCGGGCACCTGCATCAGCGCATGCGTGACTTGCGCACCGATGCGCATCGATTCTGCGAGCGACGTGCCGGGCGCAATCCCCATGTGGACGATGTAGTGACCTTCGCGCAACTCCGGAATGAAGTTGCCGCCCATGAACGGAAGCGACGCCAGCGCGGCGACGCACATCAGCGCGACAACGATCATCACGGTCTTCACGCGCTGCTCGACCTTCAACAGCAGCGCCGTGTAGCGTTTTTTGAAACCCGCAATCAGCCGCGGCTCGTGAGCAGGCAGCGGCCCGCGCGTGAGCAGCGCGAGGGCCATCGCTGGCGTGAGCGTCAGCGCGACGCCGAGCGACGCCAGCACCGCGAGGATGTACGCGATGCCGAGCGGCGCGAACAGCTTGCCCGCAACCCCCGACAACGTCAGCACCGGCAGGAAGATCAGCATCACGATGAAGGTTGCGAACACGACTGCGCTTCGCACCTCGAGCGACGCGCGAAGCACGACGCGAAACACGGGCAGCGGTGTCGACAACGCACGGTTCTCGCGAAGCCGCCGGTAGATGTTCTCGACATCGATGATCGCGTCGTCGACCACTTCGCCGAGCGCAATCGCGAGGCCGCCCAGCGTCATCGTGTTCAGGCTCACGCCGAACGACACGAGCACGATGATCGCGACCAGCAACGACAGCGGGATTGCGACCGCCGAAATCAACGCGGTGCGGACATTCAGCAAGAACAGGAACAACACCGCGATCACGAGCACAGCGCCGACCAGCAACGCGGTACGCAGGTGTCCGACCGATGCATCGATGAACTTGGCCGGGCGGAACACGTCGGGTTGTACGTCGACACCCTGTTTCGCCAGCACCGGACGAAGCGCGGCGAGCGTCTTGTCGATGTCGTTCGTCACGGCCCGCGTATTCGTGCCGTACTGGCTTTCGAGCACGAGCATCACGCCCGGCTGCCCCATGATCGATGCGGCGCCCACCGCCGGCGCGCTATCCCACGTCACTGCCGCGACATCGGACAGACGAACGGCGACGCCGTTGCTCCAGCGGAGCACGACGCCCGCCAGTTTCTCCGGCGTGGCGATCTGGCCGTCCGCATTGACGGCGATGCGCTGGTTGTCGTTCTCGATGAAACCGGCGCCGCGCACGCCGGTCGACTGGCGTGCCGCAGCGATGACGTCCTGAATCGACAGGCCATAGCGCATCAATTTCGCCGGATCGACCTGAATCTGCAACTGGCGTGTCTGGCCGCCGAACACGATCGCGTCGGCGACGCCCGGTGCGCTCATCAACTGCGGCCGCACGACCCATTGCGCAACGTCGTACAGGTCCATCAACGAGCGCGTTTTCGACGTCAGCCCGATCGTGCGCACCACGCTGGTTGTCGTCGTCAACGGCAACAGGCGCGGCGGCAGCACGCCCGCCGGCAACGTAGCGGCTAGTGCATTCACGCGTTCGGACACGAGCTGTCGGATCTGCAGCACGTTCGCATGCGCGTCGAATACCAGCGTGATCGACGACAGGCCCTGCATCGACCGCGAACGCATCGACTGCAGGCCGACCATGCCGCCGAGCCCGTTTTCGACCGGCTGTGTCACGAGTGTCTCGACTTGCTCGCTGGTCAGGCCCGGCGCTTCGATCTGGACGATGCTCATCGGTGGCGCGAATTCCGGAAACACATCGAGCTTCGCGCGCGTCAGCGAAAAGAGTCCGTATCCGGCCGCGAGCACGGCGAGCGCATACACGATGCCGCGAAAGCGCAGCGAGAACCGGATGATCGCGTTAAGCATGGGCAGTTGTCGGATGGATGACGGGCAAGCCGACCTTCGGATTCAGTCGTCGCATTCGGGCGGATCCTTGCAGACCGTTGCAATGCCCTGCGGCTTCTGTTCCTCCGACAGCAGCAGCTGCGCACCCTGCGTCACGACGGCATCGCCAGCATGGAAGCCCGTCGTCACGTCGAAGCCCTGATCGCCAGCGGAGTCGGCTGGCACGGCGCGACGTGTAAAGCGATCGAGTGCCGTGCGGACATAGACCCAGGGCTGGCCGCCGTACCACACGACGGCACGGTCGGGGATCGCCAGCGCGGACGCGGCCGGATTCGCGCCGGGCACGTGCGCGCTCGTGCGGGTGCCGACCGGTAACGCACGCGCGGCCGCATAGAGCCACGGATTGCCCTGTACCGCCGGATCGCCCTGCGGCGACGCCGACAGCTTCTGCGCCGTCACCGGCTGCCCGTCCGGGCCATCGATCGCGATACGCTCGGGAGCGGTATCCGCATCGTCGGGCGGCAGTGTCACGCGCACGACAACCGCCTGCCCGGCCAGCAGCCGCTGGAACAGTACCGATTGAGGTGCCATCGCGGCATTCGTCAGCACATCGCCGAACTGCTGACGCATCGTCGCGGCCAGCGAGCCTTGCGCCGCATCGGCGGATTGCAGCTTCGCACGAGCCGTTTGCGCGGCCGCCTGCGCATCCTGCAGCGCCTTTTGCGACACGTTGCGATCGTCCGCGAAAAGCGTCCGGCTTCGCTCGTATTGCGCTTGCGACGTGGCGGCCAGTTCGCGCGCGGTGTCGCGGTCCGCGATGGCGGTCGCCAGCCGGTTGCGCAGATCGAACAACGGCTGCAAATCAACGACTGTCGCATAAGCAGTACGGCCGGAACGCACGACCGCCGCGGCCAGCGGCGTTACCTCGATCCGGCTGGCGCGCTGCTCGTCGGGCGGCACCACAACAACCGTCTCGCCGTTCACGGTTTGCACGGTTGGCTGCGCCGTTGGTGCGGCGGCAACCGGTGCCGATGCTCCCGGACCGAGCGTCCGGTAGATGTACCACCCGGCACCGGCGACCAGCGCGACGGAGATGACTGAGAGGAAGAACAGTCGGCGTTTCATCGCGCACCCTGTTGTAACGGAGAGAGGGTTCGACCGGCGTCCGGCGTCAGCGGGCGCTGCATCGCGTCCTCGAGCGCGCCGGCCGCCTGGCGAACCGCGACGGTCGCATCCAGACGGGCGATCTCGTTGGCCTGGTAGTCGGCCTTCGCCTGCGTGAGCGTCAGGCGATCGACGTCACCGGCCGCGAATCCGGCCTCCTGACTGTCGAGTTGCCTGCGTGCGGCGGTTCGGTGCGCATCGGACAACTGCAACGCATCGATGCTCGATCGATAGCGAGCCAGCGCGTGGTCGAGATCGCCGAGGATCGTGTCCTGCAGCGCGGCGGTGCGGGCCGCGGCTTCCTTGCGCTTCGCTTCCGCCTGGGCGATACCGCCCTGGTTCTGATCGAAGATCGGCAGCGTGATGCCGGCCAAGCCGAACGCGATCTTGTGCGTGCCGGTGTCGTACGTGTATCCGGGGCCCAGATGAATGTCCGGGTATTGCTTCGCGACCTCCAGCTGCAACGCCGATTCGGCGGCGGCATAGTCGGCGAGCGAACCGAGCAGGTCGGCACGATGCAGGATCGCGTCGCGCCGGGCCTCGGTCGCGGGTGGCGGTGGTGGAGCGCCGTCGAATCCGTCGAAATCGAACGCGACATGCTCCAGTGCGGCGGCCGGAATGCCGATCGCCGCAGCCAGTTGCGCGCGCGCATCCTGTTCGGCTGCCCGGCTGGCTGCCAGATCGACCTGCGCCTGGATTTGTGCGGCGACGGCCGCATCAACGTCGGGGCCCGCGCTTTCTCCGACTGTGCGTCGCTTCGTCACCATCGCGACGATCTGCTGCTGGGCCTCGACCTTGCGCAACAACAGCGCGCTGCGTTCGCGGTCCGCATGAACCGCCAGGAGCGCGTCGCGTACCTGAGCGCCGACTTTCCACGCTTCGTTGCCAATCGCAAGGCGAGCGGATTCCGACAGGTGTGACGCCTGATCGATCCGGTATCCGCGCTTGCCCGCAGTCTCGATCGGGATATCGAGTGCCGGCCCGGTTGTGAACGGCGCACCCGGCCCCGGATTCGGCGTCGCCCACTGGAACGGCAACTGAAGGACCGGATTCGGAATCGCGCCGGCCACATCGATTCCGGCCTTCGCTGTTCCCCACTGCGCGCGCGCGACACCCAGCGCGGGACTGTAGTACCAGGCCGCCAGCGTGAGCGTCTCGCGGTTCCAGTGCGGCAGCGGCCACTGCGCTACGTCGTGTCCAAGCTCGCGCACGAGGTACACATGCAGTTCGTCGCTCGCGAGCGTACGGTTCTCGAATTGACGGGCAATCAGTAACGGAGCGATCGGCTGGGGATGGTAGGTCGCACAGCCGCCCAGCAACGCACAGACGACAAGCAGCGCTCCGCGCATACGGATATCCAGGGTCCATGCCGACCGGGTGTCGGCTTTCGGCCCGGATACTACGCAACCGGTTGTGAAGTTTTCGTCAACAAAGGGTCAGGTTGCCCCGGGCCGTGCGGGATTCGGGGCCGGCAGGCACAGCGACACGCGCGTGCCGCGGCCTGGTTCGCTGCCGATCCGGATCGGCCATCCGTGGCGGTCGCAGATCTTCTTCACGATCGACAGGCCGATGCCGAAACCCGGCGTGGCCGTGCGCGCCTGGTAGCCGCGATCGAACACGTGCGGCAGCGCATCGGCGGGGATCCCGTGGCCGGTATCCTCGATATACAGCCAACCGTCCGCGAACGAGAACGCGATCTCGCCGCGATCCGTATAGCGGACGGCGTTGTCGATCAGATTCGACAGCACGAGTCCGAGCACGGAGCGGCTGGCCTCGACATGCACGCCGCGATCGATATCGATCCGGGTACGGATGCCCTTCGCATGCAGCGTCGCGGCGGCTGGATCGACCGCCTCTTCGATCGCACCGACGAGGCTCACGGCAGCAATGTCGGCGGGCTGCTTCTCGCGCGCGAGCAGCAGCAGTGCGTCGACCAGATCCTTCATGCCGTCCGCCGCACGCTCGATCTGCTGCAGGCGGGCGCGCGACTTCGCACCGATCGACGCGTCGTGCTCGATCAGTTCGCAACTGGTCTTGATCACGGTCAGCGGTGTGCGCAGTTCGTGGCTGACATTTCCGGCGAATTCCTTTTCGCGCTCGACCATCTCGGCCATGCGCCGATGGTAGTCGTTGAACGCCTCAGCCAGCTCGCCCACCTCGACCTCGTCGTACTTCCCTGTGTTCAGCGACGTAGCGCCGCCGAGCCGCAGCGATTTGACCTGCTGCGCCAGGTTCGCGACCTGCCGCACCAGCAGCCCCGACAGCCAGAACGCGCACCAGATCGTGAACAGCGCGAACACGCCGGTGCCGGCCATCAGGGCGTTGATCACCTGCCGGAATCGCTGCTCGTAAGCGCTGAAGTCGTACACGCGGTAGAGGCGGCCCGCGCCGAACGAGACGATCGCGACGTGAATCTCGCGGTCGTCGAGAATGATTTCGTGGGTGCCGTCGGGGAGTTGAGTCACCGAGTCCGGCAGCGCAAGTTGCGGGCGGTCCGCCGCCGATACATAGCCTTTCAGCCGGACGTCGAACGGCGGCATCAGCGCAGGGTCGCTGCGATACGAACGAAGCACGCTGACAAGATCGTCGCTGATCAGCGCGGTGATCAGTCGTTCCTCCTGCGCTTCGGCGAGCGTCTTGACGCCCAGTGCCTGTGCGATGAGCAGCACGATCGTCAGCGCGGAGAAGAAGAGCGCGACCTTCGCGCGAAGGCTAAAGCGCACGATCGTCGCCCGCCACAAACCGGTAGCCGAGACCATGAACGGTTTCGATCGGGTCGGGTTCACCCTGCGCGGTGAGCGCGCGACGCAACGTGTAGACGTGCGTGCGCAGCGTGTCGCTGTCCTGCAGCGCGTCGCCCCATACCTCGGCTTCGAGCTCCGCATGGCCGATCACCCGATCCGGCGTCTGCATCAGCAGACGCAGCAGATGCAGGCATTTCGGCGGCATCTTCACCGGCCGCCCGGCACGCTCGACCGTCAGCGTTTTCAGATCAAGGCGGACATCGGCACAACACAGCGCGGTCTCGGCAACTTGCCCGCGGTAGCGCTTGACCAGCGCACCGAGACGCGCGCCGACTTCCTTGAGCGAGAACGGCTTGACGAGATAATCATCGGCACCGTGATCAAAGCCGTCGAGCTTGTCGTCCAGCGTATCCCGAGCCGTCAGCATCAGCACCGGCGTGTCGCGATGGTTCTCTTCGCGCAGCTTGCGACACAGCGTCAGCCCGTCCATGCCCGGCAGCGACAGGTCGAGGAGGATCGCGTCCCACGATTGCGACACCGCAAGCTTCAGGCCGGCCGGGCCGCTCATGGCCATGTCGACCTCGTAGCCAGCACTCTCCAGATAGTCGTAGAGGTTGGTCGCGATGCTGGCGTCGTCTTCGATGACGAGTACGCGCAAGGTGTTCTCCAAAGGTCCGCAAGCAGGAACGATTTTGCCACGCGATCCGGTTCCAAACTTTCGTCGGATTTCAGCGAACCGTTTCGGTGTGCGACGACGCATATTCCGCAAAGCGGGCCTATGCCGGATCAACCGCCAGCACGCACGTCCGATCCTACCCAACGGAACAGCTTCGGTCCGAACGACCAGGTCGCAATCAGCAGGATGACCGTCAACCCCACATTCCACGCCAGGATCATCACGGTCGCATCGAGCGGATGGAACAGCGACAGCCCGACGCCCGTCATCGCCGAGACCGCGAGACTTCCGGTCATGGCCACCGGCATCGGCGCCAGACGCGCGACGTGACGCAGCATGATCAGCAGCAGCAGCGTGAGCGGCACGCCAATGAGCACAAGCGTTCCGAAGCACCGAGCCGTTTCGCCGGGCGACATGCCGTCCGGGCCGAGTTCGACCCAGTTCGTCAGGCAACCGTAGCCGACTGTCGACATCCACACGGCCAGTGCCGGCAGCGGCAGTAACGTCCAGCGCAACGAGCGCCCCGGCACGCTCGCGATGAACGCACCCACCGCGGCAAGGATGCCGGTCACGGCAGCAGCCGTCACGTTCGTCACGAACACGCGCTCCTGAAGCTTGAACGGCAGGTCTACCCGCATGCCATGGACGAACGCGACCGACAGCAGCAGCAGCGCCGCGAGCGTCAGCCAGCCGACCGCGCGCCAGACCGGTTGGCGCAGCGGCCGAACCGGCGCGCTGCCGGCAACCAGCGATTCGATCAGTTCCGGTGTCGACTGCTTCATTGTTGCTTCTCCCGATGATCGAGCAGCTTGCGCAGCGCTTTCAGCCCGCGATGCACGGCTACCTTCAACTCCGCCACCGTCATGCCGGTAGCGACGGCCGCTTCCTTCAACGATTTCTCCTCCAGCTTGAGCATCTGGATCGCATCGCGCTGTCCACGAGGCAACCGGGCCAGCGCTTCATGCAGCACCCGGGCGTCGGCCGCTTCTTCCATAAGATTCGCTCCATCGCCCGGTATGGTTTCATGGTCGGGATCCAGCGGCAGCTCGCGTGACGCATTGCGTCCCTGACGGCGCAGCGCGTCGACCACCCGTCGGCTCGCAATCGATACCAGCCATGGACCGAACGGCCGCTCGGGCGCGTAGGTGTGCCGCACCTGGTGAATGGTAATAAGAATCTCCTGTACGACGTCCTCGACGATGTCCGGATGAACGCCATGGCGTGCAACGAATCGCCTGAGATACGGCGTGATGCTCTCGAGCAACCGGCGGTAGGCATCGCGGTCGCCAATCTGCGCGCACGCCATCAATACCGACCAGTCCGGCGAACCGTCCTCCCGGACCGGCGGCGGCCCACTGTCGGCAGCGTGCGCGACGGCCGACCGAACCAGCCGGATGCGCGTGTCACGAGGGTGTCTCTCGTCTGTCATGTTCCAGGTTTCCAGCGGCAAAGTCCGGCGCAGAAAATTTTCCGGCACGCTGCGTAACCTTTAGTCGTGGCAGAGCGAATTTTCTGACAAGGTCGCGCATCGGCGATCCCAACCTCAGGAGAAGACACCATGATCAAATCCGCTTCCGCCATCTCGTCCCTGTCCGCTGCCATCGGACTCGCGCTCGCCGTGCAGGCGGTGCCGAGTCAGGCACAAGGCATGAAAGACATGAGCAACATGCCGCAGGTCGTCAAGGACAACATGACCCGGATGTCGCAGAACCACCTCGAGAAATGTTACGGCATCAACGCGGTCGCGAAAAACGATTGCGCCGAGGGTGCGCACTCCTGCGCCGGTCAGGCAACGCAGGCCCGGGATTCGAAGTCATTCGTGCTGTTGCCCGCCGGCGACTGCGGCAAGATCGCTGGCGGAAAGCTCAAGGCAAGCTGACGGTCCGATTCGCCATGAACGTGCTCGCGAAACTACACGGCGCGGCGCCTCGCCCGATACCGGCCCGGGCGGGTGTCGGGCTGCGCTTCCGCCATCACCGGGCGGTGCTTGACGAGAAGCCTGCCATTCCATGGTTCGAGGTGCATACCGAGAACTACATGGGGGGCGGCATCGCTCCGTCGTATCTGGATGCGATTCGTCAGGATTATCCGCTGTCGTTGCATGGGGTCGGCCTGTCGCTCGGCAGCGCGGACGGGCTGGATGCCTCGCACCTCGCTCGGGTACGCGACGCGGTGTGGCGTTTCGAACCCGCGTTGGTTTCCGAGCACGTGTCGTGGAGCGCGGCAGGCGAGACCTATCTGGCCGACCTGCTGCCGTTGCCGATGACGGAGGAAGCGCTCGGCGTCGTATGCCGGCATGTCGATCAGGTTCAGTCGACGCTCGGACGGCCGATTCTGGTGGAGAACCCGTCCACCTACCTGTGCTTCGTCCACTCGATCATTCCGGAATGGGAGTTCCTGTCGGAGATCGTGCGGCGTACAGGATGCGGCCTGCTTTGCGACGTCAACAACATCTATGTCAGCGCGTGCAATCACGGCTGGGATCCACACGCCTATCTTGAGGCACTCCCGCGTGAAGCGGTCGCGGAGGTTCATCTGGCCGGCCACAGTGTTAGGCACGTCGAAGACGGCCAGACCTTGCGGATAGACGATCACGGATCGCGTGTCGCGGCCGAGGTGTGGGCGCTATACCGCGAAGCCCTTTGCTACTTTGGCGCCGTGCCGACATTGATCGAGTGGGATACCGACGTCCCGTCGCTGCAAACCTTGATGGAAGAAGCGGCGATCGCCGATTCGATACTGGAGGTGGCATGCCATGAACACGCATGCGCCCACGCTGGCTGAATTGCAGCATGTGGTTCGAGCGAACCTGCATGGCGCGCGGACCGACGTGTCGCGCTGGATCGTGTCCGATGGCCTCGAGCCCGACGCGCGCCTTTCCATCTATCGCAACACGATGACTGCGGTACTGGCGAACGCACTTCGTCTGGCGTTTCCGGCCGTGCAGTATCTGCTCGGCGCGGACTGCTTCGACGGAGCGGCCCGTCGCTTCATGACTGCCACACCGCCGGACAGCGCGTGGCTGGATGAATACGGCGCCGCGTTTCCCGCCTTTCTCGCGGCGCTGCCCGAGACGCAATCGATACCGTATCTTGCCGACGTCGCGCATCTCGAGCGGCATGTGAACAGCGTGCTGCATGCGCCGGATGCGCCGACACTGAATCTCGCACACGTCGCGACGCTGGATGAAGTCACACTGGGTGATATGCGCCTGCGCGCTCATCCAGCGGTACGCATCGCCGGCCTCACGTATCCGGCCGATGCAATCTGGCGCGCGGTCCTCGATCGGGACGACGCGGCGATGCATGCGATCCGGCTCGACGACGGCCCGGTACACCTGCTCATACAGCGTACTGCCGAGGGCGTCGAAACGGTCCGTCTGGACGACGACTCATATCGTATGGCGATTGCACTCTTTTCCGGCGAAGCTATTCGCGATGCATTGACGGCTACCCCGAATGCAGAGGCCTATGCCCGTTTCGCTTCGCTGCTGGCCGGAGCGTGCTTTGCCGACACGATGTCCGCACCCGATGCCGCGGCGCCTTCAGGAGAATCGACATCATGCCGAACATGACCCGAACACCTTCCCGCACGTCACCTGCCACTTCGAGGTTGGCAGGCATCGTACAGTGGCTCGAGCGCGTGCCGTACTGGCTGCTCGCGATCCCGCTGCGTCTCGCGGTGGCGACGATCTTCTGGAATTCGGCGATGGCCAAGCTCGCGAACTGGGACGTCGCGCTCGACCTGTTTCGAGATGAATACAGGCTACCGCTGCTGCCGCCGGAAGTCGCCGCGTACATGGCCGTGTCGATCGAACTGAGCATGCCGGTCCTGCTCGTGCTCGGCCTCGCGACCCGGCCTGCCGCGTTGGTACTGCTCGGCATGACGACCGTGATCGAGATATTCGTCTATCCGCTCGCATGGCCGACCCACATACAGTGGGCGGCCATGCTGCTTGTGCTGCTCTGCCGGGGAGCCGGATGGC
Source organism: Burkholderia sp. AU45251 (assembly GCF_030482905.1). Lineage (NCBI taxonomy): Bacteria > Pseudomonadati > Pseudomonadota > Betaproteobacteria > Burkholderiales > Burkholderiaceae > Burkholderia > Burkholderia sp. AU45251. The sequence continues at coordinate 209,392 of NZ_JAUJQH010000002.1, read as the reverse complement.
TGTCGCTCGACACGATGATCCGGCAGCGCTGGTTGCGGTCCTGACCTGATGGAGGATCGACCGTCGATCAGTCCGACGTTTCGCGAGGCAGTTTCGCCTGCCGCCGGGCACGATCATTCACGATCTGGTGACGTCGATGGTCCGTCATCTTCTTCCACGCCCGCGCTTCTTCCCGCGTACGCAAACACGCCACGCAGTAGCCGGTCCTGCCGTCGAACGAGCACACTTCGGTGCAAGGCGATTTGACCGCCATCCTCAGTGCCCCCTCGCTGCCGGAACGACCTCGACGGTCACGTGCGACAGATCCTTGAAGCGTTGCAGCAGGCCATGATAAAAGCGCGAATCCCGCGCGGTGTCATCGGTCGAGACGGACACGACCGCGCTCATGTGACCCGGCCCGAGGCGCCAGACGTGCAGATCGTTGATCCGGTCGCCGCTGCCTTCGATGGCGGTACGCACGTTGTCCGCCAGCCGGCGATCCGGATTCATGTCGAGCAGAATGCCGCCCGTGTCGCGCATCAGGCCGTACGACCAGTTCGCAATCACCAGCGCACCGATGATGCCCGCGAGCGGATCCATCCAGACCCAGCCGAACGCACGCGCGAGCAGCAGGCCGATGATCGTCAGCACCGAGACTGCCGCATCGGCGATCACGTGAATGTAGGCGGAGCGGATGTTGTGATCCCGCGTCGCCGAGGTCGATACCCCGTGATCGTGTTCCTCGAACACCAGTTCATGCTCGCGGCCGTTCAATCGAACGATGGCCTTGAACTCGTGAGGTTCAGGGATATCGTCCACCGACTCCAGATAGTCACCGCGACTTACCATCGCGAACTCCTGGCGGGAACCGTCCGGACGAATCGTCGTCACCGACACAGCGTTCGGGTCGACGTGTTTCGTCTCGTTCGTAGCGGCCGCCACACGGAATACCGGTGGGACACCGTCTTCGAACACTGATACGAGAAATACGCCCTGCTGATCGAAGATCTGGTGCACTTCCTCTTCGTGCGCGTGATCGTCGTGACCGCCATGCGCGTGCCCGTGATGATGGCCGTGGCTGTGTCCATGGCTATGGCCGTGATGATCGCCGCTCAGCAGCCAGACGCTCGCGATGTTGACGAGCAGGCCGGCAACCGCAATCGGAATCGCCTCGCCGAAATGGATCGGCACCGGGGCGAGCAAGCGCGCGACCGCTTCATAGCCGATCAACAGCGCGATCATCGCGAGCACGATGGCACTCGTGAAGCCGGCCAAGTCGCCGAGCTTCCCCGTGCCGAATACGAAACGCGGGTCGCTCGCGTGTTTGCGGGCATAGGTATACGCCAACGCGGCAATCAGCATAGCGCCTGCATGCGTCGACATGTGCAGCCCGTCGGCGATGAGCGCCAGCGAGCCGAAGAGCGACCCGCCGACGATCTCGGCCACCATCATCGCCGCGCACAACCCGATGACCATCCACGTCCTGCGCTCGTTCTCCTCGTGTGCGGCACCCAGAAAAATATGGTCGTGACCCGCACCGAAGGCAGCATCCTTGAATTCGCTCATTCCGGCACCCGATTACTTGAAATAGCTGTGAACGACTTCGATCAGCTGTTCGGTCGCGCTGCCTTCGTCCTCATGCCCTTCGGCATCGACAAGATGGCTGCGGATGTGATCCTCGAGAACGACCGCGAGCAGCCCGTTCATCGCGCCTCGGCTGCTGGTGATGAGCTGAAGAATTTCGTTGCAGCCGAGCTCTTCTTCCAGCGCGCGCTCGATGGCTTCGACCTGCCCCTTGATGCGGCGAACGCGATTCAGCAGCTTCTGCTTTTCCTTGATGGTGTGGCTCATGATGGCTCCTTCATATAGCGGGGGGGAGTATATTCCAATTCCCGATTCCATATAGGGAGGAGGGGTATATGTGGGGTTAATGCAAGGTTGGCGCGCGAAGTTCGAATCTCGACGGACGCCTTCTGTCCGTGACCCTAAAGTACCCGTTGGCGAACGTACGACCCTGGGAATAAGTGTCCCGAAGCGCTCGTTTACAGTACGTATCGCTCGCCGCAGATAACGTTCATGCCGTCACACCGGCAGGGGCGTTTGTGTGCTCGAAGATTGGCGCACGGCAGTCGCCCGATTCGCGGCAGGCGCGATGCTTCGATGCACATGGAGGTGGACATGCGTGCTATTTGCAGAATCGTCATCGTCGCCGGTGTGACCTCGCTGGGTGTGGCATCACATGCCAGTTGGGCGCAGCAGACAGTCAACGCGACATTGCTATCGAACTCGATCCAGCTCAAGACGCACAACGTGAAATCTGGTCGCGTCACGCTTGATGTCAAGAACGATGCGGGCAACAACATGGAACATGAGCTCGTCGTGCTCAAGACGGATCTTGCTGACGATGCGCTCCCTGTCAGCAAAGGACAGGTGCTGGAGCACAAGCTGAGAAAAATCGGGGAAGTCGAAGACATCGCGCCGGGCAAGAGCAAGCGCATGTCGTTCAAGCTCGCGCCCGGCCACTACGCGCTGATCTGCAACAAGCCGGGCCACTATGAAGCGGGGATGCATACGGCACTCGTCGTGACACCGTAAAGCCCTCCAGCGGACCGCGAACTGTCCCGAAGGACTTGAGCGCCCTCTACCCTCGTTCCGCTGTACGGGTCACCCATCGCACGGCGGATGACCCTGTCCCAATCCCGCCCGAGTGAGGCGCGGTACTACGCGCCAGCCCCGAAGATCTTGTAGAATAAATAACATCTGAGTAGCATACGCTACATGAACACAATCTCGACTTGGTCAATCCTTGTTCTGACTCTCCCGACAGAAAACGCGACTGCCCGCATGCGAATCTGGCGCGCGCTGAAAGCGAAGGGCTGCGCGGTGCTGCGCGACGGCGTCTATCTGCTGCCCTACACCGAAACGCATGAAGAATCGCTGCGTGAGCTCGCGGACGCCATTGCCGAGAGTGGCGGCGCAGCCCACCTGTTGCGCGCGCCGAGCCTGACTCCGTCCCAGGAACAGGAATTCCGCGTGCTGTTCGACCGAGTCGATGACTACGCGACCTTCACGCGGACGCTTGCCGACGCGCGCAAGACGCTTGCCGGGCAATCGGCCACGGAACTGTCGCGGCTGTTGCGTCGCCTGCGCAAGGATTTCGACGCGATTCAGGCGATCGACTATTTCCCGGGCGATTCGGCCACCCGTGCGGAAGTCGCGCTACAGGATTTCGTTGCGCTGGTCGACACCGTGCTGTCGCCGGGCGAGCCGCATGCCGCGGATCGCACCATTCGCCCGCTGGCGATTAGCGAATACCAAAGACGCGCCTGGGCGACGCGGCAGCGGATGTGGGTCGATCGCGTCGCCAGCGCGTGGCTGATCCGCCGATTCATCGACGCGCAAGCGAGCTTCATCTGGCTCGCGTCGCCGGCGGATTGCCCGGCTGATGCGCTCGGCTTCGATTTTGACGGTGCAACGTTCACGCACGTCGGCGAGCGTGTGACGTTCGAGGTGCTGCTCGCCAGTTTCGGACTCGACAAGGATCCAGCGCTGATGCGGCTCGGAGAGATCGTGCACGCGCTCGACGTAGGCGGTCCTGCCGCGCCGGAAGCAGTGGGCTTCGAGGCCGTGATGGCCGGCACGCGCCAACGAACAGAGAACGACGATCAGCTGCTCGAGCAGATGGGCGCCGTACTCGACTCCCTGTACGCGCACTTCACGTCGAACGGCAAAAACGAAACCACGGCCAAATCATGACCACTGCCATCGCCACGACCGAACCGACCTACTCGCTTGGCGAGCTGGTCGCCTACATGCTGCGTCTCGGCACGTTCGGTTTCGGCGGGCCGGTCGCGCTCGCGGGCTACATGCGTCGCGACCTGGTCGAGCGACGCGGGTGGATCACCGAGGCCGACTACAAGGAAGGGCTCACGCTGGCCCAGCTCGCGCCAGGGCCGATGGCGGCGCAACTCGCGATCTATCTCGGCTTCGTCCACTACCGCCTTCTCGGCGCGACGCTGGTTGGGTTCGCGTTCGTGCTGCCGTCGTTCCTGATGGTGGTCGCGCTCGGGTTCGCGTACGCACATTTCGGCGGTCTGTCCTGGATGCAGGCTGTCTTCTACGGCGTCGGCGCCGCAGTGGTCGGCATCATCGCGATGAGCGCGTACAAGCTCACGACCAAGACCGTCGGGCACGACAAGCTCCTTTGGGCGATCTTCCTGACACTGGCCGCCGTGACCTTCATCACCGAATCGGAAATTGCGTGGCTCTTCATCGCGGCCGGGCTCGTCGGATGGCTGTGGCGCGCACCGCCCAAGTGGCCGAACAAAGGTGGGCTGAATGCAATTGCTGCGGTCAACCTGCCGGCGGCTAGCGGCCTGCTGAGCGGCATCGACCTGCCGCAGCTCATTCAGATCGGTGCGTTCTTCATGAAGGCTGGCGCGTTCGTGTTCGGCTCCGGACTCGCGATCGTGCCGTTCCTCTATGGCGGCGTCGTCACCGAGCACCACTGGCTGAACGACAAGCAGTTCGTGGATGCCGTTGCGGTCGCGATGATCACCCCGGGGCCGGTCGTGATCACCGTCGGCTTTATCGGGTATCTCGTGGCGGGCTTCCCGGGCGCACTCGTCGCCGCACTCGGCACGTTCCTGCCTTGCTATCTGTTCACCGTCATCCCTGCCCCTTATGTGAAGAAGTACGGGCATCGGCCCGGCGTCAAGGCGTTCGTCGATGGCATTACGGCTGCAGCCGTCGGCGCGATCACGGGCTCCGTTCTCGTCATCGCAAAGCGATCGATCGTCGACATTCCGACCGCACTGCTCGCCGTCGCAACTGTGCTGCTGCTGTGGCGCTTCAAGAAGCTTCAGGAACCGGTGATCGTGACAGCCGCCGCCGTCATCGGGCTCGTGGCTTTCCCGCTCCTCCATCACTGACTTGCGTAGCCGGGAAACGAACATGACTTACCAGACGAAGACGTTGAAATGCGATCGTCATTCCCGTCTTCGAGTAAACAGCGCGGGCGACTGGGTGAGGAGCTAGTGATGCGAAGGTATTGGCGAATCGTGCCCGTCGCAATGGCAATTACCCTGTCTGTTGCGCTATCCGGTTGCGACAGCAGTGAGTCCGATCAGAGTACCGGCGAGATCGTCACGCTTGAGCACGCGCCGGAGGGTGTGAGAACGACGATCGAGCGTCAACGGCAAGGTGGCAGCGTCGGCGTGATTCAACGGCGTGTGCAAGACGGCAAGACACGCTATGCCGTAACCATCGTGCAGGGTGGCCAGGAGCAACGTCTGATCCTGACCGAGGACGGCAAGCTCATCAGCAGCCGCCCAGCCGGCGACGACGAAGAGGACGACGACTGACCATTCAGCCGTACAGCCAGACAGGAGACGCGTCATGAAGTGGATTACGCGGGCACGTCCGAAAATCGATCGCAGCGCCTGTCCGTGGCTCATCGCCCGGTTCATCGACGACGCGCCAGGATTTCTCTATGTACCCGGTGCGGACGTGCTGCGCAGCCAGCGCACGAAGCCTCGAGCGTCTGGCCCTGCAGATCGTGGGCCTGCAGCTGATGGACTATGCCGGCGCTCATGTGTCCGGGGTGCATACGCTGGATGAACTGCTTGTGCTGGAGCAGGCGATTACCGAGCAGCGGGACAGCGTGACCTCACTGACCGGGTGGGACGAACGATGGCGGGCAAGTTGGCAGATGCCTGGGGCGCCCCAGGTATGCTTCGCTCCCGAAATCGATGCGTGGGAAATGGGGCAATCCGATGTCACCGCCACCCGCCGGGAGCGCCTGCGACACACGCTGCTCTCTACCGCACATAGCCAGGTCTTCGGTGGCACGGGATGGTTCAGCAGAGCATTTGGCTGGAGCGTGACGCGGCCGATATGGAAGATCGGTGTGGCGGCTGATGCGCTACATGCTGTCGAGCGGACGGTGAAACGACCGCTGGTCGGCTGCGATACCTGCGGCAGTTGCCGCTTGCATGACACCCTCTACGTATGCCCCGAGACATGCCCCAAAGGTCTGGCGAACGGCCCCTGTGGCGGGACCCGGCTCAATCGTTGCGAATTCGGCGACCGGGAGTGCGTGCACAGTGTCAAATACCGGATTGCCAAATCGGCCAATCAGTTACCGGTACTGGCGCAGACATTGATTCCTTGCATCGAGGCGCGCAACCGGCACCGCAGCTCGTGGCCTGAATGGTTCGAACCAGAAGAGTCGACGCCAGGACGCTGAATCGAACCCCGGGAAATGATGGCTGGCCAAACACCCATGGCCCCACCGAGTTGCCCGGCCAGGTAATCAACGCAGCCGGCATACCAAGCGTGATCGCTACCTCGGCGCCCCTTTTGATGGATTGATGCAGTGCCGCTTCGGCTCCGGTGCCGAGCGTATTCACCGAGATGGTCAGGCGCTCAATTGATTGACACTTAAAAGAGGGCCGCGGAGGTCAACGCTCAAACCGCGTCATGCGCGGCGATGTTGCGATATTTCCCTTTGAAATACAGCAATGGCTGCGTAGCAGCAGCCTCTTGCACGTCCAACGCTTTCACTTCGCCAATCACGATCAGGTGATCACCCGCGGCGTGTTCGGCGTAGATTTCGCAATCAAGCCAGTGAAGGCTGCCGACAATGATCGGGTTACCCAGCGGCGACGCCTGCCATTCGACTCCGTGCCACTTGTCCGCGCCGCGTCGAGCGAACTGGTTGGAAATCCCGACTTGCTCGTCTGACAGGATGTTGACCACGAATCGACCTGCCTGGCGAATTTTAGGATAGCTGGCCGAGCTGGACATGACGCTGAACGACACCAGCGGCGGGCTCATCGACACGCTGTAGAACGACTGGCAAGTGAAGCCGATCGGCTTGTCATCAACGTGCGATGTAATGACCGTAATACCGGATGCGTAATGCCCGAGCGCTTCGCGAAAGCTCAATGGCTCGATGGCAGTGCTGGAAAGAGACATGGTAGACACTGAATACTGGGTGCGGCTCGAAAATATCAAGGAAGGCCTGAAGTCGTCAGGTCATTTTGGCTGACTTCAGCGGTTGTCAATTGTGCAAGCGGCCCATCGATCAAAATCGACCCGATAGCCCACTCGCTTCTCCGCGCTCGGCCGTCGCGAGCAGGTCGCGGCGACAATTTTGCGCATGATGGCACACCGCTTCGGCGCCGACCGGCACATATCGGCGTGCCGGCTTTCTATAAACCCACTCGGCATCCGTGCCGATGTGTGCCGTCGTACTGAAGCAGTACGCGCCAGCCAACCTTCCGCGGCGCCACCTGATCCGCTTCGATCGTCGACAACTTCCTGCCGGCCTGCTTGTGCTCGTCGGCTTGATCGGAATCGAAAAGGGCCCCTGCTTCATCTTTACGCGGGAAATCCGGGCGGCGTATTCCAACGGAATCAGGGAGCCCGCTTGAGGCTCCCCCTGAAATCCACATCCGCTTCAATTTCCCGAGCTCCCATTCCGACTACAGCCAGGAATTAGTTCGAGATTTCTCGTCGGACGATTTCCGCGCCTGCACTCAAAGCATTCAGCTTGCCTCGTGCGACTGCACGAGACAACGGAGCCATCCCGCAGTTGGTGCAAGGATAGAGCTTGTCGGCATCGACAAACTGCAGTGCTTTCCGCAAGGTGCTGGCGACTTCCTCGGGCGTTTCAACGGTATCCGTTGCCACATCGATCGCCCCCACCATCACCTTCTTCCCGCGAATCAGCTCGATCAGATCCATCGGAACGCGGGAGTTGTGGCACTCCAGCGAAACCATATCGATACTGGATTTTTGCAGCTTGGGAAAGGCTTCTTCGTATTGCCGCCACTCCGACCCCAGCGTCTTTTTCCAGTCCGTATTGGCTTTGATGCCATAGCCATAGCAAATATGCACGGCAGTCTCACACTTGAGACCCTCAATTGCCCGCTCCAGGGTCGCAACACCCCAGTCATTCACCTCATCAAAGAAGACATTGAATGCAGGCTCGTCAAATTGAATGATATCAACGCCGGCAGCCTCCAGCTCCTTGGCTTCCTGATTCAGGATCTTTGCGAACTCCCACGCCAATTTTTCGCGACTTTTATAATGATCGTCATAAAGCGTATCGATCATGGTCATGGGGCCCGGCAGCGCCCATTTTATGGGTTGCCTGGTTTGCTGGCGCAAGAACTTGGCATCTTCGACAAAAACCGGCTTTTGTCGAGCAACGGCACCGACGACCGTCGGCACGCTTGCATCGTAGCGATCGCGAATTCTAACGGTCTTGCGGTTCTCAAAATCAACGCCGCTGAGGTGCTCGATGAACGTCGTCACAAAATGCTGGCGCGTTTGCTCGCCGTCACTGACGATATCGATACCTGCATGTTGCTGCTCTTGCAGTGACAAGCGCAAAGCATCTTGCTTGCCCTCAATCAGCCCCTCATCCTGCAATTTCCAGGGCGACCAAAGCGTCTCCGGTTGCGCGAGCCAAGAGGGTTTAGGCAAACTGCCGGCAGTTGAGGTAGGCAACAATTTCTTCACAGTAGATGACCTTGTGTTTTTGATGAATCAAAGAGCGTAGTTAGCGGACCACTGCTCAAGAACAGCGTGGTACGGTTTGATGAAGTGCTCTTCGACAAACTTTCCCTGCTCGATAGCCAGCCGGCTGCGTTCTTCCCGATCATAAACAATTCGAGTTAACGAAAAATCCTGGTGCTTCAAACTTGGCTGATAGGATTTTCCCGCCGCAGAATTCGCATTGTAAATCTCGGGCCGGTAAATTTTCTGGAACGTATCCATCGTGCTGATGGTACCGATAAGCTCGAGATCACTGTAATCAGCAAGCAAATCGCCGGAAAAATAAAAAGCCAGCGGCGCAACACTATTCGGCGGCATGAAATAACGAACCTTCAAGCCCATTTTCTTGAAGTATTCGTCAGTCAGAGAGTATTCGTCCTGCAGATATTCGATACCCAAAACCGGATGCTGATTGGCGGTCCGATGATAAGTCTTGCTGCTCGAGACACTCAGGCAGATAACGGGTTGCTTTTTGAAGTTGGCCTTGTAGGCGCTTGAGTTCACGAAGCATTTGAACAGCTTCCCGTGCAGATCCCCAAAATTCTCCGGGGTGCTGAATTCGGCCTGATTCCTGGTGTGCTCCAGCAGCAGAACGCTGAAATCATAATCTCGTACGTAAGACGAGAAATTATTCCCTACGATGCCCTCGATGTGCTCGCCGGTTTTTTGATCGACAATATTCGTTTTCAATATTTCAATCAACGGAAGGGAGGCGCCACTGCTTTCACCGTCGATGCTCATTTCGACGGAAATGATTTCAAGCTTGACGGCATAGCGGTCGCCTTCAGGATTATCCCAATGCGCCAACGCATTGAAACGATTGTCGATCATCCTGAACGTGTTGCGCAAATTCTCTTGACGACTCGTCCCTCTCGCCAGGTTGGCGAAGTTGGTCGTGATACGCGTACTGTCTGACGGCCGATAGTCTTCATCGAAGCTAAGGCGCTTGATGGCAAATGTAAAATCTTGACTCATGTTGATCTGACACCCTGATTTCCGAGATGAAGCCTGAATTCATCCCCTGGTTTTTCAATGCTTTCCGATTTTGTTTTCTGGCTCTTGCTCAGAAATCTTCAAGATATCGGCATTCAAGACAAATTTTATGTCGAGCCATCCATGAATAAAAGTGAATAGATTTCATCAAACCATTAATCATGTTCATGGCCGGGGGTGCAGGTTGGCCTGCTCGCCTCTCTCCTTCCGCACCTTCATTGCGTGATGCAGTCAGCGACGCGGTCATACGACGCTTCATGCCCCAACACGCTCGCGTCCAGGCGCATCTGCGCCAGGGGCGTTCCTTGCTTTCGGAGTTTGCCGCCTCGGCGCTCAGCCACGCAGAAGGCCTGATCGCGAAGTCATAGAGCGAGCTTGGGGAACGCCTTGCGCGACCAGCGGGTTCGTTTGCTTCGGATCGAATCTAACGACGAACCGTGAAATGACGCGCGCGAAAAAGAGACGTCCGTCACTGCGGGCCAACGAACGAGGATCGCAGGAGATAAGGGGCGCAGGACAGTTTCGAGCCGCTTCCGATGCACTAGCGGAATGCCAAGCGCCTGCGCCGCGGCGATCAGTGGCATGCGTCCGACAGTACGCAGCCCGACCAGAGTTTTGCGCGAGTACGGGATCTTCAAGCCGTCCCGCTTGTTGATCCGGGAACGGATGGCGAGCTCAGGATTCGATTGTGGAGTCGTCGTCGCCGTAGAACTTCACGCCCAGCTGAATGCGTTCGCGGCCACTTTCCAGGCGATGCCGATTGGTGTCGCGTAGCGAGTAGACGCAGCCGCAATATTCTTGCTGGTAGAAGTTTTCTCGCTTGCTGATCTCGATCATGCGCGCCGAGCCGCCGCCTTTGCGCCAGTTGTATTCCCAATACAGCATGTCGGGATAGTGCGAGGCCGCGCGCACACCGCAATCGTTGATCTGTTGCATGTTCTTCCAGCGCGAGATGCCCAACGAACTGGTGATGACAGGGAAGCCGTGCTCATGGGCATACAGTGCCGTGCGCTCAAAACGCATGTCGAAGCACATGGTGCAGCGGATGCCGCGCTCCGGTTCGTTTTCCATTCCCTTGGCGCGCTCGAACCAGTTGTCACGATCGTAGTCGGCATCGATAAATGGAATACCGAATGTCTCTGCAAACCGGATGTTTTCCTGCTTGCGTAGTTCGTATTCCTTCAGCGGATGGATATTCGGGTTATAGAAGAAGATCGTGAAGTCGATGCCCGACGCCTGCATGGCTTCCATCACTTCGCCCGAGCACGGCGCGCAGCAGGAATGAAGCAGCACTTTCTTGTGCCCGCCAGGTAACGCCAATGGCTTGCGTTCGATTGTGGTTGCCATGAGAAGTGTCAATGAAATACGCCCGCGTCCGCCGGACTGGGGAGCCCGGAATTATGGTCTCCGCCCGGGAGAAATAAAAATGGATATATTTCATGTTCCCATGAACCACGTTCATGGATCCCGCTGCCACGAAGCATCACGCCATGTCAGGTCTCGTCGCGTGTTCGATACATGCACGCAGGCCATCGATACCCACGTCCGCCGCGCGAGCACCCGGAAAGATGTGTTTGGCAATGCCGTTCTCGCCGAGCCGTACTGGCACCACATCGAACTGGAATGTTTGTTTGACGTCTACGACCCCATCCGGGCACGCGGCACGAACGAAACCACAAACGGGCTTCCGTGACAGCCCCTCCCGAAAGGAACCCATCTCTCTGCCTGCTCGCAAGCCAGGCTCAACACATTGCCAGACGGCTCGACGAACGCCCGCGCAAGACACTAGCTTTCGATTCACCGGCTGAACGAATCCATCAAGCTGTCGCATCGACCGGTTGAATCCACCGTCGACTACAGCCCCCGCCCGCTAAGACGCGTCCCGCGCCGCCACATGCTCAAGCAAATGCGCGACAAAGCGCGTCAGCTTCGGCAGCGGCCGCCGATCATGCCGATACACGATATGAATCGGATGCGGCTCGGGCAAGTACGCTTGCAACACCGGCACCAGCGCGCCACTCGCCAGATCGTGAGCCACCAGCACTTCAGGCTGCAACAACAACCCCGCCCCCGCGATCGCCGCCATGCGCAGGCCATGACCATCGTCGCACGTGAAAACCGGATCCTTCGAAACCTGCGGGCCATCCCAGCCTTTGAGCTTCCACCCGTTACGGCCATTCCACACCGAGTGAGACAGGCAGTGATGCACGCCCAGGTCCTGCGGCGTCTCCGGACGCCCATGCCGCGCGAGGTAACCGGGCGACGCACAGATCACCATCCGATACATGGCCAGCGGCTTCGCGATCAGGTCGACATCGCCCAGCGCACCAATACGAATCGCCAGATCGAACCCCTCGTCAACCAGATCGACGACGCGATTGCTCAACGCCAGCTCGATGCGCACGAGCGGGTACATCTGCTGGAAAGTCGCCGCCAAAGGCGCGACGACACAGGACCCGAAGGTCATCGACGCACTGATACGCAACGTGCCGGACGGCGACGCGCGCAACCGTTCGACCGACGTCTCGGCAATACGCACATGCTCAAGCGCACGCTTGGCATCTTCGTAGAACACGCGCCCCGCATCCGTCAGGCTTTGCCGTCGCGTGGTGCGCTCCAGCATGCGCGCACCGAGGCGCTCTTCGAGTTCGCGCACATACTTGCCCACCATGACCGCCGATATGCCCAGCCGCTGCGCCGCCTCGGTGAAGTTGCCCCCTTCCACGACGGCAACGAAGGCTTCCATCGAACGCAGCTTGTCCATATTCCGAACCGGAGATTAGTAGTGTCGGAAATTAGAGCACATTTATCGCAATATTGGTTCGATGAACAATGGCCGCTCCAACCTGAAATCGAAAAGGAGTGGTTCCATGAAGATCGTTGTAATCGGCGCCGGTGGCGACGTAGGGCGTGCCGTGGCGGATGAGCTCGCGCGCGACGGAAAACACGACATCATTCGCGTGGGGCGCACCTCGGGCGACCATCAGGTCGACATCGCCCGTGACGAGAGCGTGAGCGCGCTGTTCGGAAAGATCGGGCAAGTCGACGCGATCATCGTGGCCGCGGGCAATGTCGTCCTGGCACCGATCGAAAAGATGACGGCGGCCGAATTCCACAAGGGATTGCAGGACAAGCTGCTGAGTCAGGTGCGCGTCGCACTGGTTGGTCAGCACGCCCTGTCCGATGGCGGGTCGATCACGCTAACCTCGGGCATCGCAGTCGATGATCCGATTGCGCAAGGCGCCAACGCCGCAACGTCGAATGCCGGGATTGAAGGCTTCGTGCGCGCTGCCGCATGCGATTTTCCCCGGGGCATCCGGATCAATGCCGTGAGCCCGACCATGCTGACGGAATCCATCGACCGGTTCGGTCCGTTTTTCCCCGGCTGTGAGAGCGTGCCGGCGGCACGCGTGGCCATGGCCTATCGGCGCAGCGTGGAGGGGGTACATAGCGGTCGCGTCTATCGAGTTGGGCACTGACGTTGAGGGCTCGCCCCGCGAGCCCCCATCCCGCGCTCCGCCGCCTGCCCCAGATTCCGCCAGGCCATCACCGCACCGACCACCAGCAGCAGAACCGACACGATCAACGCCCGCGCCATCCCGTGCACAAACGCCACACCCCCTGCCTCGCGAACGAAGAAGCCAAACAACGCGACGCCCATCACGCCGCCCACCTGCCGGGCCGTATTCAGCAACCCCGACGCCACACCTGACTGCGCACCGCTCACCGCCGCGAGCGCCGCATCCGTGATGGTCGGTATCGTCAGCGCGATGCCGCTGCCGGCCAGCAGCATCGGAATCGCGAGCAGCGCGTTGGCGTGCACGGCGATGGCCGGCCACATCGCCAGATAGCCGGCGGCGGAAATCGACAGTCCGGCCGTCGCCAGCGTGCGTGCGCCCAGCCGGCCGGTCAGTCGCCCGGCAACGATGCTCATGGCCATCAGCACGCCCATCATCGGCAGAAACGCCACACCCGTGCGCACGGGTGTCATATGCCAGACCGATTGAAACAGCAGGCTCAACGTAAACACGATGCCGTAGAACACCAGATTCGCGATCGCACCGATCACGATCGAACTGCGGACGATCCGGTCCTGCCACAACGTGGCCGGCAACATCGCGTCCGGATTGCGCGCTTCCAGCCGGAAGAACGCGATGCCCAACCCGACGCACAACGCGAACGCACAGACGATGACCGGACTGCGCCACCCCAGCGCACTGAGCTCGGTCGACGCGAACGTGAGCGCCGCCAGCGCAAACGCACCGGTCAGTTGCCCGGGAAGATCCAGGTGCCTGCCGCGCTGCGCTTGCGTGTCGGGCGCAAACCGCCATGTCATCCAGATACCGGCCATGCCGACCGGCACGTTGACCAGGAAAATGCTGCGCCAGCCGACTGCCGCAATGAGCAACCCGCCTGCCAAGGGCCCCGCCGCCAGCGCGATACCGCCGCCCGCGCCCCACCAGCCGATCGCGCGGCTGCGCGCCGCCGCGTCGTCGAATGCCAGGCGCAGCACGGCCAGCGAGTTCGGCACCAGCAGCGACGCGCCGATCCCCTGAACGAGGCGCCACGCGATCAACGCGCCCATCGAATGCGCGATGCCGCAGCCGATCGACGACAGCGTGAATATCGCGTAACCGGCCATGAACACGCGCTTTGCGCCCAGCCGGTCGCCGAGGGCGCCTGCCATCAGCAGGGTCGCCGCGAACACGAGCGCATACGCGTTGACGACCCATTGCAAGTCGGTGACCGCTGCGCCAAACGCCGTGCGCAATGCATCGAGCGCAACGTTGACGACGCTGACGTCGATCAGGACGACCGCAAAACCGAGGCACGCCGCCGTTTGAACCAGCCGCGGATGAGGTGTGGAAGATGTCTGCATCGGCAATCCTTCGCATTCGGAGGATTGAAGCGTAGAGGATCGCCTTCTGTGCGAATATTCCGCAAAACAGCACAGCAACCTGGAGAAAATGCACCGATGTTCGACTGGGAAAACCTGCGTTACTTCGTTGCCGTCGCACAGGCGGGGAGTCTTTCGGCGGCGGCCAGGCGGTTGAATGTCGACCATGCGACCGTCAGCCGTCGCTTGAGCGCACTCGAAACCGAATTGAAGGTGCGCGTGATCGACAGGTTGCCACGCGCGTGCCGGCCGACCGCCGCGGGCCGGCAAATGCTCGAATTCGCCGAGAAAATGGAGGAGCACGCGTTCGCGATCGAGCGTCTCGCGCTCACGGAACATCTGCCGATGCACGGCACCGTGACGATCAGCGTGCCGCCCGTACTCGCCAACAATTTCTTCGCGAATCATCTCCATGAATTCGCGCAATTGCATCCGGGCATTCGACTGTCGATGGCCAGCCAGGCGCAAAGCGTATCGCTCGCCCGCCGTGAAGCGGATATCGCCGTGCGCCTGTTCCGCCCCGAGGAGCCGCAGAACGTGACGCGCAAGCTGGGCGAGATGCCTTTCGGGCTCTATGCGAGCCGCGACTATGCGCACGCGTCGACGCCCGACGATTGGGGCTTTATCTGCTACGACGCGCAATTCGCGGAAATGCCGCATCAGAAGTGGCTCGAGTCGATCGCTCGAGGCCGCCGCATCGCCTGCGAAGTCAGCGATATCACGACGCAGCAGGTCGCGGCCCGCACGGGAATCGGCGTGGCAGGGCTGCCCGTGTTCATGGGCGACCGCGATCCCGGGTTGCAGCGCCTGCCGTTCGACGGGGAATCGTACTCCCGCGAAATCTGGCTGGTCGTGCATGCCGATCTCCGGCATTCGCCGTCGATTCGGGCGGCAATCGACTTTATCGGAGACGTGACGGGCAGGACCTTCGCACCGGCTTCCGCGCGGTAGCAACGGCCGTCACGGCCGCCTGCGATACCGGGCGCGGGCGTCCGATCGTCCTGTCACGCGTGCGGCGACGGCTCGTACCTGAAATAACTCAGGTTGAAGTACCAGTAAGGATCGGAGGTCGGAAGATCCTCGTTCGGCCGCGCCCGATTCGGCCATCGAGAGACCTTTCGCAAATTGAAATTCTGCGGATCGGGCCAGCCGAACGCCCGGAAGATGCACTCGGCCAGTTCATCTTCGATGCTGTTGCGGAACTTCCATTTCCCCAGGAAGTAAAAAAACATCATGACGATGGCACCTGCGACCAGTGCCCCTCCCATCATGATCGCGAAGTCGCCGATGCTGCCTTCGCCACGAAATAAGTTGATCCCCAGGAAGACGGCCATGATCAACTCCACGAACACGAAGAACCCCAGCGTGCCCTTCCGCTCGAATCGGCCACGCGCCTTCGTACCCATGATCGCATTCGGATAGATCGACACCACGGCGTCCGAATCGCGCTGGACCGCATAGGCGAAATAGCGGTGCTCGCCGATTTTTTCGGCGACGACCTTGACCGCCTCTCCACTGCGCATCGGCATCATCCACAGCACACCGTGAAAATGATTGCCGTCCATCTCGAACTCCACCCAGTCCGCTTCGTCTTTCCAGCTCGATCCGTCGGTCGCATCGACCATCACCCGCGCCTGGGCGCCCATGCCCAGCAACGTCGCCGCAATCGCGGTCGCCCCCACGACGCCCGCTGGCGGCGGAGGTATCTGAGGCGGGGCCGCCGCGCGCTTTTTCGACACACGGGCCAACGTGCCCTCCAACAGAACCAGATTGTCCTTCCACCCCGGCACCTGGCCTTCCGGTTTCCCGGCTGCGCGCCGGGCCGCGATCAATGCCTGCAGTTCGTCTTCCATCAGCCGCTCCATGAAGTGACGATCCACCCGATATGGCGCGGGGGCGCTCGTCTGTCGTGGCGTCTCGTCGGCGCACGCGCGTCGAAATTGTGCCATTGCCCGGACGATGCCTGCGCCGTTTTGCGTCACCCGTGAATGTCCATTCAGCCGCCCGCTCCCTCAAACCATCGCCCTCAACCACCCGAGCAAATCCGCCTGCGCACTCCCGGCCGCCACCGGTTCCGGCGTCAACAAGCAGTAATGCGAACCATCCTCGACGAATCCGAGCGGCGCGACCAGCACACCGCTTTCGATGTCGTCGCGAACGAGGTGCCACGGGCCGATCGCGACACCGAGCCCCGCGACGGCCGCCTGCAGGCTGAAGTAGAAATGGTCGAACGTCTGCCCGCGCCCGCCTGTGACGGGCTGATTCGCCGCTACCGACCATTCCTTCCACGCGTCCGGGCGTGTCCGCGTATGCAATGGCGGAGCGTCCTTCTTCAACGAGCGATCACCACGACGCGTGGCAAACCACGCATCGACTTTATCCGGCCGGCAAACCGGCCCGACCCGCTCTGCGAACAGACGCTCCGCGTGATACCCCGCTGGCCACGCAAAGTCATTGCGTCGAATCGCCATGTCGATGCCGCTGTCGAATGAAAACGGGCCGCCCGCGGCAGCCAGGTGAATGTCGACGCCCGTATGCCGCGCCTGAAAATCCGGCCAGCGCGGAATCAGCCAGCGCATCAGCAGCGTCGGCTCGCACGACAGGACCCAGCGCCGCGCCCGGGCGGCTTCGGTGCGCAATTCGTGCGCGGCGTGACGCATCAGGCCCAGCCCATCATGGACGGCCTGCGCCAGCTTGCGGCCCGCATCGGTCAGGAAGACGCGACGGCTGCGCCGCTGGAACAGCGCCACACCCAGGTCGTCCTCGAGCAGCCGCACCGCGCGGCTGACCGCGCCATGAGTCAGGCACAGCTCGTCGGCGGCACGGCTGAAATTCTCGTGACGCGCCGCCGCCTCGAAGCAACGCAAGGCCATCAGCGACGGCAGGCTGGCGCGAACGGATTGTGAGTCAATCTCACCATTCTGGTCAGAAATCATCGCTTTTCCCGATGTAACGTGACCCATAAGATTGCGTCATCAAGCCATCAATCGCAAGGACAAGACGATGACCGAACTGATAGTCGTAGTCACCATCACGCTGCTGGCCGTGATCAGCCCGGGCCCGGACTTCGCAATGGTCACGCGCAACAGCCTGATGCTGTCTCGCCGCTCGGGCGTGCTCACCGCGCTGGGTATCGGGCTCGGCGTGACGGTTCATGTGAGCTACACGCTGCTGGGCGTCGGCCTGCTGATCCGCCAGTCGCTGTGGCTCTTCAATGCCGTCAAGCTGGTCGGCGCGATCTACCTGATCTACCTGGGCGTGAAGATGCTCATGACGAAGGCAAGCAACGGGCAGCCCGACACACGCGTCGCGCCGCTGTCCGACCTGGCCGCACTGCGCACCGGCTTCCTGACCAATGCGCTGAACCCCAAGACCACGGTGTTCATCGTCAGCCTGTTCATGCAGGCCGTGCGGCCCGACACGCCGTTGATCGTGCAGATCGGCTACGGCGCGTTCATCGCCGTCGCACATGCCGGCTGGTTCAGCCTGGTGGCGCTGTGTTTTTCCGCAACGGCTGTCCGCGATCGCCTGCTGGCGCTGCGGCACTGGATCGACCGCACCTTCGGCTGCCTGCTCGTGGGCTTCGGCGTCGCGCTGGCCATCGCGCGCGGCGGGCGCTGATCTGAATTTCCGGGCCGCCGCGCTTCAAGGACACCATCGCACGCGCTGATCCGGCCCCGCGCCCGGTTCAGCGCTTCGCGGTCAATCCCGCCCGCACGCCCACCGGATCCCGGCTGCGCCCGAGCAGCGCCGCCAGCGACAGATCCGCGAGCTTCCCGAACGGCGCGCGCAGCAGGCTCGGCAGGTTCCAGCGCCCCAGCACGAACACGCCCTTCGCATGGCTCATCGCGCGGAATCCCTCGATGCCGTGATACGCGCCCATCCCGCTCGGGCCGACGCCGCCGAACGGCAAGTCTTCCTGCGCGACGTGCAGGAGCGTGTTGTTGATGCCGACATTGCCCGACGTGGTGCGCGAGAGCAACGACGCGCAGTCGCTGTCCTGCGCGCCGAAGTAATACAGCGCAAGCGGCCGCGGACGCGCATTCACGTAGTCGACGACCTCGTCGATCGTGCGATACGTGCGCACCGGCAGGATCGGCCCGAAGATTTCTTCCTGCATGACGGTCGTATCGTCGCCGGCCCCGACGATCAGCGTGGGCGCGAGCGTCCGCTTGCGGGTGGCCGCCTGCTGCGGATTCACGCCCGCCTCGATCACGCGCGCGCCTTTGCTGCGGGCTTCGTCGACGAGATTTTTCAAGCGATCGTAATGCCGGTCGCTGACGATCGACGTGTAGTCCGGGCTGGTCGGCCCTTCCGGATAGAAGCGCGCGACGGCCGCATCGTATTGCGTGACGAACGCGTCCAGGTCGTCTTCATGCACCAGCGCATAGTCGGGCGCCACGCAGGTCTGCCCGCCGTTCGACAGCTTGCCGAACACGATGCTGGACATCGTCCGGTCATCGACGTGCCCCCTCGCGACGATCGCCGGGCTCTTGCCGCCGAGTTCGAGCGTCACCGGCACCAGATTGTCGCTGGCCGCCTTCATGACCTTGCGGCCCACCTGCGTGCTGCCGGTAAACAGCAGATGATCGAACGGCAAGCCGCTGAACGCGGCGCCGACTTCCGGGCCGCCGAGCACGACCGCGACTTCTTCGATCGGGAAAGTCTCCGCGAGCATCCGGCGCATCACCTCGCTGGTGCGCGGCGTCAGCTCCGACGGCTTGAGCATCGCGCGGTTGCCCGCGGCCAGCGCGGTGGCCAGCGGAATGAACGTGAGCGCGAACGGGTAATTCCACGGCGCCATCACGCCGACGACACCCAGCGGCTGGTATTCCACGTGCGCCTGCCCCGCGCGATAGAAGATGCCGACGTGCCGGCGCTGCGGCTTCATGAAGCGGCGCAGGTTGCGCGTCAGATAGTCGATCGCCTGGATCACGCCGACCAGTTCCATGATCGCGGTCTCGTGTCGCGAGCGATGACCGAAATCGACGCTGACCGCTTCCTCCACTTCGCGGCGATACGCGAGCACCACGGCGCGCAGCCGCGCGAGCCGGGCCTTGCGCTGCTGCATGCTCGGCGGCCCCTCGCTGACGAATGCGTTGCGCTGGCGGGCCAGCAACACCGCCGGGTCGAAGCTCGAGCTGGATTCTGCGGAAACGGCCATGGTGCACCTCACGAGGTTGCGTCGATGTAGACACTGTCAACTTGCATGCGGCCGATCATAGGACCACAATGTGTTCCCTGTCAACATAGGAGCAACACGATGTCGTCGGATGGGGATGCGGATGCCGGGCAGAAGGCTTATCACCATGGGGATCTGCGTCGCGCGATCATCGATACCGCGCTCGACACGCTGCAGGAGCAACAGGGCTGGCAGTTCACGCTGCGTGAAATCGCGCGGCGCGCGAACGTCAGCCACTCCGCGCCGTACCGGCATTTCCCGGACAAGGCCGCGTTGCTGCACGAGCTCGCACTGATCGGCTTCGATCGCCTGCGCGACGATCTCGCCGCGTCCGTCGATCCCGCAACCGATGCACCGGACGTGCTGCTCGCCCTCGCCTATGCCCATCTCGCGTTCGGGCAGCGCAACCCGGATCTCTATCGACTGATGTTTGCCGCGGATGCCGGGGAGCCTTCGGACATCCATCTCGATCCGCGCGTGCAAGCGCCCTTCCTGCTGGTCGTCGACATCCTGGAGCGCGGCCAGCGCGCCGGCACGATCCGCCCGCGCCCCGCGCTCGGCCAGGCGACCGCCTGCTGGGCGCATCTGCATGGCCTGACGATGCTGGCGATCGACGGGCGGCTGGTGCGCGAGAAGGTCGGCGACCACGCGATCGAAGATGCGCTGACCACCTTGCTGGACGGACTCGTGCTGCCCGCCACGCCCGCGCGGGCGGCCAGGACGAAAAGGCCTTGACCTTCGACTTTGCTTAAAGGTTATGGTTTGCCTCGGCAGCGTATCGAGGTCGTGGGTATGTGCAATGCCATCCGACAATCCGGCGGTGCGTCGACGACGTCCGCCCATGGCCGATGAAAGGGAAACCGCATCATGAGCAAGCGCATCCTTCACGTCGTGAGCAACGTCGCGCACTACGCCGATCCGTCGCAACCGACCGGCCTGTGGCTGTCCGAACTGACCCATGCGCATCACATCTTCGCGGCAAAAGGCTATGAGCAGCAGCTCGTGAGCCCCAAGGGCGGCGTGTCGCCGCTGGAGCCGCGCTCGCTCAAATGGCCTCATGCGGACGCCGCCGCGAAAGCGTGGCGAGCCGACCAGGCCAACGCGGCGCTGCTGGCCACCACCGCACGCCCCGACGAGATCGATCCGGCCGATTTCGATGCGATCTACTTCACCGGCGGCCATGCGGTGATGTGGGACTACCCGGACGATGCGGGGCTGCAGCGCCTTACGCGCGAGATCTACGAGCACGGCGGCGTCGTGTCGTCGGTCTGTCACGGCTACTGCGGGCTGCTGAACACCAAACTATCGGACGGCTCGCTGCTGGTTGCCGGACGCCGGATCACCGGCTACTCGTGGGTGGAGGAAATCCTGGCCGGCGTCGCGAAGAAGGTGCCCTACAACGTCGAGCAGCAGATGCAACAGCGTGGCGCGCGCTACGAGAAGGCGCTGCTGCCGTTCACGTCGAACGTCGTCGTCGACGGCCGCCTCGTGACCGGCCAGAATCCGCAATCGGCAAAGGCGACCGCGGAACAGGTCGTCGCGTTGCTGTGATGTGATGTGATGCGCCGGCGCGCCGCTAGGCGCGGGGTGACCGGCGGCGCGCAACCGCTTCGTCGCGATCGGCGGCGGCAGTCGCAGCCTCGCCGCCATCCGCCGCATTCCCGGGCGGGATGCGTGACAGCAATCGTTTCGCATGGGTTGCACAATCGACCGACTCCGGTTTTGCGGCGATGTCGGCGATCAGCGACACGATCTGCGCCTTGCTTCGCGCGAGCCGCGCCTCCAGTGCCTCGATGTCCTGCACCTTGCGGCAGAGTGCTTCCAGCAACGAATCGCAGGGCCACTGCGCGAGGTCGGCCGGCATCAGCGTACGGATCTCTTCAAGACTGAAATCCGCCTTCTGCGCGGCCGTGATCAGGTCGAGCACCGTCACCGCTTCCTGCGGATAGGTGCGATAGCCGTTCGCTTCGCGCTCGACGAGCGCCAACAGACCGATGCGCTCGTAAAAGCGGATGCGCGAAGGGGTAAGGCCGGTGCGTTCCGCCAGTTCCCCGATCTTCATGTTCCGATACTCCCCGGCCGGATTACATCCGGCCATCTGCCCCGTCGTGACTGTCAGTCGTCTCCTGATGTTGATTCGCAATCCGATCTTTATCGGCTTTCTGTCGACTAGCGAGCGGACGGCACACGCGCTCAAATCACGTCGAAGCGCAACCCCGCATGGCGCACCAACCGCTCGATGTAGCGCTCGTCGAACATCGTTGCAGGCGTCCAGAAGCCGCCGCCGCGTCCGGTCTTGACGCCATTGCCAACGCAATCCAGTGCGAGACTGATCGCGGCCTGGCCGAGCATCTTGCCGGTGGAGCCGTAGCCCGGATCGCGGTCGCCGGTGACTTTCACGCGCAAGGTCTTCCCGTCGTCGGTGCGGCCGAAGAATCGCAGATCGTAGCGGCCGGCCAGTTGCGCCGCGGCGCTCGGCCCCTCGCCGGGCTTCGGCAGCAGGAAGCGCTCCATCAGGCTGCGCACCGGCTTGATGACGACACCCACCATGAACGCGCCAAGGCCGGCCACCATCGTCACCGCGGTCAGGCGGCCCTTGAGGCCCGTGCCCGTCATCACCGCTTCGTCATACGTGAAGCGGCTGCCGTACGCGTTGCCGGCCAGTGCATTGGAGCGATGCACGACACGTTCGTTGATCGCCGCCATCACGAAGGGCGCGATCCACGCGTCGAAGTCGCGATCGAACGCGGCGGATCGCACCGCATGCTGGCGTGCCGTAAAACCATGTCCCTTCGGGCACAGCGAATAAGGATCGAGCAGTTCCCTGCGCAACGCGGGATCCGCCGCCGCTTCCCGAACGACGTTGATCACGCTCGCCACCGTGCCGCCCGACGCGCCGCCCTTCAGCGTTTTCACACGCATCTTCACCTGCGCGGCCGGTACGCCCCACTGTTGCCGCGCCTGTTGCTGCAGGAAGAACACGCCCATGTCCGACGGCACCGAATCGAAGCCGCAGCAATGAACGATGCGCGCACCGGATTGCCGGGCCGCCGGTTCGTACTTGTCGATCATCCGTTTGATCCACTGCGTCTCGCCGGTGAGGTCGCAGTAGTCGGTGCCGGTTTCCGCGCAGATCCTGACCAGCGGCTCCCCGTAAAGCGCATAGGGGCCGACGGTGGACACGACCACCCGCGTCTGCGCGCAGAGCGCTCGAAGCTGCGCTTCGTCGGCCGCATCGGCAACGATGATCGGTACCGACTGCCCGGCCGCGCCCAGCGTATCCCTGACCTGCCTGAGCTTCGCTTCGGAACGGCCGGCGATGGCCCAGCGCAGCGTCTCGCCGGCACCCGACAGGTACTCGGACAGGTAGCGGGCGAGAATCTGCCCGACAAAACTGGTGGCGCCAAATACGACGAGATCGTGAGTCGGCCGGGTCATGGGCGGTTCCTTCGCGCGGGCGTGCCGCGGCGTTGCGTGGCGTCAGCGTTGCTTTCCGGGTTCATCGAAGGCCTTCAACGAGGTCGGCAGGTTCAGCACCAGTTGCGCATCCTTCACTACGTCGAGACGCAGGATGGTGGACGCGCCAAGCCCGTCGAGCAGCTGGCTCAACGGACCGCCGTGCCGCACCAGCTCGACATTGCGCGGCAACAGGCGCTGGGCGAACGATAACGCATTCGTCTGCACCGATGTCTGGTGCCATTCGCCGTCGATGCGATTGATCATCGTCGACGTGCCCATGTGCGACTGCGACGCGACCTGGGTCAGCTCGGGCATCGGCACGCTCAGGCTCAGGTCCGGCCGGCCGCCCGGGCCGGCAATGCGGGCGGTGGCGGTGGCGCCGAGGTTCACGTCGATATCGGCGAGCCACTTGGGCAGCTGATAGCCATGCACGCCGCGCACCCGCGCGATGTCCGTGGTGACCGGCAGCGCCAGCACGTGCGCGAAGAAGCTCCGGCGCCGCATCGAATCGATCAGCTCGAGCGCATGCGACCCGGTTGCACCGGGCCGGCGGATGACCACCGCGACGGACACTTCGTCATACGGATCGTTGTCGCACACCGAATACGAGAAGAAGGTCAGCGCGGCCAGCCCGTATCCGGGAAGCGCGCGCAGCGGTTCGAGCGGCACCGGCAGCGTGGTCCGCAGGCGTTCGAGCGGTGCCAGAAACAGCAGCTGAATGCTGCTGGAACGGTAGTAGAAATTCGGCGCCCAGGTCGGGCCGACCCTTGACGCGACCTGACGCTTCGGAATCCGACGGAAAAAATCGATGTTCCCCGCCGCGGGATCGCGCGCCACCTCGTCGAGGTCAGGATTCATCCGGAACCGGTCGTAATACCCGCCTTCGGGCACGTCGACCTTGTGCGGCCCGAATTCGACCTGTGTAAACCGCCTGTCCATGTTCGTCGCCTCTCGTCGATGATCGACCGTGGCAGGCAACACCCGAAGCCTGCTGACTCACTGCCGTCAGCAAGCACTCTAAGATTTAAGTCAACTTTAAGGTCAAGGGCCCGAATAGAGGGGCGCGTCGGATTGCTCATGGCATGCCCACGTCCAACGCCGAGACGATCAACGCCGATCTGCTCGCGTTCATCCGCGGCTGAACGCCGAGCACCCCGCTGCGGCCTTCCGTTGCCATCGCGGCTGAAGGCCGTCTTCCACCCGCTCTCGAACGCAGCTAGTCGAGCGCGCGAAGAAAATCGGGGACCGCCTCTCCGATCGAGACAAGATAGCCGGCCATCGCGCCGGCGACCTTGCGCACGGCGGGACGCGCCGTCATCCGTTCACGCCACGCGAGCAGGCGGGGCGTTTCGTCCGTCATCGGCGCGCCCTTGCGCGCGCCGAACAACTGCGCCATGTAGAACGCGATGTCGGCGCAGGAATACGTTTCGGCCAGAAACTCGCGATCCGCCAACACGCGCTCCATGCGCCGATAGTAGTGCGCCGCTTCCGCGCGCGCGGCCTGTGCCGCCGGATCGTCGGGCGTCGCTTCCAGCCCCATCAGCCGGACGACGTGCGGAAAATAGACTTCGTCGCTGCAGTGTTCGAGCTGACGCGCAATGGCGCGCGCCGTTGGATGCGCCGGCCATAGCGCGGGATCGGGCTTCAGATCCTCGAGATACTCGAAGATCTGCGTGGAATCGAACAGCTCCAGATCACCGTCGATCAGCACCGGCACCTGCCGCTTCGGGTTGATCCGCAACACATCCGGATGCTTGGGATCGTAGCCGCGCAGTTGGCTGAACGGCACCATCACCAGCTCGAAGTCGATGCCCTTCTCGTGCGCCGCAATCTCTACCTTCGCGCCGAACATGCTCAGCGGCCCGGAAATGATCTTCATGGTTCGTTCCTCCGTGATGTCGTGTCGATGAAACGGATCGGGAATGCGGCAAAGCATAAGCCCGATAACATGACATCTCATGTCAGGTATTTGAGGTAACGTGTCGCCCATGAAAGCGAGCCGCCTGTTGTCGATCATGATGATGCTGCAAGCGCGCGGCCGGATGACCGCACCGGCGCTCGCCGACGCGCTGGAGGTGTCCGAGCGCACGATCCTGCGCGATATCGACCAGCTCTCCACGGCCGGCGTGCCGATCTGGGGCGATCGCGGCCGCAACGGCGGCTTTCAGTTGAGTGACGGCTGGCGTACCGATCTCACGGGGCTCACCGAGCATGAAGCGCACGCGCTGATTCTGGCGGGCCTGCCCGGGCCCGCGAGCGAACTGGGCCTCGACGGCATGGCGACCTCCGCGCGACTGAAGATGATGGCCAGCCTGTCGCCCGGCTCGCGCGAGCACGCCGATCGCGTCGCCAGCCGGCTGCACGTCGACACCGTGGATTGGTACCGGGCCCAGGAGACGCCGGCATTCCTGCGTGAAGTCGCCGATGCGGTGTGGGGGGCGTACCGCATCGATGTGAAGTATCAGAGCTGGCGCGGCGTGTCGCGCCGCGAACTCGAGCCGCTCGGCCTGGTGCTCAAGGGTGGCGCCTGGTACCTGGTTGCCCGGGTGGTCGGCAAGCCCGGCGCACTCACGTTCCGGGTCGCGAATATCCTCGAACTCGACGCATCGCGCCGCCGCTTCAAGCGCCCCGCGCGATTCGACCTGGCAACGCACTGGCGCGACGCGATGAGCCGGTACGAGACCGAGCTCAATCGGTTGACCGCCCATATCGCCGTGTCGCCGCGCGGCGAAACCTGGCTGGCCAACGCACGGATCAAGACCGTGCCTGCCGCGCAGGACGCCAGCAGCGCGGAGGTGCCGCCGGGATGGAAAGTGTTCCTGATGCCCATCGAATCCATCGAGCACGGCGCACGGAAGCTCCTGGGGTACGGCGCACACGTGAAAATCCTCGGGCCGCAGGCGCTCAAGGATGAATTCATCGAAGCGTTGTCGCAGGTGAAAGCGCTTTATCAGGCAGGCGACGATTGAAGCGTTGCCGTTTGCGTCGATGAGGCTTCGGCGATTCGAAACATTGGAACCCCTGCGCCTTCGTCACGTACGAAGTCGCACCTTTCAATGTCTCGCGTCGACGCGACCGTCATCCGCCCGAGTCCGGTTGGCTTATAGTGCGGGTTGCCGATTCGACAAGGAGCGCTGCAATGACCCTGCTGGCCAATGGTCCGTTTGAAGTGAAGCTGAATCCGGAAACCCTGAGTACCGTCGCGGAACAGACCGGGCTCGGTCGCATGTCGTTGGACAAGCAGTATCACGGCGACCTCGAAGCCGTCAGTCACGGCGAGATGCTCGCGTTTCGAAGCAGTATCCAGGGCTCGGCGGGCTATGTGGCCATGGAAACCGTGCAGGGCGTGCTGGGCGGCCGCCACGGCAGCTTTGTCCTGCAGCACAGTTCCACCATGACTCGCGGACAGCCGCAGCAGTCGATCACCGTCGTGCCCGACTCCGGCACGGGAGAATTGCTGGGACTCTCCGGCGCGATGATCATCACCATCGAAAGCGGCCGGCATTCGTACCGCTTCGACTACACGCTGCCTGACTCGCCTCAGTAAGCGGGCTTATGGGGATGCTGCGACTTCATCGCGTCGCCGCGCTGGTGCGGTAACGCCCTCTGTGCAGCATTCACCTGCTCGATACCCGGCGATTGCGCCTCGACGAAGGCATTGCCGGGTTCGCTCATGGTCGTGCGAATGCGTTCGGGCGCGGCGACGCATTCAACCATCGCCGCAGCATAACGCCACGATCGCAACGGGTTCAATTCCACGCATGGCGCGCCGGCCGCACGCCGTTCAGGTAGTAGTTGCCGACGAGGTGATATTTCCAGCGCACCGGATCGTGCAGCGTATGCGTGCGTGCATTGCGCCAGTGCCGGTCGAGGTTGTGCTCGGCCAGCGTCGCCTGCGTGCCGGCCAGCTCGAACAGCTTCTCGCCCGCGAGCAGCGCGATCTCCGTCGTCAGCACCTTCGCCTCGCCCACCGCCACCGACGCGCGCGCGACCTCGTCCTCGGTCACGTCGCCGCGCGCCGCGATCTCGTCGAGCGTACGCGCCGCGCGCTCGAGCAGCGCCTCCGCCGCATGCAGCTGGATGTGTAGACGGCCGATCTCGCGGATCGTCAACGGATCGTCGGCCGCCCGCTCGACGCCGCTGTCGACCCACGGCCGCGTGCGCGCGCGCACGAACGCCAGCGTATCGTCGAGCGCGGCCCTGGCGATGCCCGCGTCGATCGCGGCCTGGATGATCTGCGACAGCGGGCCGTTCAGCGTCGGCAGATCCGACACGCGCTGGGCCGGCAGCACGTGCGACGCCGGCACCCGCACGTTGTCGAGCACGACGGTGCCGCTCGCGGTGGTCCGCTGCCCGAACCCCGACCAGTCGTCGATCACGGTCAGCCCCGGCGCCGGCTGGCGAACGTACGCGAGCCACGCGCGGCGCTCGTCGTCGAGGCCGAGCACCGGCACGTAATGCGCGAACAGCGCGCCGGTCGAATAGAACTTGGTGCCGTCGACGACGTAATCGTCGCCGTCCCGGCGCACCCGCGTCTTCAGGTCGAGCACGTGCTTCGTGCCCTTCTCGGAAAAGCCGTTGCCGAACCGCTTGCCGCTCAGCACTTCCGCGAAGAAGTGGCGCTTCTGCGCGTCGGTGCCGGTCAGCGCGATCACGTCGACCAACCCGAAATGATTCTGCGGCAACTGCCCGAGCGACGCATCGGCCGCCGCGACGATCTTCACCACCTCCGTCAGCGTCACATGCGACACGCCCGCGCCGCCGTACGCCTTCGGCACGGTGATGGCCCACAGCCCCGACTGCGAGAACCATTCGATCTCGTCACGCGGCAGCCGGCGCTCCCGGTCGCGTTCGGCCGCCCCTTGCGCGAGCCGCTGCGCCAGTGCATGCGCGGCCGCGATGGCCTGCGCGTCGTCGGCGATCACGCGCGCTACCTGTGGTTGCGTATCGGCCGGCCGTTCCTGAATCGTGGCGCTCGTCTCTGACATCGGGCTCTCCTGCTGATTGACGGACACATTCAATCTAGCAGCGCGCCGCGTGCCGGCAAACCGAGCGATTCGCACAACGATATTCCTTCGCATGACAAACGATGCGGCACGTCGCTTGCAGCAAACCGCGCGTCAGCGACGATATCGACGCCCAGGCATCGATGCCATGCCGCCTCGCCCGCGTAATACCCGGTGGCGATAACGATGTACGAATCCGTTATTGGATCGTCCGCAGCGTGCTTCCTATACTGGCCTGCCGGCATCGACGGCCCCGCCTTTCAAGGACCCCGTATGACTTCGTCTCCCGCAGCAACCGAACTTTCCACCGGCACCGACTATGACGCGCTGGCCGGCCGCTTCAGGCCGATCTTCGAACGCATCGCGGCCGGCACCGCCGAACGCGAACGCCGCCGCGAACTGCCGCACGAGGCGATCGGCTGGCTGAAGGCCGCCGGCTTCGGCGCCGTGCGGCTGCCGGTGCGCGACGGCGGCGCCGGCGCGTCGCTGCCGCAGCTGTTTCGGCTGCTGACCGAACTCGCTGCGGCCGATTCCAATCTGCCGCAGGCATTGCGCGGGCACTTCGCGTTCGTCGAGGACTGGCTGAACGTGCCGCCCGACGCCGATCGCCAGACGTGGTTCGACCGCTTCGCGAGCGGCCAGCTCGTCGGCAATGCGTGGACCGAAACCGGCGACGTGGCGCTCGGCCAGACCATCACGAAGGTCTCGAAAAAGCATGGCCGCCTCGTGCTGAACGGCCGGAAGTTCTACAGCACCGGCAGCCTGTTCGCAGACTGGATCGACGTGTTCGCGCAACGTGCGGACGACGGCAGCGACGTGATCGTCGCCGTCGCAACCGCGCAGCCCGGCGTGATCCGCGAAGACGACTGGGACGGCTTCGGCCAGACCACGACCGGCAGCGGCACCACCCGCTTCGAGGACGCGACGGTCGATGCACGGGACGTAATCGACTTCGCGCGACGCTTCAAGTACCAGACCGCGTTCTACCAGCTCTTCCACGTCGCGACGCTGGCCGGCATCGGCCACGCGATCGTGCGCGATGCAGCCGGCCTGGTGCGCCGCCGCACCCGCGTGTACAGCCACGGCAACGCCCCGCGCGCGGCCGACGATGCCCAGCTGCAACAGGTGATCGGCGAGATCGCGTCGTGGGCCTATGCGGCCGACGCGCTCGCACTGCGCGCCGCGCAGCCGCTGCAACGGGCCTACGAAGCGCACTTCGGCGGCGACGCAACGGCCGAGCACGATGCCAACGTCGCGGCCGAGATCGAATCCGCGCAGAGCCAGCTCGTCGTGTCGGACCTCGTGCTGCGCGCGGCGACGCGCCTGTTCGACGCGCTCGGTGCGTCCTCGACCCGCAGCACGACGGCGCTCGACCGCCACTGGCGCAACGCGCGCACCGTGTCGTCGCACAATCCGCTCGTCTACAAGGCGCGGATCGTCGGCGACTGGGTCATCAACGGACGCACGCCGCCGTTCGTCTGGCAGGTCGGTAACGGCACGGGCACAAGCACGCATGCAGAGGCAGGAGCCGCACAATGAGCAAGACCATCCGTTTCAATGCGTTCGAGATGAACTGCGTCGGCCACCAGTCGCCCGGGCTGTGGGCCCATCCGCGCGACCGGTCGTGGCAGTACAAGGACCTCGACTACTGGACCGACCTCGCCCGCGTGCTCGAACGCGGGATTTTCGATGCGATCTTCATCGCGGACGTGATCGGCTATTACGACGTCTACAAAGGCAGCAACTACCACGCGCTGCACCAGGCCGCGCAGATCCCGGTGAACGATCCGCTGCAGCTCGCCGCGCCGATCGCGATGGCGACCGAGCATCTCGGCATCGGCATCACCGCATCGACGACGTTCGAACACCCGTACACGTTCGCGCGCCGGCTGTCGACCGCCGACCATCACACGAAGGGCCGGCTCGCGTGGAATATCGTCACGTCCTACCTCGAAAGCGGCGCGAAGAACGTCGGCGATCACGGCTTGCGCACGCACGATGATCGCTACGCGGTCGCAGCCGAATACGTCGAGGTGCTGTACAAGCTGTTCGAGGGCAGCTGGGAAGACGGCGCGGTGGTGCGCGACCGCGACGGCCGCGTGTTCACGCATCCGGAGAAGGTGCACGAGATCGGCCACAAGGGGCGCTTCTTCGACGTGCCCGGCTACCACTTGTGCGAACCGTCGCCGCAGCGCACGCCGGTGCTGTTCCAGGCCGGCGCGTCCGGCCCCGGCAAGGCGTTCGCCGCGCAGCACGCGGAATGCGTGTTCGTCGCCGCGCCGACCCGCCCGCAGCTCGCGCGCTACGTGGCCGACGTGCGCGCGCAGGCCGCCGCCGCGGGGCGCGACGCGAGCCAGGTCTTGATCTACAACCTCGTCACCGTGATCGTCGACGAAACCGACGAGAAAGCGCAGGCCAAGTTCGACGAATATCGCAAGTACGTGTCGTATGACGGCTCGCTGGTGTTCATGTCCGGCTGGACCGGCATCGACTTCGGCCAGTACGCACCGAACGATCCCGTCCGGCGCGTCGAAACGAATGCGATCGTGTCGGCGGTCGAGCATCTGGCGGGCGGCGACACCGCATGGACGATCGAGGAACTGGCGGCCTGGGGCGGCATCGGCGGCCTGGGCCCGGTCTTCGTCGGCTCGGCGGCGACCGTCGCGGACATCCTGCAGGAATGGGTCGCCGCCACCGACGTGGACGGCTTCAACCTCGCGTATGCGGTTGCGCACGAAACCTTCGAGGATGTCGTGCGTTATCTCGTCCCCGAGCTGCAGCGGCGCGGCGTGTATCCGACCGGTTATGCGCCGGGCACGCTGCGCGAGAAGCTGTTCGGCGGATCGGCTCGGCTGCCGGACGAACATCCGGCCGCGCAATTCCGCGACATCGAGCAGGTCAAGCGCGATGCCGAACAGGTGGCGGCCTACGCGTGACGTGAATGTGACGGCGGGTCGGTCCGCGTGTCCGCGAGCGGGCCGGCCGGCTTCACGATGAACAACAGCAACCGGTGTGTCGGGCCGCTCGCCCGACTCGCCGCCCGATCGCCCCTCTCCCCTCGCTAGAAGCCCGGTGCCGCGCCGATTCCCGTTCTGCTTCCGCACTCGCACATCGAATGGGTGAACATTGTGGCTGCGGCAATGACGACGCGCGCACTCGAGAATGCGCGCGCCATTTCCGGACTAGACACGATCTCGACCGCGCTCACACACCACCGTCGTCGTCGATATCGCGCGCCGTCGGCTCGTAGCGCACGATCAACAGGAACACGATCGGCGTCGCCGCACTGATCGCGACGACCCAGAACATGTCCGTGCCGAGCCGCGCCTGCAGGATCGGCAGCACGAACAGCGCCAGCGCCTGACCGATGCCGCACAGCGACCGCCCGAAGCCGACGCCGGTGCCGCGAATCGTCGCCGGATACGACAGCGTCGGATAGATCATCATCTGCGCGCCGGGCCCGAACCCTTCGGCGAACAACCACGTGCCGAGCATCAACAGCACGAAGCCGATCGCGAGTGCGCCGTGCGGATGCCCGGCCAGCGCGAGCGCCACGAGCGCGACGAACTGGAGCGCGAAGCCGGCGATCGCGACATGACGCGACGCATGACGATGGGCCAGGCGCATGCCCAGCAAGCCGCCGGTGAACGCAAACAGTACGTTCAGCGCCAGCGACGCCGCGATCGTTTCGAATACGCCCGCGCCGAGAAACTGCGACAGGATCGACGGCAGGAAGAAAGCGATCGCCGTGTACTCGAACGGAATGCACAGGTTCATCACGCTGGCGACGATCGTGCGCCCCAGGTACGGACGCTGGAACAGCACGCGAATGCGCACGGGCGGCTGGCTCGGCGCGCGCGGAGCATCCTCCGCTTCGTGCGCATGAATCCCGTACGACTCGCGCAGAATCCTCGCGGCATTGGCCAGGTCGCCCTGGTTTGCCGCCCACAGCGGCGATTCGTTCATGAAGCGATTCCTGAACAGAATGATGACGAGGGCGGGCACCGCGCCGAAGATCAGCGATGCGCGCCACAGCCATCCCGCATGCTCGGCAGGCAGCAGGAAATACAGTCCGAAGATCAGCAGGAAGCAGACCGAGGACGCCACGTACCACATCGGGCACCACGCCGCGAGCCGCGACGCCTTGTTGCCGCGACCGTCGAATTTCGAGAATTCCGCGAGAAACGCCATCGCGACGGGCAGGTCGATACCGACACCGAGCCCCATCACGAAGCGCGCACCGATCAGCACCCAGACGTTCGGCGCGAGCCCGGCCGCGATCGCCGCGACCACGAAAAACAGCATGTCGGCCATGAACACCTGATAGCGGCCGATCCTGTCGGTCAGCCATCCGCCGATCAGACTGCCGAAGATCGTGCCGATCATGATCGCTGACCCGACCAGCCCGGTCAGCGCGGGCGTCAGACCGAACTCGCGGGCCACGTCGTCGATCCCGTAGGATAGCGTCGTCAGATCATATGCATCGAGAAACACGCCGCCGAGCGCCAGCAGCACGATCATCCGGGCATGGCCGACCGAGCTGTCCACGGTATTGATCAGGCGCGCGACATCGCTTGCCGAGCGGATGGGCGACGACACCGGGGGGACGGCGTTCAGATCGATCGAACTCATCGCATTCCTTAGTTTTCCGCCGAGTTGTCGGCAATGTCTACATGAAGCCGCCAACCGGACGTGCTCATTCGTGACCCGCGAGAATCCACTGCGACTGCGATCCTCCCGACACGCAATGCAGTCACGTTCCGGCAGCAGGCATTCTGTTCTCCCGGTCCCGTTATCCCAAGCGATATAAATCGATAAATTAATCGGCCCGCGTCATAAAGTTGCTCGCCGCGCGCGCTTAGCAGCAACGCACATGTTCAATTGCGGATTTCTTCGTTCGCGAATCGCCGCTGCTTCGTTACATTAGCCGGTCACCCTGCCTGTTCGCGGCACCTTGCCGCCCTTCCGGAGAATCCCGATGAAGCTGTCCTGGTCCCGCGCATGGCAAGCCGCGGCCCTCGTCGTTGCCGCGTTCGCCAGCCTCGTGTCGGTGCACGCCCGTGCAGCGACGCCCGCGGAAATCCGCGTCGACTACGCGTACTACTCACCGGAGAGCCTGGTGATCCGCCACTTCGGCTGGCTCGAAGACGAATTCAAGGCCGACCGCACGTCGATCCGCTGGGTGCTGAGCCTGGGCAGCAATCGCGCACTCGAATACCTGAACAGCGGGGCGGTCGATTTCGGTTCCGCCGCGGGTCTCGCGTCGGTGCTCGCGCGAGCGAACGGCAACCCGATCCATACGGTCTACGTGTTCTCCCGCCCCGAGTGGACCGCGCTCGTGGTCCGCAAGGATTCTCCGATCCGCTCGCTCGCGGATCTGAAGGGCAAGAAAATCGCCGCGACGCGCGGCACCGATCCGTTCCTGTTCACACTACGCGCGCTGCACACGGTCGGCCTGACCCGCGACGACGTCGAGATCGTCAACCTGCAGCATCCCGACGGGCGCACCGCACTCGCGAACGGCCAGGTCGATGCGTGGGCCGGCCTCGATCCGCACATGGCCGCGGCGCAGCTCGACGACGGCGCTCGCCTGCTCTATCGCAACGTTGCGTTCAACACCTATGGTTTCCTGAATGTCCGCGACGCATTCGCCAGCCAGTACCCGCAGGCGGTCACGCGTGTCCTGAAGGTCTATGATCGGGCACGCCAATGGATCGGCGCGCATCCGGCCGATACCGCGCAGATCCTCGCCGACGAATCGAAGGTATCGCTGCCGGTGGCGAAACTGCAGCTGCAACGCAACGACTTCAGCCATCCCGTTCCCGGCGATACCCAACGCGCGGCGCTGAAGGCCGCGGCGCCGGTCCTGACGGCCGAACAGCTGACCAAGCCCGGCGTCGATCCCGCGAAGATCGTCGATGCGCTGATCGATCCGTCGTTCGCGCGCCCGCTGGTCGACGCTGCGCGCTGAGACGACCGACCATGACCGACACCGCTGCCCGAGATACCGCACTCGCGCGTCGCCGCCCCGCGTCGCCACGCGCCGGCCGGCGCGATCCGCTTCGCCGATGGCGGATCGCGGGCCTCGCGCTGCCGTTCGCGGTGCTCGCGTTGCTGGAGGTCGTCGTGCGGCAGGGCTGGCTGCCGGATCATCTGGTCCCGGCGCCGAGCGAGATTCTCGACACGCTCGTCCACATGGGCATCACGCGCGTAGCACGCCATGTCGGCGCGAGTACGCTGCGGGTCGCGGCGGGCTTTGCCGCCGGCGCCACACTCGCGCTCGTCGTCGGCGCGGCGATGGGCCTGAGCCGCCGGCTCGACGCGCTGCTCGAGCCGACGTTCCAGGCGCTGCGCGCGATTCCGTCGCTCGCGTGGGTGCCGGTGCTGTTGCTGTGGCTCGGCATCGATGAAGCGCCAAAGATCACGTTGATCGCGATCGGCGCCTTCTTCCCGGTCCACCTCGCGGTGGTCGCCGGCATTCGCGACGTCGACCGCAAGCTCGTCGAGCTTGGCGCGGTGTACCGGCTCGGCCCGCTCGCGCTGTTCCGGCGCATCCTGCTGCCGGCCGCGCTGCCGCAGATCGTCACCGGCTTGCGCACCGGCCTCAGTCTCGCGTGGATGTTCATGGTCGCCGCGGAGTTGATCGCGGCCACGCGCGGCCTCGGCTTCCTGTTGAGCGACGGCCGGGAAACCGGGCGCCCCGATCTCGTGTTCGGTGCGATCCTGCTGCTGGCGTTGCTCGGCAAGCTGACCGACGGCGCGATGGCGCGCATCGAGTCGCACTGGCTCGGTTGGCGCGACGCGTTCGACCACTCACGCAAGGTGTCGACATGAGCATGCCCCCTTCGGCGCGCACGGCCGCGGGCGCCGCTACCCCGCTGCTCGACCTGCGCATCGTCCGCAAGCTTTACGGCGATCGCACGATCCTCGCCGACGTTCCGGTGCAGGTCGCGCGCGGCGAGATCGTCTGCGTGGTCGGCCCGAGCGGTTGCGGGAAGAGCACGCTGCTGCGGATCGTCGCCGGCCTCGACACGGATTTCCGCGGCAGCGTGGCGGTAGGCGGCATCGCGCTCGACGGCCCGTCCCCGCGCGTCGGCGTGATCTTTCAGGAGCCGCGGCTGCTGCCGTGGCTATCGATCGCGGACAACGTCGGATTTGCGGCCGGCCCGCGCGGCGGGCGCGAGCCGGCCGTCGCCCGGCTGCTCGACGAAGTCGGTCTGGCCGGCGTCGCCCAACAACTGCCGGCCACGTTGTCGGGCGGCATGGCCCAGCGCGCGGCGATCGCGCGCGGGCTGTTCGGCGAGCCCGACCTGCTGCTGCTCGACGAACCGTTCAGCGCGGTCGATGCGATGACCCGGATGCGGTTGCAGACACTGCTGCTCGATGTCGTGGCCCGGCACCGGATGGCCGCGATCGTCGTCACGCACGATCTCGACGAAGCACTGTATCTGGGCGATCGCGTGCTGATGCTCGCGCCCAACCCGGGCCGCATCGACGACACGATCCACGTCGAGGTCGCCCGGCCGCGAGATCGGCGCGACGCGACGCTGGCCGTGCTGCGCGCGCGGCTGCTGGATGCGTTTCAACACTTTCAGGATCGAGCCGACGACGCGAAGCGCCAGCCGCGTGCCTATCCCACCTCCGGCATCCGCGCCGGCTGATTCGTCACCGGCGTCTCCCGGCCCCGATCCGGCACGTGGTCGGCACCGGGACGACGCGTTCGCCAAGTCGTGCCAGTGCGACAAGAATCACCATCACATCGATGGCCCCAACAGGGTGCGCGGGTATCGCGCGTGCCCGCTCGCGCCGCAGCGACGTGACATGCTGCAACGCGCCGGTGCACTTCAAACGTGCGTATGCCGCAACTCGCCGTCGATCGTCTGCGGCAGTCTCAACAGATTGAAGATCGGGCACACGGCCTCGACCGCCTGATGGAGTGCGCGTATCGACTCCGGCGGTTCGGGCGAGACGATATCGAGCGTATAGCGCAGGTTGTGCGGGAACACCGGCACATGCTCGAAACCCGGTTGCTGCGCGAGCGGATGCTGGTCGCCGGTTACCTCGACTTCGATCGAGTCGATCTTCAGCCCGCGCTCCGCGGCCTGAATCAGCGTGATGTGCGTCAGGCAGCTGCCCAGCACGCCGAGCTGCAACTCCGGCGATGCCGGCCCGAGGTTGTAGCCCGCGAAATCAGGCGGACTGTCGCTGATCACCTGGAAATCGCGAATGCGGATCTCCCGCACGCCGCTGCGGCCCAGCGCGCGCACGTTCGCTTTCAGCGGGGTCGCCTTGAAATCCGGATTGCTGCGGGCGGCGTCCTTTTTCGCGAGCCAGGCGTCGCGCTTCTGTTCGAGATAGTCGTTCAGTGTCGTCATGGTCGGGCCAGTACGGTCGCAATGATTGGCCGCGCATGCGGCGGCCAATGGAGAGGGGGTTCGATGCTATTCCCTTCCGCGACAGCCGCGAAACGATCTTTTCAGCAAAGCAATTCGCGGCGCGCGATGTCGCATGGCGACGTGCTATTTCAGGGACCGTCGGCGGCCCTTCACACTCCCGCGAGTTATCCACAATTTCCGTGCATAACCCTGTGGAGAACCTTGGCGCGATTGCGCTGCCGCCCTTGCCGACAAGCAGCGCAGCGATGCCGTCGCCGCCTCGCGGGCACTGCACGCCAACCACTTCGCACCGGTTTCGACGATCGTCCGCGTGTCGTCCTTCACCGGACTGGTGCATGGTTTGCATCGATACAGGCAATCGGGATGTCCGCACCAGAAATGCGCCGTTTCGACGACGGTCACACCTCGCGGGCCGCGCGCCCGGCTCGACGATCCGGCTCCGATCACCTGCATCCGTCCATCACACGACCACCTCGTCACGCAAACGGAACTGCGCGACCGCCGCGCTGAGCCGCGCGCCTTGTTCGTCGAGCGACAGCGCCGCGGCCGCGGCTTCCTCGACCAGCGCGGCATTGCGCTGCATGGTCTGCTCCATCTGGATGACCGCCGTGTTCACCTGCTCGATGCCCGACGATTGCTCTTCGAACGCGTTGCTGGTTTCGCTCATGATCGTATTGACGCGCTCGACCGCTGCGACGAGTTCGGCCATCGCGGAGCCGGCCAGCGCAACGAGGCCGCTGCCGTCTTCGACACGCTGCGCGGAATGGCCGATCAGCTCACGGATTTCCTTCGCCGCCGACGCGCAGCGCTGCGCGAGCCCGCGCACCTCGGTCGCGACGACCGCGAAGCCGCGCCCCTGCTCGCCTGCGCGCGCGGCTTCGACGGCCGCGTTCAATGCGAGGATGTTGGTCTGAAACGCGATGCTCTCGATCACGCCGACGATCCCGGAGATCCGCGCGGAACTGTGCGAAATCGCCGACATCGTCTCGACGACGCGCTGCATCGCTTCCCCTCCGCGCGACGCAATGCCCGCCGCACCTTCGACGTAGGTACGGGCATCGCGCGCATTGTCCGCGTTCTGGCGCACGGCCGCCGTCAGTTGCTCGACGCTCGCCGCCGCCTGTTGCAGCGAGACGGCCTGCTGTTCGGTACGCTCGGACAGGTCGACGTTGCCGCTCGCGATCGTGCGGACGTCGCCGACAATCGTCTCCGTGCTCGCGCGCACCTGGTTCACGGTGCCGACGAGGCCATCCTGCATCCGCTTCAGCGCATGCAGCAGATAAGCCATCTCGTTCTCGCCGGGCACGACGACCGTTCCGGTCAGGTCGCCTCTCGAGATTTTCTCGAACTGGTCGACCGCGAGCTTGATCGGTTCGATGATCGCCTTCGCGAGCATGCGCTGCGCAAAGAAGCCGACGACGAGTGCGAAGACCGCCACCGCCGCCATCCCCCACACGATCCGGTGGAAATGATTCCCGGCCGCATCGTAGCGCGCCTTTTCGCGGGCCACCTGGAACGATTCGAGCGCATCGATCGCCTCCTGGTAGGCCGCGAACAGCGCGGCCGGCGCGGTACGCTGCGTATCGAGGAAGCCGAAACCGTCATCGCCGTCGAGTTGCGACAGCGCCTTCAGGAACACGCTGTCAAGCAACGCCCGACGGCGATTCTGCAGCGTGTCGAACAGCGCCTGCTCGTCGGCGCTGCGCGCGTGCAGGCCCGCATAGGCGTCCAGTTCGTCGTTGCTCTGCTTGAGGAGCGTGCGGAGTTTCGCGATCTCTTCCTTGCCCGAGTGGCCGGCGCTAATGATCTGCGCGACGTCGCTCATGCGTTCGCGCAGCACGAGCATCCGCTCCGAGCTGGTCTTCAGGTACAGCAGCGACGCGGTGTCGTCGCGGTACATCGCCTCGAGCGAACCGTTGCTCGTATAGAGGGCCGCGATGCACGCGCCGACCACCAGGACGAGCAGCACGGTATAGCCGGCGACGGTCGCGACGAGACCACCACGGATAGTGAGTTGTTTTCGCATGACGTTCCCTAGCGCCGGCCGGGCGCGGCCAGCGGCGAATGTGAATTCCGGATCACGAAAGACGCGCGCCGCGTCGCAATACGTGGCGCATGGGCTGCGAACGGGTTAACGGCGGGGGAAACGGCAAGGTTTTATCTGCACGCGACGCGAATCTTGACGATTGCGACAGGGGAAGGAGGCGCATCGTGCCAGCAGGCGACTGTCTGCGGTCAGCGCGCGTTGAATGGGCTTCGTCAGTCGAGCGGTCGTGCGGGTACGCGGCGCGCCGTCACGTCGCCGAACTGAACGCCGTCGCACACGCCGAACACGTAGTTGACCGAATTGTTGATGCGCCACGTCCCGTTGATAGGGTCGTAGTCGTCCGGATGCGTGGTGAGACTATCGATCGAGAAACACGAGTCAGCGTTCGCACCGACGGCACCCATTGCGCGATTGTCCGCCCGCCTGCCCAAGGGAGTGCCCCTTGAGTTGGCGTGCACGGCACGAGATGCGTCGCGCGTGAAAGCGATCATGACCGCCGTGGGCTCGTGCCGCTGTTCCGCTTCGATGATGACCTGCGGGTCTACTTGCACCGCGATCGGTCTGCCAAACCTGTTGGCTGGCGGCAAGTCTTGCCGGCCGTTGGCGGCCACGCAGCGGTTCCCCGCGACGCACGAGACGTGCCCCAACGCGATGCCCCGCCGCACACCGGGCGACAGCCCTCAAGCGTTCGAGGCCGCACGGGCGGGATGCACATGCAACGCGCGGCGGCCCAGCGCCAGCACGGCCAGCGCCCCCACGCAGACCAGTGCCAGCAACAGCATGACCCCACGGTAGCCGGCGACAAAGCCGCCACCGTGCTCTGCGGCGAGCCGGTACAGCACGGTCGCGGCGGCCAGTCCAACCGAGCCGCCCACGTTGTGCACGGTCGTCGCCATGCCCAGCGCGGTGCCGGCCAGGTTTTCGGGCAGTGCCGACAGCGCAGCCGCCATCGACGGCCCCAGCACGCAGCCCCAGCCGATGCCCATGCAGGCGAACGCGGCCAGCACCCACGGCCAGCCCGTCGTCGCGGTAAAGGCCGACTGCATCAGGGCCGATAGCAGCAGCGCGGCAAAGCCGGCCATCATCACCGGCCCGGTGCCGAACCGGTCGCTGCCGCGGCCGGCCAACGGCGCGATCAGCGCCATCACGGCCGTCGTGGGCAACAGCAACCAGCCCGTCGCGGCGCTGTCCTGGCCGCGTAACTCGCCGAGGTACAACGGCATCAGGAAGAAAGCGGCGCAGTAGAAGAACGCCAGCGCCGCTGTCGCGCAGGCCGCGACTGCAAAGCGCGGCTGCGCGAACAGCGCCAGCCGCAGCAGCGGCACCGGCGCACGCCGCTCGACCCACGCCAGCACGCCGGCCAGCGCGCTGCCGAGCGCCAGCAGTCCCAAGGTCGCGGGCGATCCCCAGCCCCAGTCGGCGCCGTGAATCAACGCGGTCAGCCAGGACGGCAACACCGCCAGCAGCAAGGCGATGCCGAGCCAGTCGAAGCGTCTTCGCACGGGCATCGCCGGGCCAGCCTGCAACCGCCTCAGGCACAGCGCAAAGCTGATCACGATCAGCGGCACGTTGACCAGGAAGATCCAGCGCCAGCCCAGCGCGTCCACCAGCAAGCCACCCAGGACCGGTCCGATCGCCAGGCCCAGACCATTGACGCTGAACAGGAGGCCCAGCGCCTTGCCGCGCTCCTGCTCGGGAAACATCTCCGCCACTAGCGCCGCCGACGCCGTGTACAGCCCGGCGCAGGCCATGCCTTGCACCGCCCGCCATGCCACCAGCGCAGTCAGGTCCGAGGCCAGCCCGGCGCCCAGCGAGGTGACCCCGAACGACGCCATGCTGATGTACATCGCCCGGCGGCGGCCATGACGGTCGGCCAGTTGCCCCACGGCGATGGTGCAACTGGACAAGGCCATGACGAAGGCGCTGATGACCCATTGCACCTGGTCGATTTCAGCGTGGAAAGCCGACTGGATGGCGGGGATCGCGGTATTGACGATGGTGAAGTCGATGCAGCCCAGGAAGCTGGCGATGGCAATGCCAGCCAGGGCCAACCAGCGTTGCCGGCTTGACGAGCGAGACATGGAAAAGCACTCCTGAAAGAGCACGGCCAGACGGCGCGTGCAGATAGGCAGGACATGCTAATCAATAAAGCAAAGATTGAATTGATACACTCAATAGCAAGATTAAAGACTTGAACTATCAAATAGCCATGCAGCTTTCCGATCGTTTCCAGGGCATCCTCGCCTTCATCCAGGCCGTGGAGTGCGGCAGTTTCAGTGTGGCCTCGCGCCAGATGGGCATGTCGCCCTCCAGTGTCGGCAAGGCCGTTGCGCGCCTGGAGCAGCGCCTGGGCGTGCGACTGTTCCTGCGCACCACGCGGCGCATGTCGCTGACCGATGAGGGCGTCGCCTTCCACGAAAGCTGCTTGCGCGCCCTGGCCGAGCTGGATCAGGCCGAGTCGGTGCTGACCGAGCGGCGCCTGCTGCCCTCGGGCCGGGTGCGGATCGCGCTGCCGGCGCTGTATGGGCGCGAGCGTGTCCTTCCGATTCTCATGGGGCTGGCCGAACGCTACCCGGCACTCGACTTCGACGTGCAATTCTCCAGCCGGGCCGCGGATCTGGTCGAGGAAAACTTCGACCTCGCGGTACGCATTGGCCAGCTCGACGACAGCGCATCGCACGTCGCTCGCCCGTTGGGCGAACAGACACTGCGGCTGTGCGCCGCCCCGGACTACCTGGCGCAGCGCGGCACGCTCCGCACACTGGACGACCTGCGCGATCACGACTGCATCGCCCGTTTGCGCAACGGCACGGAAGAAGTCTGGCAGTTTGCGGGCGAGGCGGGCCAAGTGGGCCAGTCGCGCCACCTGCCGCGACTGGCACGCCTGCGCCTGAGCGACGTGGCGGCGGTGAAGGATGCCGCGCTGGCAGGCCGGGGGCTGGCGCAGTTGCCCGGCTGGTTTGCCGAGCGCGACATCCGGACGGGACGGCTTGCCGTCGTCCTGCCCGATGCGCAGCCGGCGCCGCTGCCCATTCATGTGCTGTGGCCCAGGACCTCGCGCATGACCGCGCGCCTGCGCGTCACCATCGACGCGCTGACGGCCCACGCGTCGCAGGAAGCCGCGCCCGGTTGATCGCCGGCGCTGCCCGGGCTGTTACCACGACGTCAATGTCGGAGGCAGGAAGATCGAACATCGCGCGGCGGACAGAAATGACTCGCGCCGTCGGGTCGGCAGTCACCCCACTTGGCTAGGGCCTGTTCACGCTAATGCAATGGCCGCTCGAGCTTGATGTTGTATCGCTTCACTTTTGCATACAGCGCCGGCTTCGATATTTCGAGGATGGCCGCACAGCGCGTGACATTGAACCGACACGCGGCAAGCGCTTCACTGATGGCGTTGCGCTCGACGTCCTTCAGCGATTGGACGCGCTGATCGCCCCGTCTTCCCTGCGTGTCCGGCCTCTCGGACGTCGACGCCGGTTCAGCGCCACTGCCGACGACACGGGATGGACGCAATAGCGCCGACACGTCGTCGATGGTGCCTTCCTCGCTCAGGTTCACCGTTCGTTCGACGAGGTTCTCCAGTTCGCGAACGTTGCCGGGCCATGCGTATGCGTTCATCTGGTCAAGCGCCTTCTTGCTGAAACCGAAAATCTTCTTGTTGAGCAGCGCCGCGTACTTGCTCAGGAAAAAGTTCGCGGTCGCCGTGATGTCCGCCTTGCGTGATCGCAACGGAGGGATCGCGATCTCGATGACGTTGCAGCGATAGTACAGATCCTCTCTGAACTCCTTCGCTGCCACCATGGCCTCGAGGTTCCGGTTGCTCGCGCAGATGATTCTCACATCGATCGGAATGCCCTTGGTATCCCCGAGCCTTGTCACCTCCCGCTCCTGGAGTACGCGAAGGAGCTTGGCCTGAACATCGATGGGCAATTCGGATATTTCGTCAAGGAAAACGGTCCCGCCATCGGCGGACTCGAATTTGCCCGGCCGCCCTTCTTTGGTCGCCCCGGTGAAACTGCCCGGTGCGTGTCCAAACAGCTCGCTTTCGATCAGGTCATGCGGAAGCGCAGCACAGTTGATCGCGATGAAGGGTTCCGCCTGGCGCGCGCTCGCGTTATGAATCGCCTGCGCGAAAACCTCTTTGCCCACCCCGCTTTCGCCGCTGAGCAGCAGGTTCGCCGCACCGCGCGCGGCTTTGCGGGCGGCGCTGACTGCATCCAGAAGGCTGTCGCTCTGCCCGACGATGCTCTCGAACGTATAGCGTGCGTAGTTGCCTGCATACTTACCCGCGATGCTGCGCACGCGCTTGATCTCGCGGAACGTGTTAACGACGGACACCACCTGCCCGCAGCTGTTCTTGACCGGGATTGCCGTGTCGATCAGATGCAGATGGCGCGCGGGTGAGTCGATGATGAGCTCGCGGTCCACGTATCCCACGCCGGTTGTGAAGATCGGGGCGATGATGGGCTCGAAGTCGATCAGCTCGCCGAGCGGCCGGCCAATGCTGGTCGCCGGATCAATCCCGAGAATGCGTCCTGCCACGGTGCTCGCATGTCGAACGACGCCACCTTGACCGAGCACCATCAGGCCATCGCCAATGTGGTCGATGATTGCTCTCTGCTCCTCGACGAGCGTCTGGTGTGCGACGAGATCGAAGTAACTTCTCAGTGAAACGCTCAAGGTTATGCCGAGTAACGCGAGCAGATCATGCAGTGGCCGAGCGTCACTCGCGCAGGGTTTCAAGGCGAAAAGATAGACCGTCGAAGACCCGATCGAAACACGGGTGGCGACGCAGTGAAGATCGGCTTCGCCGGCCGAAGGCACGTCGACCGTTGCCGTGTCGCGTTCCTGAAGCGAATCCTTGGCAACGCTCAGCAGGCGCTCGAGATCCAGCGCCCCGACATCGACCCGACACACGCGTGGCAACGCTTCCGCGTTGTCGTCCGCCGGCTCGAGCGGGATCGCTTCATCGCTCAACGTAAGGACATAAGCGCCGAACCGATGCGCCGCGACGCATCGTGCATCGAGCCAGCACGCTGTATCGATCGCTGACCGCAGATCGCGCAATCGATCGGCCGCGCGGAGATTTCGCTCATTCATTAGCGTTCGCAGAACGGTGGCAGGCCCAGCCAGCTTACCAGCGGCATAAACTTTCATGTTGATCCCCGTACCCACCCCATGACCGACGCACATGCCGCCGCCGGTCAACGCCGCGAACGCGCGCCGCGCCTTTCCTGATACGAACGCTTTCGAGTTCACCCGGTTGGCCCCGGCACGCGTTGATAAGCCCCTTACGTATCCTGCCCACTAACGACAGTGAGACAGGACCGCCTCGGGCTCCTGGAACCGAGGACGCCCCGGGCCATCACGGCGATCAGCGGCGCGACGCAGCCTTTTTCTCGATTGCCGCACGGTCGACGATCGCGCGCGCATGCGTGCCGCTTCCGACCTGGCCTTTCGAATCGCGCGCGATGATGTCGAATACGTACAGGTTCCCTTCCTGCCCCCGGAAGCTGGCCGTAGCGCTCACTTCCGCGCCGACCGGGGTGGGTGCCGAGTGGGTCAGCTGGGTCGTGACGCCGACCGACAGCTGATCGCCGTCGAGTTCGCCTCGCATGACTTCCGCGCATGCGCGCTCCATGAGCCCGAGCATCGCGGGCGTCGACATCACATCCGGGTACTGTTCATCCGAGTCGTTGCCGAAGGCAGAGGCCAGGTCTCGTACACCCACCAGGCGCGTCAGGGTCGCCGTTGCTCCAGAGCTGATCATGTAATCTCCTTGTTTGGTCAAGCCAACGCAGCAATACCCATGCCAGGCCGATCGGCAGAGGGACGGTTCCGCCCAGCAGGTTTCGCAGGGCCGGGCTGGAAGGCCCGACACGAATTTTTCCGTTAAAAAAATTAACGCCCGTTTCGGTTGCTTATGCTTTTAGAAGTCGATTCGCCGATCCGACGCGGGCCCGCAGGTGATTGCCCGGCATCCAGAAAAATGGGCCGTCTTTCGACGGCCCAAGCGCTACAAAGGCACCGACAGGAGACCGGCTTCGATACTGCGATACGTCGATTCGCTACTTCGCGGTGACAGGGGTCAGATTGCCGCCCAACAGCTTGTAGACGGTCACCGGCGCATCGACCCAGTCGCCCTGATCGTCGAACTTCACCGGCCCGAGCATGCTCGTGAACGATTGCTGGCGCATCACCTTCGAATACGCTTCGGGTGACGTCGAGTTCGCCCTTTGCATGGCGTCCGCTACGACCAGCGTTGCAGCGTAGAAGGCGGGGGCATAGGTATCCACGTTCGCGCCAAACGTGCCTTTGAATGTGCTCTGGAAGCGCTTGCCGTCGGGCAGGCTGTC
This sequence comes from Burkholderia sp. AU45251, assembly GCF_030482905.1. Taxonomy (NCBI): domain Bacteria; kingdom Pseudomonadati; phylum Pseudomonadota; class Betaproteobacteria; order Burkholderiales; family Burkholderiaceae; genus Burkholderia; species Burkholderia sp. AU45251. The sequence goes on along the minus strand of NZ_JAUJQH010000002.1, from coordinate 164,509 downwards.
GAGCGGCGCGCCGCCCTGCGCACAAAACATCTTGTTGTCGAGCGCGTTGTTCGACAGCTTGCTGAACTCCGGCGAACAGATGCCGTCGCCGCCCACCAGCACGGCATTGATGCCGAGATCCACCATCTGGCGTGCCAGCATCGCCGCTTGAGCGTAGTAGCCGCCGTAGAACACCACCTGAGGATTCCGCGCCTTGATGTGCGTCAGGATGCCCTTGAAGTCCGTCGTCTTGTCCGTGCTGTATTCACGGGCCACGACGGTCATTCCGTCCTTCTCCGCCGTCTTGACGAACACGTCCGCGACCCCGGTGCCGTAGGCAGTCCGATCGTCAACCACGGCCGCGCGCTTGAGCTTCAATACGTTGGCGGCATAGTGCGCCATGCGGCCGCCCATGACATTGTCATTGGTCGCGAGGCGGTAGACGTAGGCAAATCCCAGCTTCGTCAGTTGTGGATTGGACGATGCGCCCGTGATCATCACGACGTGCGCATCGTTGTAGATGCGCGCAGCCGGAATGCTGACCCCCGAGTTGTAGTGCCCGATGACAGCGGCCACGCCGTCGTCGACGAGCTTTTGCGCAACGTTGACACCGACCTTCGGGTCGCCCTGATCGTCGACGGACACCAGTTGAAACTTCACCGGCTGCCCCCCGATGACAAGCTTGCGGGCATTCAGTTCGTTGATGGCCAGCTGCACGCCGCGCTCATCGTCCTTCCCGCTTTGTGCCGAACTTCCGGTAAGGGGGCCGGCCGCGCCGATCTTGACGATAGTATCGGCACGCGCATACGACGCCATGCCAGTGGCATTCACACCGACGGCGGCGACTGCAAACATCAAGGTAACGCGGTTCATTTCGATTCCCCTGAAGCATTGGACGGCAGCTGTTCCAGGACATCCCGAACGGGCGACAACGTCTTGAACTCGAAATCGGGGCGTGGCTGCCACGGGCCGAGCGTGTCCCCGGTGCGGTTGACCCAGGCCACGTGCATGCCAAGCGGCTTTGCGCCATCGACATCCGCCCAGCTCGCGAGCGAGCAGTGCAACACGTTCGGCGCATCCAGCCCGAGGCGGTCCAGCGCCAGGCTGAAGATCAAGTGAGAAGGCTTGTAGGCCTTGGCCATTTCGGCGGTGGTGACATGCTCGAAGTAGCGCACCAGCTGGCTTCGGCGCCACAGGTCGCTGTCCATGTTCGTGATCGGCATCAGCGGATATCGAGCGCCTGCCCAGTCGAGAAACGCGACGGCATCCTCATGCGGCGGCGAAGACTCGACCAGATGCGTGAGCAGCACGTCCGTGAGCGTTTCGACGTCGTGACCGTTGAGCGCCTTCGGAAAGAGGGTATCGATGCATGCCGTCAAGGCGTCCTGTGCGACCGCCCGATAGCTCCGGTACGCGCCCCCTCGATAGGTCTGCACGTTGCGCCTATCCCAGTCGAGGTACACATCGAACACGGAACGGGGCGAGTCGACCCCGAGGATGCGCATGACTTCGGCGATACCTTCCATGCCACCTTTGTCGACATCCACCAGCGTGCCGAAATAGTCGAACGTCAATGCTTGAATATTCATGGTCATTTCCTCGTAGCAAACGCCTGGACGCGTCTGGCGGCCTCGGGTGTCGCAAACGCTGCAACGGTTGCGACCTGCTCCAGTTCGAGACTGCGGCCCAAATCAGTGGAAAGCTCCGTCGTCAGCAGGCGTTTCAGCCTCGATACCGAAAACGCCGAGCGTTCGGAAACGCGCGTCGCAAGTTCCCGTGCGGTTTCAAGGACCTTGTCCCGTTCGATGACCCGATTGACGAGGCCGAGCGAATACAACTGTTGGGCCGACTGACGCTCGCCCAGCAGCCAAAGCTCCATGGCGCGCTGATGGCCGACGCTTTGAGGCAGGAGTTGCGTCACCCCTCCGGTGACGAACTGCCCCCACGCCATTTCCGGAAAGAAGCACACCAGATCGTCCGAAGCAACGACCAGATCGCAATTGAGCAACCACTCGAACCCGCCGCCGACGGCGAAGCCGTGCACGGCGCCGATCACGGGCTTGCCATTGAACATCAGATCGCGCGTGATCTGCTGGATGCGTTCGACGTGACTGCGGATACTCGCATCACTTTCCGTCTGCTTGCCAAACTCCTTGAGATCGTCGCCGGCACAGAATGCCCGACCTTCGCCCGTGAATACGATGACCTTGCACCCTTCATCGGCATTGACCTCGACCAATGCTTGATGGAGATCGTCCAGCAAATCCCCGCTGATCGCGTTCAACCGCTCGGGGCGATCAAGCACGACCGTCGACACGGCTCCCGACTTCTCGACTCTTACGTAGCGCATCACGCCTCCTTTTCGACCCAACGCGTTTTACCTTCGGTACGCGGAAAATGTTCGAACGGCACCATCGTGACTTCCGCCGTCGAACCGACCTTCGTGCGAATCGCGGCCTCGACCTGCTCCCCGGCCTGTGCCCAGCTGTCTGCCGGCAATCCCTGCGCCGCTTCCACCGCCATCGTGATCCGGTCATACGGGCCATCTCCCTTCAGGATGATCCTGAAGATGCCCGATGCCCATTGCGGCACCGATTCGACGGCAACGCGAACGGCACTCGGGAAGACATTGATGCCGCGTACGTTGAACATATCGTCGGTCCGACCGGTGACCCGGAATCGCCACGCCGTCCGGCCGTCCGGCCCCCGGTCGACGCCGGTCACGGTCACGACGTCTCGCGTCCTGTATCGAACGAGTGGCTGACATTCCTTCTGCAGGTGCGTACAGACGAGTTCTCCCACGGTCCCCTCCGCGATCGGGAGGCGCTGAAGCGTCGCGGGGTCGAGGATCTCCGCAAACACCACGTCACTCGCGTGATACAGCAAATCGTGGGTCCAGTCGGTTTGACCACCCAGGATGCTCAGCACCTCCGATAGCCCGAAATTGGCATTACGCACCTTGAAGCCCCACTTCTCTTCCATTGCGTTTCGCAGGTCCGGATTGTCGAGCCCCGCCTCTCCACCAAACAGCCCCAACGTCAGTTTCAGATCGCGAGGACGCAGGCCGCCCGATTCACGCAGAATCTGTTCGATGAGGCCCGGATACGACGGGGTGCACGAAATCGCATTGATGCCGAGATTGACGATGGAATCGATCAGCACACGCGTGTTGCCGACACCGAAGGGCACGACCGTCGCGCCGGTCGCCTCGAGGATCGTGTGATCCGTAAAGCCCCCCGTCCACATGCAGTAGTTCAGGCAGTGAACCACCCGGTCCGTCGGGCGCAAACCGGCCGCCCACATCGAGCGCGCACCGACGTGTGCGATCCGCCGGGCATCGGAAGCGCTGTTCGCAAGAATAAGCGGACGCCCGGTCGTCCCGGAGGTGCGATGAAGGCGGGCAACGCTCGCCTCGCCGCATGCGACATAGTCACCGAATGGAGATGCCGCCTCCTGGCTGACCCGAAGCTCATCCTTCTCGGTAAAGGGCAGGTCTTGAAGCGTGTCCAATGTCACTTCCCGATCGATCCAGCGCGACAGCTTCGTGCGATAGAAGGACGACATGGAACGGACGTAGTCCCACTGGGTGGACCACAGTTTGTCCTGATGCCGGCGCACCTGGTCAAGCGGCAAAGTTTCGAATGCCTCGTCAAAAAGCGAATTGCCTGGATGATTCGTCGACTTCACTTTCATATCTTCCATTCCTTTAGCATGTCGAATTGATATCGTTTCAGTCAGAAATCGGAGGTTGCGACGTCAATCGGATTGACACCCGATTGCCGAGCGCTCGACTATCGAACGTGCGTGACTGCCGCTTGCAACCGGGCCCGCTGCGTCGGCTACGACGACGTCAAACCAGTACAGTTCACCGTCGAACATCCGAAATGTTGCCGTTGCGAAAACCTCGGCTTGCGACGGCGTGAGAGCCAAATGCCTGAAGTGCATGACATTGCCAATCGAACACTGGTCGCCCCGAATATCCTCACGCATGGCCTCGACGCATGCTTCCTCCACCACGCCAACGAGGGCAGAGGTTGACAGCACCTCGGGATGAAATTCATCTGCGCGACGGCGGCCACGCTCAACCAGCCGCTGCTTCCCCAAGATCATCGATATCGCTGTACGTTTCGCCGGCATCGGATCGCGCGTCTCCCTGTTCGTCTGCATCCAGATAACGCAAGGGCCATGCCAGGCTGACGTTTTCCCCGAAAGCCGCACCGCCGGTGACTTGCGGCCCGCACAGCAGGCCGTCGTAATCAATCTGGACGTCAGTATTTTTAACGGTCGTCAGGGAAGATGCCTGACTGCTGTCGCATGGGATGTCTCCGTGCGGCCATGAGAACAATCCGCTGATCCGACGTCGCATCCCGACCGACAGAAGGGTCGCCCGCTGCGCCCGTCGTTTGCGCAGTGCGTCCGATTTTCAGTCGATGACGGACATGCGTGGCACAACGCCTGCGTTGACCTGCGCGACGCCGTGGCCGTCGCCCACCCGGCGATTCCGTGTGCTGGCTCAGAACGTTTGATGTAAAGTACGCGGCTCGGACGCGCCCTTTTCAATTGACGCGCGCGCCGGATTTCTCGAGAGAAGAAAACACACGTATGGAACAGATAAGTTGGGACGATTTTCAGAAGGTTGTCATGGTGGCCGGCACCATTACGCGCGCCGAACCTTTTCCTGAAGCTCGCAAGCCCGCTTATAAAATCTGGGTGGATTTCGGTCCATATGGGGAACGCAAGACGAGCGCGCAGATAACCTCCCTGTACACGCCGGAAGCGCTCGTCGGACGGCAGATTGTCGGAGTCCTTAACTTCCCTGAAAAACAAGTCGGGCCGATCAAGTCGCAATTTCTGCTGAGCGGATTTCACACGGACGACGGAGTCGTGATCACCACGCTCGAGCGACCGGTTCCCAACGGGTCCCGCCTGGCGTAACGGGCCCGACACGCTTTGAAGCAGCGCCGCGTTATCGATGCCCGCTACGCGAAAGCAGCGGGCCTTCCTGCATGGGAATCGGCCTCGTTGCTCCTCGCTGCCGACTGATTCACGCGTCTCGCACGTCGCGCCGTGCAACCCGTCCTCGATTAAAGGTGGTGCAACGACCGGTTGCATCCGCACCGGATAGAGGCCGGTCGCAAAGGGCTGCTGATCGACGCATCATGTGCGGCCGCTCCGGTCGCCCCTCGATGCAATGGTGCCGGCGGGAACCTGCACCATCGGCAGATCGGGCGTTTCAGACAGATAGGCGATGTTCGTCACGCTGCCGCACCGTTACGACGACAGCCTGACGGCACCGGCTTCGTCATACGCCACGATGTTCAACCCTTCCGTCGCTACCGGCGCGACGAAGTACCGCGTGATCCGGTCGAATTCGGCGTCCGACGCCTGGAACGGATGGTCGCCGCGCGCATTGCGTGCGCGCAGCCGCGCCTTGCAGACCGCCTCGCCGACGTCGAGGTAATGCAGTCGATGGTCGCAGCCGACCGCCTGCGAAATGGCGAGCCCCCAGGCGCGCGCGGCGACGGTATTGAACGGCACGTCGAGCACCACCGACACGCCGGCCTGCAGCACCGCGCGGGCATGATCGGCAATCACGTTGCCGACGCGCGTTGCGCACCGGACGTAGTCGTCGATCGACAGGATCTCGCCCGGATAGAGCTGCGCGAGCCACGCGTCTTCGCTGATCGAAACGACCGGCCCGGCACTGGCGAGCCGCGCGACGAGCGTCGATTTTCCGGACGCGATCTTGCCGCATACCATGTGGAGCAACACGGCATCGTTCGATGCCGTCGCGTGAAGTGACTTCCCTGTCTGCAGGTCCAGGCTCTCCATCGAATGCCCAGAAAGCAAAAACCCGCCTTCCGGGCGGGTTGTGACGACATCCATTCAGTCGATCGCTACCCCGCCGGCAACATGGCGGCGCAAATAATCGAACGGGTTTGCGAATGGATCATGCGCACCAGAATAACCAACTCCCCGATCGTGAGCAAGCGGGTGATAATCAAAGCACGTCAACCTGCGCGCTTAAAACTGATACGCTAGACGAAATAATAAACAAGGCGTTCCCGGGCACCCCCGTCCGCCGCCATTCAGATAACAAACAGAGAAAAGGGCATTCCGAAATGAAACGTGGTTTTGTATTTGCCGCCCTGCTGGCAATGTCGTCCTTGGCCGCACCAGCGGCACTGGCGCAGGAAAAGGCCGCGCCGCCTGTCTATACGTGGCTCTCCGAGCGTTTCCCCGAGAACGTTCGCTACGATTCCCCCATACTGACCATCAGCGATTCCGGGTTATCGGCGGATCAAGGCATCGTCAACGCGCAATTGACGCTGGTGCAGTCACCGCAAGGCAACGATTCCGTACTGGGGCTGGCCGTCGCCTTCCATACGACGGAGAAGCGCAATTTCAATACCGTGCGCGACTACGGGAAATTCGGCACCCACTACCGGCAGCCCAAGATCCCGGTCGCGATTCCGACGCTGAACGGCGGCGGCTACAGCGACACCGAGAACTGGCCGCCGGTGGCCGATGGCGGCAAGACCTGGCCCGTGAACGGGGGCGTCTTCATCATGCTGAACCGCATCGACCTGAAGCCCTACGACATCAGCGGGACCGACCTGGTGCTCAGCCTCTCGGACTACGATACGGCCGACAAGGCCTTCCGGATCCGGATTCCGGCCGCGTTTCTGTCGCGCTTTCTCGCCAGCATTCCGAATGACCGCCGGCTGGTGCCGGAGGCGATGTTGAACCGTCCGTCGGTCTTCGGCGTGCATTTTGTCGAATTGAGCGAACAGGAGCAGACGGGGCTGAAACTCCCCGGCAGCGCACTGCAGATCCTCGCTGTGCTGCCCGCCACGGTCGCCGATCGCGCCGGCCTGAAGAATTACGATGTGCTCCTGCGGTTCGGCGATCGCCCGCTGAAGCAGATGGACGACCTGAGAGACGCCGTGCTTGCGACACCCAAGGGCACAGTGGTGCCGCTGACGGTCTGGCGCGATGCCAGGGAGGTCAAGCTGCAGGCGCAGTTCTGAGATCGCCGCCGGATCGTGGCGCCAGGCCGGCCAGGCGCCACGACGCATGCGTCACGCGGCCCCGTCGCGCCCCTTCGGAAACACGCCACGGCTCATCGCATCGAGTTGCCGGCCGATCTCCGCGCGCAAGTCGGCCGATACCTCGATGCTGTCGAGCAATTGCGAAATCCACAGCCCGTCGGCGGCGAGCCGGCAGATCATCAGCGTCGCGGCCTGCTCGAGCGGCACGGGATCGGGGCGCGTCCATTCCCGCATCGGCACCGACCATCGCTCGCGCGTGTCCTGGTCGGTAATCATCGACGCGACCAGCACGCGTAGCACATCGGTACTCGCGGCCGGATGCGACTCGTCGAGCACCGCGTGCATGTAGGCCCGCGCCGCCGCACCGGCGCCGCCGGCATCCGACGCCACCCGCGCGGCCATGTGCGCGGCGAACCGCTCGGTCGCCTGACCGAACAGCGCATCCAGCAGCCCCTGCTTGTTCGCGAAGTGATACTGCAGCGCGCCTTTCGTCACGCCGGCACGCTCGGCCACCGCATCGAGCGTCAACGCGGCCACGCCGTGATGGGTCGCGATTTCCGATGCGGCCGCCAGCAACTGCGCGCGCACCTGGTCCGGCGCTTTTTTTCGCCGCACGCCGACGCCGGCGGCAGCCGACGCCGATGATACGGCAGATGCCCGTGCGCCGGCCTTTCCAGCCGGTTCGACGGGCGCGGACACGTCGTGCGGCGCGGGTTCGAGGCGTTTTTTCATGATGCGGATGGTAGCACCCGGGCGTCTCCATATAAACATTCCAGCTGGATGGTATGATCCGCCGCATGAATAAACCCGCCCCTTCCCCCTGGTCCGCGCTCGACACCGCCATCGCCCGTGGACGCGACGCCCTCGTGCGTCTCCAGCAACCCGACGGCAGCTGGTGTTTCGAACTCGAATCCGACGCGACGATCACCGCGGAATACATCCTGATGATGCATTTCATGGACAAGATCGACGATCTGCGCCAGGAGAAGATGGCGCGCTACCTGCGCGCGAACCAGCGGCTCGACACGCACGGCGGCTGGGCGCTGTACGTCGACGGCGATCCGGACGTGTCGTGCAGCGTGAAGGCGTACTTCGCGCTGAAGGCGGCCGGCGACAGCGAACACGCGCCGCACATGATCCGCGCGCGCGACGCGATCCTGACGCTCGGCGGCGCAGCGCGCGCGAACGTGTTCACGCGCATCCTGCTCGCGACCTTCGGCCAGGTGCCGTGGCGCGCGACGCCGTTCATGCCGGTCGAGTTCGTGCTGTTCCCGAAGTGGGTGCCGATCTCGATGTACAAGGTCGCGTACTGGGCGCGCACGACGATGGTGCCGCTGCTCGTGCTGTGTTCGCTGAAGGCACGCGCACGCAATCCACGCAACATCTCGATCCGCGAGCTGTTCGTCACGCCGCCGGACGAAGAGCGCGAGTACTTCCCCCCCGCCCGCGGCATGCGCAAGCTGTTCCTCGCGCTCGACCGCACGGTGCGCCATATCGAGCCGCTGATGCCGAAGGGCCTGCGGCAGCGCGCGATCCGTCATGCGGAAGCGTGGTGCGCGGAACGCATGAACGGCGAGGACGGGCTCGGCGGCATCTTCCCGCCGATCGTGTACAGCTACCAGATGATGCAGGTGCTCGGCTACCCGGACGATCATCCGCTGCGGCGCGATTGCGAGAATGCGCTGGAAAAGCTGCTGGTCACGCGGCCGGACGGCAGCATGTACTGCCAGCCGTGCCTGTCGCCGGTATGGGATACCGCGTGGAGCACGATGGCGCTCGAGCAGGCGCGCGGCGTCGCGGCACCGGAAACCGGCGACGCGGCCGGCGCACAGCGCGAACTCGATGAGCGCATCGCACGTGCATACGACTGGCTGGCCGTGCGCCAGGTGAACGACCTGCGCGGCGACTGGATCGAGAACGCGCCGGCCGACGTCGAACCGGGCGGGTGGGCGTTCCAGTACGCGAACCCGTACTACCCCGACATCGACGACACCGCGGTCGTCACCGCGATGCTCGATCGCCGCGGCCGCACGCATCGCAACGCGGACGGCACGCACCCGTATGCACCGCGCGTCGCACGCGCACTCGACTGGATGCGCGGGCTGCAATCGCGCAACGGCGGCTTCGCGGCGTTCGATGCCGACTGCGACCGCCTGTACCTGAACGCGATCCCGTTCGCCGATCACGGCGCGCTGCTCGATCCGCCGACCGAGGACGTGTCGGGCCGCGTGCTGCTGTGTTTCGGCGTGACGAAACGCGCGGAAGAACGCGCGTCGCTCGCGCGCTGCATCGACTACGTGAAGCGCACGCAGCAGCCCGACGGCAGTTGGTGGGGCCGCTGGGGCACGAACTACATCTACGGCACGTGGAGCGTGCTGGCCGGCCTCGCGCTCGCCGGCGAGGACAAGTCGCAGCCGTATATCGCCCGCGCGATCGAGTGGTTGCGCTCGCGACAGCATGCGGACGGCGGCTGGGGCGAGACGAACGACAGCTATATCGACCCGAAGCTGGGCGGCACCAATGGTGGCGAAAGCACGTCGAATTTCACCGCTTGGGCGCTGCTCGCCCAGATGGCGTTCGGCGATGGCGAATCCGACTCGGTGAAGCGCGGCATCGCGTATCTGCAGTCCGTACAGCAGGAAGACGGCTTCTGGTGGCATCGTTCGCACAACGCGCCCGGCTTCCCGCGCATCTTCTACCTGAAGTATCACGGCTATACCGCGTACTTCCCGCTGTGGGCGCTCGCGCGCTATCGGCGGCTGGCGGGTGCGGCGGCTACCGCCCCCGCAGCAGTGAAAGCAACCGACACGGCAGTCGCTTGACCGACCGCGCGCCGCGGTGCCCGATGGCACCCGGCGCGGTCGTTACAGGCCCCCCTCCCCGCCGAATCACTCGGCCCCCTTCCCCCGCATCCGAGCGACGACCAGGCGTATGCGGACCTCGTCACCGGGCGTGCCGATGGATGCGGTGCAAAGCCCGCTCGGGTTCCTGTCGACGCCGCGCGGCAAGGGCTTCTCGTTCGCGGGCGGCGTGGTGTACGACCCGAAGGTCATGGGCAACGGCGATGCGGCCGGCGTGCGCAAGGCCGACGGCGACCTGCGCGACACACTCAATCGCGCGATCGCGCAGATCCGCGGCGACGGCACCGACAACACGAGCCAGTCGAAGTATTTCGATTTCGACATGTACGGGAATGGACGGCGAATGCGGGGCGTCCGACAGCCGGAAGGCCCGCGTTGCCTTAGCGATCCTCAGGATCATTCGAGAACCGGACGGGCTATAATGCGCGCTTTCGGTTTGGTCGTTGTCATGAAGCCGCTGGCCGTTCCCTCTCTCGCGAACATCGCATCGCGTCTTCGCCTCAAGCAGCTGAAACTGCTGATCGCGCTCGAAAACCACGGTTCGCTGCACAAGGCCGCCGAAGAAATCGCGATCTCGCAACCCGGCGCCACCAAGGTGCTGCGCGAAATCGAAGACATCCTCGGCATGCCGCTGTTCGAGCGGCAACCGAAAGGCCTCGTCGCCAACGACCTCGGCCGCTGCGTCACGCGCTATGCGCGCCTCATCTACAGCGACCTCGAACACCTGCATACCGAAGTGCTTGCGATCACGCAGGGGCATGGCGGCCATCTGGCCGTCGGCGTGATCATGGGCGCGGTGCCGCTGCTGACGCGCGCGCTCACCGACCTGCGCCGCCGCCAGCCGCACCTGTCGGTCGAGCTCGTCGAAGGCACCAGCGCGAGCCTGCTCGCGCTGATCGACGACGGCCGCATCGATCTCGCGATCTGCCGCAACGGCAACAGCCGCCGCCCGGAAGCGTACGACTACGTGCCGCTCAAGGCCGAACCGCTCGCGGTCGTGACCGCCCGCACGCATGCGCTGGCCGCACGCGACGCGCTGACGCTGCGCGATCTCGCCGACGCGGAATGGGTCGCGTATCCGGTCAACACGCCGATGCGGCTCGCGCTCGAACGCGCACTCGCGGATGCCGGCATCGAGGTGCCGCGCTATCCGATCGAAACGGCGTCGACCTTCGCGACGTTGACGCTGTTGCAGGCCAACCCGGAACTCGTCGCGGTGATTCCGCGCGAAGTCGCCGAGTTCGGCGAACGCTTCGGCCTCGTTACATGCCTGCCGGTCGCGATCGCCGCGCTCGACGAGCCGTTCGGCGTGGTGGCCCGCACCTTCGCGCACCTGACGCCAGGTGCGCGCATGCTCGTCGAGACGCTACAGGATCACTCGCTTACTTGATCGGCGAGAACGCTGCCGGACGCAGCAGCTTCGATTCCATCTTCTCGAGCATCGGGAACGCCTTCGGCACGAACTTCTCGAGCCAGTCCGGATCTTCGTACAGCGCGGTACGTCGCTTGATGCGATCGTCGAGGCTTTCGTATGCCCAGATATGGACGACCTGGTTCAGCTCGCCGATTTCCGTGTACCACCAGCCGACCAGCGTCGCATAGCGGGAAATCACCGGCAGGCCTTCCTTCTCGAAGTGCCGCAGGTACTCGTTCATCTTGCCGATCTGGACCGTGTAGGTCCGCATTTCGTAATACATGACTGCTCCTGGTTGAATCGAATCGGGGAATTCGGGGAATGGCGGGGGCCGCGCGCTCAGATCTCGCCGGCGTACGCGGCGCGGATGATCGCCTCGACGTCGCGCGCGGTGGTCAGGCGCGGATTGACGAGCACGTTGCCGCTGCGCATCGAGTCGGCGATCATCTGCGGCAGCTGCGCGAGATCGACGCCGAGTTCGCGGATGTTCGACGGGATCGCCAGTGCGCGATTCAGTTCGACGATCTGCTCGACCAGCCCGCGTGCGGCCGTTTCCGCATCGAGGCCCGTCACGTCTCCGCCAAGCGCTTCCGCGATGTCGCGGTACAGCGCCGGGCATGCCGGACGGTTGAAGTCGATCACGTACGGCAAGAGCGCCGCGTTCGCGATGCCGTGCGCGATGTTGAACACGCCGCCCATCGTGTGCGAGATCGCGTGCACGTTGCCGAGCTTCGACTGCGAGAACGCGACGCCGGCGAGGAACGAGCCGAGCAGCATGTCTTCACGCGCCGCGAGATCGGAGCCGACGTAGAACGCGGCGCGCAGGCTGCGCCCGATCAAGCGGATCGCGCCGAGCGCGAGCGACTGGCTCACGGGGTTCGCCTGCTTCGACACGTACGACTCGATCGCATGGGTCAGTGCGTCCATGCCGGTGGCCGCGGTGATCGGCGCGGGCAGCTTCAGCGTGAGTTCCGCATCGAGGATCGCGAGCTTCGGGAAAATCTTGTGACTCACGATCACGGTCTTGAACAGCGTTTCCTTGTTCGTGAACACCGTCGATGCCGTGCATTCGCTGCCGGTGCCCGACGTGGTCGGGATCGCGAAGATCGGCAGCGGCTCGACCGGAATCTTGTTGTAGCCCTCGTAGTCGAGGATCGTGCCGCCGTTGGTCGCCATCGCGGCCACGCCCTTCGCGGTGTCGATGCTGCTGCCGCCGCCGACGCCGATCACGGCGGTGCAACGGTGCTACTTCAGGAACGTCAGCGCGCTGTCGAGCACGGCCGTGCTCGGGTTCGCCTCGACGCCCGAGAAGATCTCGTACGCGACGTCCGCGTCGCGCAGCGACGCGAAGAACCCTTCGAGCACGCCGCTCTTGATCAGACCTTCGTCGGTCACGACCAGCAGCTTGCCGCTGAACAGCGGCTTCAGCAGTTCGCCGGCCTGGCGCGCGAGGCCGTTGCCGAATTTCAGCGTGGTGGGAAAGAAGTATTGGAATGGGCTCATGGTGCTTTCTCCGTGTGAAGTCTCCGCACCAAACACTACAAGCGGCCGTGCGCCGCCGGTAATGAAAAAACCGGATCGCCCGATAACGCCTGCTTATTCCCCCTGCGCGTCGCACCGTTTGGTTATCACGCGATCACGAAGCGTCATTAGGCAAGACGCGACCGTGCCCCTACAGTCGCTGCACGGGACGATGCCATCGCCCCCCGCAACCATAACGACGGAGACACCCATGCCCCCCTCGAATTCCCCTGCCGTCCCGGCATCGCCGGCTTCGCTCGATGCGACCGCGCGACCGACCAGCGTCCGCTGGCGCATCTTCCTGATCATGCTGCTGCTGGTCGCGATCAACTACATCGACCGCGCGTCGCTGTCGGTCGCGATGCCGCTGATCGCGCCGGAATTCAACATGTCGCCGGCGCTCGAAGGCCTGATGCTGAGCGCGTTTTTCTGGTCGTATGCGCTGATGCAGATTCCGGTCGGCGTGATGCTCGACCGCTATCACACGCGCGGCATCATCGCGACCGCGACGCTCGCATGGGGCGCGTTCCAGGCGCTCGGCGCGGCATCGCACAGCTGGTTCCTGCTGATGCTGACGCGCATGGGCCTCGGCTTCTCCGAATCGCCGGTGTTCCCGGCCGGCGCGAAGCTGATCGGTTCGTGGCTGACGCCGCATGAACGCGGCCGCGGCGCGGTGCTCGTCGACGGCGGCGCGCCGCTCGGCAGCGCGCTCGGCGCGATCCTGATCTCGGGGCTGATCGCGTGGTTCGGGTCGTGGCGCATCGCGTTCGTGATCGCGGGTGTCGGCACGATGCTGGTGGGCGTGCTCGTGTGGCGCTATATCCGCAACCATCCGTCCGAGCATCCGGGCGTCAACGCGGCGGAGCTCGAGCACATCACGCGCGCGAATCCGCCGGCGAAAGCCTCGGCCGAACGCGTGCCGCTGCGCGAACTCGTGAAGGACCGTTCGGTGCTCGCGATGTTCGCCGGCTACAGCTGCATCCTCGCGGTGTTCTACGGGCTGCTCACGTGGATGCCGAGCTACCTGCACAAGACCTACGGCTTCAACATCGCGACGACGGGCGGCGCGACCTTCATCATCTTCATGTCGGGCTTCGTCGGCGAACTGATCGGCGGCACCATCGGCGATCGCTGGAAAGCATCGGGCGCGTCGCCGAACCTCGTGATGCGCACGATGTTCAGCGGTTCGTCGCTGATCGCGGCCGCGTGCATCCTCGCGGCGGCCTATATCGCGAACGCGAATGCGGTCGTGCTGCTGCTGAGCATCGCGATGTTCTTCATCCGTTTCTGCGGGATGTACTGGAGCCTGCCGGCGATCGTCGGCGGCCCCGAGCGCGCCGGCGTGCTCGGCGGCACGATGAACTTCTGCGGCAGCATGGTCGGCGTCGTGGTGCCGATCCTGATCGGTCTGATCGTGCAGTGGTCGGGCTCGTACTTCCTCGCGCTGCTGTTCTTCGTCGTGATGGCCGTGCTGATCGCGGTGTTCTCCAGCATGATCGACTACCGGCCGCGCGCACACGGCTGACCGCCACGCGATCGCTCTTCCCCTTCACCGAAACGACGAGGCCCGCGCAAGCGGGCCTCGTCACATCGGCAGCGGTGTGCACCCCGCGTTCAGCCGCTCAACGATCGATCGGCAACGGCGCATCGGCCGCGACGAGCCGCTGCTCGCGCATCTCGCGCCAGAAATCGGCCGGAATATCGAACGTCAATGCCGCCGAATCTTCCGCGATCCGTTCCGGACGGCTCGCGCCCGGAATCACCGCGGCCGTCGCCGGATGCGCGAGCACGAACTGCAGCGCGGCGGCCTTGACCGGCACGTCGTAGCGCACCGCGATCGCGCGGATGCGCTCGACCTTCGCGACGATCTCGGGCGGCGCCTTCTGATATTCGAAGTGTGCGCCGCCAACGAGCACGCCCGAGCTGTACGGGCCGCCGACGACGATCCCGACGTTGCGTGCCGCAGCGGCCGGCATCACGCGTTGCAGCGCGCGCTCGTGATCGAGCAGCGTATAGCGGCCGGCCAGCAGCATGCCGTCCGGTTGCGGTTCGGCGAGGTCGAGCACCAGCTCGATCGGCTCGACGCGGTTCACGCCAAGGCCCCATGCGCCGATCACGCCTTCTTCGCGCAGCTTGCTCAACACGCGGAACGCGCCCTTGCGCGCAACCTCGAACTGCGCGAGCCATTCGTCGCCGTAGATGTCCTGCGCGATGTCGTGCACCCAGACGATGTCGAGACGATCGGTGCGCAGGCGCTTCAGGCTGTCCTCGATCGAGCGCAGCGTCGCGTCGGCCGAGTAGTCGCTCACCAGCCGGTTCGCACGGCCGTGCGCGAAGATGCCGCTCTTTTCGCCATAGTCGCGTGTCTTCGCGTCTTCCATCTCGTCGAGCACGATCCGGCCGACCTTCGTGCTGATGAAGTAGTCGTCGCGGCGATGGCCGGCGAGCGCGTCGCCGAGGCGCGATTCGGCCAGGCCCGCGCCGTACGACGGCGCGGTGTCGAAGTAGCGGATGCCGCGCGCCCACGCGGCTTCGACCGTCGCGATCGCTTCTTCATGGGGAATGTCGCGGAACATGTTGCCGAGCGGCGCCGCGCCGAAACCGAGCCGGTTGTCGGCCGGCAGCGTGTCTTTGAGACTCATGTGTTTCTCCGGGTTTGACAGGAAAGTGAACCCAGTCTAGGTTGCACGAATAAGTCTGTCCAAGACATAATTCGTCAAACTTGAGTCTCGTAAGGTCTTATATGCTCGACATCCGCCAGCTTCAGTATTTCATCGCGGTTGCGGAAGAGGAACACGTCGGCCGCGCGGCCGAACGCCTGCACATCTCGCAATCGCCGCTCAGCCGCCAGATCGCGCAACTCGAGGAAAAGCTCGGCCTGACGCTGTTCGAACGCAGCCAACAGCGCATTCGTCTGACGCGTGACGGGCGCACGTTCCTCAGCGAAACGCACGCCTTCCTGCGCCATGCGAACCGGCTCGAATCGCTCGCGCGCCGGCTTGGCCGCGGCGACGAAGGCGGCCTGTGCATCGGCTACCTCGAAACGGCCACGCACTCGGGCGTGCTGCCGCGCGCGCTGAAGACGCTGCGCGCCGAGCGCTCGTCCGTGCACATCGCACTGTACAACTATCAATCCGCCGCGCAGCTCGAAGGCTTGCGCGAGCGCAGCCTCGACATTGCACTCGTCACCGAGCCGCCCGCGCCGGACGATCCGGAACTCGATTCGATGATGGTGCTGAACGATCCGATGCTGCTCGCGATGCCCGACGGGCACCCGCTCGCGAAGAAGAAGACGCTCGTCGCCGACGATCTCGCCGCACAGGCATGGATCGGCGTCACGCAGCAGGAAAGCGCGCCGCGTCACGGCGCGTTCGTCGCGGCCTGCGCGAAGGCAGGTTTCTCGCCGAACATTCCGGTGGAAGCGTCCGAGCCGCTCGCGGCGCTCGGCCTCGTTGCCGCCGGGCTCGGCGTGACGATGATCCAGCAGAGCCTGCGGCACCAGGTGCCGGAAGGCGTCGTGCTGCGCGAACTGCCGTGGTTCAGCTACCGCACGCCGCTGTGGGCCGCGTGGCACAAGGTCAACCTGCGGCCGCTGGTCGGCATCTTCCGCGAGATCCTGACCGGCGAGGAGGTCGTCGCGGCGGTCGGCAAGTAAGCCCTTGAAATGCGGGGCGCCTGGCGCCCCGCTTGCATGACGCTCGCTTGTTACTTCGCGAGCGTCACCGTCCCGTCGAGCAGGCGGTTGAGCGCCCACGGATTGCTCGTACGCAGCGCTTCGGGCAGCAGCGCATCCGGCATGTCCTGATAGCTGACCGGGCGCAGGAAACGGCGGATCGCGAGACTGCCGACCGACGTCGAACGGCCGTCCGCCGTCGACGGATACGGACCGCCGTGCACCATCGCATGCGCGACTTCGACGCCAGTACCGAAGCCGTTGACCAGCACGCGGCCCGCGCGCCGCTCCAGCGCCGGCATGAACGTCCGCACGTCCGCATAATCGGCTTCGTCGATCTGGATCGCCGTCGTCAGCTGCCCCTCCAGCGACTCGATCAGCGCGTGCATCGTCTTCAGGTCCGGACAGCGGACGATCAGCGACGCCGCACCGAAAATCTCCTCGTGCAGCGCCTTCGTTTCACGGAACGCATCGGCGCTCGTCGAAAACAGTGCACCCTGCCCCTGGTTCGCGCCGGTCGGCGCATTCGCGCGTGCGACGGTCTGCACCTGCGGATGCTGCGCGAACGCGGCGACCGCGCGCTCGAACGCCTGGTGAATGCCGGGCGTGAGCATCGTCGCGGCCGGCGCCTGCGCGAGCCGCTCCGCGGCCGCCGCGATGAAGCGATCGAGCGCCGGCCCGTCCACTGCGAAGATCAGCCCCGGGTTCGTGCAGAACTGCCCGGCGCCGAGCGTCAGCGACTGCACGAACGCCTGCGCGATCGCATCGCCGCGCTGGGCCAGCGCATGCGGGAACAGCAGCACCGGATTGATGCTGCTCATCTCCGCATAGACGGGGATCGGTTCGGGCCGCGCGTTCGCGATCGCGATCAGATCCGTGCCCGCGTGGCGCGAGCCGGTGAAGCCGACCGCCTTGACGCGGCGGTCGCGCACGAGCCCCTGGCCGATTTCGCGGCCGCTGCCGAACAGCAGCGAGAACGTGCCCTCCGGCATCCCGCAATCCTTCACGGCCTGCTGCACGGCCATCCCGACGAGTTCCGACGTGCCGGGGTGCGCGGAGTGCGCCTTCACGATCACCGGGCAGCCGGCCGCCAGCGCCGATGCGGTATCGCCGCCCGCGACCGAGAACGC
Source organism: Burkholderia sp. AU45251 (assembly GCF_030482905.1). Classification (NCBI taxonomy): domain Bacteria; kingdom Pseudomonadati; phylum Pseudomonadota; class Betaproteobacteria; order Burkholderiales; family Burkholderiaceae; genus Burkholderia; species Burkholderia sp. AU45251. The sequence goes on along the minus strand of NZ_JAUJQH010000002.1, from coordinate 146,879 downwards.
GAGCGGGAAATTGCTCGCGCCGAATACCGCGACCGGGCCGATGCCGATATGGCGCAGACGCAGGTCGGGACGCGGCGCCGGCAGACGTTCCGGCTGCGCCGGATCGATGCGCACCTCGAGGTAGTCGCCCGCGCGCACCACGCCGGCAAACATCCGTAACTGGCCGACCGTGCGGCCGCGCTCGCCTTCGACGCGCGCCCGCGGCAGGCCCGATTCGGCGACGCAGCGCTCGACGAGTGCATCGCCGAGCGCGAGGATGTTGGCCGCGATCGCTTCGAGAAACTGCGCGCGCGCTTCCGGCGACGTCTCGCGATACGCGTCGAAGGCCGCCCAGGCCAGCGCGCACGCTTCGTCGAGATCGACGACGGTCGCGCCGCCGAAGGCCGGTTCCATGCGTTCGCCGCTCGCCGCGTCGATCGCGTACGTGACGCCGTTGGTGCCGCGCCGTGCGTGCTGACCGATCAGCAAGTTGCCTGCGATGTTCATTTCCGTTTCCTGTGTGGGTCAATCGACTGCGCACGCGATATTCCGGCATGCGTATGAATGCGTTGGCGACGACACGAATGCGACGTCGACACGAATGACCACGATGGTTTCAAAACCGCCCGGCCTGCGTCAATACTTCGCGCATGACAGCTTTTCATAGCGCTATGAGTCGCTCTCAATACCGGATGCGCGGCGCGATCTTCATACTGGCCCTGCGTCGCGCCACACCGGGCGCGCGCGTCCGACTCGAATGCCCGCGCGTCAAACCACCGGGGTTCGCGTCGACCATAACGATGGAGACGAACATGTGTGTGCAGAAACCGGCCGACGGCCCGGACGTCAAGCGCCTGCTCGAGGGCCTGCCGACCAACTGGGGCAAGTGGGGGCCTGACGATGAAGTCGGCGCGCTGAACTATCTGCAGGCCGAACAGGTGATGCGCGGCATCGGCGCCGTGCGCCAGGGCCGCACCTTCACGCTGCAGGTGGATATCGGCCACGCGAAGGGCGAGCCGTTGTTTCCGGGGCGACGCCCGTCGATGCGGATGAACGTGCTCGACAAGGGCCACTTTCTCGCGGGCAAGGCGCATTTCGACGGCAACGTCGAATACGCGGACGACGTGATCTTCATGCACGTGCAGGGCTCGACGCAATGCGACGCACTCGGGCACGTGTGGTACGACGATACGCTGTGGAACGGCTATGACGCGCTGAGCACGGTCGGCGGCCTCGATCGCGCGAGCATCCTGCCGATCGCCGAGCGCGGCATCGTCGGCCGCGCAGTGCTGATCGACATCGCGCGCCATCGCAACAAGCGCGTGCTCGACAAGGGCGAGACATTCGATCACCACGACCTGATCGAAGCGGCGCGCGCGCAGAACGTGACGATCGAGCCGCGCGACATCCTGCTGATCCGCACCGGCTGGATCGGGTCGTTCTACGAGCGTGACGAGGCCGAGTTCTATCGCGACTACATCGAGCCGGGGCTCACGTTCAGCCGCGAACTCGTCGAGTGGTTCCGCGAGATGGAGATTCCGAACCTCGTCACCGATACGATGGGCAACGAGGTCACGGTCGACCCTGCATCGGGCGTGATGATCCCGCTGCACAACGCGCTGATGCGCAACCTCGGCGTCGTGTTCACCGAAGTCGTGCTGCTCGACGCGCTCGCGGAAGATTGCGCGCGCGACGGCCAGTGGCAGTTCCTGTACACGGCTGCGCCGCTGAAGATCGTGGGCGGCACCGGTGCGCCGGTCAATCCGCTCGTGATCAAGTAACGCGCATGAAGCAATGCCCGGCGCGCGTCATGCGCCCCGGGCATTCGACTGCAGCCGCGCCGGAAATCAGAACGTGCCCGGATACGCGCCGCCGTCCAGCAGCACGTTCTGCCCCGTCAGATAGCCGGCGTGCGCGCTGCACAGGAATGCGCACACCGCACCGAATTCGCCGGCCGTACCGAAACGCCCGGCCGGCACGTTCCGGCGCTTCGCTTCACGCGTCGCTTCGTAGTCCGTCCCTTCCGCCTGCGCCGACGCTTCGGTCGCCTTCTTCAGGCGGTCGGTATCGAACAGCCCCGGCAACAGGTTGTTGATCGTCACGTTGCGTGCCGCGATGCGCTTCTGCCGCGCGATGCCCGCGACGAAGCCGGTCAGGCCCGTGCGTGCGCCGTTCGACAGCCCGAGCACGTCGATCGGCGCCTTCACCGCGCTCGACGTGATGTTGACGATGCGCCCGAAGCCACGCTCGGTCATCCCGTCGACGGTCGCCTTGATCAGCTCGATGGCCGTCAGCATGTTCGCGTCGAGCGCGGCGATCCAGTCGTCGCGCGTCCACTCGCGGAAGTCGCCCGGCGGCGGGCCGCCGGCGTTGTTCACGAGGATGTCGATGCGCGGCGCGGCCGCGAGTGCCGCCGCGCGGCCCGCGCTCGTCGTGATGTCGCCGGCGACCGCCACCACCGTGACGCCCGGATTGAGCTCGCGCAGTTCGCGCGCGGTCGCCTCGAGTGCGTCGCTGCCGCGCGCGGTGATCACGACGTTCACGCCCTCGGCGACGAGCGCCTGCGCGCAGCCCTTGCCCAGCCCCTTGCTGGCCGCGCAGACCAGCGCCCAACGGCCTTCGATGTTCAGATCCATTTCTGCTTCGCTCCAGGCATCCAGCGCGTGTCGTTCCGGTGTGACCGCAATCGACACGGCAATAAGTTAAAGTTATAGTGCGTGCGACCCGTTCCGCCGCGCCCTCGCGACCCATCGGTCCGCACATCCGAAGAACATACTTAAAACAAGGCTCGACGCGCCAGCATAAAGAGACGCGCCCGTCGCGGCAATTGACAGGATGTGATACCGGTATAACTTTTTGTCACACCCATGACGCCGCCGCTTCACTCGATCATTTCCCGCCTCCACCTGAAGCAGCTGCGCCTGCTGATCGCGCTTGCCGACCAGGGCTCGCTGCTGAAGGCCGCGCAGCAGGTCGCACTCACGCAGCCGGGCGCGAGCAAGGCGCTGCAGGAGATCGAGACGACCTTCGGCACGCCGCTGTTCAACCGCACCAATCGCGGGCTCGAGCCGACCGAAGTCGGCGATTGCGTGATCCGCTATGCGCGGCTGATTCATACCGACCTCGCGCACCTGCGCGAGGAAATCGTCGGCATCCTGCGCGGGCACGGCGGGCGCGTGAGCGTCGGCGTGATCATGGGCGCGGTGCCGCGGCTGACCGACGCGATCTCGACGCTCGTCGCGCGCCATCCGGAGATGTCCGTCGAGATCGTCGAGGACACCAGCGAGGCGCTGCTGAGCGAGATCGACGCGGGCCGGCTCGACCTCGCGATCTGCCGCACGACGATCAGCCGCACACCGCAGCTCTACGACAGCGTGAAGCTGCAGGACGAGACGCTCGCGGTGGTCGCGAACGTGCGCCATCCGCTGAAGAGCGCGAAGACGCTCGCACTGCGCGATCTCGCCGAGTACCGGTGGGTCGTGTATCGCGCGAACATGCCGATGCGGCTGCTGCTCGAGCGCGAATTCCTCGAAGCCGACATCCGCTTTCCGCCCCATCTGCTCGAAACGACGTCGGCGTTCGCGACGCTCGCGCTGCTGCAGGGCAATCCGTCGTTCGTCGCGCTCGTGTCGATCGATGTCGCCGAATTCTTCGCGCGGCACGGCATGACGCGCATCCTGCCGCTCAAGATCGGTTCGCGCAGCGAGCCTTACGAGCTCGTCACGCGCAAGGGCGCGCCGATCTCGCCCGGCGCGCGCCTGCTGATCGACGAACTGCATGTCGACGGCGGCGGCGCGCCGGACTCGATGGAGTAAGCCAGGCAAACATGCCAACGCCTTCGCCGTGGGCGTCAACCCCGGCGAAGGCGCCGACGGAGCCCGATATCGCCAGGCTCCTGCTCGCACGCTGCGATGCGCCGCCGTCAGGCCGCCGCGAACCGCTTCGCGAGTTCCGCGAGGCCGTCTTCGTAGATCCCGCGGAACAGCTTGACGGTGTCGTCGTCGGTCGCGCCGTGCGGCGTGAACGTGCCCGACCACTCGACGGTCGACGCGTTCGGGCCGTTTTCGCGCACGCGCAGCGTGGAGCGATAGTTCACGACCGGGAACGGTGCTTCGAGGATCGCGTACGTGTAGCTGCGCGCCGCTTCGTCGAACGCGACCAGCCGCTCGACGATCGCCTCGCCGGCCGGGTTCGCGAGACGCCGTACGCGCCCGCCTTCGCTCAGCTCGCTGGCCGGAATGTACGACAGCCAGTCGGGCAGCGACCCGAAGCCGCCGATCAGTTGCCAGACGGTCTCGGCCGAAGCCGGGAGTTCGATGCTTGCATTTGCCTGTGCCATGTCATCACCTTTGAGGATTAACGATCGGTCGGCAGCGGCGCATTGGCCGCAATCAGACCTTGTTCACGCATTTCACGCCAGAAGTCGGCCGGAATCACCACGTTCAGCGCAGCCTGGTCTTCCGCGATCCGCTCCGGACGGCTCGCGCCCGGAATCACCGCGACGGTGGCCGGATGCGACATCGAGAACTGCAGCGCGGCGGCCTTGATCGGCACGTTGTAGCGCGTGGCGATCGCCTTGATCCGCTCGACCTTCGCGAGGATTTCCGGCGAAGCCTTCTGGTATTCGAAGTGCGTGCCGCCTGCGAGCACGCCCGAGCTGTACGGGCCGCCGACGACGATCCCGACGTTCTGCGCGGCCGCCGCCGGCATCACGCGTTGCAGCGCGCGCTCGTGATCGAGCAGCGTGTAGCGGCCGGCCAGCAGCATGCCGTCCGGTTGCGGTTCGGCAAGGTCGAGCACCAGTTCGACCGGCTCCACGCGGTTCACGCCGAGGCCCCAGGCCTTGATCACGCCTTCTTCGCGCAGCTTGCTCAGCACGCGGAATGCGCCCTTGCGCGCCACTTCGAATTGCGCGAGCCATTCGTCGCCGTAGAAGTCCTGGGCGATGTCGTGCACCCAGACGATGTCGAGGCGGTCGGTGCGCAGGCGCTTCAGGCTGTCCTCGATCGAACGCAGCGTCGCGTCGGCCGTGTAGTCGTTGACGATGCGGTTCGGCCGGCCGTGTTCGAACAGGCCGCCCTTTTCGCCGAGATCGCGCGCCGACACGTCTTCGATTTCGTCGAGGATCACGCGGCCGACCTTCGTGCTCAGCACGTATTCGTCACGTGGGTGGTTCGCCAGCGCGTCGCCGAGGCGGATTTCCGCGAGGCCGGCGCCGTAGAACGGGGCCGAATCGAAATAACGGATACCGTGTTGCCATGCCGCTTCGACGGTGGCCGCGGCTTCCGCGTCGGGGATGTTGCGGAACATGTTGCCGAGCGGGGCCGTACCGAAACCAAGGATCTTGTTACCGGGCAGCTTGTCTTTGAGACTCATGATTTTCTCCAGGGAGTGAGGGAAAGCGAGTTCAGTCTAGGCAGGCGGGTTAAGTCTGTCCAAGACGGAATTCGACAAACTTGAGTCCCACGAGGTCTAACCGGCCCGTTTGATGCCTGTTTCGATCGGCGGCCCCGGCACCCGGTTCGGGTGGAACGCCCGGCCAGCAAGGCTGCTGACCAAATCCATGCCCGATTCGTGATTCCAGATCAAAAATTATTTGGCCCGGCAGCCGTTTTTCCCGGGCGGCGCGATACCTATATTGGCTGCACTCGCAACGACATCACGTGGTTGCGGTTCACTCAACCTGATAGGTACCCACGATGAAAACGCTGATCTCTTCCACGCTTGCCGCACTGATCCTTTCCGCCCCGGCGCTGTCGTTCGCGCAGCAGGCCGACCATCAACTGACCCGTGCCGAAGTGAAGGCCGAAATGGCCCGCCTGGCGGCCGTCGGCTACACCCCGGCCCTGGACCACAACCACTATCCGGAAGCGATCCTCGCCGCCGAAAAGCGTGTGCGTGACAACGCCGTCGCACAGGCAGCACCGAACGCCGCACCGGCCGCCGACACCACCGGTTACGGCAGCGCGGGCCGCACGAACGTCGAATCCGGCCGCGCGATGATGATCAACGCCCGCGACTCGATCTATCGCGGTCATTGAGTCGCGTCGACGCGCCAGGGAGCACGCCTCTCGACACGCGCACACGCTCGTCCCGCCCCTCCGCATGGCCGGCCCGAATCGCCTGAACAGGCATTCGGGCCGCGCGTCGTCGCTGCATGTCCCCTCCTTCGCGCTGTTCCGCGAAACCGGCTCGCACGCCGTCACCGCACACGGCGATTCGTGACTGCGCAGTACAAGTTCTTATGCCGCTTCATCCGTTTATCCGCCGCGCGCCGCGCACGATACTGCGCACCATCCGGCGCCACGCGCCTCACTCGATATTTCGCACACACGTATGAACCGATATCCAGGATTGAAGCGCATCGCGCGACCGGCCGCGCTGACCGTGCTGGCCGCCGTTCCGCTGGCCGCGCTCTTCGCATTGTCCGGCTGCCAGTCGGACGACAAGGCGCCGGCCGCGACGCCGAGCGTGATCGTCAGCGCGCCCGTCGCGCGCGACGTCAACGACGTCGACGTCTATACGGGCCGCTTCGAAGCGGTCGACACCGTCGACGTGCGTCCGCGCGTGAGCGGCTATCTCGACAAGGTCGCGTTCCAGGACGGCGCGACCGTCCGCAAGGGCGACCTGCTGTTCGTCATCGACCCGCGCCCGTACCAGGCAGCCATGACGGCCGCGCAAGGCGCGCTCGAACGCGCGCAGTCGCAACTGAAGCTGAGCCGGCAGGATTTCGAGCGCGCGAGCGTCCTGATCAAGACCGACACGATCGCGCAAAGCCTCTACGACCAGCGCCGGCAGGCCGTGCAAAGCGCGCAGGCCGAGGTGACGAGCGCGCAAGGCGCAGTCGAACGCGCGCAGCTCGACCTGTCGTTCACGCGCATCGTCGCGCCGATGTCCGGCCGCATCAGCCGCAAGCGCGTCAGCGAGGGCAATCTCGTGAAAGGCGGCGACAGCGACGCGACCGTGCTGACGACGATCGTGTCGCAGGATCCGATCGACATCTACTTCGACGTCGATGAGGAAAGCTACCTGCGCTACACCCGCGAAGCGCAGAAAAGCGGCGGCAATGCGTCGTCGCGACAGGTCGCGATCGCGCTGCCGGGCGATGCGCAGCCGTCGCTGACGGGCACGATGGATTTCGTCGACAACCGCCTCGACGACTCGACGGGCACGTTGCGGCAGCGTGCGCGCGTCGCGAATCCGGACCGGCGCCTGAGCCCCGGCCAGTTCGGCCGCGTGTATCTGTCGAGCCGCGTCGCGCACCACGCGCTGCTCGTGCCGGATGCGGCCGTCGCGACCGATGCGACGCGTCGCGTGCTGTACTTCGTCGACGCGAACGGCGCCGTCGCGATCCGCCCGGTGACGCCCGGTCGCCTGTACGGCAACCTGCGCGAAATCGACGCGGGGCTGAACGCGGGCGACCGCGTGATCGTCGACGGCTTCCAGCGCGTGCAGGCCGGCGACAAGGTCAAGGCCGTGCCGCGCGCGATCGATGCGGCCAATACGGCCAATACGGCCACCGTGGCCAACGCGGCCAGCGGCACGACCGGGAGCGCGCATTGACGTCCTCCTCCGCCTAAAGGCGGAGGATTCCCACACCTGGCGATGCACGTCCGCATCGGAGAATGTTCACAGCAGCGTTGGTATCTCGATCATGCTCGACACCACAGTCACTACAGGTCCACTCTCTTATTCTCAGTCCCGCGATACCTTTCGGCCGCGTCGTGCTGTCTTTCGACCCGCACGCCGAACAGGACTGGGTAGAACCGCTTTCGTCGACTTCCTCAAACGTGGCCCCGTGCGCCATCGCCTTGTAACGGAGCTTGTTTCGGAAGGACGACCAGGATGCGTCATAGACGCTCTTCGCCATCCTGGTTCTGGCGAGTTTCGCGGCCGACACGTTGCCGACCGCGAGGTAATCGAAACGCCGCACCAGATCGAGCGCGAGCTTGTGTTGGAAATCGGCACGGGAATTCGCGACCTTGGCGTGCAACTTCGCGATATGTCGCTTGTGCTTTCGCGCTCGCTGCGCTTTGGCCAGCTTTTCGGCCGCGCATCGACCGAACTGGTCGTTTGGCAGTTTCTCTCCCGTCGAAAGTGTGGCGAAGTCTTTCAGGCCGAGATCGATACCGACACCGGAACGGATCGGGCGGGCCTGAACATCGGGCATCTCAATCGCGATGTTGAGAAACCAGTTGCCCCGTGCATCCTGCGCAAAGTTGGTTCCGTCCTTGATCTTCCCTTCTGGAAGCGGTCGGCTGTTGAACACGCGGAAGGTATTGCCGGCGAAGCGAAACGCATCGCCTTCGCGCTTCAGGTCACGGCCTTTCAGTGGCACCCAGCCAAGCGATTTTCTGCCGCGATAGCGCAGGTAGGGCCGACGGTTCCGACTGCGCGACTTCGCGTATTGCTCGCACGTTGCGTTGATCGTGCCGGAGTGGATGCCGAGTTCTTTGCTGCTACCGGTGGTCAGCACGTTCAGATCGAATCCGGTCGGCCACTTCTTGCTCCACTTGAGCGCGTGCTTCTGCGTGTCGTTGCAGAAGTTCCAGACGTAGTTCACCGCACGGCTCTGCTTGTTGAGCAGTCCGTTGAGCGACTTCACGCGGTAGCGGTAGACAAGGATCATGCGGGTGATCCTAACCCGTGGAAGAAGCTGCCTGTCAACCGCACTCCTTTCCTTCCCGCCATCAATGGCGGGGTTTCTCGGAGCAAATTCCAATGAACCTCGGCCGCCTGTCCGTCCAGCAGCCGGTGCTCGCGATCGTCCTGTCGATCGTGCTGACGATCGCCGGTGCGCTGGCCTATTTCTCGCTCGCGGTGTCCGAGTATCCGGACATCGCGCCGCCAACCGTCGTGATCCAGGCAACCTATCCGGGCGCGTCCGCGGAAACGGTCTCGCAAACGGTGTCGACGCCGATCGAACTGGAAGTGAACGGCGTGGAAGACATGCTGTACATGTACAGCCAGGCGACGTCCGACGGCAGCCTGAACATCACCGTGACGTTCAAGCCCGGCACCGACGTCGACAAGGCGCAGGTGCTCGTGCAGAACCGCGTCGCGCTCGCGACGCCGCGCCTGCCGGAGCCCGTGCAGCGCAGCGGCGTGTCGGTGCGCAAGTCGTCGCCGACGCAGCTCGGCACGATCTTCCTGTACTCGCCGGACCAGCGCTACGATCCGCTGTACGTGTCGAACTACGCGATCCGCAACGTCGCCGACGTGCTGAAGCGGATCGAAGGCGTCGGCGACATCAATCCGCTCGGCGCGCGCGAATACTCGATGCGCATCTGGCTCGATCCCGAGCGCGTCGCGTCGTTCGGCCTGAGCCCGGGCGACCTGATCGCCGCGGTGCGTTCGCAGAACACGCAGCTCGCGGGCGGCGTGGTCGCGCAGGCGCCGATCACGAACCAGGCGTTCCAGCCGAACCTGATCTTCGAAGGGCGGCTCAAGCGCCCCGAGGATTTCAGCGACATCGTCGTCAAGCAAGGCAAGGACGGACGGCTCGTGCGGCTGAAGGATGTCGCACGCGTCGAAGTCGGCGCGCTCGCGTATGCGACCGACAGCTACATGCTGCGCCACCCGACGATCGCGCTGCAGGTGCTGCAGCAGCCCGGCGCGAATGCGGTCGCGACAATGGACGCGGTCGAGAAGAAGATGGCCGAGCTGTCGAAGGATTTCCCGAAGGGCATCGTCTACAACATCGGCTACAACCCGACCGCGTTCATCGGCGACAGCATCCACGAACTCGTCAAGACGATCTACGAAGCCGTCGTGCTCGTCGTGTTCGTCGTGCTGCTGTTCCTGCAGGGCTGGCGGCCGTCGATCATCCCGATCCTGTCGATTCCGGTGTCGCTCGTCGGCACGTTCGCGGCGATGGCCGTGCTCGGCTACTCGATCAACAACCTGACGCTGTTCGGCCTCGTGCTCGCGGTGGGGATCGTCGTCGACAACGCGATCGTCGTGGTCGAGAACGTCGAGCGGCACCTGTCGGCCGGCGCGAGGCCGCGCGATGCGACGCTGCTGACGATGAAGGAAGTCGGCGGCGCGCTGTTCGCGATCACGCTCGTGCTGTGTGCGGTGTTCGTGCCGACTTCGTTCATTCCGGGCATCTCGGGCCAGTTCTTCCGCCAGTTCGGCGTGACGATCGCCGTGTCGACCGCGATCTCGTTCTTCACGTCGGTCACGCTCGCGCCCGCACTCTCCGCGATGATGCTGAAAGCGCACGCTGGCGACCATGATGCGCCCGCGCCGGCATCGCGCAGGGCCGCGCTGTTCGCGCCGGCGATGCGTATCGCGCGGCGCTTCTCGAACGCGTTCAACCGCGCGTTCCAGCGCCTGTCCGATGCATATGGCCGGCTGGTCAGGAAGGTCGTGCGGATCATCCCGGCGATGGGCGTGCTGTACGTGGTGCTGATTGCCGCGACCGGCTACCTGCTCGTGTCGAGCCCGAAGGGTTTCATTCCCGCGCAGGATCGCGGCTACCTCGTCGTGCTCGTGCGGATGCCCGACGGCGCGACGCTCGAACGCACGAGCGCGGTCGCACGCAAGATCGAGGACATCGCGCTGTCGGTCCCCGGTGTCGCGCGTGTGCCGGTGTTCTCCGGCGTGAACGCGGCGACCGGCACGAACTCGGCGAACAGCGCCGGCCTGTTCCCGGTGTTTCAGCCCTGGCCGGAACGCAAGGCGCGCGGCCTGACGATCGACACGATTGCCGCCGAGATGCGCAAGCGGCTCGCAACCATCACCGAAGCGTCGATCGTCGTGGCGATGCCGCCGCCGGTGCAGGGCCTCGGCAGCACGGGCGGCTTCGCGATGCGGCTCGAAGACCGCAACGGGCTCGGCACCGCCGCGCTCGCGAAGGCGACACAGGATCTCGTCGCGGCTGCGAACCGCACACCCGGCATGGTCGGCGTCTATACGTCCTATTCCGCGACGAGCCCGCAGGTGCACGTCGAGCTCGACCGCGAGAAGGCCGAGATGCTCGGCGTGCCGAGCCAGGCGATCAACGACGCGGTCGAAACGTATTTCGGCTCGACCTATATCAACGATTTCAACATCGTCGGGCGCACCTATCGCGTGACCGCGCAGGCCGACCTGCCGTTCCGCGTCGGTGCCTCCGATCTCGCACGGCTGAAGGTGCGCAACCGCGACGGCGAGATGGTGCCGATCGGCAGCGTGACGCGCATCGACGACACGCTCGGCGTCGATCGCGCACCGCGCTACAACCTGTATCCGGCCACCGAAATCAACGGCGATACGGCACCGGGCCTCGGCTCGGGCTTTGCGATCAAGACGATGGAAACGCTCGCGAAACAGGTGCTGCCGCCCGGCATCTCGTTCGAATGGACCGACCTGTCGTATCAGCAGACCACGGCCGGCAACACGGGGCTGCTCGTGTTCCCGCTGTGCGTGCTGCTCGTCTATCTGGTGCTCGCCGCGCAGTACGGCAGCTGGAGCCTGCCCGTGTCGATCCTGCTGATCGTGCCCATGTGCCTGCTCGCCGCGTCGCTCGGCGTGCGCGCGCTCGGCCAGGACGTGAACATCCTCACGCAGATCGGCTTCATCGTGCTGGTCGGGCTCGCCGCGAAGAACGCGATCCTGATCGTCGAGGTCGCGCGGCAGCTGGAGGCCGACGGCACCGAACTCGTCGAGGCCGTCGTCGAAGCCTGCGTGCAGCGGCTGCGCCCGATCGTGATGACGTCGCTCGCGTTCATCCTCGGCGTGCTGCCGCTCGTGATCTCCGAAGGTGCCGGCGCGGAAATGCGCCAGGCCGTCGGTGCAGCCGTGTTCTTCGGCATGATCGGCGTGACGTTCTTCGGGCTGCTGTTTACGCCCGTGTTCTATGTGATGGTTCGCCGGCTCGCGATGCGCAAGACCGCTGTCGCAACCGTCACCGAAGAGGTGGTGCAATGAAGTTCGTTCGACTCGTGGCCGCGCTGTCCGCGGCCGCCCTCCTGACCGCGTGCACGAGCGCGCCGGTCGCCACCGTTTCGCCGCCGCCGCTGGCCGCGACCTATGCGAACGCGGATCTCGCGGCCACCGGCCCGGCCGCCGACACCGGCGCGTGGTGGCACGGCTTTCACGATCCGATCCTCGACCGGCTGGTCGACACGGCGCTCGCGAACAATCTCGACCTGCAGGCGGCAGTCGCGCGCATCGACGCGGCGCGCGCGGTGCGGATCGGCGCCGCGTCGCAGTGGTTCCCGTCGCTCGACCTGAACGCGAGTGCCGGCCGCCAGCGGCTGTCCGCGTCGCAGGCGTTCCCGACCGATACGCCGACGACCGGCAATGCGTTCGACCTGAACGCGAGCCTCGCCTGGGAAATCGACATCTTCGGTCGCATCCGCCAGGGCGTGTCGGCAGCCGACGCGGACATCGCGTCCGCGCAGAACGATGCGGCGGCCGTGCGGATCGCGACGATCGACGAAACCGTGCGCACCTACGTGACGGCGCGCGGGCTCGAACAGCGGCTCGCACTGGTCGAGGCCAATGCGTTGAGCCAGCGCAGCACCGAGGAATCGACGCGACGCCTGTTCGACGCGGGCGTCGTGCCGGTTGCCGACGTCGACCGCGCCGCCGCGCAAACGGAAACGACGCTGGCCGAGCTGCCCGCGCTGCAACTGCAGCGGCAGGCCGCGATCCACCGGTTGTCGATCATCACCGCATCGACGCCGCAGGATGTCTATGCGCGGCTCGATCCGCCCGCGCCGGGGCCGGTATGGACGGCCGCCGCGCCGGGCATCGGCACGCCGGCCGACCTGCTGCGCCGCCGGCCCGACATCCGCGCGGCCGAGGCGCGCGTCGTCGCGGCCTATGCACGGATCGGCGTGGCCGAGGCCGACCTCAAGCCGCACCTGCAACTGATCGGCGTGATCGGCGCGGCGATCGACGGCTTCTCGGGTGCGACGCTCGCGCGTTCGCTCGCATGGATGGCCGGCGCCGGTGCGAGCGCACCGCTGTTCGACGGCGGGCGGCGCCGCAGTGTCGTCGCGTTGCGCCGTGCGCAGGCCGATCAGGCCGTCGCTGCGTATCGCACGACGGTGCTGACCGCCGTCAGCGACGTCGAGACGTCGGTGGCCGCCACCGCCCGCGATCACAGCCGGACCGAGCGCCTCGAACGCGCGGTATCGAACGCGCGTGGCGCGTATACGCAGATCAACCGGTCGTGGCGCAGCGGCGAATCGGCGTTCATCGATACGCTGGAAGTGCAGCGCTCGCTGCTCGCGGCCGAGGATTCGCTCGCGCAGGCACGCACCGAGGAAATGCTGAGCCAGGTCAGGCTGATGAGCGCGCTGGGGCAGTAAGCGCGTTTCGGGTTCGACCGATATGCAAAGGGCGACGGGTTCGATGTCATTCGAACCCGTCGCCCTTTTTGCGTTGCATGGCCAGTCGCTTACCGCACGGTTCAGTCGATGTCGCCGCCTTCCTTCAACTGCGCGCTCACATAGTCGAGAAAACTGACGATGCGCGACGACAGCGTCGCGTTGCGATAGAACACCGCGTGAATCGGCTGGCGGAACTCGGTGGTGTCGTCGACGAGCACTTCGACCAGGCTGCCGTCGCGACGATGCGTGCCCGTCATGTAGTCGGCCAGGCACACGATGCCGGCGCCGTTGAGCGCGAGCGTCAGCAGCGTCTCGCCGCTCGACGCCTGCAGCGCCGGATGAATCCGGTACGCGCCGCCGTCGGCCGTGCGCAGCGGCCAGTGGTTCAGTGTTTCCGGCTGCACGAAGCCGAGCAGCGTATGGTTCGCCAGATCGGCGACGCTCGCCGGCACGCCGGCTTTCTCCAGATAAGCGGGGCTCGCGAGGATACGCAGCCGGCTGCTGCCGAGCCGGCGCGCATGCAGCGTCGAATCGCGCAGCTCACCGATCCGGATCGCCACGTCGGTGCGCTGTTCGAGCAGGTCGATGATCTCGTCGCTCGTGTGGAGTTCGGCCGCAATCGCCGGATACGCTTCGCGGAAGCCGGGCATCATCGGCGCGATCACGTGCTGCATGAACGGCATCGCCGCGTTGATCCGCAAGCGCCCGGACGGCGTCTCGCGCTGGCTGACGATCTGCTCCTCGGCAAATTCGACCGACGCGATGATGTCGCGCGCGTATTCGAGGAACAGCTTGCCCTCCTCGGTCACTTCGAGGCGGCGCGTCGTGCGGCGGATCAGCGTCGTGTCGAGCTTCTCCTCGAGGCGCCGCAGGATCCGACTCATCACCGAGGTCGGCTGATGCAGCTTGTCGGCCGCGCCCGTCAGCGAACCGGTATCGGCGATGGTCACGAACGCGAGCATCTCGTCGAGGGTCGTCTTCATGGTCGGCAGTCGTCAGCGGTTTCAGGAACCGTCACGATAGTGCCGCCGCGCCGGTTTGATAAGCGGGCGCGGACGCGAATCACAGTTGATTTCGATTCAACAATGCGTGGCGAATATTGTCTGAAGAAGCCGGAATGAGGCCGGTGGCCGGTCACGCAGACGCGCCCGGGCGGGCGCGCCTTGCTTCATACGGGTCGGGGCACCGGCTTCACGCCGCGACGGGCATCTCGTCGCGGATCCAGTCGAGCATTGCGCCGTGCTTCGGTGCCCACCCGAGTTCCTGCCGCGCACGCAGCGCCTTCACGCGGCTGTTCGACGCGAGCGAGAAATGCGCACGCGAATGACCGAGCGCCTGCGCCGCATCGGCAATATCCCATTCGACGACGGACGGCAAGCCGAGCCGCTCGCCGAGCGCATGGCCGATTTCGACGAACGACGCTTCGCCGTTCTCCGCAAAATAGAACGCACCGGGCGACGCCGCATGGATCGCGCGCAGATACAGATCGGCGACATCGGCGACATGCACGTTCGACCAGCGGTTCAGCCCCTTGCCGATCACGCGCACGGCGCCGGTGTCACGCGCGATGGCCCCGAGCAGCGGAAGCTGTGCGCTGTCGCGGCGGATACCGAGACCGTCGCCGTAGATCATGCTGTTGCAGATCACGGCCGAGCGGATGCCGAGGTTCGCGGCCGACATCACAAGCCGGTCGATTGCGTGGCGCTCGGCCTTCGCGGGTTTGACGACGGGCGTCGTTTCGTCGAACACGGCGGCATCGCCATGCGCGCCCTGTGCGTCGTCCGCGATCACGCTGGTGCCGCTCGTATGCAGGAACGTCTTGCCCGAGCCGCTCAGCGCCGCGATGATCGTCTCGACGGCCTCGCGGTGATCGCTGCTCGCCGCGTTGACGACGCAGTCCGCGTCGCGCGCGAACGCATGCAGCAGCGCCGCGTCGTCGAGCGTGCCGACGACCGGCATGATGCCGGCCGCCGCGAGTGTCGCGGCGTTGTCGCTATCGCGCGTCAAGCCGGTGACGACGTGCCCGGCCGAGACGAGCCGCGCGGCCACCGAGCCGCCGATGTAGCCGCTGGCGCCCGTCACGAATATCTTGATGCCCTTCATGTACCGCTCCGATGGCGAGATCGCCGGTTCGGGAGGCGCCTCGCGAGAATGGTCGGCGCATGCGCTCCGGGTTCGCGGTGACGCAGGCCGTCGATGGCGGCCCCTGCCGCGCGGAAACGCGCAAGGCCGCCGTGCGGAGCCAGTATCGATGCCCTGCACCCGGTCGAGAAAGAGGCCGGGCGCGAAAACAGTTTTGACCGGAGCGGGAAGATGCGCGCGACGGTCGCCACCTCGCCGGCACCGCGCTCAGTGCAGGATCTTCTGCAGGAAATCCCGTGCGCGCGCCGATTTCGGCGCCGCGAAGAACGCGTCCTTGTCGTCGTCCTCGACGATCCGCCCCTGGTCCATGAAGATCACGCGATGCGCGACCTTCTTCGCGAAGCCCATCTCGTGCGTCACGCACATCATCGTCATGCCGTCCTGCGCGAGCTCGACCATCACGTCGAGCACCTCGTTGATCATCTCCGGATCCAGCGCCGACGTCGGTTCGTCGAACAGCATCGCGACCGGGTCCATCGACAGCGCACGCGCGATCGCGACGCGCTGCTGCTGCCCGCCCGACAACTGCCCCGGATACTTGTCCGCCTGCGCGCGCAGGCCGACGCGCTCGAGCAGCCCGAGCGCCTTCGCAGCCGCTTCGTCAGCGGAGCGGCCGAGCACCTTGCGCTGCGCAAGCGTGAGATTCTCCGCGATCGACAGGTGCGGAAACAGCTCGAAGTGCTGGAACACCATGCCGACCTTCGCGCGCAGCTTCGGCAGGTCGGTCCGGCGATCGCCGACCGACACGCCGCCGACGCGGATCGTGCCCTGCTGGAACGGCTCGAGCCCGTTGACGGTCTTGATCAGCGTCGATTTCCCCGACCCCGACGGGCCGCAGACCACGACCACCTCGCCCTTCCCCACCGTCGTCGTGCAATCGGTCAGCACCTGGAACGGGCCGTACGACTTGGATACGTTGTCGATCTCGATCATGCTTCGCTCCGGTTTGCGCGCATCAACGCACGGCCTTGCGGAATCGTTTCTCGATGCGCGCCTGCACCACTTCGAGCACGAGCGACATCACCCAGTAGACCAGCGCCGCGCTGATCAGCATCTCCATGTGGCGGAACTCCTTCTGGCCTTCCGTCGTCGCGACGTAGGTCAGCTCCCACACGCCGACGACGGACACCAGCGAGCTGTCCTTCAGCATCGCGATGAACTGGTTGCCGGTCGGCGGAATGATCACGCGCATCGCCTGCGGCAGGATGATCAGCCGCATCATCTGCGCCGGCGTGAAGCCGAGCGCGCGCGCGGCGTTCCACTGGCCCTGCGGGATGCTCTGGATCCCGGCGCGGAAGATCTCCGTCATGTACGCGCCGTAGCACAGCGACAGCGCGGTCACGCCGGCCGGAATCGGATCGACGACGTAGCCGAGCTGCGGCAGCCCGAGATACAGGATGAATATCTGCATCAGCAGCGGCAGCCCGCGAAACAGCGACGTATAGAACGACGCGATGCCGATCGCGATGCCGTTCGACGACAGCTTCGCGAGCGCGCCGATCAGCGCGAGCACGAATGCGATCGAGATCGAGATCGCCGACACGAGCAGCGTCGTCACCGCGCCCTGGCTGATCAGGTAGCCGATCTTGCGATGGATGAATTCGAAGCTCAGGTCGAACGTCGACAGGAACGCGGCCAGCAACAGCAGCAGTTCGCACCAGACGATCGCGATCTGCACACGCGACGGCAGCCGCGTCAGCAGGTAACCGTTCGCGATCAGCACGGCGGCACCGGCCGCGAGCATCAGCAGCGCATGCAGCGCGCCCGGCAACGCGCCGATGCCGGGCAGCGCCGCAAGGTTCAGCGTCGCCGCCCACTGCGGCACGTTGCGCGCGATCGCGAAGACCACGGCCAGCGCGACGATCGCGGCCGCCAGCGCGGTGCCGCGCCAGCCTTTCTTCGTTCTCGGCAGGTTGTCTGCAAGCATGTGTTTCTCCTGTAGGCGGGGCATCGCGGCTTACGCCGCCCGTTCGCGCATGAAATCCATCACCTGGTAGCGCCAGTAGGTCAGCTGCGCGACGGCCAGCCCCGCATAGCCGCCGTTCCACGGCAAGCCGAACGCTTCGAAGCGCCGGTAGCGATCGGAGGCGCCGGCCACGCCCTCAGCAATCACGCGTCCGCCGATCGCCGTCGTGTTCATCCCGTGGCCGCCGAAGCCCATGCAGTACCAGATGCCGTCGTCGAAGCGGCCGATCAGCGGCATCAGGTGGCGCGCGTATGCCATCTTTCCGGACCACGCGACCTGGATCGCGAGCGGCGCGAGCTGCGGATACGCGTCGACCATCCGGTCGCGCAGCGCATCGGCAAGGCGGCGCGGATCGGAGCGGCGCGTCGTGATCATGCCGCCCCACAGCACGCGCCGGCCATCGTCGACGAGCCGGTAGTAATCGCTCGCGCGCCGGCTGTCGCCGATCGACGCGCGCGTGCGGATCGCCGATGCGATCAGGTCGGCGGCCGGTTCGGTCAGCATCATGTAGGTGGTGATCGGCAGGTAGCTGCGCGCGAGCTTCGGCACCAGCCGCCCCGTGTAGCCGCCGCAGGTCAGCACGACGTCACGCGCTGTGACGCTGCCGCGCGCGGTGGCGACCCGCTTCGTTGCGCCGCGATCGGCGATCGACACGACCTCCGAATCCTCGAACACGCGCCCGCCCAGGCGTTCGATCTCGGCGACGAGCGCACGCGCGTAGTTCAGCGGATGGAAATGGAACGCGCGGCGGTCGAGCAGGCCCTGATGGTATTTGTCCGACACCAGCATCTCGCGGACGGCCTGCGTCGGCAGATGCTCGACGCCGTAGTCGAACTCGCGCGCGAGCCAGCGCTGCTGCTCGATCATCTCGTTGCCGTTGTCGTGACGGGACAGGCGCAGCACGCCGGGCACCGGCTCGGCGGCGTCGATGCCGAGCTGCCGGATGTTGTCGGCGACGATGTCGACGCCTTCGATCGACATCCGGTACAGCGCCTTCGCTCGATCCATCCCGACGTGACGCACGATCTGCGCGATGCCGGTCGAATAGCCGGGGCTCACGACGCCGCCGTTGCGCCCGGACGCGCCCCACGACACGCGGTTCGCATCCAGCAGCACGACGCTGCGGCCACGCCGCAGCAGTTCGAGCGCGGCCGTGATGCCGGCCATCCCGGCGCCGACGACGCACACGTCCGCATCGAGATCGGCATCGAGCGGCGCACGCGCGATCGTGTCGTGGAGCGTGCGTGAATAGTAGGTATCCACGTAATCGGTGGTCATGGCATTTCCGTAATGACAAAATCAAATGGACGTGCGCGTGCCGCATTCGCCCGCATGCGGCACGCGCCGGCGGCTTACTTCGTGTAGTCCTTGCCGAACCATTTGACGCTGATCTTCGTCAGCGTGCCGTCCTGCTTCATCTGCGTCACCGCATTGCCGACCGTTTTGTCCCACTCCGCATCGCCCTTGTCGGCGACGACTGCGAGCGGCTCGCGATACGCGTAATCGCCGGGCAGGATCTTGACCGGATAGCCATTCTTGATCGCGGCCATCGCGGTCTGCTCGGGCGTGAGGATCGCGTCCACGCGCTTGCCGTCGCCGAGGCGCAGGTCTTCGTACGGCAGCAGCGACGTGCCGTAGGTCTTCACCTGCTTCGGCGCCTGCGGCAGGTACGTGAACGCGGGCACGTCGGGGCCGCCGATGCTCAGGCGTTGGTTCACGTAATCCTCCGACGTGGTGCCGGCTTCCACGCCGATCACCTTGCCGCCGAGATCGGCGCGCGACGTGGCCTTCGAATCCTTGTGCACGACGAACACGTACGGGCTGTAGTAATACACGGCCGGGAAATCGAGCAGCCGCTCGCGCTCCTTGGTCGGCGTGACCGACAGCACGCACAGATCCCAGCGCCCGTGCCAGTGCCCGCCCGTCATCAGGTTGAACTGCGGCGTCTGGAACGCCACCTTCACGCCGAGCCGCCGGCCGATTTCGTTCGCGACGTCGATATCGAAGCCCTCGAACTCGTGCTTGTCGTTCAGGTAAGCCTGCGGTGGCCATTTCGCGCTCGTGACGACCACCATCGTGCCGCGTGACTTCACGCGATCGAGCGTTTCGCCGGCGTGCGCGATGCCTGCCGCGCAGAGAAGCGCCGCGACGCACGCGACCTTGCCGATCATCGAACCGACTTTCATTGACTTGTCTCCTTGGACCTTCTGATGGATTTATTGTGTTTCGTTATTTCATTTTTCAATCTACGCGCCAACGTCGCGTCACGCTATTGAGAAAATTACACGACCTAGTACGGTAAACTCATCAGCTAATCAGTTCTACTATATGTATACGTTTTAACGAACCAGCCTGTTTCATATTTGAATGCGCGGCATGCGCTCATACCAGCCCCGTTGCGTAATACACCGCGATCACGAGCGCCACGGCGGCCGCCTTGACGAACGTGATGCCGAAGATCTCCCGATACGATTCGCGATGACTGAGCCCCGTCACCGCGAGCAGCGTGATCACCGCGCCGTTGTGCGGCAACGTATCCATGCCGCCGCTCGCCATCGCGACAACGCGGTGCAGCACCTCGGCCGGAATGTGCGCCGCATCGGCCGCACGCACGAAGAAATCGGACATCGCCGCCAGCGCGATGCTCATCCCGCCGGATGCCGAACCCGTGACGCCCGCGAGCACGCCGACCGAAATGGCCGCGTTCGCGAGCGGATCGGGAATCGCCTGCAGTGCACGGCCGATGAACACGAACCCGGGCAACGCCGCGATCACGCCGCCGAAGCCATATTCCGATGCGGTGTTCAACGACGCCAGCAACGCGCCCGAGACCGCGCTGCGCGTGCCGGCGGCGAAGCGCGCCCGCATCCGGCCGAACGCGGTCACGAGCGTCAGCAAGATACCGAGCAGCAGTGCACCCTCGACGGCCCAGATCGCGACGACGCTCTTGACCGGCGTCGACAGCGTGCCGTGCATGCCGGGCAGCACGTCGGGCGCAATCGTATAGGCATCGCCGTACCAGTGCGGAATATGGTGCGTGAGGATGAAGTTCGATACGCCGACCACCACCAGCGGCGCGATCGCCAGCAGCGGATGCGGCAGGGTACCGGCACCGGTCACCTCCGGTTCGTTCTGGTGCGACGCGCCGTAGCCCTCGCCAGTCGCCATCACCGCACGGCGGCGCCATTCGAGAAACGCGAGGCCCGCGACGACGATGAACACCGAGCCGATCACGCCGAGCCACGGGCCGGCCCACGTCGTCGTCTTGAAAAAGGTGGTCGGGATGATGTTCTGGATCTGCGGCGAGCCCGGCAACGCGTCCATCGTGAACGAGAACGCGCCGAGCGCGATCGCGCCGGGCAGCAGGCGCTTCGGAATGCCGGCCTCGCGATAAAGTGCGGCCGCGAACGGATAGACGGCGAACACCACGACGAACAGCGACACGCCGCCATAGGTCAGCAGCCCGCACACGGCGACGATCACCGCGTTCACGCGCGTCTGGCCGATGTAGCGAATGGCCGCATGCACGATCGACTCGGAGAATCCCGACAGTTCGATCACCTTGCCGAACACCGCGCCGAGCAGGAACACCGGGAAATACAGCTTCACGAAGACGACCATTTTCTCCATGAAGATGCCGGAAAACACCGGCGCGACCGCGGCGGGGTCGGTCAGCAGCACCGCGCCGAGCGCGGCCAGCGGCGCGACCAGGATTACGCTGAAGCCGCGATAGGCGGCCACCATCAGCGCGATCAGCGCGACGGCAATCACGAGAATTGACATAACGATCCAGAAAGAATGAGGTCCGGCGCGCGCATCACGATGCGAGTCGGCAAGCGCGCGCGGGCACGCCGCGCACGAATTCGCGTGCACGAGCGGCGCAGCCCGTTCGAATACGACTAAGGCGGGTTCAATCGCGCGCGTCGGACGCCCGCCGCGCGGCGGCGAAATCCATCAGCTTCGCGTCGCGCCAGTCGCGCCGGGCCGCCAGTTCGTCGGCAGGCAGATACTGGCGGCGATCCTGCTCGACCCGGGCGATCAGCGCGTCGTCCCACGGCCCTTCGTCGACGCGCGAGCGTACGATGCCGTGATACAGCGGCCCGAGCCGGCGCGCGTAGTCGGCCACGCCGCCCGGCGCGTTCAGGTCGATCGTCTCGAACGGCCCCATGAACGACCAGCGCCAGCCAAGACCGTCGCGCACCGTCTTGTCGATGTCCTCGCAACTGGCGACGCCTTCGCGGTGCAACGCCCACGCTTCCCGCAACAGTGCCGCCTGCAGGCGATTGAGCACGAACCCCTCGACCTCCTTGCGCACGTGCACGACGCTCTGGCCGATCGCCGTCATCAGGCGTTCGACGAACGCGACCGTGGCGGCCGAGGTCTGCGTGGACGGTACCAGCTCGACCACGGGCACGAGATACGGCGGATTCACCGGATGCGCGATCAGCACGCGCGCGGAGATGGCCAGGTCGTTCGCGAAGTCGGACGCGGGAATGCCCGAGCTCGAGCTGCCGATCACGACCGACGCATCGGCCAGCGCGTCGATCTGCTCCATCAACGCGCGCTTCACGTCGATGCGCTCGAGCACCGACTCCTGAACGTACATCGCGCCGGCGACGGCATCCTGCAGCGATGGCGCCGGTTGCAGCCGCGCCGCGACGCGCTCCGGCCGCTCGTCGAGCAGGCCGCGCGCATGCAGCGCGCGCAGTTGTTCGGCAGCCCACGGCAGCGAGCGCGCAGCGATCTGCGGATCGGCGTCGAACACGCGCACGGTCAGGCCGGCGCGCGCAAAGGCAATTGCCCAGCCCGCGCCGACGAGCCCCGCGCCCACCACCGCGACCGGCTTGTCGAGATCGATTGAAATTGTCATGTGTCTCCTCCATTGCTTGTCGATGGCGTCCGGCACGGCGGCGTCGCGCGCGCCGCGCCGCCACCGTGTCCGTTCGTCCCGGGCCGCACCGGCCCGATTTCGCATTACGCGGCGCTCCAGCCCCCGTCCAGCATCAGCGCGCTGCCGGTCATCAGCGACGACGCGTCGCTCGCGAGAAACACGACCGGCCCCATCACTTCGTCCACGCGGCCGACGCGACCGAGCGCGATGCGCGACGTCACCCAGTCGCGAAACCCGTCGACCTTGAACATCGGCTCGGTCAGCGCGGTTTCGATGAACGTCGGACACAGCGTGTTCACGCGGATCCGGTACGCGCCCAGTTCCCACGCGAGCGCCTTCGTCATGCCCTCGACCGCATGCTTCGTCGCGCAATAGACGGTTCGTCCCGCGCTGCCGACATGGCCCATCTGCGAAGAAACGGTGATGAACGAACCGTCCTGCCCTGCGCGGATCAACCCTCGTGCCACCGAGCGGCACAGATAGAACGCGGCCTTCACGTTCAGTGCCAGCATGTCGTCGATATCCGCGTCGAGCACGTCGACGATCGGCCGTGGCCGGTTCATGCCCGCGCTGTTCACCAGGATGTTGAACGGTCCGCGGGACGACACGACCGTATCCACCGCCACCGCATCCGTCACGTCGAGCACGACGTAGTCGCTCGCGCCGCCCGCCGCACCGATCGATTCACAGGCGGCGCGCAGTTCGTCGCCCGAGCGTGCCGCCAGCGTCACCCGCGCGCCAGCCTGCGCCAGCGCGACGGCCGCGGCCAGCCCGATCCCTCGGCCCGCGCCGGTCACCAGCGCAGTCTTGCCATCCAGCCGGAAGCCCGGCATCTTCATTGTCATATTTCCATCAGCATCCCGAATCGTATTGCCGACCGGGAAGGTCTCTTTAGCGGGTGAGCGGCGGCACCGTCGAAAGGCGCTGCCTCCTCGCGCACCGGCCGGTTCCTGTATGCCGGTGCGCCGTTGCAGCGTTACGCCGGCACGGGCGTGCCGTACGGCACGTCGCGATGGCCGTAGCGGCGCACGCGGATGTTCGCCTGCTCGCCGTGCGCGATCATCCCTTCGAGCGCGCAGAGGCGCGAGCAGTACGCGCCGACCAGCGCGCTGGCCTCGTCCGTCAGCACCTTCTGGTACGTGCAGGTCTTGATGAACTTGCCGACCCACAGGCCGCCCGTATAACGCGCCGCCTTTCCGGTCGGCAACGTGTGGTTCGTGCCGATGACCTTGTCGCCATAGGCGACGTTGGTGCGCGCGCCGAGGAACAACGCGCCGTAGTTCTTCATGTTGTTCAGGAAGTAGTCGGGGTCGCGCGTCATCACCTGAACGTGCTCGGACGCGATCCGGTCGGCTTCCTGCACCATTTCCTCCAGCGTGTCGGCCACGATGACCGCACCGTAGTCGCGCCACGACACGCCGGCCGTGTTGGCCGTCGGCAGGATCTTGAGCAGGCGTTCGACCTCGGCGATCGTGTCCTTCGCGAGCTGCAGCGAATTCGTCAGCAGGATCGCCGGCGTGTTGAAGCCGTGTTCGGCCTGCCCGAGCAGGTCGGTCGCGCAGAGTTCCGCGTCGACGCTGTCGTCCGCGATCACGAGCGTCTCGGACGGCCCCGCGATCAGGTCGATCCCGACGCGCCCGAACAGCTGGCGCTTCGCTTCGGCCACGTACGCATTGCCCGGCCCGACGACCATCGACACCGGGTCGATGGTCTGCGTGCCGAGCGCCATCGCCGCGATCGCCTGCACGCCGCCGAACGTGTAGATCTCGTCCGCGCCGCCCAGGTGCATCGCCGCGACCACGGCCGGATTCGGGCGGCCCTGCACGGGCGGCGACGCGGCGATGATGCGCGGCACGCCGGCCACCTTCGCGGTTACGACGCCCATGTGTGCGGACGCAACCAGCGGAAACTTGCCGCCCGGCACGTAGCACGCGACGCTTTCGACCGGCATGTTCCGGTGGCCGAGCACGACGCCCGGCAGCGTCTCGATCTCGACGTCGTGCATCGAGTCGCGCTGCGCCTGTGCGAAGTTGCGCACCTGGGCCTGCGCAAACTTCACGTCGTCGAGTTCGCCGGGCGACAGCGAGCGCACGCATGCGGCGATCTCGTCGTCGCTCAGCCGGAAGCTCGCCGGCGACCAGTCGTCGAAACGCTTCGACAGTTCGGCCACGGCCGCATCGCCGCGCCGCGCGACGTCGGCGAGGATGCCCGTGACGACTTCACGGACCTTGTCGGCATCGTGGGAAGAATCTTCGGCGCTGCGGCCGTGCTTCAGGTATTGAATTGCCATGTGCGTTCCTGACGAGAAAGAGGGATCGAAATGCGGGCCCGCATTGCCGCGAGCCGGTCGTCGCGATGGCTGCAAATTTATCGCAGCGCGTTCTGCAAATGCAGTGCAAATGATCGGAACTTTCCCCTAGGTCCTTGTCAGTCAAGCATCGCGGCTTGCACAATCGTGCCTCTCGATCATGCAAACGAATGCAAACCATGGCCCGAACGATTGCATCACCGGTGAAGCTCGCGGACGTCGCGGCCCGCATGGGCGTCTCGATCTCCACGGTCTCGCGCGCGCTCGCCGGTCATCCGGCCATCAGCGGCGACACGCGCAGCGCGGTGCAGGCCGTCGCCGCGGAGCTCGGCTACCGGATTCCGTCGCAAAGCCGCAAGCCGAAGAAATCGGCGACGCGGCTGATCGGCGTCGTGGTCGGCGCACTGCACAATCACTTCATGACGCTGCTGCTCACGCACCTGTACGACGCGCTCGGCGAGTTCGGCTACCAGGTCACGCTGATGATCGATCCGATGAACGATGCGGAGAAGCTGCTCGCGTTCCGGCCGCTGATCGACGGCTATCTCGACGGCCTGATCTTCGCGACCGCGACGCTCGATTCGCCGGTCGTCGCCGAGATGCAGCGGCGCGGCATTCCGCTCGTGCTGGTGGTGCGCTCGATCGACGACGTGAAGGTCGACACCGTCGAGATCGACAACGTCCATGCGGGCGCGGTGGCCGTCGAGCACTTGTACCAGTTCGGGCATCGCCGCTTCGGGCTGCTGATGGGGCCGCAGAACACGTCGACGAGCCGCGACCGCACCAAGGGCGCGCTCGACTGGCTCGCGGGGGTCGGGCTCGGGCCCGAATCGGTGGTCACGCTGTACGGCGACTACACGACGGAAGTCGGCTATGCGAGCACGATGACGCTGCTCGGCCAGCCGAACCCGGTCACGGCGATCGTCGCCGGCAACGACATGGTCGCGCTCGGCGCGCTGGAGGCGGCGAAGCGCAAGGGCGTCGCGGTGCCTCGGCAGCTGTCGATCATCGGCTTCGACGACATGCCGCTCGCCGGTTCGCAACTCGTCAGCCTGACGACGATCCATCCGCCGGTCGAAGCGATGGCGCGCACCGCGGCGCGGCGCCTGGTCGAACGCATCCGCGCCGGCGGCCTCGGCGCGCCGTCGCGCGACGTGCTGCCGATCCAGCTGATCCGGCGCGATTCGACCGGCGACATCGAGCGTGCCTGAGCGCCCCTAGCGGCGGGCGCGTGCGCGGCCGGGCGTCGTGCCGAGCGCTTCGTCGTGCGCCTCGGCCAGCAGCTTCACGAACGCGGCGGCCAGCCGGTCGCGCGAGCGCTGCGGCGGATACAGCAGATAGGTGGGAATCGTCACGGCGGGCGAAAACGGCCGGATCGCGATCTCCGGCCCCGCGAAATCGCGCGCGACGACCGGATGCGCGAGCGTCACGCCCATTCCCGAGCGCACCATCTCGCAGCAGATCGCCGTGTACTGCGCCTCGATCGCGAGCTTGCGCTCGACGCCCGCGCGCTGGAACACCGCATCCATCAGCGTGCGCATGCCGTCGCCCTGGCACAGCGAGATGAACGACTCGCCGGCGAGATCGGCCGGCTTGATCGTGCGCTTCTTCGCCAGCCGGTGCTGCGCGGGCATCACGCACACGGCGGCGACCGACGACAGCAGCTCGACCTCGCAGTTCGACGCCTCGCTGACGTACACGGCCACGCCGATGTCGCAGAACTGCGACGCGGTCCAGTGATTGACCGTGCCCGACGTGTTGACGTGCAGCGACACCGTCACGCCCGGGTACGCCTCCTGGAACCGCTTGATCGCGCGCGGCACGAGCGTGTAGCCGACCGCCGGCATCGCCGCGATGCGCAACCGCCCGCTGCCCAGGTTGCGGATCTCCTCGGCCGCGCTCGCGAGCCCCTGCAGGCCGACGTACGCACGCTCCACCTCGCGAAAGAACGCGGTGCCCTCGCTCGTCGGCACGAGCCGCACGCCGGCGCGCTCGAACAGCTTGAGCCCCGTATCGCGCTCGAGGTACGCGATCAGGCGGCTCACGTTCGGCTGCGTGGTGAACAGCGATTTCGCGGCGGCCGTCATCGATCCCGTCACCATCACCGCACGAAATGCTTCGATCTGCTTCAGATTCATTGAATGCTCCGCCCCCGTCTCTAGGGCCTTTCCCCAATCCATCACATTTTGGTATGGATAGGCATTTTATTCGTATTGGACGGCATGGAACACCCGGGCCAGACTGCATGGCATCGGCGCACTTCGACGCCGACGCCCACCACAATCGAATGGAGATCGTCGTCATGGATCACGCGCAGCGTCGTCGCCCGTTTCGTTGTTCGTCCCGTCTCGCGGCCCGGCCGCTCCCGCTCGCGTGCGCCGCGCTCGCGCTGATCGCCGCCGTCGCCGCCCACGCCGAAACCACGCTGTATGTCGCGAACGTCGGCGGCTCGAACGAGCAGCTGTATCGCCAGAAGGTCATTCCTGCGTTCGAGAAGGCGCACGACGTGAAGATCGTCTACGTCGCGGGCAATTCGAGCGACACGCTGGCGAAGCTGCAGGCCCAGAAAGGCCACCAGCAGATCAACGTCGCGGTGATGGACGACGGCCCCATGTACCAGGCGATGCAGCTCGGCCTGTGCGCGAAGCTCGACGATGCGCCGGTGATGAAGGATCTCTATCCGCTCGCGCGGCTCGGCGCGACCTCGGTCGGCCTCGGCCTGGTTGCGACCGGCATCGGCTACAACGTCGACGCGTTCAAGAAGCTCGGCATCCCCGCGCCCGACTCGTGGAAAGCGCTGGAGGATCCGCGCCTGAAGGGCAAGCTCGGAATGCCGCCGATCACCGTGACCTACGGCCTGCATACGCTCGTGATGCTCGCGCGCCTCGACGGCGGCGGCGAAAAGAAAATCGACCCGGGCTTCGCCGCGATGACGAAGCAGGTCGCGCCGAACGTGCTGTCGTGGGCGCCCACGCCGGGCGAAATGGACGGCCTGATGCAGGCCGGCGACGTGATCGCCGCGCCGTACGGCAGCGGCCGCGCGGTGTCGCTGCAGAACACCGGCTTCCCGCTGAAGTTCGTCTATCCGAAGGAAGGCGCGGTCGCGCTGCAGGTCGCCGCATGCGCGGTCGCCGAGAACGCGCAGCCGCAACTGTCGCAGCAGTTCATCCAGTACCTGCTGAGCCCGGAAGTGCAGGCGCTGCATGCGCAGGCGATCGGCCTCGGGCCCGTGAACAAGACGGTGAAGCTTGCACCGGAAGTGGCCGCGCGCGTGCCGTACGGCCCGGACCAGATCGCGAAGCTCACGACGGTGGACTGGACGACCATCAACCAGCAGCGGGCCGAGTGGACCCAGCGCTGGAACCGCTCGGTCGAACGCTGAGTACGCCGCGCATGCGCCACGGTTCGCGGCCATGCGCGCCGCCCCGGTTTCGAGAGGACTTCCCCCCATGAGCTTCCTGACCCTGCAACACATCTCGAAACGCTACGGCGACTTCACCGCCATCGAGCAGCTCGACCTGTCGGTCGAGCGCGGCGAGTTCCTGTCGCTGCTCGGGCCGTCGGGCTGCGGCAAGACGACCACGCTGCAGATGATCGCCGGCTTCGTCGCGCCGTCCGCCGGCCGCGTGACGCTCGACGGCCGCGACATCACGCACGAGCGTCCGGAGAAACGCGGGATCGGCGTCGTGTTCCAGAGCTACGCGCTGTTTCCGCACATGACCGTGGCCGGCAACGTCGGCTTCGGGCTCGAGATGCGCAAGATGAAGCGCGCGCAGCGCGACGAGCGCGTCGCCGAAGCGCTGGCGCTGGTGCGCTTGAACGGTCTCGACGCACGTTATCCGAAGGAGCTGTCGGGCGGCCAGCGGCAGCGCGTGGCGATTGCCCGCGCGATCGCGATGCGGCCCGAGCTGCTGTTGCTCGACGAGCCGATGTCAAACCTCGACGCGAAGCTGCGCGAGGAAATGCATATCGAGCTGCGCGCGATCCAGAAGCGCCTCGGCATCACGACGATCCTCGTCACGCACGACCAGGTCGAAGCGATGACGATGAGCGACCGCATCGCAGTGATGCACCGCGGCACGATCGCGCAGCTGAGCACGCCGTTCGACGCGTACGAACGCCCGGCCACGCCGTTCGCGTCGGCGTTCCTCGGTCGCACCAACACGCTCGCGGGCGAGGTGCTGCGCCGCAACCCGCGCTGCGCGGAAGTGGCAGTCGCGAGCACCACGCTGCACGTGCCGCACGAAGGGCGCGACGTAGCCGGCGCAGTCAACGTGTACATCCGTCCGGAGAAGATGCGGCTCGCGAACGGCGATGCACGGCTGCACGGCCGCGTCGCGACGCGCGTGTTCGTCGGCAACCAGTGGCTGCTGGTGATCGACACCGCGCTCGGCAAGCTGCACGTCACGCAGACCAACACCGGCGCACCGCCGCCCGACGAAGGCTGCGAGGTCGGCCTCGCGTGGACCGACGACGACCTGCGCATGCTCACGCGGGAGGCTGCCCATGGCCACGCTTGACGACGCGCGCGGCGGCGCCGCGCCGTGGCTGTTGTCGGCGCCCGCGCTGCTGCTGTTCCTGACGCTGCTGCTCGCGCCGATGCTGCTCACGCTGGTGCTGTCGTTCCACACCTTCAGCGACCTCGCCGGCACGCAGCCGGGCTGGACGATCGGCAACTACCTCGAAGTCGTTCGCGATCCGTACTACCTGACGATCTTCCTGCGCACGGCCGGCCTCTCCACCGCCGTCACGCTGCTGTCGGTCGTGCTCGGCGTGCCCGAGACGATCGTGCTCGCGCGGATGCGCAAGCCATGGCAGTCGCTGTGCCTCCTGGTCGTGCTCGGCCCGCTGCTGATCTCGGTGGTGGTGCGCACGCTCGGCTGGCAGATCCTGCTCGGCAACAACGGCGTGCTCAACAACGCGCTGCAGGCGCTGCACGCGACCGACGAGCCGGTGCGCCTCGTGTTCACGATGACCGGCATGGTCATCGCACTCACGCACGTGCTGGTGCCGTTCATGGTGATGTCGGTGTGGGCGACGCTGCAGAAGCTCGATCCGCAGGTCGAGTGGGCCGGGCTGTCGCTCGGCGCGTCGCCGTGGCGCGTGTTTCGCCGCGTGATCCTGCCGCAGATCCTGCCCGGCGTGCTGTCGGGGTCGATCATCGTGTTCGCGCTGTCGGCGTCCGCGTTCGCCACGCCCGCGCTGATCGGCGGCCGCCGCCTGAAGGTCGTCGCGACCGCCGCGTACGACGAATTCCTCGGCACGCTGAACTGGCCGCTCGGCGCAAGCATCGCGGTGCTGCTGCTGATCGCCAACGTCGCGATCGTGATGGGCTGCAGCCGGCTCGCCGAACGCCGTTACAAGCACATCTTCGACTGACGGAGCGACGCCATGCAACGCAACGGCCTTGCCGCCCTCTCGTTTCACACGCTGTTCATCGCGTTCATCGTCGCGCCGCTCGCCGCCGTGATGCTGGTCGCGTTCACCGACAAGGGCTATATCTCGATGCCGTTCGACGGCGCGTCGCTGCGCTGGTTTCGCGCGATCCTCGACAACGACGACATCGTGTCGGCGTTCTGGCTGTCGGTGCGGCTCGCGTTCACCTCGGCGACGATCGGCGTCGTGCTCGCAGTGCCGGCCGCGCTCGCGATCGCACGCTACCGCTTTCCGGGGCGCGGCGCGCTGACGAGCTTCTTCCTGTCGCCGATGATGATCCCCGCCGTCGTGCTCGGCATCGCGTTCCTGCGCTTCCTGTCGCTGCTGCACCTGAGCGGCTCGTTCTGGGCGCTGGTCGCCGCGCACGTCGTGATCGTGCTGCCGTATGCGCTGCGTCTCGCGCTGTCGTCGGCGGTCGGGCTCGATCGCGACGCCGAGCGTGCCGCGCTGTCGTGCGGCGCGAGCCGCTTCACCGCGTTTCGCCGCGTGGTGCTGCCGATGATCCGCACCGGCGTCGCGGGCGGCTGGGTGCTGTCGTTCATCCAGAGCTTCGACGAGCTCACGATGACCATCTTCGTCGCGACGCCCGGCACGACCACGCTGCCCGTCGCCATGTACAACCAGATCGCGCAGACCATCGATCCGCTCGTCACGTCGGTGTCGGCGGTGCTGATCGTCGGCACGGTCCTGCTGATGATGCTGCTCGACCGCCTGGTCGGGCTGGATCGCATCCTGATCGGAGAAGCCCGATGACCCAACCCACAGCCGCGAGCCCCGACGTGCTCGTGATCGGCGGCGGCCTCGTCGGCGCCGCGCTCGCGTACGGGCTCGCCCGCGAAGGCGCGCGCGTGACCGTGCTCGACGAGGACGACGGCGGCTTTCGCGCGTCGCGCGGCAACTTCGGCCTGGTCTGGATCCAGGGCAAGGGCCACGACCGCACGCCGTACGCGCGCTGGTCGCGCAGCTCGGCCGAGCGCTGGCCACGCCTCGCCGCGAGCCTGATGGACGACAGCGGCGTCGACGTCGCGCTGCGCCAGCCCGGCGGTTTTCACCTGTGCTTCTCGGACGACGAGCTGGCCGAACGCCGCACGCGCCTCGCGACCCTGCAGGCCGAACTCGGCGATTACCCGTTCGAGCTGCTCGATCATCGCGAGCTGCGCGAACGACTGCCCGGCATCGGGCCGGCCGTGACCGGCGCGAGCTATACGCCAATGGACGGCCACGTGAATCCGCTGAAGCTGCTGCGCGCGCTGCATGCGTCGATGCAGCACCGCGGCGTACGCCTCGTCTCCGGCGCGCGCGTGCGGCAGGTCCGCGCCGAGGCCGGCGGCTTCGCGGCCGACAGCGCGGCCGGCACGTTCCGCGCGGGCCGCGTCGTGCTCGCCGCCGGCCTCGGCAATCGCGCGCTCGCGCCGCAGGTCGGCCTGTACGCACCGGTCGCGCCGAATCGCGGCCAGGTGCTCGTCAGCGAGCGCGTCGCGCCGTTCCTGCACTATCCGACCATCAACGTGCGGCAGACCGACGAGGGCACCGTGCAGTTCGGCGATTCGATGGAGGAAGTCGGCTTCGACGACTTCACGACCACGCCCGTGCTCGCCGACATCGCGCGGCGCGGCGTGCGCGCGTTTCCGATGCTGCAGCACGTGCGGCTCGTGCGCATGTGGGCCGCGCTGCGCGTCTACAGCCCCGACGGTTTTCCGGTGTACGACGAATCGCCTGCGCATCCGGGTGCGTTCGTCGTCACGTGCCACAGCGGCGTGACGCTGGCCGCCGCGCATGCGTTGCGCATCGCACCGTGGATCGTCGGCGCGCCGCTGCCCGACGAATTGCCCGCGCTGTCGGCGCGGCGCTTTCCCGACGCCCCCGCCGCATTCACCGGCGCGCCCGCCCGGCCCCTGCTTACTGACCCTGCCCGCCCATGACCGCCCAATCGTCCTCTTCGCTGTTCAGACCGCTCGCTCCCGCCGGCGCAAGCGTCGACATCCGCTTCAACGACACGCGGCTGTGCGTGCCGGCCGGCGTCACGGTGGCCGCCGCGCTGCTGGCCGCCGGCGTATCGCGCTTTCGTGCGACGCCGGTATCGGGCGCGCCGCGCGCGCCGTACTGCATGATGGGCGCGTGCTTCGACTGCCTCGTCGAAATCGACGGCGTGCCCGCGCGCCAGAGCTGCATGGTCGAGGTGCGCGACGGCATGCAGGTCCGCTCGCAGGAAGGCGCGCGCGACCTGCCGCCCGCCACGATGCCGGCCGCCCCGTCACTGGAGAACGCCGATGGCCGCTGATTTCACGCCCGAAACCGTCGACGTCGTCGTGGTCGGC
Source organism: Burkholderia sp. AU45251 (assembly GCF_030482905.1). NCBI lineage: Bacteria > Pseudomonadati > Pseudomonadota > Betaproteobacteria > Burkholderiales > Burkholderiaceae > Burkholderia > Burkholderia sp. AU45251. The sequence goes on along the minus strand of NZ_JAUJQH010000002.1, from coordinate 114,514 downwards.
GCCGGCCCCGCCGGCATGAGCGCCGCGACCCGCGCCGCGCACGCGGGCCTGTCGGTCGTGCTGATCGACGAACAGGACGCCGTCGGTGGCCAGATCTACCGCGCGATCGAGCGCGCCGATGCGCGCCGCAAGGACATCCTCGGGCCCGACTATGCGGCCGGTGCCGCGCTGGCCGACACCTTCGTGCATTCCGGCGCGCGACACCTGAAGCAGGCGACCGTCTGGCAGGTCACGCGCGAGCGCTCGGTCCACTATCTTCAGGACGGCAAGGTCGGCAGCTTCGACGCGCGGCGGGTGATCCTCGCGAGCGGCGCGCTCGAACGCCCGTTTCCGATTCCCGGCTGGACGCTGCCCGGCGTGCTCACCGCGGGCGCCGCGCAGATCCTGCTGAAAAGCGCGGGCGAAGTGCCGGCCACGCCGCCGGTGCTGGCCGGCTGCGGGCCGCTGCTGTATCTGCTCGGCTGGCAGTACGTGCGCGCCGGCGTGCCGATCCGCGCGCTGGTCGATACCACGCGGCACGAGGATCGCTGGCGTGCGAAGCAGCATCTGCTCGCGGCACTGCGCGCATGGCCGTTTCTCGCCAAGGGGCTGCAGATGATCCGCGCGCTGCGCGAAGCGAACGTGCCGATCCATGAAGGCGCCGACCAGCTCGCGATCGAAAGCTGCGCGGGCGCGGACGGCACGCCGCGCGCCGCCGCGCTCACGTTCACTGCGCAGGGCCGCGCGCAGCGCATCGACGCCGACGTGATCCTGCTGCACCAGGGCGTCGTGCCGAACACGCAGTTCACGCATGCGCTGCGCGCGACGCATCGCTGGGACGCCGCGCAACTGTGCTTCGCGCCGCAGGTCGACGCATGGGGCGAGCTCGACGTGCCGGGCATCTTCGTGGCCGGCGACGGCGCGGGGATCGGCGGCGCGCAGGCTGCCGCGCAACAGGGCACGCTCGCGGCGCTGGCGGTCGCCGCGCAGCTCGGCAGGCTCGACGACGCGGCGCGCGATCGCGAGGCGGCCGCGCATCGCGACGCGCTCGCCCGCGCGATGCGGATCCGGCCGTTTCTCGACAGCCTCTACCGCCCGCGCGACGCGAACCGCATTCCGGCCGACGACACGATCGTCTGCCGCTGCGAGGAAGTCACGGCCGGCGAGCTGCGCGGCTTCGTCGCGCTGGGCTGCACCGGCCCGAACCAGGCGAAATCGTTCGGCCGCTGCGGGATGGGGCCGTGCCAGGGCCGCCTGTGCGGGCTGACCGTCACCGAGGTGATCGCCGACGCGCGCCAGGTCGCGCCGGAGACCGTCGGCTACTACCGGATCCGGCCGCCGATCAAGCCGCTCACGCTCGGCGAGCTCGCGGGTGAATGACCGTCATGCGCACGCGCGGCACGAAGCCGACGTGATCGTGATCGGCGGCGGCCTGCACGGCGCCAGCAGCGCGTTCCATCTCGCCCGGCGCGGCGCCCGTGTGATCGTGCTCGAAGCCGATTACGTCGCGCGCCATGCGTCCGGCGTGAACGCCGGCGGCGTACGTACGCTCGGCCGCCCGCTGCCCGAGATTCCGCTCGCGCTGCTGTCGCGCGAGATCTGGCACACGCTGCCCGCGCTGATCGGCGACGCCGGCGGCTTCGTGCCGTCGGGGCAGCTCCAGCTCGCGGAAACCGACGCCGAACTCGACGCATGCCGCGCGCGCGTCGCGCTGCTCGAAGCGCACGGCTTCACGCACGAGACGCTGGTCGACCGCGAGCGCGTGCGCGCCCTCGAACCCGCGCTCGCGCCGCACGTGACCGGCGGCATCTGGGTCGAGCGCGACGGCTACGCGTTGCCGTTTCGCACGACCGCCGCGTTCCGTCTCGTCGCGCAGCGGCACGGCGCGCGCTTTCACGAAGGCACGCCGGTTACGCGGATCGACCGGCTCGGCGCGCGCCACGTCGCGCATACGCCGTGCGGTACGTTCGCCGCCGGCAAGCTGCTGGTCGCGGCCGGCGCCTGGTCGGGCGAGCTCGCGCGCCAGGCCGGCGAGCCCGTGCCGCTGCATGCCGAGGGGTTGATGCTGATGGTCACGCAACGCGTCGCGCCGTTCTGCCGCGCGACGCTCGGCGCGACCGGGCGGCCGCTGTCGTTCAAGCAGTTCGACAACGGCACGGTCGTGATCGGCGGCAAGCTGATCGGCCATGCCGACCTGCCGGCGCGGCATGGCGAAGTCGATTTCATGCGGCTCGCGCGCAGCGCGCGGACCGTCGTCGACCTGTTTCCGCATCTGCGCGATCTCGGCATCAACCGCGCCTGGGCCGGCATCGAGGCGTTCACCGACGATGCACGGCCGGTGATCTCCGCGAGCCGCACGTCCGACGGACTCTATTACTCGTTCGGTTATTCCGGCAGCGGCTTCCAGCTCGGCCCGGGCTGCGGCCGCGTCGTCGCCGACCTGATGCTCGACGGCGCCGCGCCGGTGCCGCTCGACGCGTTCGCGATCGACCGCTTCTCCCGCACACGTGCTGCCGCCCCTGCGTCGTCCTGAATCTTTCCACCTGCCTTCATGGCCAAGGAGTGTGTTTCATCATGTCCGATATCACCCGCATCGAAACCAGCCAGCGCATGAGCCGCGTCGTCAAGGCCGCCGGCCTCGTGTTCATCGGCGGCCAGACATCCGCCGATCCGTCTCCCGACGTCAAGGTGCAAACCGCCAAAGTGCTGGAGAAGATCGACGGTTTCCTCGCGCAGGCCGGGATCGACAAGACGCGGCTCGTCTCCGCACAGATCTGGCTCGCCGACATCGCCCGCGATTTCGCCGGCATGAACGAGGTGTGGGACGCGTGGGTCGCGCCGGGCCACGCGCCGGCGCGCGCGACCGTCGAGGCGAAGCTGGCCGCGCCGCACCTGCTGGTCGAAATCGCGGTGGTGGCCGCGCAGGGCTGACGAATTCGGCCCGCGCTCATGCTGCAAGGCAACCGGCCCGCCCGGTTGCCGCCACGCCCGGCCGGCCGCGCCGCGATATTTGATTTCGAATCAAATATTATTGACCGGTAACGGCGTTTATCTCATCAGTGCGACGCGCCAGAATGGTTTCCGGATCGAAACCGTCCCCCCCTCCCAGGAGCACATGATGAGCAAGATTCCCGCATTCGGCCTCGGCACTTTCCGCCTGCAAGGCCAGGTTGTCATCGACTCGGTCCGCAACGGCCTCGAAGTCGGCTACCGCGCGATCGACACCGCGCAGATCTACGGCAACGAAGCCGAAGTCGGCGAAGCGATCGCCGCATCGGGCGTGCGCCGCGAAGACCTGTTCCTGACCACGAAGATCTGGGTCGACAACTACGCACCGGAAAAGCTGGTCGCGAGCCTCGAGGAAAGTCTGCGCAAGCTGCGCACCGACTACGTCGACCTGACGCTGATCCACTGGCCGGCCCCGGGTAACGGCGTGTCGATCCAGGCGTTCATGACCGCACTCGCCGAAGCGAAGGCAAAGGGCCTCACGCGCCAGATCGGCATCTCGAACTTCAACATCGAACTGACGAAGGAAGCGATCGCGGCCGTCGGCAAGGAGGCGATCGCGACGAACCAGATCGAACTGAGCCCGTACCTGCAGAACCGCAAGCTGGTCGAGTTCCTGAACGCCGAAGGCATCCACGTGACGTCGTACATGACGCTCGCGTACGGCAAGGTGCTCGGCGACCCGGTGATCGGCGCCATCGCGCAGCGTCACAACGCGACGCCGGCGCAAGTCGCACTCGCCTGGGCGCTGCAGCTCGGCTACTCGGTGATCCCGTCGTCGACGAAGCGCGAGAACCTCGCGAGCAACCTGCTCGCGCAGACGCTGCGCCTGACCGACGACGACATGGCGCAGATCGCCGCGCTCGAGCGCAACGGCCGCGAAGTCGATCCGGCCGGCCTCGCGCCGAAGTGGGACTAAGCGCTGCCCACCCCGATTGCCGCGTGGCTCCGCACGACGGAAGCCGCGCGGTGTTCCATCCGATCTTCGATCAGTCGTCACCCAGGAAACCCGCATGAACCTGCAAGCATCGAAACTCGCCCTCGTCACGGGCGGCTCGCGCGGCATCGGCCGCGCCACCTCTTATGAACTGGCACGCCAGGGCTACGTCGTCGCCGTCCACTATCGCGCCGACCGCGCGGCGGCCGAACAGACGCTCGCCGGCATCCGCGAACGCGGCAGCGACGGCTTCGCGATCCAGGCCGACCTCGGCACGCCCGACGGCGTCGCCGCGCTGTTCGACGCGTTCGACCGCGCCTGTGCCGAGCACGGCCGCGCGGCCACGCTCGACGTGCTGGTCAACAACGCCGGCGTCGCGGACGGCGGCACGCTCGACGACACGACGGCCGAGCTGTTCGACCGCCAGTTCGCGCTGAACGTGAAAGCCGTGTTCTTCGCAACCCAACAGGCCGTCCGCCGGATGCCGAACGGCGGCCGGATCGTCAACCTGTCGAGCGTGCTGTCGAGCCGCGTCTTCGAGGCAGGCGGAAATTTCAACGCGATTTCCGCCTACTCGGCGGCGAAGGCGGCCGTCGATACGCTGACGCGCCACTGGGCGGTCGAGCTCGGCCCGCGCGGGATCGTCGTCAACGCGGTCGCGCCCGGCCCGGTCGACACCGACATGAACGCGAGCTGGCTGCGCACCGACGACGGCCGCGCGACGATGACGTCCGCGAGCCCGCTCGGCCGCGTCGGCACGCCGGAAGACATCGCCGGCGTGATCGGCTTCCTCGCGAGCCCGGCCGCGCAGTGGACGACCGGCCAGGTCATCGACGCGAGCGGCGGCTATCGGCTGTAACCGGTACAGCGCGCGCCCGGCGGCTACGTCGCGCCGTCCGGCAAAACGGGCTTGCGTGAAGGCAAGCCCGTTTTTTCATGCGTCACGCAGCATGCGCGATGCACCGAGCCGCAGCAGGCCGGCAACGACCGTTTGCTGCGCGCCGCCGCAAGCGGCCTGATACAGCGGCGTATCAACAGCAAGAACCCGGCCGACTACCGCACCGCGTTCGACATGCTGAAGAAGGTGCGCCCGTACATCACGCAGTTCAATTCGTCGGGTTACAACAACGATCTCGCGAACAACGACGTATGCGTCGTGCTCGGCTGGTCGGGCGACGTCAGCGTCGCGCGCCGCGAAGCCGCGGCGGCGAAACGCAGCGACGAGATCCGGTACGCGAACCCGAAGGAAGGCGGCATCCTGTGGTTCGACGGGATGGCGATTCCGAAGGATGCGCCGCATCCGGAAGCCGCGCTGCAATGGATCAACTCCATCCAGGACCCGAAGGTCAACGCGGACATCACCAACGAGATCGACTACCCGAGCGCGAACCAGGCCGCCCATCAGTATGGGACGCCGGCCGTCGCGCGCGATCCGAACGTGTACCTGTCCGCCGACGTGCTCGACAGGATGACGCTGTCGAAGCCGCGTTCGGCCGACATTGCGCGACTCGAGAACCGCCTGTGGCAGCAACTGAAGAGCGGCAACTGACCGGGCCCGCCGCCGGCATACAATCCTGCGGACGCGCCTGCGGCGCGCTCCGCTCAACCCGAAGAAGGATGTTGTCCATGATCGACGTTTCATCCATTACCGACGCACTCGCCCCGCAAGGCGAACCGGCCACGTATCGCGTCGCGCCCGAGAAGCTGCTTGACGGCGACCCGCTGCAGACGCTCACCCCCGGCTTCACGAGCCCGTGTGGCCGCTTCTCGACCGGCATCTGGGAAAGCACGCCCGGCCGCTGGAAGATCGCGTATACCGAAGCGGAATACTGCGAGATCCTGGAAGGCACGTCGGTGATCACCGATGAGGAAGGCAACGCGAAAACCCTTCGCGCCGGCCATCGCTTCGTCATTCCGCCGGGCTTTCGCGGCACCTGGGAAGTCGTCGAACGCACGCGGAAGATCTTCGCCGCCTACGACGAGCAGCCGCCCGAATAAGCGACGGCCGCGTGCCGGGCACGCAACATCGCGCCCCAATTTGCCACGCACATCCACGCCGATGACACGGAATTGACACGCGCGGCCGGTAATTTCCGCACGTCTCGTCCCGTGTGTCGCCATGCTTGCCCTGCTTCTCGCCGCCTTCTATGAAACCGCTCGCCAGGGAAGCGTGACCGCCGCCGCGAAGCGCCTCGACGTGAGCCAGCCAACGATCACGTCGCGCATCCAGCAGCTCGAGCGCCATTATGGCGTCGAGCTGTTCCATCGCCGCGGCAACCGTCTCGACCTCAGCGACGCGGGTGCGTCGCTGATGCCGATGATCGGCCAGATGCTGCAGATGGAGAACGATATCGATTTCGCGCTGCGCAACGAGCGCGAACTGCATACCGGCAACCTGCGCGTCGGCACGACCGGCCCGTTCTACATCCTGCCCGCGATCGCCGCGTTCCGGCGCCAGTATCCGGCCGTGAAGATCAGCATCGAGATCGGCAACTCGCAGCAGGTGCTCGAGGCGCTCGTCGATTTTCGGTGCGACGTCGCCGTGTCGTCGCAGCGCGACGACGATCCGCGTTTCGTGCGACATACGATCGCCAACGATCCGCTCGTGCTGGTCGTGCACCGCTCGCATCGACTCGCCGCGCGCGAGTCGGTCACGCTCGCCGCGCTGGCCGGCGAGACGCTGCTGCTGCGCGAGCCCGGCTCGCGCACGCGCGCGCTGATGGAGCACGTGCTGAAGCACGCGGGCATCGGGCTGCCCGCGAACGCGATCGAGCTCGGCAGTCGCGAAGCGATCCGCGAAGCCGTGCGGCACGACATGGGCTGCACGTTGATGCCGCGCGGCGAGGTCGGCGCGCATCCGGAACTGCGCGCGGTCGCGTTCGCCGACGATCTGCCGCCGATGCACGAATACCTGTACTACCTCGACGCGCGCGCCGACACGCGGCTGATTACCGCGTTCATGGCCAACGTCGACCGCCACGACGCGCGCACAGCGGCCTGCGCATAACGGCGCACGCGCTCACACCGTTTCGAACAGCTCCACGATCCGCCAGCCGCGCGCCGTCGCCAGCGCGCGCAGCCGGTCGTCCGGATTGGTTGCGACCGCATCCGTCACTTGCTCGAGCAGCGGGATGTCGTTATGCGAATCGCTGTAGAACCAGCTGCGCTCGAAGTCGGACCACGCGAGCCCGAGCGACGCGAGCCACGCATCGGTACGCACGATCTTCCCTTCCCGATAGCTCGGCACGCCCGCCGGCCGCCCCGTATAGCGCGAATCCGGCCGCCCGTCGACGGTTTCGAGCTCGCACGCGATCAGCGCGTCGATGCCGAACGCGTGTGCGATCGGCCGCGTGATGAACGCATTCGTCGCGGTGACGATGCAGCACAGGTCGCCGCGCGCGCGATGATGACGCACGAGATCGAGCGCGGCCGGCGAGATCGCGGGCCGCACGACGTCGGCCATGAAGCACGCGTGCCAGTGCGCGAGCCGTTCCCGCGAATAGCGGGCGAGCGGCGCGAGCATGTTGCACAGGTGCGCATGGATATCGAGTGTGCCGGCCGCATAGCCGGCCGAAAACGCCGCGTCGATGCGGGCGAATTCGGCCGCGTCGATGAGACCCTGCTCGACCATGAAATGGCCCCAGGCCTGGTCGCTGTCGAACGGAATGAGGGTGAAGTCGAGATCGAAAAGCGCGAGTTGCGTCATCGAGTGAGGCGTCGTGTGAACAGGAGGGAATGAAAAACGCGCGGCCTCGTCGTCGCGAGGCCGCGCACAAAAAGCCGCCGGTGCGGGTCGGCGCGCCGGCGGCAACCGGTGATGCGACGCCGGCCGTCCGGCCGGCGCCGGTCAGCTGGACACGCCCATCGCCGGATCGCTGATGCTGTCCTTGCCGGTCTCGACCCGGCCCGCGAAGCGGCGCACGAGGCCGTTCTCGGCCGTCAGCGTGAAGTCGTACCAGCCGCTCGACGCGGCGAGCGTCCAGTACGGCTCGACCTGCATGCCGGCCGGCACCGCGTAGCTCCACGGGCCGTCGGTGCGGTACGCGTTCGACGTGACCGTGACCTGGCTCGCCGCGTTGCCGACGTTCATGATCGTCAGGTACACGGCGTCGTTCGCCGGGTCGTAGCACACGCGGATCTCCGGCACCGGCCCGCTCGCCGCCTTCGCGACGTTGCCCTGGAATTCGCGCAGGAAGCCGTTCGGCCCGAGCACCCACAGGTCGTAGTGGCCCGCATCGTCGGCCACCGCGCGCCATGAATCCGACAGCTGCTTGCCCGCCTCGACCGTATAGCGGCGCGGCGCGCGATCGAGATGCAGCTTGTCGTACACATGGAACACCGCGCCGGCCGTGCCGGTATTGCTGAACGTGAGCCACACCAGCCCGCCCGACACGTCGGCGCTCGCGCTCGTGTGCAGCTCGTACGGCAGCGCGCGCGACGGGCGCGTGCCGGCCGGCTGCGCCGGCATCTGCTGCGTACTGACCGACGGCACCGGCACCGCGCCCTGCAGGCTTTGCTGCACGTGCTGCGCATCGGCCGCGGCCTTGGTCGGCGCCGGGAACGACGTCGTCGGGTTGCCGTTCGGGTTCTTGAAGTTGAAGGCCGACGTCAGGTCGCCGCACACCGCGCGACGCCACGGGCTGATGTTCGGCTCCTGCACGCCGAAGCGCTGCTCGATGAAGCGCAGCACCGACGTATGGTCGAACACCTCCGAGTTGACCCAGCCGCCCGTGCTCCACGGCGACACGACGAACATCGGCACGCGCGGGCCGGGCCCGTACGGGCGGCCGTCCGGCGCGAGCGGCGACGAATCGCCGGGCGGGTTCGGCAACGTGAAGTATTCGTACTGCGTCGTGACGGTCGACTTGCCCGCATAGGTGCCGTCCGCATTGCGCGACGGCGCGTTCGGCGGCGGCATGTGATCGAAGAAGCAGTCGTTCTCGTCGTAGTTCACGATGAGCACGGTCTTGCTCCACACGTCCGGGTTCGCGGTCAGCGTGTCGAGCAGGCGCTGCAGGTAGTACGCGCCCTGCCCCGGCGTCGACGCGCCCGGGTGCTCGCAGTACGCGGTCGGCGACACGATCCAGCTCACCTGCGGCATCCGGTTCGCCGCGATGTCGTCGGCGAGCGATTGCAGGAAGCCGCCGTCGGGCATCGTGTTGCCGATCCCCTTGTACAGCGGCGACAGCGCTTCCATCGCCGGCGTGTAGGGCGCGTTCGGCGAGCCCGGCACCGTCTCGTTGACCTTGCGGAACGCCGCGAAGCCCGCGAGCGGGTTGTCGGTGTAGTTGTCCGGCATGTTCTGGTAGACCTTCCAGCTCACGCCGGCCGCCTGCAGGCGCTCCGGGTAGGTCGTCCACGTCAGGCCCGTCTTCGACGAACCGAGGCCGTCCCAGCCGTCGTTGTTCACCACCGCCGTGTTCGAGCCCGTCGGGCCGTTCGTGCCGGTCCACAGGAAGATCCGGTTCGAGTTGGTGCCGCCGTGCAGCGAGCAGTGATATGCATCGCACAGCGTGAATGCGTTCGCCAGCGCGAAGTGGAACGGCAGGTCGGACTGTCGCAGGTAGCCCATCGACGCGTCGCCCTTCGACGCGGGCCACGCGGTCATCCGGCCGTTGTCCCAGGCCGAGTGCGAATCGGTCCACGAGTGCGCGCCGCCGACGAGCAGCGCGTTGCCCTTGGTGCTGTCGAGGTAGAACGGCAGCACCGGGCGCTTGCCGTCGCTCTGCTGCCACACGGGCGTGCCGCCCGGCTGCGGGATCGTCAGGCGATCGCCGAAGCCGCGCACGCCGGGCATCGTGCCGAAGTAATGATCGAACGAGCGGTTTTCCTGCATGAAGATCACGACGTGCTGCACGTCGTTGATCGTGCCGGTCTGGTTGTTGGCCGGAATCGCGAGCGCGCGCCGGATCGCCGGCGGGAACATCGAGAAGGCCGTGCCGGCGGCAGCGGCACGGAGAAACGAACGGCGGTCGATGGAAGTCATGGTCGAGAAGGAAGGTCGTCCCGGAAAGGCGCGCGCGTCACGGCGCGCAGCGCAGCTGCGAGTTCAGCGACGGCGATTGCAGCGCCGCCGTGCCCGATGCAGGGCACGGGCCGGCGCCCGGCGCCACGACGATCGGCACGGGCGCGCTCGCGCCGCCCGCGCCGGCCGGCGCGGCGTTCGCCTTCGCGGCGCTGGCGGCCGTACCGCCCGAATCGTCGCCGCCGCAGCCGGCGACCAGCGCGCTCAGCACGCAGGCGGCGAGCGCCACGCGCACGCGGCGCAGGTTCGTCATGTTCATGTCGGACTCCGTCAGTGAAGGATCGTCGACAGCGGCTTGCCCGAGCCCGCGACCGACTGCAGTTCGGTTTCGGTCACGACGCGGTTCCACATCGCGACGTCGGAGAAGCTCTCCACGTTCGGCTTGACCGTCGTGCACGCGTTGACCGTGTAGCCGCCGCTGTAGTGGCTCGCCGGGTAACCGCACGCGAGCATGTGGTACTGGCCCGTGCCGTCCTCGTTGACGCCGAAGGTCTTCGTGCCGAGGCCCGGCAGCGCGGCCACCGACACCGTGAGCGGCGTGCTCTGCTTCTGCTCGCCGAGCACCGGGTCGAACGTGTAGGCCGTCATCGTCTTGCCGACCGTGTCGATCACGAACGCCGCATACACCCACTGGTTCGCGGTCACGCTCATCGTCTTCAGGTCGTTGCGGGTGGTGCCGTCGCCCGCGTTGTACTGGAGATTGCAGGTGCCCGACGGCGCGCCCGATGCCTGCGGGAACAGCCCGATCGCGATGCCCGCGTTCTTGCCGCTCTGCCAGTTCTTGTTCGCGAACATCGGCGTGCCGAAGCCGACCACGTCGGTACACGGCGTCTTCAGCCACATGCCGATCGTGAACTGCGCCTGCGTCGCGATATCGGCGTTCTGCACGAGCTTGTAGCCGTCGTAGCCATTCGTGTCGACGGTCTGCGTCGTCACCTGCAGCGCCTGCCCGCCGAACGGATCGGCGGTCAGCGAGCCGCCGTTCGCGGCGGCCGAGAACGGGCCCATCGTGCTCGCGTTCAGCGCATCGACGGCCGGCAGCGCGCCGAACGGGTAGTACGACGCAAGGCCGTTCTTCAGCGTCGTCGCCAGCGGCGGCGGCGGGGGCGGCGACGGCACGTACGCGATCCGCGCGATGCTGCCGAGCGGCGCAGCGCCCGCGGTCACCACGTAGTCGAAGCTGTAGGTCCCGGCCGCGGTCAGACCAAGATTGCTGTCGGTATAGGTCGTCGTGCCGGCCGGCAGCGTCGCGATCTGCTGGCCCGCGCGGTATACCGCGATCGCGCCGCTCGCGGGCGCCGCCCACGTCAGCACGACGCTGTGGCCGTCGGTGCTCGCCGCGCCGGCGAGCTGCGACACCGGTTGCGTGCCGATCAGTTCGCCGCCATCCATTTCGTACGCGGACGGCGCGGGCAGCGCGCCGAACTGCGCGAGCACGGTCGGCGCGATGTCCGCGATGCTGGCGCGCGTATGCAGGTCGGCCAGCGACGCCGGTTGCGCGGCGCTGCCCATCCGCCCGTTGTCGGCCTGGTTCATCGCGATGAAAGTCGTCGATTCGGACAGCAACGGCAGGCCGTCGCTGCCGCCGGCCGCATTCAGGCCGTGGCCGCCGGTGACGACAACCAGCCAGTTCTCCTTGTTGCGCTTCGCGGTTTCGGCGACGAGCGCGCCGACGGCCGCGTCGAGCTGCTGCAGCGTGTTCGTATACGCCGATGCACCTAGGCCGTAGTTCAGCGCCGCATCCTGCGCCGAGTGGTACTGCGCGACGACGAGCGAGTAGCCCTGCTGGATCATCGTGGCGCCTTGCTGCGTGACGCAGCTGTCGACCGCCGCGCAGTTCGCGAGCGTGTCGAGGCTGCCCGCGTTGCGCCCGGCGGTCAGCAGCGACGCCAGCGCCGGCGACCCGACGGCCGCGCCGAGCAGGCCCGCGTTCGCGGTCTTCAGCGTATCGAAGGTGGTGGGCGCCTGCAGCGCCTGGTTCGGTGCGTCGGACAGCACCTGGTGACGGTTGCCCCACGCGCCGGTGAGCAGCGTGGCCCAGCTCGGCGTGTCGAGGTTCGGCTGCTGCGACAGCAGGCCGTTGACGCCGCCGCTGTAGGCGGGCGCGATGTGCAGCTTCGCGAGGTTCGGCAGCGTGCCGCCCGCGATGCCGGCCTGCAGTGCCGCATAGGTAACGCCGTCGAGCTCGATCACGAGCGCGCGGTTCGCGACCTGCTGGCCCGGCGGGTTGCCGCCGTTGCCCTTGCCGTTATCGGTGCCGCCGGACCCGCCGGCCGCGTTCGCCGACGCACCGGCTGCACCGCCCGTGCCATCCATGTTGCCGCCGCACGCGCCGAGCGCGCCGACCAAGGTCAGCCCGCACAGCAGCCGCGCGAGAGTGGTCTTCCGCATGTTTCCCCCTGACTGGACTATCCGGACACGCCCGGAGATCTGCCCGGATTCTGATCAGGGGATGCGATGCACGTATTTCGTTTTGCAGAAGCGTGCCGATACTGGTATCAGTTTTTTTGGGGAGAGCCGGCCGTGTGAAACGGCCGGCTCTCCGGCGGAAACGTTACCGCCGGCCGTCGAGCGCCCCGAGAATCCCGTACGCGGCCTTCACGCGATCCTCGTTCGGATAGCTGCGGTTCGCGAGCATCACGATCGCGATCCGCTTCGAGGGGACGAACGCGACATAGGTACTGAAGCCGTTGGTCGAGCCCGTCTTGTTGATCCACGTATCCGCGCTCGGCGCGAGCGGCGGCTCGATCGCGGTGGCCGGTAACCCGCCGCGCAGCATCTTCATCGAGTTGCCTTCGAGCAGCGTCGGCAGCGCGACCGGATACGGATACTGTTCCCAGATCAGGTCCTGCGTCAGCGGCCCCGCGCGGAAATAGCCGGTGTGCGTGCGTTCGAGCGCGCGCTGCAGCCGCGGCGCGGTTTCGATCAGCCCCATGTTCGCCTGCACGAAGCGCAGCAGGTCGGCCGCCGTGGTGCGCACGCCGTAGGCCGGCTGCCACAGCATGCCGCCCGTCATCCGGATCGGCTTGCCGTCCTGCGTATAGCCCTGTGCATAGTCGTCCTGGCGCGCGTCGGGCACGTTGATGTACGTGTGCGTCATCCCGAGCGCGGGAAAGAGCCGCTGCTCCATCAGCACCGAGAAATCCTTGTGCATCGCCTTCGCGGTGAGCCACCCGAGCATCCCGATCGCGACGTTCGAATACGTGCGGTACGTGCCCGGCGCATACGCGGGCCGCCACGCATCGAGATAGCGGATCAGGCCCGCGTCGTCGCGGATGCTGTCGGGCACCTGCAGCGGCATGCCGCCGGGGGTGTGCGTGCCGAGATTGAGCAGCGTCACGACGCCGAACGGCTTGCCCTGCACCGCCGGCAGGTACTTGCCCGCCGGGTCGGCAAGCGACAGTTCGCCGCCCTCCTGCGCGTCGGCCGCAAGCGTCGCGGTCAACGTCTTGCTGACGGAGCCGATCTCGAACAGCGTGTCGCCGGTGACGGGCTTGCCGGTTTGCGTCGACATCACGCCGTAGTCGAACACGTAGGGCTTGCCGTCGGCGACGATGCCGATCGCCATGCCCGGAATCGCGTACTGCTTCATCAGCGGCGCGATGTGGCGGGTCACGGTGTCGTGGAGGTCGTCCTGGGTGGCGGCGGCTGCGTGGCCGGCCGTGGCGGTGACGCACGCGGCGGCGAACACGGTCGCGGCGAAGCCTGTCGCGTTGAATCGCATGGTTGCGGTTCCTTTGATTTCTGATGGTTGCGTGGACAACGGATCCGGTCGCGCCATGCGGAAATCGCAGCGGCCGGCCCGTCGAAACAGGACTATCCACTGCCGGCTCGCCGCCAACAATCGACGATATGTTGCGCGAGCCGAAAGAAAAACTTATGCGACAGGCGAAGCGCCGGAAGACGCTACCGCGAACGCGGCGCGCTCGACGGTATGCCGCGAACACCGGAACACCGTTACACGCGCCGCCACGCGTGCGGCCACAGGCGCGACACGCGCGGGACGTTGCGCTACGAGCGGTACGGTAGAACCCGGTCGCGGCGCACGGGAGCCCCGGCGCCGGCAACACGGCGACTTGAGCGCGTCAGCCCGGTAGCCGGTTGAGGAACGCCAGCAGCGCCGCGTTGAACCGCTCGGGTCGTTGCAGCGGCGCGAAATGGCTCACACCGGGCAGGATCGTCAGCGTCGCGCCCGGAATCGTGCGCGCCAGGTACGCCGCATGCTCGGGCCGGATGAATTCGTCGTGCTCACCCAGCACGATCGTGACCGGCACGGCGATCGCCGCGAGATCCTGCGCGCTGTAATCCGGTTGCGTGCGCATCATTTCGCTGACCGCCGCGACGAAGGCATCGAACTGGTCCGGCGTCGCGGACAGTGCTGCGTAGTCCTTGCGATGCCGCGCAAAGCAACGGTCGAGCAGCGGGCTCGGCACCCTCTCCTTCGTGCCGCCCGGATCCATGTTGCACGCGAAGAAGAACACGCCGGCCGCACGTTCCGGCGCACGATCGGCCAGCACGAGCGCGATGCATGCGCCGTCGCTCCAGCCGACGAAGCGCGCACGGTCGACGTGCAGCGCGTCGAGGACCGCGAGCACGTCCGATGCCATGCGTTCGTAGGAATAGGGTTGATCGTCGCGCGTGCTGCGGCCGTGGCCGCGGCTGTCGATCACGATCGCGCGGTAGCCGGCCGCGAGCAGCGCCGGCACCTGGTTGCCCCAGTTGCCGCTGTGACCGAGGCCGCCGTGCAGCAGCACGACCGGCGGGCCGTGGCCAAACGACGCGTGCCAGATGCGCGCGCCGTCGTGTTCCAGCCATCCGTGCTCGTCGGCCGCGGGCAGCGGCGTGCCGCCGTGCGCGTCGAAGCGGACGAGGTCGTCGTCGTCGAATTCCGCATTCATCGTTCTGCCGTCCTGTCGAGGGAGACGCGCTTGCGATTGTAATGCGTGCGGCCGACGCGGCCGCAACCGGTCAGGCGTGCGTCGACACCAGCCCGCCCGCCGACGAGGCGCCCGATTTCTCGATCACCTGCGCGAGCTGCGAAATCGCGGTCGAAAGCGCCCCCGAGATCGCGCCGGCTTCCGCGCTCAGCGACTGCTGTTCGATCGCCGCGGCCGGATCGTCCTTCGCGCGCTGCGCCGCGCTCGCCATCTGGCGCTCGATCGTGGCCAACTGCTTCTGCAGCCGCTCGATCAACGCTTTCAGTTGGGCAACCGCCGGGTCTTCCGACGACGCGCCCGATGCGCCGAGTTTTTCGCCGGTGGCGCCGGTCGAACCCGGTGCGCCGGTGGTGCCCGTCGTACTCGTCGCGCCATCGGTGGAGGACGCTGCGGCGGGCGCGGCCGACGTCGTCGCCGCGGCGCCCGGCGAAGCGTTCGCACTCGTGCCGCCGTCCGCCAGCGGGGCGCGCGTGGTCGTGGAAAAATCGATCTGCATGGTGTCGGTCCGTGTGTCGGTAAGCGAATCGTGACTGGGGTGGAATTGCCTTCCAACTCGTTTACGGCATTCGTCACACGAAACTTGAGTAGCGGGGCCGAACTGATTTGGCGGAAGATCGCCGTGTTTTAGCGCCGAAAGGGCCAGATTGGCGACATCGCGGCGCTGGTAAAATTGCGGCTTCGCCAGCGGAATCCGCGTGCCGACCGCCTCCGGGCGCGAGCGCGCAACGCCGCCGGTCTCGACTCCCGCCCTGCCGGGCGCGGCACGCCACGCGTGTCGACGCCGCGGTTGCGGCAGCGCGAGTCGCCTTTTCCGTCCGCCTGCGTGCCCCGCTCGCCGATTCGAGCGGCGAACGCCGTGCGGCGCGCGCTCACTTCATCACGCATTCGAGGAACACACGATGGCCCGCATCGGCGCCTTCTGCATCACGACGTGGCTTGCCGCCGCGATTCTCTACTTCGGCCAGCATTCCGTCGCGATGATCGCGTTGAGCGGGGTCGTCGTATTTGGCGGATTCGACCTGCTGCGCCCGTAGGCGCGCACGGTCGCGACAGCTGACGCGACTGTGATAGCCTCTCCCGCACCATCCGTCACGCGCGCCTCGCTGGCGAACAGGAGAAGGGGAGTTGAATCAGCACCTGAATCGCCACCCGTCGGCCATGGCCTGCAAGGTGTGTTCGGCCCGCGCGCCCATCTGCGGCCTGGTCGATTTCTCGCGCAGCGGCGCCGACTTCATGACCGGGAAAAAAGTCGACCCGTATGCGGGAATCCCGATCTACTACCACGCGTGCGAGGAATGCGGCTTCACGTGGGCGCCCGCGTTCGACAGCTGGACGCACGACGATTTCTCGGAGCATGTGTACAACGCCGACTATGCGCGCCACGACCCCGAGTATCTCGAGATCCGTCCGCAACAGCAGGCCGAGCTGATCTGCACCAGTTTTCCGGAAATGCGGGAAGGCCGGATTCTCGATTTCGGCTCGGGGCTGGGCTTGCTGGAACGGAAACTGGCGTCGCGCGGCTTCACGGACGTGACGTCGTACGATCCGTTCTCGCACCCGGCGCCCCCCGAAGGCACGTTCGATACGATCCTGTCGTTCGAAGTGTTCGAGCATCATCCGGCGCCGTTCGACCTCTTCGACCAGATCATGCGTTATCGGAAGCCCGATGGCGCGCTGCTGTTCCAGACCTCGCTGATCACCCAGGACATCATCGATCGCGGCCTCGATCAGTGGTGTTATTGCATCCCGCGCAACGGGCACATCTCGTTTTACACGCCCCAGTCCTTGACGCTGCTTGCCCAACGCCACGGGCTCGAATATGGCGCGTTCAGTCCGTCGCTGCACGTTGTCTTCGATCGCACGGCGACACCGCGCTGGCTCGGCAGATTTCTCAATCCGTAACGGCTTGCCAGCCGTCCTGCATGCGACGAACGCCGCGCGCATGTCGCCCGGCGGTTCACCGGTTCGCTCACGCCTGCGCGGCATCGCGCATACGTCACGGTCAACGTCAGCGTGCCCCGAACGTCGGCATCACCGGATCGGCCGCCAGCGCCCGCTCGTTGAACACGACAGCCCCAGCCAGCAGTTCGGGCAATCGAGCCGCCACCCGCCGACGCACGACACCGGCGCGCGCTCGATTGCCTGTTGTCGTTCTCCCGGATGGTGTCGTCTCGACGGGCGCGCAGGGCGAAACCCTGCGCGGCCCGGTTGCGTTTATCGTGCGCCGGTCTGGCGCATGCGCAGCGCGGTGACTAAACCGCCGGCCGTCATCGGCGTGAACCGAACGAACGCGGTCGTGCGCGTCAGCGCGGCAAGGTCCGCAATGAAGACGGGCCGCCGGTCAGCGCGATCCGCTTGCCCGTATCGCGCAGCTTGCCGCCTTCCACCGCATAGAGCGCCAGTTGCCGTTCGACGTTGAACTGCACGATCACGTGCCGGCTGTCGGCGGTGAACACGATGCCCTGCGCGGCTTCGCCGCCCGGCAGCTCGCTCACCTTCACGGCCTGCCCGTTGCGGATCTCGAACAGCAACACCTTGCCGATCTTGTGGCGGCCCGGATTGTCGGGCGTCAGGTTCGAGCCGTCCATCGCCTGCACCGCGATCCACTTGCCGTTCGGCGAGATCGCGACGCCTTCCGGCAGTGACGGCACCGTCAGGTACTGAACCGTGCGGAACGGCTCGCGCGACACGTCGATCAGCGCGATCGAATCGGCGTCGCCCGCCAGGGTGCCCGTATACCCCGGCAGCCCCGCGAGCCCGACATTGCTGACGACGGCCCAGCGGTTGTCGCTCGACACGTCGATCGTGTAAGGCGCGACGCCGGTGCTCAGGCGCGACCCGCTGTCGGTCACCTTGCCGTCGTCGACGTTCAGCACCGCGACGCCCTGCTCGTCGCGCAGCGACACGAGCGCATGCTTGCCGTCGTGGGTGAAGCTGATCCCGGCCAGCCGCTTCTTGCCGATCTTCAGGCTGCCGTCGAGCGTCACATGCGTGCCGTCGATGCGCAGGATCGACACGCTGCCGTCGACGTTCGCGACGAGCGCGAGCTTGCCCGAGCGGTCGATCGCAATGCCTTGCGGATGCGCGCCGAGCTCGATGCGCGTGACCGCGGGCGGCGCGGTGTCGAGATTCACGACCTGCAGGAACGTGTCGAACATGAGCTGCTTCGCGGCCGTGTCGTAGCGCGTCGGCGCGCCGACGAGCGCGAGCTTCGCGTCGGGCGTGATCGCGACAGCCTGCGGCGGCCCCTGGATGCCGTTCTCGACGTCGACCTGCAGCGCGACCTTCGGCGGGAACGTGCTGGCGTCGAGCAGCGTCAGCGTGTCGGCGGGCGGCGAGGCCAGATAGGTGTCGCGGCCCTCGACGCGCTGGTACTTGCCGTCGTTGCCGGACACGATCCAGTCGGCGGCGTGCGCGGCAACGGCCGTCGTGGCGAGGGTCAGCGCGGCGAGCAGGCGCGCGCTGCGGGGGCGAAAGGGATTCGAAGGCATGGCGGTCGGTTCTCCGGGTCGGTTGCGGACGCAATAGATGGCTCGACCCTGCTGCTCGACGGGTCGATGCCATCGCATGATGCCCGAAAGCCGATAAATCCGGCGTCTCGCGCCCGGTTTGTTTCCGTCAATCCGTCCGTCGCGCGCCAGCCGGCCACTCCCCGACGTCGTCGAGCGGATACACCGGCCGCGCCAGCCGCTCGTAGCGGAACAGCCCGTAGTCCGAGCCCGTCACGCCACGGCTGTCGCATTCGACCAGTGCGGCCGCGATCGGCACGAACACCGGCCGGCAATACATCCGCGATTTCAGCAGCAGGAAGCGCGCGCGGCGCGGATCGACGCCGACGCTCTCGAACACGCCGAGATCCCACGGCTCCTGCGTGCGCTCGGTGATGACCAGCGTGGCCGCGCCGATATCGAGCACGGCCGTGCGGCCCATGTACGCGCGCTGGCCCGTGTAGGTCGGCCCCGTGATCACGTATTCGCCGTCGGTGAGCGCGCGCACGACACCCGTCGCGCGAAACGGCTCGCGCCGCACGCCGCCGTGCGACGGCAGGCGGTTGCCGACCGGCACCGTGACGGTCGCGCCGACACCCGCGTCGATCAGCGCCGCGACGGCTTGCGGGTCGCACAGCGGCCCGCTGACGATGCCGTCGAGCCCGTGCGCGAGCGCGGCCTCGAGCAGGTCCATCGTGTCGCACGGGCCGCCCGACATGCAGTTGTCGCCGTGATCGAGCATCAGCACCGGGCGATCCGCACCGCGCGCAAGCGCCTCGGCCTGCGCAACCGATTCGGCGAGCGGCGCACTCCGATACACGAAGTCGTCGCGCGCGTCCCAGATCTGCCGCGCGATACGCTCGGCCACGGCATCGGCCGCGGCCTGGTCGCCATCGGCCACCACCACCACGCTGATGCACGGCGCGGGAATGTCCGCGAGCGAGAAGCCGGGCAACACCGATACCGCGAGCATCCCGTCGGCCTCGGCCGCACGCGCGGCCTCCACCGCGCGTCGCATCGCGCCTTCCGCGCTTGCGCTGAGCAACGTCGACGTCATCAGCGGCGGCTGCCGCCACGCGAGCACCGGCCGCGCACGGCCGTGAAGCCGGTCGAGCAGCACGCGCGCCGCATGCTCGCCGGTTTCAACCATGTCGACGTGCGGGTAGGTCTTGAAGCTGACGATCACGTCCGCATGATCGATCATCTTCTGCGTGACGTTCGCGTGCAGGTCGAGCGCGACCGCGATCGGTGCGCCGGGCAACGCAGCGCGGACACGCTCGAGCAGATCGCCCTCGCCGTCCGCGCTCTGCTCGGCGACCATCGCGCCGTGCAGGTCGAGCATCACCGCGTCGCAACCCGATGCGGCCGCAACGATCGCGTCGCAGATCGCCGCGTACGCGTCGGCCGCGACCGGCCCGCTCGGGTTCGCGGCCGCCGATACGGGCGTCACGATCTCGGCGCCCTCACGCTCGGCCGCGTCGAGGAACGCGGCCATCGCGGTGCGCATTCCGCGATTCGCGCGATACGCGTCGTCACCCCAGTCGGGGCCGTTGCGGCCGAATGCGGCGAGCGGCGTCGGCACCGGCGAGAACGTGTTGGTCTCGTGATTCATCCGGGCGATCAGGATCTTCATCGCGCACGGCCCTCCGCGATCCCGGCCGCGCCCAGCATCGCCTGCAGCAGCACATTGCAGCCGGCTTCCAGATGCGCAGGATCGGCATCCTCGATCTCGTTGTGGCTGATCCCGTCCTTGCACGGCACGAAGATCATCGCGGTCGGCGCCACGCGCGCAAGATACACGGCGTCGTGGCCGGCACCGCTGATCACATTCATGGACGACAGCCCGAGCGCGTTCGCGCCGGCACGCACCTGCTCGACCAGCGTCGTGTCGAACGGCTGCGGTGGAAAGTACACGACCTGCTCGACGTCGATCCGCATGTCGGCCGATGCGCCCAGGTCGCCACATACCGCACACAGCTCCGCATCCATCGCGGTGAGCGTCGCATCGTCGGCCGCGCGCAGGTCGACGGTCAGCGTCACGCGGCCCGGAATCACGTTGCGCGAATTCGGGTGGACGTCGACCCAGCCGACCGTACCGCGTCCGTGCGGCGGATGCGCGCATGCGATGCCGTTGACCGCGCGCACGAGATCCGCCGCGACCAGCAGCGCATCGCGCCGCAGCGCCATCGGCGTCGGGCCGGCATGCGCCTCCATCCCGTGTACGGTCACGTCATACCAGCGTTGGCCGAGCGCCCCCTCGACCACACCGATCGTCGTGTCATGGGCCTCCAGCACCGGCCCCTGCTCGATATGCGCTTCGAAATACGCGCCGACCGGATGCGCGACGCGCCCCTCGTCCGCACTGCCCGCATAGCCGATCGCGGCCAGCGCGTCGCGCACCGACACGCCGTCGCGGTCGCATTGCGCGAGCGCATGGTCGAGCGTGAACGCGCCCGCGAACACGCCGGAGCCCATCATCACGGGCACGAAACGCGAGCCCTCCTCGTTGGTCCAGACCGCGACCTCCAGCGGCGCCCGCGTGCGCACGCCCGCGTCGTCGAGCGTACGCAGCACTTCGAGGCCCGCGAGCACGCCGTAGTTGCCGTCGAACTTGCCGCCGGTCGGCTGCGTGTCGATATGGCTGCCCGTCGTCACGGGTGGCAGGTCGTCGCGTTCGCCTGCTCGCCGCGCGAAGATGTTGCCGATCGCGTCGACACGCACCGTGCAGCCGATGTCCTTCGCCCACGCGGTGAACAGGTCGCGCGCCTCGCGATCGAGTTCGGTGAGCGCGAGGCGGCACACGCCCCCTTTGTCGGTCGCGCCGATCCGCGCGAGACGCATCAGGCTGTCCCACAGCCGCGCGCCGTCGACGCGCAAGCCGGACGCCGCGACGCCCGATGTCGAATCCAGAACTTGCATCGATGGAATTCCTCGCAATGAAAGGGTGCGGCGCTTACGCGACGCCGACGCCCAGATAACGGTCCTTGACCTCGTGATCGGCCATGAACGCCGCGTTGCTGCCTTCGTAGACGATCACGCCCTGCTCGATCACGAAGTGGCGATCCGCCAGCTGCGTGCACACCTCGAGGTTCTGTTCGACGAGCAGGATCGCGACGCCAGCCGCCTTGATCCGCTTCAGCTGCTCGACGATCTCCTCGACGATCACCGGCGCCAGCCCTTCTACCGGCTCGTCGAGCATCAGCAGCCGCGGATGGTTCATCAGCGCGCGGCCGATCGCGAGCATCTGCTGCTCGCCGCCCGACAACTGCGCGCCGCCGTTGCGGCGGCGTTCCTTCAGGCGCGGAAAGATCCGGTAGATGTCGTCGAGCTGCCACGGCGAATCGCGGCGTGCGCCGAGCCGCAGGTTCTCCTCGACCGACAGCAGCCGGAAAATCCCGCGATGTTCGGGCACGAAGCACAGGCCGCGCGCGGCGATCCGATGCATGGGCTGCCCGGCGACCTCGCGGCCCAGGAACTTCACCGAGCCGCCGGTCGGCGCGACCGCGCCCGCGATCGTCTTCAGCGTCGTCGACTTGCCCGCACCGTTGCGGCCGAGCAGCGTCACCGTCTCGCCGTCGTTCACGTTCAGGGAGACGCCCTGCAGCACATGGCTCTTGCCGTAATGGGCATGGACTTCCGTGATGTCGAGCATCATGCGCGGCCTCCCGTGATCATGTTGCCGAGATAGGCGGTACGGACACGCTCGTCGCCGCGAATCGCGTCGGGCTTGCCTTCGACCAGCACGCGGCCCTGCTGCATCACCGTAATCGTGTCGGAGATGTCCATCACGATCCCCATGTTGTGCTCGATCAGCACGACCGTGTAGTCGCTGCGCAATCCGCGGATCAGCTCCTTCATGTCGTCGAGATCGTCGATCCCCATGCCGGATGTCGGTTCGTCGAGAAAAATCGCGCGCGGCCGCGCCGCCAACGCCATCCCGACCTCGAGCCGGCGCTGCTGGCCGTGCGACAGCGCGGCGGTCACCGTGTCTGCAAAGCGCTGCAGGCCGAGCCGCTCGAGGACGTCGTCGACGATGCCGTCGTGCGCAAGCGCACCGCGCGGCGGCGTCCACGGGTTCAGCGCGCGTCGCGCGTCGACGCCCTGCGCGGCAACGCGCAGGTTCTCGCGCACACTCAGGTTCGGGAACAGGCTCGTCACCTGGAACGAACGCGCGATGCCGCGCCGTACGCGCCTGAAATCGGGTTCGCGCGTGACGTCGTGGCCATCGAACACGATCGAGCCGGAGGTGATCGGCAGCGTGCCCGTCAGCGTATGGAACAGCGTCGTCTTGCCCGCGCCGTTCGGGCCGATCACCGAATGCACGGTGCGCGGCATGATCCGCAGATCGACGCCGCCGAGCGCCGTGAATTTGCCGTAGCGCTTGACGACGCCGCGCGCCTCGAGAATCGCTTCGCTCATGCCTGCTCCCTGGTCGTAGCCGTCGTGCGTTCGGTGCGCCGCAGCGATGCGATGGCGCGTTCGCCGAGTCCCCACAATCCGCGCTGCAGGAACAGGCTGACCGCGATCAGCACGAGTCCGAGCAGCAGCAGCCAGCGCGGCCAGAGCGTCGACAGCCAGTCCGCGAACAGCACGTAGAACGCGGCGCCGAGCACCGACGCGAACAGGTTGCCCGTGCCGCCGATCACCGTCATCACGAGGATCATCTCGCTCGTGTGATAGTCGATGTTCGATAGCGGCGCGATGCCGGTCATCAGCGCATGCAGCGCGCCCGCGAGCCCCGTCACCGCGCCCGAGATCACGAACGCCGCGAGCTTGAAGCGCTTCACGTCGTAGCCCGCCGCCGCCGCGCGCGCCTCGTTGTCGCGGATCGCGAGCAGCGTGCGGCCGAACACCGAACGCGACACGCGCAGCAGCAGCCAGAACACCGCGACGAACAGCACCGCGACGAAGCCGTAATAGCGCCACGGCGAATCGAGCACGATGAGCGGATGCCCGAAAGCGGACAACGCGGGGCGCGGGATATCGAGCAGCCCGTTGTCGCCGCCGGTGACATCCGGCGTCGTATAGGCGAGGAAATAGAACAGTTGCCCGAACGCCAGCGTCAGCATCACGAAATAAGTGCCGCGCTGCCGGATCGAGAACCAGCCGACGAGCGCGGCCGCCACCGCGCCGAGCCCGGTGGCCGCGAGCAGCGCGACGCTCACCGACGCGCCGCCATGCGTGAGCACGAGGCCCGCCGCATAGCTCCCGAGCCCGAAGAAGATCCCCTGCCCGAACGACAGGAGCCCCGTCATCCCAAGCAGCAGGTTGCAGCCGAGCGCGGCGAGCGCGAACACGAGCACTTCGGTGGCGAGCGAACCCGAGCTCAGCACGATCGGCAAGAGGCATGCGACGGCCACGGCCAGCCAGGCTTCCGGCCGTTGCAGCACGGCGCGCCAGGACTGCGCCCGCCGCGAGGCCGCGGCGCCGGGCGGCAGCGATTTGGACGATTGAATCATGCGGCCCTCCCCAGCAAACCGTTCGGACGCAGCAGCAGCACGGCCGCCATCGCGACATAGATCATCAGCCGTGCCCCTTCCGGCCACAGCGTGCTCATCAGGCTCTGCACGATGCCGACCAGCAGCCCGCCGACGAGCGCCCCGAGAAAATTCCCCATCCCGCCGACGACGACCACGACGAACGCCACACCGAGCGCCTCGATGCCCATGAACGGATCGACGCCCCGGATCGGGGCGGCGAGCACGCCCGCGAGCGCGGCCGTCGCCGCGCCGAGCGCGAACACGAGGCTGAATACGCGCGTCACGTTGATGCCCAGCAGCGACACCATCTCCGACGATTCGCTGCCCGCACGCACCGTGCTGCCGAGCCGTGTGCCTTCGAGCACCCACCACAGCAGCGCCGCGAGCACGGCCGTGAAGCCGATCACGAACAACCGGTATTTCGGGTAGACGAAGCCGCCCCAGATCACGACGCCGTTCAGCGCGTCGGGCGGCGGCACGTTGTCGCCGAGCGGGCCCCATGCGAGGATCGCGCACTCCTGCAGCACGAGTGCAAGCCCGACTGTCGCGAGGATGTGGAATTCGTGCTGCTGCGCGTAGACGTGACGCAGCACGAGCTTTTCGACGCCCCACGCGAACGCGCCGACGACGAGCGGCACGACCGCGAGCGCAACCCAGAAATTCGCCGACCATTGCAGCGCCTGGTAGCAGAGATACGCACCGAGCAGGTAGAACGCGCCGTGAGCGAAGTTCACGAAGCGCAGCAGGCCGAACACGATCGAAAGGCCGACGGCGAGCAGGAAATACAGCATGCCCACGCCGATGCCATTGACGATCTGCAGCAGATAGACGTTCATGGCTTCCGTGTCAGAAAGGAAGGTAACGGATGTCCGCGGCGCACGACTGCCGCGGACGCACGCATTGCGTCACGCGAGCTTGCAACTCGTCTTGTCGAGCGGCAGGAACGACTGGCCCGAGCTGACGATGTCCGCGTAGTCGTCCGCATGTTTCATGCGGCTCTTCGGCTTGCCCTTCAGCAGGTAGTAGTTCTTCAGCACCTGGTGGTCGCCCTTGCGGATTTCCTCCGGGCCCGTGAGGCCGTCGTACTTCATGCCTTCCATCGCCGCGACGACCTTCTTCGGATCGGCGCTGCCGGCCTTCACCATCGCGTCGACCAGGATCTTCGAGCAGATATACGAACCCGCGAGGCTGTAGTTCGGGTTCGCCTTGAACGCGGCGTTCGTGCGCTTCACCAGATCGCGATTCAGCGGCGAATCGATGCCGTGCCAGTACTGCGCACCGAAATACACGCCGTCGCAGATGTCGGGCCCGAGCGCCTCGAACTGCTCGAGGCCCGAGGCCCACGCAAGCAGGATCGTGCAGTTGCGCTTCATCCCGAAGCTCACGGCCTGACGCAGCGTGTCCGACGATTGCGAGCCGAAGTTCAGGATCAGCAGCACGTCAGGCTGCGCGGCCGCCGCGTTCGTCAGGTAGCCGCTGAACTCCTTCTCGGCGAGCGAGTGGTAGCTGTTGCCGACATGCTCGATGCCCTTCTCCTTGAAGATCGCCTTCGCGGCCGACAGCAGGCCGTCGCCGAACACGTATTGCGGCGTGATCGTGTACCAGCGCTTCGCCTTCGGCAGCATCTGCGTCAACGGGCGCACCGTCTGCTCGATCGCGCCGAAGGTCGGCACCGACCAGCGGAACGTCGCGGCGTTGCAATCCTTGCCGGTGATCTCGTCCGCGCCGGCCGTCGTGATGAACACGCCGCCCGCCTTCTGGACTTCCTTGCCCATCGCAAGCGATTCGGACGACAGGATGCCGCCCGCGAAGAAGCGCACGCCTTTCTGCTGGGCGATCTCCTGCACGCGCCGCACGGCGGTCGCGGGCTTGCCCTCGGTGTCGAGCGCCGTGTAGGCGAGCGGCGCGCCGAGCACCTTGCCGTATTGCTGGACCACGAGCTGCATGCCGAGATCGGCGTACTTGCCGTTGGCGGCGAACGGCCCCGACATCGGCACCGGGCACGCCAGCTGGATGGATGAACCTTGTGCGAACGCGGCGCGGGACGACAAGCTGCCGAGCGCGCCCGGCACGGCCGACAACGCGGCCAGTTTCAACAGTTCTCGGCGATTCAAGTTGACGCTCCTCATAAAGGGGGACACACGCAATGCGACCGACTGCCAAACCGTGCCCACGCCCTGCAGGATGCGCGCCGCCGGTTGATCCTATTTATCATGATAAATAGAATGAACCTGATGCTAGAGTTGATCAAAATTGCTGTCAATCAGGCAAAATTCCGTACTCGCGCCGGAACGGATCGTCGACGATGACGCGGCGCGCAGTCAGACAAAGGAGTCGTGAAGATGGTCATGGACCGAGCCAGGGCGGGCCTCGCGGTCGAAATCAAGCAGCCGAAGCGGGCCGACCTCGTCGCCGAGGAGATCAAGCGGCTGATCACCGAGAAGGACCTGAAGCCGGGCGACCGCCTGCCGCGCGAAGCCGAGCTGCAGCAGCTCTATGCGGTGAGCAAGAGCACGATCCGCGAGGCGCTGAAGTCACTCGAGGTGCAGGGGCTCATCAAGGTCACGACGGGGCCGTCGGGCGGCGGGATGGTTGTCGAGGTGCCGCTCGACCGCACGCTGCAGCTCTTGCAGAACTACCTGTTTTTCAAGGACGTGACGATCGACGACATCTACACCGTGCGCAAGCTGCTCGAACCCGAGCTGGCGGCCGGTGCCGTGCCGCACCTGACCGAGCGCGACTTCGCGGCGCTGGAGGCGAACATCGCGTGCTGCGACGGCGCGTCGGGCGTGCACGACCGCGGCCACATGCTGCGCCAGCGGCAGGAGGACACGACGTTCCACGACATCCTCGCGGCCGCGAATCCGAACCCGTTCCTGCGATACAACTGCGAGCTGATCAACGAGATGATCCGCCAGCTGATCGAATTCCGGAACGACACGCCGCTCGTCGAGCACAAGCGCTTCGGCGAAGCGAACGTCGCGATCCACAAGGCGATCCTGCAGGCCGCGCGCGAGCGCGACGCCGAGCGCGTCCGGGCGCTGATGGTCGAGCACATGACCGAGGCGCCCAAGCATGTGAAGCGGATGAAAGGCAAGCTGCGCGGGCGGTTGATCCTCGATTCCGAGATCCGCAGGCGGCCCGCCGTTTCCGTTGCGGGACCCAATGCGGCCGCAACGGATTCCGACGAGGACTGAGGGTCGGCACGCGCGGCATCGGCTCGCCGCTGCAGGCTGCGCGGCGGCCTGAATGCCTCAACCGCGCGGTGTTCGGCCTTAACGCCCCGGGTCGTCAAGGCCGAACGCCGCGAGCGGCATCCGCAACGGCACATGCGCGTCGCGCGTCACCCGGGGCGACCAGAACCGTCAGTGCGTGTCGCTCACGCGTACCCCGTCGTGCCCTTCGTCTCCAGGTACTCGACAAGGCCGAACTCCGCGTACTCGCGGCCGTTTCCCGAACGTTTGTAGCCGCCGAATGGTGCGGCCGGATTCCACGGCGGGTAGTTGATGTGGACATTGCCGACCCGCAACCGTGCCGCCACCCTGCGCGCCTGCTCGAGATCCTTCGACTGCACGTAGGCCGCGAGCCCGTAGACCGAATCGTTCGCGAGCGCGACGGCCTCGTCCTCGGTGCGGTAGGTCATGATCGCGAGCACCGGCCCGAAGATTTCCTCGCGCGCGATCGTCATGTCCGGCGTGACGTTCGAAAACACCGTGGGCCGCACGTAGAAGCCGTCGCCGAGCCCGTCCGGCCGCCCGGGGCCGCCCGCGACGAGCGTCGCGCCTTCTTCGATCCCGAGCCGGATGAAGTGCTGGATGCGGTCGAACTGCGTGCGGCTGACCACTGGCCCGATGCCGGTTTCCGTCGAACGCGGATCGCCGACGACGGTGCGCTCCGCCTCCCGGCGCGCGGCCTGCTCGGCCAGCGCCAGATGGTCCGCATGCACGAGCATGCGGGTCGGCGCATTGCACGACTGGCCGCTGTTGCTGAAACAGCTGCGCACGCCGCGCGTGACCGCATCCTCGATATCGGCGTCGGGCAGGATCAGGTTCGGGCTCTTGCTGCCGAGTTCCTGGTGCACGCGCTTCACGGTATCGGCGGCCGCCTTCGCGACCTCGACACCCGCGCGCGTCGACCCCGTGAACGACACCATATCGACCTCCGGATGCCGCGACAGCGCGTCGCCTACTTCATGCCCGTAGCCGTGCACGAGGTTGAACACGCCGGGCGGTACGCCCGCTTCGTGCAGGATCTCCGCGAACAGGATCGCGCTGAACGGCGCGATCTCGCTCGGCTTGAGCACCATCGTGCAGCCGGCCGCAAGCGCCGGCGCGACCTTGCACACGATCTGGTTGATCGGCCAGTTCCACGGCGTGATCAGCGCGCACACGCCGATCGGCTCGTGCGACACCAGCAGCGAATCGGTCTGCGTGGTGAAGCGGAACGACTGCAACGCGCGGATCGTCTGTTCGAGATGCGCGGTGCCAACCGCGGCCTGCGCCGCACGCGCAAAGGCGATCGGCGCGCCCATCTCCTGGCTGATCGTCTGCGCGACCTCCTCGTAGCGCCGCTGGTAGATCTCGAGCACGCGCCGCAGCAACGCGACGCGCTCGTCCACCGGCCAGCGCGAATACGTGTCGAAGGCCCGCTTCGCCGCGCCCACCGCGTGGTCGACGTCGGCCGCACCGCCGATCCTGAGCTGCGCATACGGCCGCGCCGTGCTCGGGTCGATCACGTCGATCGGCTTCGCATCGGCCGGATCGAGCCACTGGCCGTCGATATAGGACTGTTGTGACGTTCGCATCGAATGCTCCTGAAATGAGGGACGTCGCGCTCAGCGCGTCGCCCGCGCATAGGTGTCGACGAGGATGTCGCGGATCTGCGCGACGAACCACACGATCTCGTCGCGCGACATCACGAGCGGCGGCGAGAACTGCACGATCGGCGTGCCTTCGTGATCGACGCCCGCGCGGCACAGCAGCCCCGCGTCGAAGATCGCGGGCGCGAGCAGCGTCGACACGAACGCCTGTGCGCTGATGCCGGCCGCCCAGCGGCGCGCGGCCTTGTCGGTCACGAGTTCGAGCGAGTAGTGATAGCCATCGCCGCGCACGTCGCCGACGCACGGCAGTTCGAGCAGCTCATCGAGCGTCTCGCGGAATACCGCTTCGTTGCTGCGGACGTTCTCGAGCACGCCTTCGCGCTCCATGATCGCGAGGTTCGCGAGCGCGGCCGTGCACGCGACCGGGTGGCCGCCATAGGTCGCGCCGTGCAGGAACATCTGCTGCGGCCCGTCGAGCACCGTGTCGACGACCGTGTCGCTCGCGATTACACCGCCGAGCGGCACGTAGCCCGACGCGATGCCTTTCGCGAACGTGATGATGTCCGGCTTCAGCCCGTAGCGCGCGGAGCCGAAATATTCGCCGAGCCGGCCGAATCCGCAGATCACCTCGTCCGCGACGAGCAGCACGCCGTGCCGGTCGCAGATGTCGCGCAGCCCGGCCGCGTAGCCGGCCGGCGGCGTCAGGCTGCCGCCCGCGTTCTGCAGCGGCTCGACGACGATCGCGGCGACGGTATCCGGCCCTTCCTGCACGATCAGCGATTCGATCTCGTCGAGCAGATGGCGCGTGAACTGCGCTTCGGTCTCGCCCACCGGGCGGCCGTAGCGCTTCGTGTTGCCCACGTGCCGCACGCCCGACATCAGCGGTTCGAAATGCTTGCGGAAGTTCGTCATCCCGTTCAGCGCGAGCGCGCCGAACGACGTGCCGTGATACGCGACGCGCCGCGCGATGAACTTGCGCCGCTGCGGCTCGCCGCGCGACTGGTGATACTGGCGCACCAGCTTGATCGCCGATTCGTTCGACTCCGAGCCGCTCGACGTGAAGAACACGCGGTTCAGCCCTTCCGGTGCGAGCGCCGCGAGCTTGTGCGCGAGCCGGATCGCCGGTTCGTGGCCATAGCCCCAGTTGGTCGCGAACGGCAGCCGCACCATCTGCTCGCGGATCGCGTCACCGATTTCCGCGCCGTGGCTGTAGCCGACCTGCACGCAGTACAGCCCGGCCAGCCCGTCGAAGTAGCGCTTGCCGTTGCGGTCGACGAGCCAGCAGCCTTCGCCGCGGTCGAACACGGTCAGCGCGTGGTCGCGATACGCATCGGCGTGCGTGAAATGCATCAGCAGGTGGCGTTTGCCGAGGGCCTGCAGGTCCGCATCGAGATTGACGTCAACAGCGTTCATGGATGATTCCTCCTTCAGGGTTTCAGAACCGGCGGCCGGCAGTCGGCCACCGGTCATTCAATTCATCGACAGCGTCGGCGCCGGGCGCGTGAAGCCGCGCGTCAGCCACACGAGCTGGCACAGTCCGAGCACGAGCCAGCCGGTGCCGACGTAGAACGTCTGGCGCGACAGGCCCGACCACAGCCACACGTTCATCGCGAAGCCGATTGCCGGCATCGCGCCGAACGTGACCCAGCCCGCGAAGCGGCGATGCTCGGGGCGGCACAGATAGCTGCGCATCACGCACAGGTTCACGACCGCGAACGCGACGAGCGCACCGAAGCTGATCATCGTCGACGCGAGATCGAGCGTGATGAACAGCGCGGACAGCGACACGATGCCGACCGCGAGCGTCGCGCGCACCGGCGTGCGCAGCCGCGCATGCAGGTGGCCGAAGATGCGTTCGGGCAGCACCCGGTCGCGGCCCATCGCGAACAGCACGCGCGTCACGCTCGCCTGCCCGGCCATCGCGCTCGCGAAACAGCCGGCCACGTACACCGCGACGAAGAACGCCGACAGCGTGCCGCCGCCGATACTCCGCATCAGCTCGAGGCTGGCCGAATCGAGATCCTTGAATGCGTGCCAGTCCGGAAACACCACTTGCCCGACGTAGGCGACCAGCATGAACAGCACGCCGCTCGCCAGCGTGCAGAGCAGGATCGCGCGCGGCACCGTGCACTTCGGCTCGCGCGTTTCCTCCGACAGCGTGGTGACCGCATCGAAACCGAGGAACGACAGGCACAGGATCGCGGAGCCGGCGAAGATCGCACGCGCATCGCCCGACGACGGCAGCGCGACGGCCATCGACAGCCCTTCGCCCGACGCGACCCGCGCCGAAGCGATGAAGAAGATCGCGATGAACACGAGCTGGCTCGCGATCAGGATCAGGTTCACGCGATTGACGAGCCGGATGCCGACGATGTTCAGCCCGGTGATCAGCGCGATGCTCCCGACGATCCACACGCTGGCCGGCACGCCAGGGAATATTTGCTTCATGTAGATGCCGATCGCGAGGTAGCTGATCATCGGGATGAACAGGTAGTCCATCAGCAACGCCCAGCCGACCATGAAGCCGGCCGACGTGCCGAAGTTGCGGCTCGCGAACGTATAGGCCGACCCGGCGCTCGGCATCAGCCGCGCCATGTGCCCATAGCTGCGCGCGGTGAACAGCATCGCGACCAGCGTGACCGCATACGCGGCCGTCAGATGCCCGTTCGTCTCGCTCGTGACGATCCCGTAGGTCGTGAACACCGTCATCGGCAGCATGTACGCGAGGCCGAAGATCACCAGCGTCGCGAGTCCGAGCAAG
Organism: Burkholderia sp. AU45251; assembly: GCF_030482905.1. Lineage (NCBI taxonomy): Bacteria > Pseudomonadati > Pseudomonadota > Betaproteobacteria > Burkholderiales > Burkholderiaceae > Burkholderia > Burkholderia sp. AU45251. The sequence continues at coordinate 83,082 of NZ_JAUJQH010000002.1, read as the reverse complement.
TGCGGCTTGCGGCGTTCGTCCCCATCGCTGCGAATCGCGTGCGTCCCGAAGTCATGCGTCGCGGCGGCCGATGCGTATCGACCAGGGCTGTCGTTGTCCATGCTGTCCTCACGTGGGTGGCGTTCACGGCTCCAACACTCGTTCGCCCGGCATGGCCGGCGGCGCACGACTGGCAGAAAGTGTGGTGCGCCAAAAAATCGACCACGAATGAGAAAAGCGGACGTAATAAGGGGATATTTCCGGACACATCGCCGCGCGTGGCGGCGGCACGGCTTGCATGGTGCGGCGCCGCACTGGCGTTTTGCGGACATTCCGGCTATGTTCTACGCGACCCAGTCGCCCCGTCAGCACCATGGACAGCCGTTCTCATCGAAACCAGAGCCGGGCCGAGCGCAGCCTGCGTTCGTCGCTCGGCCTCGCGCGCCCGGCCGGCCGCCAGGAGGACATTCCCGCCACCGTCCACGCGATCGCGGTCGCGCTGGACGAGTGCCGCGTGCGGCATATCGACGGTGCCGCGCTGCTCGAAGGCACGGGGCTCGGCGCGGACGAAGTCGCGTCGCCGAACCTGCACGTGAATCGCGGCCAGGAGCAGCGCTGCTTCCACAACCTGCTGCAGCGCAGCGGCGTGCCGTCGATCGGGCTGTCGATCGGCGCGCGGTTGCACGTGTCGACGCTCGGCCTCGCCGGCTACGCGATGCTGATCAGCGGCTCGGTGATGCAGGCATTCCGGTGCATGGGCCAGTTTCCGCTGTTCATGGGGCTGTATTTCGATGTGCGTATCGATGCGCACGCGAACGGCATGAGCGTGACGATCAGCCGCTACAACGGCGAGCCCGATCTCGAGGTGTTCCAGGTCGACATGTGCCTGTCGAGCCTGCGCCTGATCGTGTCCGATCTCGTCGGCAAGCCGGTCTGGCCCGCACAGGTGCAGCTCGCGCGCCGCACGCCGCGCAATGCGGCCGACTACGCGCGCCACTTCGGCTGCAAGGTCGCATTCAATGCGGGCGACAACCGCCTCGTGTTCACGTCGGTGAACGGCACGGAGATGCCGCTGCTCGCGAACGAAGTCAGCTTCAATGCGTTGCACGGCCAGTGCGAGGCGCTCGAACGGCAGTGGGCCGCGTCGGTCGGCACGCGTTTCGCCGATCGCGCAAAGGAGCTGATGGCGCGCGACCTCACGCGTTTCAAGTCAATGACGTCGCTCGCGAACGCACTGCACCTGACGGAGCGCACGCTGCGCAGGCGGCTCGACAAGGACGGCCTCACGTTCCAGACACTGCTCGACGACGTGCGCCGCGACGAGGCGCAGCGGATGCTCGACGACCCTGAGCTGACGGTCGCAACGATTGCGGAACGTCTCGGCTACAGCGAGCCGCGCAGCTTCCGTCATGCGTATCGACGCTGGACCGGCAGGACGCCGCGCGCCGATCCGGACGTCATCGAATAGGCCGGACGCGCCAGGACTTCGTGCGGATACACGGTGGCGCGTGACGGTCGAGCATGACGCAAGCCCACTCGCGAAATCCACTTCGAGACTACCGACCCGCCTATTGATTCGGAATTCGAATCACTTTCTGTACGCTCGATCCTCCCCTGCTTCATCGCAGCCGCACGATCGGCGGTGCGCAATCGCGTTCGTCCCCAAGGTAGACGCGATCATTTGATTACTCTATACTCGGCCCAACTTCATCACAAAATGCATGATCTCGTGTGCAACGTGATGTCATTTCGCAATTCGTTGCGCATGCATCCGTTTCGCCACATCAAGGGGGCCTCCGGCTCCAGCGGCAGGCTTCACGCCCGCCGCATCCATGCCGTCTTCACACGACGGTGCCCTGCTCGAACGCGCCTCGCCGTTACGGCGCCGCCGGGCTGAACATGACAATCAGACGAACGCAGCGTTGCGTTCACTCGACCGCCAGTCGCACATCGTTGCGGCCGGCAGGACTGTTTCCGTCAGTTCAAATCGCGGCCATGCCGGGATCACGAACTTCCATCGCGGCGCCATCCGGCGTCTACGTGGCGCGCGCCTGCGCGTGTGCCGCACCGAGATTGAGGGGGTGTATCTTCATGACTCGACGCACTGTCCAGCTGGTGGGCAGCCTGATAGCCATCGTCGCCATCGCCTGGGCGCTCGCGCGCGGTATCGGCGCCGACACGTTCAGCCAGCGCGCGGACGATCTCGCGTACTACGCGGGCCAGCACATGCTGCTGGTCGTCTATTCGATGACGCTCGCGATCGCCGTGGGCGTGCCGGCCGGCGTGCTGCTGAGCCGGCCGCGATTCCAGCATCAGGCCGAGCGCTTCATGCAGATCTTCAACATCGGCAACACGATCCCGTCGCTCGCCGTGCTCGCCATCGCGCTCGGCATCTTCGGCATCGGCAACGTGCCCGCGATCGTCGCGCTGTTCCTCGCGTCGCTGCTGCCCATCACGCGCAACACCTACGAAGGCATGAAGAACGTGCCCGCCGCACTGCGCGAAGCCGCCAAGGGCATCGGCATGACGGGCTGGCAATCGCTCGTGCGCGTGGAGTTGCCCGATGCGCTGCCGATCATCGTCGGCGGCGTGCGCACCGCGCTTGCGATCAACGTCGGGACGGCCCCGCTCGCCTACCTGATCGGCGCGGACAGCCTCGGCTCGCTGATTTTCCCCGGTATCTATCTCGACAACCAGCCGCTGCTGCTGCTCGGCGCGTCGCTCACCGCGATCCTCGCGCTCGTGCTGGACGGCCTCGTCGCGGCCGGCAGCCGCCATTGGCTCGCACGCCACGGAGGTGCGGCATGACACTCCACCGCACCATTCGATCGCTCGCGCGCCTGTGCGCCGTGGCCGCGTTGTGCATGGCGGCGAGCGCACCGGCATGCGCGACGAAGCTCGTGCTGGGCGCGAAGAACTTCACCGAGCAATACGTGCTGGCGGAAGTCACCGCGCAGTACCTGCGCTCGCGCGGCTACGACGTGGAAGTCCGTTCGGGTCTCGGCAGCACGCTCACGCGCAGCGCGCTGGAGAACGGCCAGTTCGATCTCATGTGGGACTACACGGGCACCGCCGCGCTCGTCTACAACAAGATCAACGACAAGCTGTCGCCCGAAGAAATGTACCGGCGCGTCAAGGCACTCGACGTGCCGCGCGGGCTCGTCTGGCTCGACGCGTCGCCGCTCAACGACACCTACGCGATCGGCCTGCCGAGCCAGCTCGTGGAGGCCACCGGCATCCGCACGGTGTCACAGCTCGCCGAGCACCTGAAGACCGATCCGGCCGCGAAGCACTACGTGTTCGGCATGGATGCGGAATTCGCGAATCGCCCCGACGGGCTGAAGCCGCTGCTCGCCGCTTACGGCATGCAGTTCAGCCGCGCGCAGTTGAAGCAGATGGACCCGGGGCTGGTCTACACGGCGCTGCACAACAACCAGTTGAAGATCGGCCTCGTCTACACGACCGACGGACGCGTGAAGGGTTTCGGCATCGTGCCGCTCGAGGACGACAAGCACTTCTTCCCGCCGTACAACGCGACGCCAGTGGTGCGCAAGGACACGCTCGATCGCAATCCTAAGCTCGCGACGCAGCTCAACGCGCTGTCGCCCGCGCTCGACAACGACGTGATGCAGGCGATGGCCAAGGAGGTCGACCTCGACGGCAAGTCGCCGCGCGACGTCGCCGACGCGTTCCTGCGCACGCACAAGCTGCCTTGAAGGAGAACCGTTGACGTCCTCCTCCGCCTAAAGGCGGAAGATTCCCACACCTGGCGATGCACGTCCGCATCGGAGAATGTTCAGCGCAGCGTTGATATCACGATCATGCACGACACCACATCCACTGCAGGCCCACTCTCTTATTCGCAGTCCCGCGATACCTTTCGGCCGCGTCGTGCTGTCTTGCGACCCGCACGCCGAACAGAACTGGGTAGAACCGCTTTCGTCGACTTCCTCGAACGTGGCTCCGTGCGCGATCGCCTTGTAACGGAGCCTGTCCCGGAAGGACGACCAGGATGCGTCGTAGACGCTCTTCGCCATCCTGGTTCTGGCGAGTTTCGCGGCCGACACGTTGCCAACCGCGATGTAATCGAAGCGTCGTATCAGATCGAGCGCGAGCTTGTGCTGGAAGTCGGCGCGGGCATTCGCCACCTTGGCGTGCAGCTTCGCGATATGCCGCCTGTGCTTTCGCGCCCGTTGCGCTTTCGCCAGCTTTTCCGCCGCTCGTCGACCGAACGGGTCATTGGGCAGCTTCTCGCCGGTCGAAAGTGTGGCGAAGTCTTTCAGGCCGAGATCGATACCGACGCCGGAACGGATTGGACGGGCCTGCACATCGGGCATCTCGATCACGATGTTGAGAAACCAGTTGCCGCGTGCATCCTGCGCAAAGTTGGTCCCGTCCTTGATCTTGCCTTCGGGAAGCGCTCGGCTGTTGAATACGCGGAAGGTGTTGCCGGCGAAACGGAACGCGTCACCCTCGCGCTTCAGGTCGCGCCCCTTCAGCGGCACCCAGCCCAGCGATTTCCTGCCGCGGTAGCGCAGGTAAGGGCGACGGTGCTGACTGCGCGACTTCGCATATTGCTCGCACGTTGCGTTGACCGTGCCGGAGTGAATGCCGAGTTCCTTGCTGCTACCAGTAGTGAACACATTCAAGTCGAAACCCGTCGGCCACTTCTTGCTCCACTTGAGCGCATGCTTCTGCGTGTCATTGCAGAAGTTCCAGACGTAGTTCACCGCACGGCTCTGCTTGTTGAGCAGTCCGTTGAGCGACTTCACGCGGTAGCGGTAGACAAGGATCATGCCGGTGATCCTAACCCGTGGAAGAAGCTGCCTGTCAACAGCATTCCCTTCCTTCCCGCCATCCGCCCCGAAGGAAGTCCCCTTGGGGGAAATGGCGGGGTTTCTCGGAGCAAATTCTGATGAGCGTATTCGACTATCTCGCGTCGAGCTGGCCCGAACTGCTGCAGCTCACGCTGCAGCACATCTGGCTGGTCGGCATCGCCGTAGGCTGCGCGATCGTGGCCGGCGTGCCGCTCGGCATCCTGATCAACCGCCACGACTGGCTCGCCGGGCCGCTGCTCGGCGTCGCGACCATCGTGCTCACGCTGCCGTCCATCGCACTGTTCGGCCTGATGATCCCGTTCTTCTCGCGCTTCGGCCAGGGGATCGGCGCCGCCCCCGCGATCACCGCCGTGTTCCTGTATTCGCTGCTGCCGATCATGCGCAACACCTACCTCGCGCTGCACAACGTGGATGCGGGCATCAAGGAAGCCGGCACCGGCATCGGCATGACCGCGTGGCAGCGCCTGCGGCTCGTCGACCTGCCGCTGGCGGTGCCGGTGATTCTCGCGGGCGTGCGCACCGCGGTCGTGATGAACATCGGCGTGATGACGATCGCCGCCGTGGTCGGCGCGGGCGGGCTCGGCACGCTGATCCTGCGCGCCATCGGCCAGAGCAGCATGATGAAACTGCTGGTGGGCGCGGTGCTCGTGAGCCTGCTCGCGATCGTCGCCGACCGGCTCCTGCAGATGCTGCAGCGGGCATTGACACCGAAGGGAGTGCAGAAGACATGATCGAACTCGACCAACTGACCAAGACCTTCACCCGCAAGGACGGCCAGGCCGTGCGCGCCGTCGACGCCGTGAGCCTGTCGGTGGCCGAGGGGGAAATCTGCGTGTTCCTCGGCCCGTCGGGCTGCGGCAAGACCACCACGCTGAAGATGATCAACCGGCTGATCGCCCCCACGTCCGGCCGCGTGCTGATCAACGGCGAGGATACCGCGCAGCTGAATGAGGTCGACCTGCGGCGCCACATCGGCTACGTGATCCAGCAGATCGGGTTGTTCCCGAACATGACGATCGAGGAAAACATCACCGTCGTGCCGCGCCTGCTGGGCTGGGACAAGAAGCGCTGCGCCGAACGCGCGCGCGACCTGATGGCGATGGTCGCGCTCGATCCGAAGCTGTACCTGAAACGCTATCCGCGCGAACTCTCGGGCGGGCAGCAGCAGCGTATCGGCGTGATCCGCGCGCTGGCCGCCGATCCGCCGGTGCTGCTGATGGACGAGCCGTTCGGCGCGGTCGATCCGATCAATCGCGAATCGATCCAGAACGAGTTTTTCCAGATGCAGCGGCAACTGAACAAGACCGTGATCATGGTCAGCCACGATATCGACGAAGCGATCAAGCTGGGCGATCGCATCGCCGTGTTCCGGCGCGGCCAGCTCGTGCAATACGATCACCCCGACACGCTGCTCGCCCGCCCGCGCGACGAATTCGTCGCGCAGTTCGTGGGCCAGGACAGCACGCTCAAGCGTCTGCTGCTCGTGAAGGCCGGCGACGCCGCCACGCAGCCCGAAACGGCACGGGTCGATACGCCGCTGGCACACGCGCTCGCCGTGATGGACGAAACCGATTGCCGCTACCTGACCGTGCTCGACGATGCGGGCCGCGCGCTCGGCTACGTGACGCGCCGCGCGGCGCGCACCGACGGCGGCGTGTGCGGCGAGCGCGTGACGCCCTTCCCGGCCGGCGTCGCGGCGGACGACAATCTGCGCATCGTGCTGTCGAAGATGTACCAGTACAGCGCGTCGTGGATGCCGGTGCTCGACCCCGACGGTGCCTGGCTCGGCGAGATCACGCAGGACTCGATCGCCGCTTACCTCAGCTCGGGTCGCTCGCGCCGGCAGACGGGCCAGCCGCCCGGCAGCCCTGCCGACGCGGTCGCTGCAAGCGCCACGCATTGATTCGTCGCCGTGCCGGTGCACCATCGCACCGGCACGGGCATGGGCACGGGCAAGCGAATCGGTGCCGTGCGCGATGAGAAAAATGCGGCCAGGCCCGGCGATTACACGCCGCTTGACCCGCCTTCAACTGGAAACCGTCAAACCGGAACCGGCGAGCGGACGCCATTTCCATCATCCGCGTTTCCCGCAGACGTAATCCATGACCAGCGTCTGAATGGAGTCGCGCTCGGCATACCGGTAATCATCCGAATCTTCGCGAGATACGTAGACCTCGCCCGGCTGCGCTCCGACCATGCTGGTCTTGCCCATCGCCCAGGTCTTGTTCTCGCAGTCGAACGACCAATCGGAAACGAGGCGCTTCACCGGAAACGGCGCCGAGTAACGGCGCGGCTCGGCATAAACGATCTTGACCGTCACCCACGAATTGAGCGGATGACGCTCGACGGAAGCGGGATCCACATAGAGCGCGATAGCCGGGCCCGGGCCAAGCGTGGTCCAGTTCCCGGCCCACGCACCGCTTGCGACGAACGCAAGCCATGCGCCCGCGATCCAGCGTCTTTTCATTTTCATTCCTCGAATCCGGCTTGGTGAATTCCAGCGGCCTGATTCTACTTTCTCAGTTCACGCGAAGTGTGCGATTCGATCCGGATCATTCACCGGCTTCGACTCATTTCGTCCAATCGACAACCGATCACATCTATCGGTCACGTATCGAAAAATCCGACGCGCGGAATGAATCGCGAATCGAATGAAATCGACTCGCGTAGAATGCCGGCAACAATCAAGCATCAAGCCGAGCGGGCCGCCCTTCCATTCCACTCGCACCGGCGCAACGCGAACAAGACCCGCGGCATCCGCCGATGGCATCGCCCTGCCCGGGCGTGTGCCATCGCGACGATCGCCCGCCGATCCAGCCTCCATGAGCAAACCGATCCTGTACCTCCTCGCCGGCAACGGCAGCGCGGCCGACTGGTGGGACGATGCACTGCCCCACTTCCGGCATTACCGGCCCGTGCCGCTGGAACTGCCGGGCTTCGGCGACAACCCCGCGCCGCCCTGCGACGATCTCGCCGCGTATGCGCAAGCGCTGCTGGATGCGACCGAACCGGGCCACGCGATCATGGCGGTCGGCGTGAATGCGCTGCTGGTGCTGCACGCGCTGCAGCGGCGCCCCGGCCACTTCAGCCGCAGCGTCCTGCTCGCGCCCGTCGGTGCGTTCCTGTGGGAACGGCGCCTGCCGAAACTGATGGCGCCGACACCGCTGCGCAAGACCATCCACTGGCTGCTCGCGCACTACCCGGCGCTGTTCGCCCGCAAGTTCTCGAACCTGACCTGGACGCGCGCCCAGTACCGCCGCATGGGCGCCGGCTATGCGCGTTGCCGCGCGTTCCTGCCGCACTGGGATCTCGTGCGCGCCGATACCGCGCTACCGCTGCTCGAGTGGGTCACCGATCGCATCGAACTCGTGTGGGGCGACCAGGACAACGTGCTCGGCGTGCGCCAGGCCGCCGCGTGGTCGGCCATCCTCGCGCGCACCGACCTCACCGTCACGCTGCAGGCCGGCTGGGGACACTATCCGTGGATCGACACGCCGGCGGCGTTCGCGCAGTGGCTCGAAGCGGGCGACGCCGGCTTCGTCGCGCACACCAAGGGCGGGCGCCTGGCGCTGGCCACGATGGCCGGCCTGCCCGTGCCGCCCGCGCTGTCGCTGACCCGTGCCGACGATCCGCGCCTGCCCGGCTTTCTCGCGAGCCAGCCCGACGCCGAGTGGGCGATCCGCTCGTCGAGCCACGGAGAAGACCAGGCCGATGCGGCCAACGCCGGCCTGCACACCACGTTCCTGCGCGTACCGGCAGCGCAAGCGGCCGCGCGCGTGGCCGAGCTGCTCGACGGTGGCCTCGAGGAAACGGTCGTACAGCGCTTCATCACGCCCGCGCTGTCGGGTATCGCGTTCGTGCGTCATCTCGCCGTCGAAGTCGAATGGGTGGAAGGCCACCTCGAAACGCTCGCCGACGGACAAGCCAGCCCACAGCGCGCGATCCTGTCGCGGCTCGGCGAGCCCTGGCAACGCGGCACGTTCCCGACCGCGCACGGCCTGAGCGCGACGCAGCTGTGGGACTTCCTGCAGCGCGTGCTGCGCGCGTTCCACTACGTGCCGGGCGATGTCGAATGGGCGTGGGACGGCAAGCAGCTGTGGCTGCTGCAGTACCGCCCGATCAGCAGCTACGGCTGGCACCGGCACCTGACCGCCGCGAACATCGCCGAGATCCTGCCGCCGCAGCCGAGCCGTCTGGTCGAGTATGCGCAACGGCGCGCGGCCGGCAGCATCCCGGCCATCATGGCGCGCTGGGATGCACGCGTACTGCAGGACAACGAACCATTTACCGCACTCTATGGCGGTGCGTCGTACATCAACAACGACCTGTTCCTCGCCCGCCTCGCCGACTGGGGCGTGTCGGCCGGCAACTACAGCGGCGAGATCGGCGGCGCGACGCCGCCGCTGCGCTGGCGACCGCTGCGGCTGCTGCGTTCGCTGCCGGTGTTCTGGCGCATGCTGCGCGTTGCGCGCGGGCATCTGCCGACGCTCGAGCGCGGCTTGCAGCGCTTCGACCGCGAACTCGCGACGCTCGTCGAGCGACGCGCCGACGGCCAGCAACTGGCCGACTGGTTCACGCGCTTCTATGTATTCGTCGTGCAGGGCAACCTGTGCATCGCGTCATCGCTGGCCAGCAGCGGCGGCGCACTGTGGGGCCGTCCGCCAACCGCATACGGCCAGCTCGACGACAGCCCGCATCGCCTGCCGTGGGAAACCGATCCGGGCACCACGCGGCCCGCCCCCGTCAGCCTGCCGCTGCAGGCGTTTCCCGACTGGCCGCTGCCGGTCCGCGTGCTCCACACGCTCGGCGCGCCCGGCATGCGCGGCTGGTATCTGCAGGTGCGCGAGTGGTATCGCGACAACCTGATGCGGGTGTTCTTCCGCCTGCATCACGCGATGCCGGCCGCCGACCGCGACGCGTGGTTCGCCCCGCATCCCGAGCGCCGCGAACGCAACGGCAGCTTCTGGCAGGACGGCAGCGAAGGCACCGACGAGGCGGCCGGCTTCATGATCTATCCGGGCCACACGCAAGGTGTGCTCGGCCACGACATCCTGCTGGAAGACACGCTCGACCCGGGCCGGCATGCGCAGTACCAGGCCGCGCGCGCCGTGATCGCGCGGATGGGCGGCCGGCTGTCGCACGGCGCGACGCTGCTGCGCGAGCTGCGCAAGCCGTCGGCCGTGCTGCCGCGCGTCGATGCGGCGTGGATCGGGCGCGAGGTGCGGCTCAGCGACGGCCGGCTGACACTGGTCGAATAGGCGCGGCGCCGCGTGCCTGAGCCGCGATGCGCGACTCAGCGCACCGGCGTGCGGACTTTCCCGTCGACCTTCAACGTGCGCCGGTCGTGCGCGGCTTCGTATTCGACCGTCTGCGCGGGCGTGACCGCACCGTACGAACGGCCGTTCACATAGACGGTACCGTCCCGCAGCTCGACCCGGTCGCCGTCGACCGTCGCGGTGGCCTGTTCGCCCTGCAGCACCGCGCCCGAGCAACCGGCGGTCGAAAAGCTGCGGACCGACGTGCCCGGCATCGCGGCGATCCCGCCCTGATCCGCCGCATGCGCCGCGCTGCAAGGCGGCGCATCCATGCTGCCGGCAGCGTAGGCCGCGCCGGCGCTGATGCCGCATCCGGCAAGCAACGCAATCGTCATCGGCTTCAGATTGTTCATGGTGGCTCCGTTGTCCGCGGCCGCGGATCGATGACCGGCCGACGCCCGTGCTCGCATGGCTGGCAGGCCGGATGCATCGAGTATGCGTCCAGTTCGCGGCACGCCGCCATCCGCGCCAGTACCACTTGCCGCCCGCCCCTCTGCTCCCCCTTGATCCGCGCCGACACCGACCTCCGGGAGTGCCCCCTCGGCACCACCCGTCCACATGAAACGCCTCCTTGATCAAGTTGCGACTCGCAACTATTATTGATTGCGATCCGCAACCTTTTCAGGGCAACCATGGACCTCATCGACGCTCCCGCCAAGCCTCGCGAAGCGACCATCCTCGAGCTGCGCGACTTCTCCCGCAAACTGGTTCGCGAGCTCGGCTTCATGCGCGCGACGCTGGCCGACAGCGACTGGGCGCCTTCGGCCGTTCACGCGATCCTCGAGATCGGGACGGCGCCCGGCATCAATGCCCGCGATCTGGGCAACATCCTGCGGCTGGACAAATCGAACACGAGCCGGCAACTCGCGCGGCTCGAGGCGGCCGGAGTCGTGGAGCGGCGCGTGTCGAGCGACGATGCGCGCGCGACCGAGCTGTACCTGACCGCCGAGGGGAAAAAGCTCCAGAAAAGAATCGACACCTTCGCGACCGATCAGGTGTCGAATGCGCTGCGCCGCATGGTGCCCGCCGACCAGCAGGCGCTGCTGCGCTCGCTCGCGCTGTATGCCGATGCGCTCGCGCAGGACAACGCCGCCAAGGCGTCCGCCGCCACACCCGATGCGCCCTCGATCCGCGAAGGCTACCAGCCGGGCTGCATCGGCGATATCGCGAGCCTGCACGCGCGCTTCTATTCGGAACACTGGGGCTTCGGCGCCTTTTTCGAAAAGCGGGTGGCGACCGAGCTGGCCGAGTTCGCCGGTGCGCTGCCGGCCGACGGCAAGGCGCTTTGGCTGTGCCAGGAAGACGGACGGACCCTCGCGTCGCTCGTGATCGACGGCGACCCGGCAACGGGCGTCGCGCACCTGCGATGGTTCATCGTGAACGACGCGTTGCGCGGGTCCGGCATCGGGCGCCGGCTCATGACGGAAGCCATGCGCTTCGTCGACGCGCGGCGCTTTCGCGAAACCTGCCTGTGGACGTTCAAGGGCCTGGATTCGGCGCGCCATCTGTACGAGTCGTTCGGCTTCACGCTGACCCGTGAATCCGCGGGCACGCAATGGGGCACCGAGGTGGTCGAGCAGCGCTTCAGCCGGCCCGGGCCGTCCGGCGGCTGAGGTTCGACGGGGCGCAGTTGCGCGATGCGCATCGTCTGGTGGAAGGCGGCGGCATGACCGGCAAGGTCGTGGTCGCGCGCGCCGCGGAAGACACGATGAAGTAAGTCAGGGACGCCGTGCGATGGCTGCCGTTATCGACGACGTCCCGTCGCCCGGTTTCCGGCCCGCCAACCGGGCCGCGACAGCCTGAGCAATGTCGTGTCGGGGCGCAACCCGGGCAGCAAGCCGTCGAATATTCTCATCACTTCGCGCCTGTCCTGACCGGCAAGACAGCCTCGCTTGCACGATTCGCCCGTCATCACCCTCACGCCACGCGCATCCATCGGCCTTCGAATCACTAGGGAAAATCCGGAGACATCCTTACAGCGATTTACCTGATGATTCACGGAAGCGTCATGTTTCGGCGATTCGGTGGTTCGCCAAGCTTTCAACGCGTGTCACGAAGCCGATGCCGCCCTGCGGCAAACGCGATGACCGAAGCCTGAAACGGCAGTCGCTGGCAAACCGCCAGGTGTTCAATACTTTCAACAACCCGGTCGAGAGTAATCGTGAGATTCCGTGGCCCGCTGGTGCGGTGGAGACGAGGCGATGCGCGACACCTGCGCGCCGCGATCGCGTCCTCCGACGACAGTGACGGCGGGCAAAGTCCTCGCCTGTCCCTGTCGATCTACACCATCCTGTCCCGCCGTTCCGTTCGCCGCCACAACGCCGTCGCCGCGCGTGCCTACGTCGCGATCCATACCGACGACGTGGCATCGTTGCTGCCTTAGCGCTCGCCCCCTTCCCTGTATCCGTTCGACCTGCTCGCCGTGTCGCCCGACCGGTGACGGGATCGTCCCGCGCTTCGCTTTCGCGCAGCCCGGCCCGAGATCGAACGGACTCCTGATCGTCGCGCACCGCATTCGCTCGCGGCGCACGGCGGTCGCGCACGCCCGCTTCATCCGATGAACCATCGCGCAACGACCCGCGCCTCGCGGCTCGACACGCGCACCGAAATGGAAGACTTCTTCATGCGAATCCGCACGCTTCGCCGCGCCCTTGCAACCGCCGCCATCCTGGCGGTCGCCGCGGCCGCCGGCACGGCCGCCCACGCGGCCGGCGAACTGAACATCTACAACTGGTCCGACTACATCGCGCCGGACACGATCCCGAACTTCCAGAAGCAGACGGGCCTCCACGTCCGCTACGACAACTACGACAACGACGACACGCTGCAGGCGAAACTGCTGTCGGGGAATTCCGGCTACGACATCGTCGTGCCGACGTCGAACTACATGGCCAAGCAGATCCAGGCGAGCGTCTACCAGCCGCTCGACAAGTCGAAGCTGCCGAACCTGTCGAACCTCGATCCGCTGCTGATGAAGATGGTCGCCGATGCCGATCCGGGCAACCAGTACGGCGTGCCCTGGGCATACGGTACCGACGGCATCGGCTACAACGTGCAGGCCGTGAAGAAGGCGCTCGGCGACAAGGCGCCGGTCGACAGCTGGGCGCTGGTGTTCGATCCGGCCAACATGGCCAAGCTGAAGAGCTGCGGCGTGTCGTTCCTCGACCAGGCCGTCGACGTGTTCGCGGCCACGCTGCAGTACATGGGCAAGGACCCGAACAGCACGAACCCGGCCGACTATCATGCCGCGTTCGAGGTGCTGAAGAAGGTGCGCCCGTACATCACGCAGTTCAACTCGTCGGGCTACATCAACGATCTCGCGAACAACGACCTGTGCGTGTCGCTCGGCTACTCGGGCGACATCGGCATCGCACACCGCCGCACCGCCGAAGCGAAGCGCCCGTACGAGATCCGCTTCGCGAATCCGAAGGAAGGCGGGCTGCTGTGGTTCGACATGATGGTGATCCCGAAGGACGCGCCGAACCGCGACGCCGCGCTGAAGTGGATCAACTACGTTCAGGATCCGAAGGTCAATGCGGGCATCACCAACGCGGTGTTCTACCCGACCGCGAACAAGGCCGCGCGCCAGTACGTGAAGCCCGCGATCGCGCGTGACCCGTCGGTGTATCCGGGCGACGACGTGTTGAGCAAGATGACGCTGCTCAAGCCGATGCCGCCCGAGATTCGCCGGCTGCAGAACCGGCTGTGGGCGCAGTTGAAGACCGGGCGCTAAGCCGCGCACCGAAGTAACGGATCGTGCCGCCGGCGGCTTGCTCGCGCCGGCGGCACGGTTGCTTCAAAAGCGGAGATGGTGCGTGCGGGGGCGCCGACCGCTTGAACTATCGCTGCACCTGCTCCGCCGAAAAAGCGTCTTCCACGAAGCGGATCACGTCATCGAGCGACGACGTGCACGCGGCCCCCGCCGCGAGTTCGCGAAACGCGCCGTCCGGCCCGAAGCAGACGAGCGGCTTGCGCCAGCGCTGCGCGAGCGCAATCTCCTCGGCCGTGCCGTGCCCGCCCGGCAGCGCGACGATCAGGTCGCTGCTCAGCACGTTCACGTAGTTGCGGTTGATCGTGTGCGGATCCGCATCCGGCTCGCGGCGCGGCAGCGGCGTGAGGATCGGGATGTCGACGAACGGATGCGGATAACCGTCGAGCGGCACGAAGCCCGCGAGCGGATCGGCCTGCGTCGGCAGGATGCCGATCGATCGGCCGGCCCGCCCGGGCACGTCGGCGAACGCGCGCGCGACCGCCAGCATCACGCCCTGCCCGCCCCCCGTCAGCAGGTTGAAGCCGGCCTGCGCGATCCATTCGCCGAGCGGCGCCGAAAACGCGAGCCACGGCGCCTTGCCCGAGCCCATCACGCCGATCGTCCTGTTCTTCTGTTGCATCGTGGTTGCCGGTGAAATCGTTGGGTTGTGCGCGAGCGCCGCGCTCATTCGAGCTCGACGCCCTTGAGCTCGGGAATCAGGAACAGCGTCGCGACCATGTCGAGCACGTAGAGGCCGGCGAGCAGCGCGATGGCCGTCTGGAACGAGTAGTGCGCGGCCAGCGCGCCGACCGCGACCGGGCCGAAGCCGCCGACCGCTCGACCGATATTCCACAGCACGTTCTGCGCGGTTGCGCGCGCGGCCGTCGGATAGCCTTCCGACATCAGCGTCCCGTAGCCGCCGACCATCCCGTTGACGAACATGCCCATCAGCGCACCGGCCCACAGCATCGCGGTCGGGTCCGACAGCTGCGCGTACGCGATGACCGTCACGACCGAGCCGAGCTGGTACAGCAGGAACGTCGGCTTGCGCCCGATGCGGTCGGCCAGCTGCCCGAACACCCAGACGCCGATCATCATCCCGACGACGGTTGCCGCCGTCCACAACCCCGACTTCGTCAGCGAGAAGCCCATCTGTTTCGACAGGAAGGTCGGCAACCAGATCATGATCCCGTAGTAGCCGAAGTTCTGGACCGAACACAGGATCACGATGCCGAGGCTCGTGCGCGCGGTGCGCCCGTCCGCGACGAGCAGGCGGAAGGCATTGGCCTTCGGCTGCGTCGCGCGCTGCACGAACGCCTCCGGCTCGTGCAGCTTGTTGCGCATCGCCCAGGCGAGCAGCGCGGGCAGCACGCCGACCAGGAACATCCCGCGCCAGCCGATGTGCAGCAGCAGAAACGGCGTCAGCAAGGCGGCCAGCAGCACGCCGGCCTGCCAGCCGAGCGCGACGTAGCACGACACGCGGGCGCGTTTGCTGGCCGGCCACGCTTCCGCCGCGAGCGCCATGCCGATCCCGAACTCGCCGCCCAGCCCGATGCCCGCGATGGTGCGGTAGACGAGCAGATCCCAGAAGCCGCGCGCGAACGCGCACAGCCCGGTGAAGATCGCGAACAGCAGGATCGTCCAGGTCAGCACGCGCACGCGCCCGTAACGGTCGCTCAGTGCACCGAACAGGATGCCGCCTGCGACGGCGCCGATCAGCGTCCAGGTGACCAGCGCGCCGCCCTGCCCGGGTGTCAGTTGCAGCGCGGCCGTGATCGCGGGCAGCATGAAGCCGAGGATCAGCAGGTCGAAGCCGTCCATCGCATAGCCGATCGCCGATCCGGCCAGCGCTTTCCACGCGTACGCGCCGACCTGCTCCACGCGCGGGGCCGACGGGCCGCCGAGCGTCGAAGATTTCATGTTTGCTGCCATGGTGTCCTGCCACGATTGTCCGGCGACATTCTAAGGCCTGTGCCCGCGAGCAAAGCCCCGGCGCGCGTGTCGGCCGCGACGGTTCGCGCATGCGGCGGCGCCCGCTTGCGGGACGGCAGGCGGGAATCTGCGGGCAATGAACGGGAGGGAAAAACGGCGATCCGGTGTCGGCGGCGAAACCGGCGATGTCGCGGTCAGGCCGGACACCGGATGAAAAGCAGCATGCTGGCGGG
Source organism: Burkholderia sp. AU45251 (assembly GCF_030482905.1). Taxonomy (NCBI): domain Bacteria; kingdom Pseudomonadati; phylum Pseudomonadota; class Betaproteobacteria; order Burkholderiales; family Burkholderiaceae; genus Burkholderia; species Burkholderia sp. AU45251. Next base: position 67,034 of record NZ_JAUJQH010000002.1, on the reverse strand, counting down.
GTGTTGCCGGCCGGCCCGCTGGCGCGAACCGGACGGCGCCTGGTGGCCTGGCGGCCTGGCCGGCTTCAGCTCTGGTCGTCTCCGGGCCACCAGGTCTTGGCCTCACGGTCGACGGCGAGCGTATCGAGATCCTTGCCTTCGAGCCATTTCGGCCGAGGGCCGCGGCCCGACCATGAACGGCCGGACGTCGGGTCGTAGTACTTGGCAGGTGCCTTGCGTTTTCGCTGGACGATATAGCCGAGCGCGCTCAGCACTTCCTGCTGCGAGATTCCCAAAAGCTCGACCTGTTCCTTGAATGCCGCGAGCGCGGCCTGCTTCTCCTTCTGCTTCGCGTCCGACAACTTGATGTTCAGGTCCCGAAGTTGTGCTTCGAGTTCCTGCAGGGCCTGGGTCATGTATTCATCCTCTTTGGGCATGTTTTTGCAAAAAACTCCGATGGCGGAACCTACCATGAAGTTCCGCCAATAGGGGCTGTCAAATGTGTGAATCGTTTGCCTGAGCCGGCACGGCTTACGCGATACGCACTAAACGACGTCGCGCGTCAATCAATGACAGACAGAGCCGGGCCGGCAACGCGCAGCGCGCCAGCGACGAAGGCACGGCGAACGGCTGCGGCAAGTCGGCGCCGCACCATGGCACTGGCGCGGCATGGCGCGAATGATAGCAGTGCGCGGCACCGCACTACATAAGTCGTCGACCGGCGTCGATGCGAATCCGGCCGTTTACCGGCCGACGTCGCGCGCTTCCCACGCGATCCGGTCGAACAGCGCGCGCAGCTTCGCGCCGCGCACCGCGTTCAGCGCGGCCGCATGGGCGACACGCCCGGCGAGATGCGCGCGGAAGTCCGGATGTGCATCGCGATTCTGCAATGCCGGCCCGCTCCGGATGCAGTTGGTCAGGATGGCCTTCAGGAGATCGAACTCATCGCGCGCCAGGTTCGGATGACGATTGACGACCACGCCGGCCAGGTGCTGCCGGCTGCCGCGCCGCATCACGCGCGTCTTGCGCAGTTGCAGCGCAAAGCCTTCCTCGAGTGCGATCGCGGCGACCCGCAGTTGCAGCCGCTCGACGTCGCGCGCCAGCGTGCCGCCACCGGAAAAGGCGAGATCGTCCGCGTAGCGCGTGTAGGTTGCGCCGAGCGAACGCGCGAGCGCGGCGAGCCGCATGTCGAACCGGAACGCGCACAGGTTCGCCAGCGCCGGCGAGGTCGGCGCCCCCTGCGGCAGATGCCGTTCGCGATAGCGCTGGCGGCCGATCCAGTCGAACCGGTCGCGCAGGTCCGGCGCGAGCAGCCGCGCGGACGGTACGCGGTTGGTGCACAACCCCGTGAGCGTGCGCGCGACTTCGGCCGGATACCCGAGCGTGACGAACAGCGCGTGAACGCGTGCGGCGCGTACCGATACGAAGAAATCCGCAAGATCGAAACGGACGACGACATCGCGATCCGCATGCGGCGCCGCGAACGAGACGATCCCGTGCCCCTTGCGAAACCCGTGCACCGCGCCGTGCGGCGCGATGCGATCGAGCAGCCCGTGCAGGATGCGGCGCTGCGCTTCGCGCAGCCGGCCCTTCGGAATCTCGACCAGGCGGCACCCGCCGCTGCGCTTGTCGTGCGCCACGTATGTGTAGTGATGCAACGGCGTGGCGCTGCTGCGCGCGTCGACGCGCCAGTGGTCGGACAGCCAGTCGAGTTCCGGCGCGCTCACGCCGAGCCAGCCGGCAAGATCGCCGGGCGTCGCCCATTGCGGCACGTCGCAGCCCGCAAGCGGCGCCGGCAACGGTTGCTGGACCAGCGGCCGCCGCACGACACGGATCGGCGCGGGCCGATCGCTGCCATACCACGCGAGCACGAAAGCCGGCGCATCGGCGAGATCCGCCGCGAGCGTATCGATGTCGACGTCGGCCCAGCGCGCGCCGAAGCGTGCGAGCGCGGCATTCGCGACTTCGTGCGTCCACGGCGGCGCGCCGCCGAGCACGGCCGCCATCCGGGAAAGGACGCCGGCACGTTCGGGCGCGCCGGCCAGCATCGCTTCGGCAATCGTGCGGACGGAATCGAACAGGGAGCCGTGCATGGGAATCGATGGGCGGGACGATGAGTCAACGTGTCAGGTGCTGCGAGGAGTGACGTTGCGCAACGCGCAACGGTGCTCCTTGCGACGCATCGGGATGTCGATCTGATCCACGGGGTAGCCCCGTAGTCCTGGAACATCGGCTGCCTGTTCCGGGCGTGTGCTTGACCCACCGGCCCGCGATGCGACTTTAATGGCCGCGAGCGCGGCGTGTCAAACCAGATGGCGATCCGGTGCCGCCGCGGGGCGCGCCGGATCGCGACGCGCACCCTACGCGTGCCGGGAAAACAGTTCGCGGTACGCGATCGGCGCGACGCCGACGCCGGCCATGTTGTTCAGCATCGTCGCCCAGGTCGCGTTGTCGACGCTGACCGGAAACGACCGCGCGCGGTTGGCGAGCAGCCAGAAGGTGCGCGTCATGCCGTTGCTCATCGCGACTTCGTACCCGCCTCCCTCGAGCCAGTAGCCGACCGGCGGCAGTTCCACCGGTTCGAGTCGGCCGGCCCGGAACGCGGCGGTGGCCGACGCGTACTTGCTGTCGAGCGGCATGACGCGGCGCGGCACGCAGTCCTGCGAGTTCAGTTGCGGAAATCTCGGGCTCGTGCCGAGCCACAGGCCGTAGAACGTTTGAGCGTCGAGATGCACGACGAAGCGCTCCGTTTCGGCGGGCGTCGCCGCCATGTAGCAGTCGGCCTGGCCCGGAACGGCAACACGCCACATCGCGCGCTTCGCGCTCAGGTCGACCAGTTCGCTCGGCTGCGGGCGCGGCTGGACGGGAGACGGTCGTCCCGCTTCGCGCAGGTCGCGCGCGCGGTCGAGTCCGATACGAAGACGTGTCAGCATGGGCCCTCTCTTTCTCTCGTGATTTGTTCGAATGAGTCAGGGGGCGCGACACCGCTGCGTGGCGGGTGGCGGCCGGCCAGCACCGGGCGGGCGGCATGGCCGCGCCGTCTCGACACGCGTGCCCGGCGTCCTGACGCTCCCGATCTGTTCGGGAACCCGCGCAGTGTAGCGCCTTTCCGTGCCAGGACGACGAACGCGCCGCTGCAGCGCCGCATCCGGACTGCCGCGCGGCCCGACCGGCACCATCAGCGATCCAGCAATCGCCCCAGCCGCATCATCGTGACGTTCACGCCGAGATGCCGCATCGACGGTTGCACGATCACGCAGTTGTCAAACGGCGTGACGATCACGTCGTCGCCGTCGCGCGCGATCTCGGTGCCGGCCTGCTCGATCACCTCGAGCCCCGTGAACGGTTGCGAGAACCGGAAGTCCATCGAACGCGCGACGACCGGCTCCGTGATCTCGACGAACTTCTGCCGCACCGGCGCGGCTTGTGTGAGGAAGAGCGCGACGTCGTCGCGCGCAACGACACCCGCATCCAGCAGGAAGCGCGCCGCGCTGTCGAGCGCGACATCGCGTGCGCTCGCGGCGAAGTGCTGGCCCGTCTCGATCAGCAGCGCATTCTTCGCGCTCGCCGGATCGCCGAAGCCGCCGTAGTCGCGCAGCCGCGTGCCGTTCGCATGGCCGCGATCGATGATCACGTGCTCCGGCGTGCCGATCGCGGCCGCCAGCGCGATCGCCTTTTCAAGCGGGCCGGTCATCATCAGCGGCGCGGACGCTTCGTGCATCGAATGAATGTCGAGCAGCAGGTCGACCGTATCGAGCAGCGGACGCATCGCGCGCGCACGCACAAGCTCGCGGCTGCCGCGCGTGCCGTCGAGCGCGGCAGGCGTCCACACGCGATTCATGTCCTCGTCGAGGTAGCGCGTCGCATCGGCGTTCTCCGCACTGAAATGCTCGTATGCGCCAACGTTGCCGAAGCCGAGCGACAGGCGGCCCGCCACCGGACGCAGGCCCGCGGCCAGCAACGCGTCCACCGCGATCGCGCCGCTGACTTCGTTGCCGTGCGTCAGCGCGAGGATCATCACGTGCTTGCCGGGCCGGCCGCTGTCGAACGTATGCAGATAGTCGATGCCCGTATTGCCCGCGCGCCAGCGCGAGATGTCGGGGAAGGCCACTTCGATCGGATAGGCCGGCAATGCGGCGCGGATGGCTTCAAGCGTGGTCATGTCGGAAAGGCTCAACAGGGTTCGGGAAACGCGCAGCCGGCTGGTGCCGGCTGCGCCGGGATCGGGGCCGGCGCGTCACGCCTCGGTCGCGCGCGTCGACGGCGTCGCGGCGGCGGCCGCAGCGGCGCCGCGCATCCGGCGGCCGAGCGAGATCACCGACGTGATCCCGAGCACGGCCGTCGCCATCACGTAGAAACTCGGCGCCAGCTTGTTGTGCGTCGCGTCGATCAGCCAGGTCACGATCAGCGGCGCGAAGCCGCCGAACAGCGTCACCGAGAAGTTGTACGACAGCGCGAGGCCCGTGCCGCGCGTGCTCGTCGGGAAGATGTCCGCAAGCAGCGCCGGCAGCGGCGCGAGGCTCACCGCGATCAGCAGGCCGACCAGCGCCTGCACCGCGAGCAGCGTCTCGACCGTCGGATAGCGATTCAGCATCACGAACAACGGCCACGTCGTCACGCCGACCAGGATCAGCGCGACCAGCATCACGCGGATGCGGCCGAAACGATCCGACAGGTGGCCGACGACCGGCGCGGCGATCATCAGCATCGCGCCCGTGACGACCGCGCCGAGATACGACGACGTGGCCGGGATATGCAGCTGCTTGACCGCATACGTCGGCATGTACAGCTTGTGCACGTAGTTGAACGCCGTGGCCGTCGCGACGACACCCGCGCCGAGCAGCAGGTTCGCACGGTCGCGGACGAACACGTCGCGCAGCGGCGACTTCGCGCGCCCTTGCTCGCCGAGCCGGCGGAAATCGGCCGGTTCGTCGATGTTGCGGCGAATGTAGAGCCCGACCGGGCCGATCAGCAGCCCGACCGAGAACGCGACGCGCCAGCCCCACGCATGCAGCTGGTCGGTCGTCAGCAGCAGGCTCAGCAGGGCGGACACGCCGGCCGCGAGCACCGTCGCGAGCCCCTGCGTCGACATCTGCCAGCTCGCGAAGAAGCCGCGCCGCTTCGCATCGGCCTGCTCGACCATGAACGCGGTGGCCGCGCCGAATTCGCCGCCCGTCGAAAAGCCCTGCAGCATCCGCGCGACGATGATCAGCAGCGGCGACGCGATGCCGATCTGCGCATACGTCGGCGCGAACGCGATCATCGCGGTGCCGAGCATCATCAGCCCGATCGATATCGTCAGCGACGCCTTGCGGCCTGCGCGGTCCGCATAGCTGCCGAGCACGATCGAGCCGAGCGGACGCGTGACGAACGAAATGCCGAACGTGCCCACCGACAGCAGCAGCGAGGTTGCCGCGTCGTGCGTGGGAAAGAACAGCTGGCCGATGACGATCGCGAAATAGCCGTAGATCAGCAGATCGTAGAACTCCAGCGCGTTGCCGATGCTCGCGGCGCAGATCTCGCGCCACGGATTGTGTGGGGCCGGCGCCGCGGCGTGCGTGTTGTGGGTCATCCCTGTGCTCCTCCGGTAATGCTGGCCGTCAGGATTTTGAAAGACGGCGCGCGGCGTTGCCGGCGGCCGTTCGGGCCAGTCAAGCGCGGAGTGTAGGCAACGCGGGGCCAGCGTTCGTGCCGTTTCGGCACGCAATCGTGCCGATCGGCGCGCCGGCGCCGGCGCCGTTGCGCACGGCGGCTATGCCGCGCCGTCGTCGCGTGACGGCGCGGTGCGCCAGATCGCGTCCAGTACCGGGTGCGGGTCGTTCCGGCGCCGGTACAGCGCGATGTCGAAGCCGATCTGCCAGTCGGCGCCGCCGACGATCGCAAGCTCGCCGCGCCGGACATCATCGGCGACGAGCCGCTGCGGCAGCCACGCGAGGCCGAGCCCGCGACGCGCCATCGCGAGGATCGCTTCGTACGAGTCGGCCTGGTACACGGGCCGCAGCGTCGGGCGGTTCGGCATTTCGGCGAGATGCCGCGCGAGCACCGCACGCAGCGTCAGCGTGCGCGCGAACGCGAGCCACGGCACCGGTGCCTGCCCGGCCGGCAGCCGGTAGCGCACGCTGCCGCGCGCATCGAACGCGCTGACCGGCACCAGCACCTCGCGCGCGACGGACAGCCAGTCGAAGCGGTCGCGATCGATCAGCAGCCGCGTATGCGGGCTCGAATAGACGATCAGCATGTCGGCTTCGCCGGCCGTGAGCTGCAGGATCGCTTCCTCCGCGCTGCCGGTCGCCACGGTCGCCGTGAAGAAGCCTGCGCGCGCAACCGTCTCGTCGTACCAGTCGGGGAAGAAGGTGGCCGAGAGCGTGCGGCCGGTCGCGATCCGGAGGTTGTTCTCCAGCACCGGCGCCGCTTCCTGAAGCTGCGTGCGGGCGCCGTGCAGGATGTCGAGCGCGTTCGACGCAGCATCGAGGAAAACGGTGCCGGCCGCCGTCAGTTCGAGCGGCTTCGTGCGCGCGATCAGGCGCGTGCCGACCCATTCCTCGAGCGACCGGATGCGGCGGCCGAACGCCGGATGCGTGACGAAGCGGTTCTCCGCTGCGCGTGTGAAGCTGCGCGTGCGCGCGAGTTCGACGAAGTCTTCGAGCCATTTCAGTTGCATGGCTGGGCTCCTGGGTGGGCGATGAGGTGCTGGCCGGTGCTCGCTCGCGAACTGCCTGCGTGGCGCGGCCGCCGCCACGGGCAGATGCGGCTCGTGCGGCGCGGGCCGCGAGTGGCGCCCGATCCTACAGCACCTGCGGCGCATCGCGCAGCACGGCGCGCAGCGCAATATCGAAAGGCGTCGCGTGATCGATCCCGGCTGCGCGCACGCGCGATGCGTCCAGATGGCAATCGTACGGGCGCGGCGTCGCGTCGGTCGGCTGGTCGATCCGCTTGAGCGCGGCGCCGATGCCGAGCGCGGCCGCGATCCGCTGCGCAATGTCGTACTTCGTCATCGGCTCCTCGCCCGACCAGTGACGGATGCCCGTGATCGATGCGCCCGCGAGATGCCGCAGCGTGAGATCGCGGATGACGTCCGCGACGTCCGGCGTATAGGTCGGGTAACGGATCGCCCAGGCGTCCATGCCGACCGCGTCGGCACCCGGGCGCGCGGAGGCAACGATCGCCGGCACGAGGCTCGTGACGGCCGACTCGCTCCAGTCGACGATCGGGCCGTAGAGCAGCGGCAGGCGCAGCACGCACGACAGCGGCGACGCGGCGAGCAGTGCCGCCTCGCCCTCCAGCTTCGTGCGGCCGTAGATGTTCAACGGATTCGGGGCGGCGTCCTCACGGTACGGGGCAGCCTTGCCGTCGAACACGTAGTCGGTGGAGATGCCGAGTGTCCACGCACCCTGGCGCGCGGCGAGCGCGCCGATGCGGGCCTGGGCGGTGACGTTGATCGCGCGTGCGCCGGCAGGGTCGCGTTCGCAGACGTCCGGGCGACGTTCGGCCGCGCAGATGATCACCGCGGCCGGCTGGCGGGTGGCGAAGAGCTGTTCGAGGGCCGGCTCGTCGAGGACGTCGAGTTCGGCGATGTTTTCCGGGGGCAGCGCCAGGCGTTTTGCACCTGCGCTTTGCGGGGTTCGAATGGTCGCGACGAGGTTCAACGACGATTCGCGGGACAGGGACGCGGCAACCGCGCGGCCGAGCAGGCCGGCGGCGCCGATGAGGAGGACAGTCGAGTGCGGCACGGTAGCCATCTATGAAAGGGGAACGGGAATCCCCCAATCTATACAAGAACAGGCAGCCGATGTCGACTCCCCTGCCACGTCGGCAGCCACGCGAGCACGCCCATTGCGCGGTTCAGTGTCCGGCCGCCGCACACGGTTCCCCCTGCTGCCCCGGCGTCGCGATGCGGATACCGCCGCCCGCTTGCTCGATCACGCAAAACGACGAGCTGTACACCGGTCCCTCATTCCCCGCCGGGACGATCGAGATGCTGTAGAACTTGTCGAGGTCCAGCGTCCTCGGCGGGGTACGCACGATTGCACCGACCATGGCCTGACCATAGACGAGACATTCGCCTCGCTGCAGATACACCGGCGGCGCACGCTCCGGTATCTCCAGCGCCCAGTACATCACGACGGGACTGACGGGCCCCGTTTGCCGGCTCACATCGATCCAGCTGATCCGGATCGGCTCCGAGCCGGTATCGTCGCTCATGGGCAGGCAAGCAGCCGGTTTTCCATCGACCTGCCTGACGTCCAGGCGGATCGGGCCATGCGACATGGCGTCCGCACGGGAGACGAACAGGCAGCAGGACAGGCAAGCGATTGCACAGCTTCGCAACATGTTCCTCATGCTCCGACTCCATTCATCGCAACCTCGACACCACACGAATCAATCAGTCATGCCAACCTGTCCGGCATGCGCCGGTCAGTGATGGGCCGTACAGGGATTCCGGTCGTTCCGCGGCACCGCGATCTGCACACCGCCACCGGGCCGCTCGAGCGTACAGAACGCCGCACTGTAGACCGGGCCGGCGTCCCCGTCCGGAATGATCGAGATGGTGTAGGTCCGGTTGAGTTCCAGCGGCTTGGGCGGCGTGCGGACGATGGCGCCGTTCACGCTCTGCCCATACACGAGGCACTCGCCACGCTTCAGGTAGACAGGCGTGGCCTCCGCCGGCATCTCGAACCACCAGTAAGTCACATCGGGGCTCGCCGGGCCGGTTGGCCTGGCGACACCGACCGTGCGGATCCGGATGACGGGCTCGGCCCGTTCGTCGTTCACGGGCAGGCACGCGGCAGGGTTCCCGTCGACCTGCCTGATTTCCAGTTCGACGGGCGCCTCCGACGTTGCCATCGCACGCGACAGGCACAACACGCATGCGAGCATACCCAACACGCTACCGCGGAAGATTGTCTGCATTCGCGGGATCCTCCAGCAACGGCGCAAGGACACGATCGAGCTCGTCCGGCGTGCCGACGTAGCCACGATGGAAGACGGCGAAAGGCGCCTTCAGCACCTGCACCGCGTAGTAATCCGCGACCAGGTTGCCCTGCTGCTCCATGTTGTAATCGTGAAATACCGCACCGGGCGCAATGGTGTACTTGTATGCGCGCTGTCCGCGAATCGTGACGGTCAGCGCATGCCATCGCACCGCATACCCACGCTGGTACTGCCAGACATGGGTCATCTCGTGCATGAAAAAGCTTCTTTTCCAGATGTGCGGGCCGTTCATTGCCGAGAAGTCGTCGACGTACAGGTCATCAAGGAAATACATCTTCCCGTTCGGCGTGACGGCGGTGTGCTTGCTTTGCAGGTTGAACCAGAAGTAGCTCCCTTTGTGCACCCGCACCTTGTCGTAGTCGATGCCGTCCTTGAAGACCGTCCAGGCCATTTCAATTTCGCCCGCGGTCAACACCCGCTCCTGGGCTTCAACCTTCACCGTCTTCTCCGATTCTCTCTATTGAAACTGGCTCGTCTGCCACCCTTGAAAACGAAACGCAATGCGCAAGCACGGCGCGAACCGCGCCGCTGCGCACGCGCCATCATGTCCGGAACCTGTTCGTTTGGCAACGCAGTGCCCGCGCCGCCAGCCCCGCCAATAAAAACAAGGCCCGGTGCACTTTCGTGCACCGGGCCTGCGAACCCGAACGGACACGCCGCGCCGACTTACTTACGGTCGAGCGAATAGCGCCCCGGCCCGGTCAGCGCGAGCAACAGCAGCCCGCCCATGATGCTCACGTTCTTGTAGAAGTTGATCATCGCCATGTATTGATCCATCCCCTGCAGCGCCCAGTAGCGATGGCCGATCAGCGCGGTCGCGAGCGTATAGGCAGCGAACGCCAGTGCCAGCGGACGCGTATAGAAGCCGACCGCGATCAGCAGGCCGCCGACCAGCTCGACCGCCACCGCAATTGCGGCCGCCAGCTCGGGCGCCGGGTTCCCCGTCGACGCCATGTACGCGACCGTGCCCGAGAAGCCGCTCAGCTTCTGCCAGCCGAACAGCACGAACAGGATCATCAACAACACGCGAGCCGCCAGCAGCAGCTCGTCCTTCTTCGACTCCAGCGAAACGTAACGCATAGCAATCACCCTTGAATTGACGGTTTGATGCATCCGGTGCCGATACGCGCCGAATCGGCGCGCCAGGTTGGCAACGAACTACTCCTCGCACAATCGGACAGCAAGCCGGCTGGCCCGCCGCCGAAGAGTCCGTCTGGTCGCGCCGTTCCTGGCACGCTCCGGATCGGTTCTGGCGAAGCACGGGTGCAGTCTACTGTCTCCCCATGAATCATCAATCCGTCTAAACATGATTCGCTGTCGCATTTTAGTGGACAATAGAAGACAACCCCGCCGGTAGACAACGCCGGCGGGGCATCGCGAACGAAATCTGAACTGGAGCCAATTAGCCTGCCCTCGCTTTCTTCAAGCAAAGCGCCTTGTTCCGGGCGGTATCGGCGTTTTCCGGTCAACGGAAACTGGACCCTTCTTCGTCCGCCATATCTTTGTATTCATTCGACGTGGCCAGCTCAGTCCGGCCTCGACCACATGTCACAGGTTCCGGTAACGACGCGCGTTCTCCGACTCGCCGGGCAGCCCGATCACGCAACGCTGATCGAGCGCTGATGAAACGCCGCGATTGCCCCCCACATCAGCACCGGATTCGAATACATCGGAAAATGTCCGCAATCCGGGATTTCGGCCAGTTCGACGCCCTGCTCCTGGATGTGATTCAGGTAGGAGAGCGATGCATTCTGCTCGCCGTACATGAACATCCTCGGCAACGGCAGGCCGAGGAACTTCGTCATCAGGTCGCCGTTGTCCGACAGGTCGACCATCGACCGGAAGATCCCGCCGACGGCTTCGGCCCGAACCTTGTGGCGCAGACTCGCCGAATAAAGCGCACTCGCATAGGCAGGGGCATGCAGCGTCCGTTCGATGAAGTCGTCGAAGAAACGTTGAGCATCGCCCCGCGGATGGTCGACGATCTGGCGGCTAAGAAAGCAGTCTTCCGGAGCGATGTTTCCTTCGATATCGACGAAGCTCAGCACACGTTCCGGCTGCTGGTGTGCGAGCATCAACGCGGTCAACCCGCCCATCGAATGCCCGATCAGATGGAAGCGATCGAAACCGATATGGTCGAGCACGGCCCGCGCCGTTTTCACCAGAAACGGGATACCGATTTGCGACAGGTCGGCACAACGGGTTTCGCCGCAGCCCGGTGCGTCATAAGCGACGAACGGATGCCCGTCGAATGCGGCGTGGCGCACGATATCGGCATAGTCCTCTTTCGTGGAACCGAAGCCGTGCAGGAACACGATCGGCGCTTTGTCGCCGTCGCGATGAATGGCCGAGACGTCCAGCGCCGTGCCGTCGACGTTGAACCGGAACTGCGACCGGATAAATTCACGAGTCATCGAAATCACCTTGTCCGAATATCCCTGCAACGCAGCCTCGATTCCTTGACGGCAACCGAGGCCCCCCCGGCGACGGTCAATCCGCCAGCGTCCCGCAGAAGTCCTGAATGGCCGTGCAAGCGCGCGCCAGGGACGCGTCGTCGAGCGCATAGGCGATGCGAATGTAAGGCCCAAGACCGAACGCACTGCCGTGCACGGTCGCGACACCAGCCTCGTCGAGCAAAGCGTTGACCACCGCCTCGTCGCCGTCCAGATGGATCCCTGCACGCGTCGTCTTGCCGATCAGGCCTTCACACGACGCGAACGCGTAAAACGCGCCGTGCGGTACCGCGCAGTGCAGGCCGGACGCCTGGTTGAGCTGATCGACGACCCGGTCACGCCGGCGCTGGAATGCAACACGCGAGCGCTGGATGAAGTCTTGCGGCCCCGTCAATGCGGCGAGCGCCGCATGCTGCGAGATCGTCGATGCGCCCGACGTTTGCTGCCCCTGCAGCTTCTCCATCGCTTCGATCAACCAGCCGGGCCCCGTGCCGAAACCGATGCGCCAGCCGGTCATCGCATACGCTTTGGATACGCCGTTCATCGTCAGCACGCGCTCGCGCAGCCGTGGCTCGACCTGGGCGAGCGTGAAGAATTCGATGCCGTCGAAAATCAGATGCTCGTAGATGTCGTCGGACAGCACCAGCACCTGCGGGTGCGCCAGCAACACCTCGGCCAGCGCCTGCAGTTCCGCACGACTGTAGACCGCGCCGGTCGGGTTCGACGGCGAATTCAGAATCAGCCAGCGTGTGCGCGGCGTGATCGCCGTATGCAACGCTGGCGCCGTCAACTTGAAACCACTGCCTGCCCCGCACGGAACGATCACGGACTGGGCGCCGCAAAGTTGCACGATTTCGGGGTAGCTGACCCAATACGGCGCCGGCACGACCACCTCGTCACCTTCATTGAGCGTGGCCGCCAATGCATTGAAGATCACCTGCTTGCCGCCGCTGCACACCAGCGTATCGCGCCAGTCGACGTCCAGGCCGTTCTCGCGCTGGAACTTCGCGGCAATCGCCTCGCGCAGCGCACGCAAGCCAGCGACTTGCGTGTAGCGCGTATGACCCGCCCGGATCGCCGCGATGCCGGCTTCGCGAACGTGTTCCGGCGTATCGAAATCCGGCTCCCCGGCGCTCAGCGAGATCACCGCCGCACCGCTGGCGCGTCGCGCGGCCACGCGATCCATCACCTTGTAGGTCGCCGACGGGCGCGCTGCGGCCAGGAAGCGATTCAGACCTTCTGCCGGCGCGGTCATTGCGCTGCCCTCCAGCGCGTGAGCCCCATCAGTTCCAGCGTGCTGCGGCCTTCACGCAACGCCTCCATCATCTTCGCTTCCTTGTCCGCACGGGCCTGCCCCTGTGCCAGCGTCTCGCCGACGCGGGCCGCCGGGATCACGAGGACACCGTCATCGTCCGCAACGACCAGATCACAAGTCGCCACCGGCGTGCCCGCGAAGCTGATCGGTTGACCGACCGACGGCGCGCTGGCCTTGATCGTGCCGCGCATGCAGATGCCGCGGGTGAACACGGGAAAGCGCCGGGCGGTCAGGGCCGCGATGTCACGCACGCCGCCGTCGATGACCAGACCGACGATGCCGGCAGCTTCGGCCGCCACGGTCAGCACTTCACCCCAGTAGCCCGACACGAAGCCGCCGGTCGATACGACGAGCACGCTGCCGCGCGGCACCTGCTCCATCGCAATGTGGATCGACAGGTTGTCGCCCGGCGAACATTCGAGCGGATACGCCGGGCCGGCAATCGACGCACCCGGCCATAACGTGCGAATCGCGGGATCGACCGAACTGGTCGCGAGACCGGACGCTTCGTACAGCGTCGAGGTGCCGAGCTTGCATGCTTGCGCCAGCAGCAGCGCGTCGTAGGAAGGAACGGTGGTCATGGCTCAACCCTTGGTTTGCAACTGGTGATAGCCGAGTGCGGCGCGCGCGTCACCCAACGACTTGCCTTCCGCGATCTGCTCGCGAATCCGCGACTCGACTTCCTCGATCTTGCGGGCGATCTCCGCCACCTCCCGGGCGCGGCCGCGCGGCACGACGACGACGCCGTTCGCATCCGCCACCACGATGTCGCGCGAAGCAACGCGGACGGTTCCAATCCCCACCGTGGCGTTCACCGATTCGACCTGCACGCGGTCCTTGCCGGTCCGCATGAAGCGCCCCGCCGTGAACAGCGGATAGTTGTCGCCGAGCGCCTTGCTCACGTCCCGGCAGACGCCGTCGATCACCGTGCCCGCGATACCGCGCAGCCCCGCATACTGGGTCATGATGTCGCCCCAGACCGTGCAATCGGTGCGGCCGTCGTTGTCGATCACGACCACGTCGCCCTCCGCGACGTCATCGATGAAGTCGCCAACAGTGCCTGGCGGATTGCCGGCCGGCACGTACTTGACCGTGAATGCCGGCCCCACGACGACCTGCGTGTAGTTCGCCAGCGGCATGATGCCCAGCGACTGCCCGTGCAGGCCCAGCTTGTCCATGGCGTCGGAGACACCGGGGGTGTCCAGCCCGGCGAACGACGCGACCAGTTCCCGGTCTTCGGCGCTTGCCCTGTTCGGATTCGTCATACGGGAAAACTCCAGAAATGATGTCGGGTTAGCGGGCCGCGATGGCCTCGAATTCCTTGTCGTGCATGACCTCGGCAACGGAGCGGCCGGCGCGCACGGCGGCCACCATGCCGTCCTGGCGACTCGCGATGCGCTCGCCGAGATCCAGGACCGCCTCGATGCGCGCGGCCGGCACGAACACCGTGCCGCAGCGATCGGCAATGACGTAGTCGCCCTCGTGCACGGTGACGCCCGCGATCCGGACCGGCTTGCCCGAGTTGATCTGAACCACGCGATTGCGCGCGCTGATCATCGTCACGCCGCGGCCATAGACCGGGTAGCCGATCGACTCACTGCCGTCGATGTCGCGGCTCAGGCCGTCGATGACCGACCCGCGGATCTGCTTTGCCGTCGCGGCATTGGCCAGGATGTCGCCCCAGCACGAGATGCCGTCGGCGCCGCCGGCGATCACCAGCACGCGGTCGTTCGTGGTCACCGCGTCGATGACGGGCGAGATCAGATGCACGGTGGGCCTGGCATCGGTTTTCGGACCGAGCTGAATCGTGCTCGCGCGGCCAACGATCTTCGGGCAATCCCACAGCGGGCGCAGCCCGTAGGTCGCGCCCGGCAGATCGAGAAAATCGAGCGCATCGGAAACGGTGTTGGTGTCGAGCGCGGCGAGGCGGTCGAGGATGGAGGTCGGGGTCATCGCGTCGGGTTCCGTTGACAGATGCCGCCATCGTCGCGTCGCCACATTGATATGTAAATTTCGTATTTCGTAGCTCGCTGATACTATTTTCGGAACAGCGAAAAACGAGGTTGCGGGGCCAGGTGAGTGGAAAATGAGCCCCTTCAACGCATCGTGTAGATCGCCGGGCATTTCGGACGGAGGCAAACTTGCATGAGCAGTACGATCGATTTCAGGCTGATCAGGCAGCTGTGGATGTTCCTGGCGGTCGCAGAAGAACAGCACTTCGGGCGAGCGGCGAAGCGCCTGAACATGTCGCAGCCGCCCTTGACCGAGCAGATCAAGGTGCTCGAGCATTCGTTGAAGCTCCAGCTCTTTTATCGATCCCGTCAAGGCACGCACCTCAGCCCCGCAGGCGCGGCCATCCTGCCCGCCGTGCAGCAGTTCGTCGGCCAGGTCGAACGACTGGAACGCGTCGTCCGGGAAGTCGCCGCGGGGCAGTCCGGCGTACTCCATGTCGGCGCGATCACCTCCGCGATGCTCGAAACGGTGCCGCCATTGCTGGACGCACTCAAACAGATGCACCCGAACCTGACTGTATTCGTCAAGGAGATCGACAGCGCCGACGCCATCCCCGCACTCGAAGTGGGGGAACTGGATCTGGCATTCGTTCGGGTCGACGGGGCGGTAGGTAACGGTATCGCTACGATGCCATTGGCAGAAGACCGGCTGGCCGTGGCGCTTCCGGCCGATCATCCGTTAGCGGCTTTGCCGAGCGTCCGACTGCGCGCACTCGCGGAGGAACAGCTGGTGATGTCGTCTCGTCAGGTCAGTCCGGTCTACTTCGACATGTTGACCTCTGTTTGCCGCTCGCACGGGCTGACGCCGCGGGTCATGCACGAAGTGCGTTCGGTCACGTCGCAGATCGCCTATGTCGGGTGTGGTCAGGGCGTTGCGCTCGTCCCCGCATCGATGCGGAAGCTGGCGCCAGAGAATGTCGTCGTCCGCCCGTTGAAGGAGAAAGTGAAGGTTGTCACTGCGGCGCTGCTCTGGAACACGCGCCGCCATCACCCGATGGTCGACGAAGCGGTGGCGTGGCTGAAGGAGCGGATGAGTCGATCACGATGAACATGGCAGCGGGCGATCGGCCGTCTCTGTACCCCGTGACCATGAAATGTCCCGGCGGCATACGGGAATATGCGACTCGGTGGGCGCGCAAGCAAGCGCGCCCACTTCGGTTGACTAGCGCAGCACGAACGGATTGCCGGTCGACGCGCCCGTGTTGATCCACACGCTTTTCGTCTGCAGGTATTCGCTTACGGCGTCGATGCCGTTCTCACGGCCCAACCCGGAATCCTTGTACCCGCCGAACGGGGACATGTAGCTGACCGCGCGATAGGTATTCACCCAGACCGTGCCCGATTCGATGCGCTCCGCCATCCGGAATGCGCGGCCGATGTCGCTCGTCCATACGCCGGCGCCGAGGCCGAAACGCACATCGTTCGCGATCTCGACTGCTTCGTCTTCCGTATCGAAGCGGATCACGGAGAGCACGGGACCGAATACCTCTTCCTGCGCGATCCGCATATCGTTGCTGACACCGGCGAAGATCGTCGGCTCGACGAACCAGCCGTCGCCGCATTCGGCGCGTGTCGCGGCCTGCCCGCCGAGCGCAAGCCTGGCGCCTTCGCGCCGTGCAACGTCGATATAGTGGAGTACCTTGTCGTATTGCGGGCGCGTCGTGATCGGCCCGACCTGCGTGCCCGCATCCATCGGATTGCCCATGCGCGCGGTACGCGCGAGCGCGACCACGCGCTCGACCACCTCGTCATGCACCTTCGACTGCACGAGCAGCCGCGATCCGGCGATACAGGTCTGCCCCGTCGCCGCGAAAATTCCGGATACCGCGCCATTGACCGCGTCGTCGAGATTCGCATCGTCGAATACGATGTTCGGCGACTTTCCGCCGAGCTCGAGGCTCACGTGCTTGAAATCGCGAGCGGCCTGCTCGTTGATCCGGCGCCCGGTCGAATCCGCACCGGTAAACGTGACCTTGCGCACGAGCGGATGCGATACGAGTGCGCTGCCGACTTCGTTGCCGAAGCCGGTCACGACGTTCACGACACCACGCGGGAATCCGACCTCGTGCAGCAGTTCGACGAATTCGAGCGTCGAGGCCGACGTGAATTCCGACGGCTTGACGACCGCCGTGCACCCGGCAGCGAGCGCGGGCGCGAGCTTCCATGCCAGCAGCATCAGCGGCGAGTTCCAGGGCGTGATGATCGCGACGACACCGAGCGGTTCGCGCCGCGTGAAATTGAAGTAGCCCTTCTTGTCGAGCGGTATCACGTCGCCCTGGATCTTGTCCGCCAGCCCGCCGTAGTAGCGGTACCACTGCGGCAAGTATTGAAGTTGCGCATGCATCTCCGCATACAGCTTGCCATTGTCGCGCACCTCGACTTCGGCAAGACGGGCCGCGTCGCTGGCCAGGCGATCGGCGAACCGGCAGAGCAACTGCCCACGCGCGCTGGCGGACAAGCCTCGCCACGCGCCGGCAACGAACGCACGATGCGCGGCCCGCACCGCGAGATCGGCGTCGGCTTCGTTGCCGCGTGCGATTTCGGCCCACGGCTGGCCGGTGAACGGGTTGTCGCTGTTGAACCACTGACCGCTTGCGGGCTCGCGCCGCTCGCCGTCGACAAAATGAAAGTAGCGTTGCATGACCGGCTCGCTGATGTCGATGATCGCGTTCCGTGCCGGCGCACGATCAAGCCGTGCAACCGCGCGCGGAACAAAAAAGCGTGCGCCGGATACCCGCGCATCCGGCGCACGCGGAGGACGTGCGTCAGAACGGCGCGAATCCGAGACCTTCGCGGAAGCGGTTCTTGATATATACGCCGTCCCTGGGCGGAAGCGCGCGCGGCGGTTCGTCAGCGCGGATGTGAACCTGCGCGAACACCGGGCCGCTCCCCACCTTCACGCGCTCGACGATGTGGGTGACGTCACGTTCGTCACGAATCGCGAACGAATCGGCCAGGCCAAAACCTTTCGCGACCGCGACGAGATCCGTGCCGAGGCTCGAATGGCTTTGCTGCATGCCGGTCTCGCCGTAGTGCCCGTTGTCGAGTACGACGATCGTGAGGTTCTTCGGTTGCTTCGCGCCGATCGTGCCGAGCACGCCGATTCCCATCAGCTGTTCGCCGTCGCCGGTGACGACGACGACCTGCCTTTCCGGTTGCGCGAGCGCGAGGCCGAGGCCCAGCGCGGCGGCCCCGCCCATCGCCCCCCACAAATAGAAGTTGCCGACGCGATCGCCAGCGGCGAATACGTCATAGGACGCCGATCCGAGGCCCGTCACGACCAGTGCGTCCGGTACACCGGCCAGCAGGCTCGCGACGAACGCGCGCCGCTCGATCGTCTTCGTGTTCTGCCCGCTCATTGCTGTCTCTCCCATTTCTTGCGACCGATGAGGCTTTGCGACAGCAGGACCGCGACTTGCTCGCCCGCTTCGAACGCGGCATCGAAGCCCGCACTGACGATTTCCTCGACATCCTCGGGGCGATCGGCGCGCAACACCGTGATTCCCATCAGCTCGAGCGCAGCCTGGGTCGCCTTCCCCATCGGCCCTTGCCACGGGTTGAACTCCGCATACTCGCCACGCATCGTCACGAGCGTGAAGAATGGAAAGTTGCAGCTGCGCAGCAGCGAAAACATGTTCACGCAGTTGCCGACACCGCTGCTCTGCATCAGCAACACCGCACGCTGCCCGCCGAGCCACGCCCCGCTCGTCAGTGCGACGCCCTCTTCCTCGGTCGTCAGGGCGATCGCCTCGATCTCGTCGTCGGCAATCGCCCGACGAATCACCTGCGTATGTCCCGCATCCGGTACGTAAGCGATTTGCCGGGTACCGCCGGCCTTCAGGACAGAAAATATGGACTCCTGCCAGACTGGCGTTTGTCCCGCTGCAGCGCTCATGTGACGTGCTCCTTCATGAAGTGGTTTCAGGCATAATAAAATGCGATTACACCCATCAAGAAATAGCGATTTCTGATTGAAGGATCACGAATCGGCATGGACCTCAAGCAACTGCGTGCGCTGCTGGCCGTCGCTGAAACGGGCAGCGTCACACGTGCGGCCGACGTGCTGCACATCGTTCAACCTGCCGTCTCCCGGCAACTGAAGCTGCTCGAGGAAGACGTCGGGATGTCGCTCTTCGAGCGAGGCAGATATGGGATGGAACTGACGGAGTCG
This sequence comes from Burkholderia sp. AU45251, assembly GCF_030482905.1. Taxonomy (NCBI): domain Bacteria; kingdom Pseudomonadati; phylum Pseudomonadota; class Betaproteobacteria; order Burkholderiales; family Burkholderiaceae; genus Burkholderia; species Burkholderia sp. AU45251. Next base: position 48,113 of record NZ_JAUJQH010000002.1, on the reverse strand, counting down.
GGCGAGATCCTCGCCGAGCACGCCAGGCGCGCGCTGCTCGAACTCGACCGGGCACGCGCCGAAATCCAGCCGTCCGACGCCAGGATTTCCGGCATCGTGACGATCGGGCTGTTGCCGAGCACGTCGGATCTGCTCGCCGGATCGCTCCTGAGCGAAGTCAAGGATCGCTACCCTGCCGTGAACCTGCGGATTACCGTGGGCTATGCCGGACATATGCGCGACTGGCTCGAATCGGGCGAAGTCGACGCGGCGCTGCTTTACAACCCGAAAGCCACGCCGACCGTTCAGGTTCAACCGTTGCTCAGCGAGAGTCTGTGCGTCGTCGGCCCGCCATCGTCGCGGCTGTCAGCCAAACGCCCTGTCGCGCTTGCCGACCTCACATCGTGGCCGATGATCCTGCCAAGTGCGCCGCATGGCATACGCAACCTGCTGGAGCAGGCGTGCCCCGGTACCGGGATGAAGCTCAACGTCGTCGTCGAAACGAATGCGATGAGCGTACAGAAAAGCCTGGTCGCGGGTGGGCATGGCTTCACGATCCTGCCGAGCATCGCCGTCACCGAAGATGTCGCGCGCAAGCAACTTCGTGCGGCGCCGCTCACCGATCAGGCACTGCAGCGAACGATCGTGCTTGCGCTGCCGAATACGCGCCGGATCGCGACGGCCGTGCGCGCGGTCTCGTCGATCCTGGTGCTCGAAATGAAGCGCGCCGTCGAGCGCGGCGACTGGCCGGCCGCACACTGGCTTGCCGACTGACCCCGCCGGGCTCACGCCGGCGAGGCGTCGGCCGCGCGCAACGTAATGCCGGTCCACGCGCCGCTGACGGCCAGTTCCTGCACCAGTTCGACGATCGTCTGACGCACCGCGAGGGCGGCCGAATTCACCGGCGACGTATTCGACCAGCACAGGCTGGCCGGACGCCGGATCTCCGGATCGACGATACGGCGCATCTTCGGGCGACCTGACGGGTCACGCAGCGCAACCGCCGACGCAGGCAGAATCGTGCATGCAGCCCCCGACTGCGCAAGCGACAACAAGGTGGGCAGCGAATCGATATCCGCGATGATGTTGAGCGGGACTTCCTCGCGTGCGAAGGTACGCTCGAGCAACAAGCGCAGACCATTGGGCGCGCCTGGCGCGACGAGCGGCACGCCGGCAAGCGCAGCGAGACTGCAGGTGCGTGAACGCGACGCTATCGCGCCACCCGGCTCGCCGAGCAGGCACAGCATTTCGTCGAAGAGCGGCAAGGCGGTAATCCCGGTCGTGTTCGACTCCCGGAACAGGATCGCGAGATCGAGCCGTCCGTTCGCCAGCAATTCGTTGATGAAACCGCTCATGCTCTCGACGTACTGCAGCCGAATGCCGGGATACCGCGCACGCACGCGTTCGAACACCGGTACCGCCAGAATCGACGTCATCGTCGTCGGGAAACCGACCGCGACCGTGCCCGATTCGCTGCCCGCCCCCTCCTTCACTTCCTGGCGCAACTGCTCCATTTGTCTGAGCACGAGATGCGCGTGCCGGTAAAGTGCCTGCCCCGCGGCCGTCGGCTTGACGCCCTGAGGGCTGCGAACCAGCAGCGCGACGCCAAGATCGTCTTCGAGTTTTGCAATCTGCTGGCTGAGCGACGGCTGCGCAACATAGAGCTTTTCCGCCGCTTTCCCGAGGCTGCCGTATTCGACGATGCTGACAAAGTAACGAAGCTGGCGGATGTCCATGATGGTTCGAATCGGGTCGACAGGTCATAGGATACCCCTATGACCGGTACATTCAAACGGTATTTCCGCCGGACAGGCGCTTCCAATACAGTCGTCGTCATCCTACTTCGAACAGCCGGGTCACCCGGCGATGGAGACGACATTGAACGCAATGCAGCCCGGCGTCGGCCATGACGGCACCCTGATCGCCGCGGACGTGATCGCTCTCGATCGCGCCACGGCCTTCGCAGCCACACTCGATCTTGACCGGCACCCCGTAGCCGGCGACGCGCTGCCGCCGCTCTGGCACTGGCTCTACTTCTGGTCGGTTGCTCGGCAGTCCGAACTCGGCCACGACGGACATCCGCTCAAGGGCGTCTTTCTCCCCGATCTCGGCCTGCCGCGCCGCATGTGGGCGGGCGGGCGCGTCGTATTCGAAAACCCGCTGCCGATCGGCGAGACCGCCGTGCGCACGTCGCGCGTGCTGTCCGTCGAACACAAGGAAGGACGCAGCGGTCCGCTCGGCTTCGTGACGGTCGAGCACCTGATCGAAAGCGGCGGCACCGTCGCGATCCGCGAAGAACACGACATCGTCTATCGCGGTGCGGTAGAACCCGGTGCGGCCGCTCCCGCACCGAAGGCCGCGCCGGACGGCGCACAGTGGCAGCGCGACGTCACACCGGACGAAGTCCAGCTCTTCCGCTATTCGGCACTGACGTTCAACGGCCACCGGATCCACTACGACCGCACTTACGCACGAGAAATCGAAGGTTACCCGGACCTCGTCGTGCACGGACCGCTGATCTCGACCCTGTTGCTGGATCTCGTCCCGCGCGCGCTCCCGGGCGCCACCGTTCGCGAATATGCGTACCGCGCGGTGCGGCCGACGTTCCTTGGCAACACGTTCAGCGTATGCGGACGCGTCGCCGAGGACGGCAAAACGATCGACCTGTGGGCCAAGGACCACGACGGCTGGATGACGATGTCAGCCCGCGCGACCCTTGCCTGACTCCCCCGTATTGACCAAGAGACACTCCATGACCCATGCCGACGCCTATCAGGACATTCGCGAAGCCGTTCGCGATCTCTGCGGCCAGTTTTCCGCCGAATATTTCCGCAAGGTCGATGAAGAACGCGGCTATCCGGAAGCGTTCGTCGATGCGCTGACGAAAGCCGGCTGGCTTGCCGCGCTGATTCCGCAGGAATATGGCGGCTCGGGCCTCGGACTCACCGAGGCGTCGATCATCATGGAGGAGATCAATCGCGCAGGCGGCAACTCGGGGGCTTGCCACGGCCAGATGTACAACATGGGCACGCTGCTGCGCCACGGCTCCGCCGAGCAGAAGCAGCAGTATCTGCCGAAGATCGCGAGCGGCGAGCTGCGCCTGCAGTCGATGGGCGTCACCGAGCCGACGACGGGCACCGACACGACGAAAATCAAGACGACCGCGGTACGCAAGGGCGACCGGTACGTGATCAACGGTCAGAAGGTATGGATCTCGCGTATCCAGCATTCCGACCTGATGATCCTGCTCGCGCGCACGACACCGCTGTCCGACGTGAAGAAGAAATCCGAAGGCATGTCGATCTTCATCGTCGATCTCCATCACGCGATCGGCAATGGGATGACGGTCCGCCCGATTCCGAACATGGTCAACCACGAGACGAACGAGCTGTTCTTCGACAACCTCGAGATTCCCGCGGAGAACCTGATCGGCGAGGAAGGCCAGGGCTTCAAGTACATCCTCGATGGCCTGAACGCAGAGCGCACGCTGATCGCGGCCGAGTGTATCGGTGACGGCTACTGGTTCGTCGACAAGGTCTCGCAGTATGTGAAGGATCGCGTCGTGTTCGGCCGGCCGATCGGCCAGAACCAGGGCGTGCAGTTCCCGATCGCCCGCTCCTTCATCAACGTCGAAGCGGCCAGCCTGATGCGTTTCGAGGCTGCGCGGCGATTCGATGCGCATCAGCCGTGCGGCGCGCAGGCGAACATGGCGAAGCTGCTCGCGGCAGATGCGTCATGGGAAGCAGCGAACGCCTGCCTGCAATTCCACGGCGGTTTCGGCTTCGCGAGCGAATACGACGTCGAGCGCAAGTTCCGCGAGACGCGCCTGTATCAGGTCGCCCCGATCTCGACGAACCTGATCCTGTCGTATGTCGCCGAGCATATCCTCGGCCTGCCGCGTTCGTTCTGACGGGGAGCGTCGGTCATGCGCCCACTGGAAGGCATCAAGGTCGTCACGTTCGAACACGCGATCGCGGCACCGTTCTGCACGCGCCAGCTTGCGGATCTCGGCGCACGCATCATCAAGGTCGAACGGCCCGGCGTAGGCGATTTCGCGCGCAACTACGACGAGCGCGTGTCCGGGCTCGCGTCGCACTTCGTGTGGACCAATCGCTCGAAGGAAAGCATCACGCTCGACGTGAAGCAGCCCGCGGCGATCGAGGTCGTGCACAAGCTGCTCGCCGATGCCGACGTGTTCGTGCAGAATCTCGCGCCCGGCGCAACCCAGCGGCTGGGGCTCGACTACGAAACGCTGCGCGATCGATATCCGAGGCTGATCGTCTGCGACATCTCGGGTTACGGGCTCGATGGTCCGTTCCGTGACAAGAAGGCGTATGACCTGCTGATTCAGAGCGAGTCAGGCTTCCTGAGCATCACCGGCTCCGACGGCGAACCGGCGAAAGCCGGCTGCTCGATCGCCGATATCGCCGCCGGCATGTACGGCTATACGAACATCCTCGCGGCACTCATCGAACGCGGGCGGACCGGCAAAGGCCGCAACATCGACGTGTCGATGCTCGAAAGCATGGTCGAGTGGATGAGCTATCCGCTCTACTACGCGATCGACGGCCAGACCGCACCGCGCCAGACCGGCGCGTCGCACGCGACGATCTTCCCTTATGGCCCGTTCAAGGCCGGCGATGGCAAGACCGTCATGCTCGGCTTGCAGAACGAGCGTGAATGGAAAAGCTTCTGCGAGATCGTGCTTCGACAGCCGGAAGTGACGACGGACGAGCGATTCATCTCGAACAGCCGTCGCGTCGCGAATCGCGACGCACTCATGGCCGTCATCGTTCGTGCGTTCTCGCCCCTGACGGCCGCCGACGTGATCGACCGGCTTGAGCAGGCCGGTATCGCGAACGCCCGCATGAACGATATGCAAGCCGTCTGGGAGCATACCCAGCTCATCGCACGAAACCGCTGGACCACGGTCGGCACGCCGGCGGGCGACATCCCCGCCCTCTGTCCGCCAGGACTCGACCTCGCAGACGAGCCGCGCATGGATCCCGTGCCCGCGCTTGGCCAGCATACCGATGCCGTCCTGCGTGAGCTCGGCTACGACGACTACCAGATTGGCGCGCTGCGCGAAGCCGGCGCGGTCTGAACAAGCCCCCCTGCATCGATCGGCGCGTCTCTTAGCACTACTACAACAAAAATCCGCACCCTTCATCGGGTGAACGGCATTCCATTCAAGAGCTGCACATGGGATCGGGGCCAGCGCTAACGCGCCGGCTCCGATCGACCACGAAGCATGGAATCAGAGTATGCGCTGATGCGCGGCCTCTGATCGACCCTGGAGACAACGCATGCCCGTCACGACCGTGGCCGATTCGGCCAATCCACTCCCCTCCGACGCGATTTCCGCTCGCAAGCCTGCTTTGAAAGCCATCCTCGTGGCTTGCTCAGGCAATGTGGTCGAGTGGTTCGACTTCTTCGCCTACGCGTTCACGGCGCTGTATTTCGCGCCGGCGTTCTTTCCCGCCGGCGATCCGACATCGCAGTTGCTGAATACCGCCGGCATTTTCGCAGCCGGGTTCCTGATGCGACCCGTGGGCGGCTGGCTCTTTGGCCGGATCGCAGACCGGCGGGGGCGCAGGAAATCGATGGTCATCTCGGTGTTCATGATGTGCTTCGGTTCGCTCATGATCGCCGTGTTGCCGACCTATGCGCAGATCGGCGCGTGGTCATCCCTGCTGCTGTTGCTCGCCCGTCTGCTTCAAGGCCTGTCCGTCGGCGGAGAATACGGAACCAGCGCGACCTATCTGAGCGAAGTCGCCACGCCCGGGCGCCGGGGGTTCTATGGCTCCTTCCACTACGCGACGATCATTGCAGGTCAGTTGCTTGCGGTGCTCGTCGTCGCGATTCTTCAGTCGCTGCTGACAACGGAGGAACTCCGCCACTGGGGCTGGCGGGTCCCGTTTGCGCTCGGCGCCGTTGGCGCAGTCGTCGCGATGGTCGTGCGGCGTGCCATGCACGAATCCAGCTCCAGCGCGCATCGCGCCCATCCGCTCGCCGGCACGATTCGAGGCATGCTGCAGCATCCCAGGGAGTTGCTGATGGTGCTGGGTTTTACAGGGGGCGGCTCGCTGCTGTTTTACACGACCACCTCGTACATGCAGAAATACATGGTCAACACGGCTCATATGAACCCGAAGATGGCCAGCAGCGTCATGACTGGCGCACTCTTCATCTTCATGTGCGTGCAGCCGCTGTTCGGCATGCTGTCCGACCGCATTGGCCGCCGACCGCAGATGATTGCATTCAGCCTGTTCTTCATCGGTGCGACTGTCCCGCTGATGACCGTCATCGGCACGAATGCGGATCCGTGGAAGGCGTTCGGGCTGGTTCTGGTGAGCCTGCTCGGCATGAGCCTGTACACGTCCATCAGCGGGCTGCTCAAGGCAGAATTGTTCCCGGCAGGTGTTCGCGCGATGGGGGTGGGCCTGCCTTATGCCATCGCCAACGCCGCGTTCGGCGGAACAGCCGAGTATGTCGCGCTGTGGTTGAAATCACGTGGCATCGAGTCCACGTTCTTCTGGTACGTGAGCGCCATGAGCGTCGTGCTGCTGATTTGCTCGATGTGTCTCCGACGCGCGGGTGAAGCGACGCACCTCGACGAGCGGAAGTAGCGGCCAGAAGCCCGCGCCAGGCGCGCGTCGCCGAGCATCGGGAAGGTCGGGTCGTCGCGTTGCAGCAATATCGCGGCGGCTCGGTCATCGATGTACTGCGCGCAATCTCGCGATCGTGATTCCGATCGTTGGCAAACCCCTCGTCTTTCGTCATGAGTGGGTTTGTCTCTTCCGCTTCACATGTTCGGGTAGTTCGGGCCGCCGCCACCTTCCGGCGTGACCCACACGATGTTCTGCGTCGGATCCTTGATGTCGCAGGTCTTGCTGTGCACGCAGTTCTGCGCGTTGATCACCAGGCGGTCGCTGTCGTCGCCGTTCTTCACGAACTCATACGCGGCCGCCGGGCAGAACCGCCCCTCCGGCCCCGCGTACGTACGTAGGTTCACGTTCACCGGCACGTATGCGAGTCATGCGGCGTTCCGTCCGTGTTTCAGGTTTCAAGCAGGTGTCGATACGACCTGCTCGATGGTCTACCCCGGTTCAACCGCTCGAATCCAGCGCTGCTCGCCGGGAACCGGTTCAGACAGCCACCGTCATCCTGCGGTGCGACGCAAATGCGAGGACCTTCTGCGCACACAACAAAACCGGACGGTCGACCATCTTTCCATCCACCGTCGTTGCGGCACCGTCTGCACGAGACACCGCATCGACCACGCGAGTCGCCCACTCGACATCGCGGGCGCTCGGGCAGTAACACGCGTGTACCGCCGCGATCTGCCCGGGATGGATACAGAGCTTCGCGCCGAAGCCGTGACGCTTGCCGTTCTGCGTATCCGCCACGAGCCGCTCCGTATCGTGGATATCAGGCGTGACACCGTCTACCGGCTGCTCAATCCCGGCGACACGCGACACAAGGGCAAGCTGGGTCCGGTAGGGATTCAACGCCTCGCAATCGTCATCGGTTCCCATCTCCGCGATGAAGTCGAGCGTGCCGAACATCAAGCGCTTCACGGAAGGCGCTTTTGCGATGTCCATCGCCGACCACATTCCTCTTGCCGTTTCAATGAGAGGAAAAACCGGGATCTTGCGTTTCGCGTTCGATACGACTTCGACGATATCGTCGAGCCCCTCCGTTTTCGGAATGACGACACCCGCGATACCTTCAAGCCCGACGAGTTTTGCATCCTGCTCGAACCAGGGCGTACCACGTCCGTTGATTCTCACGAGAACCGGCTGGTCGCGCGATACCCATGCCCTCACGGTTTCCCGGGCGCTGACCTTGGCTGCGGGCTCCACGGCATCCTCGAGATCGATGATGACCGCGTCGGCGCCACTCGCAAGCGCGCTCGCAAAACGCTCCGGCCGATTACCCGGAACAAAAAGATATGACTGGGCGGAGAAGGCAACTTCGGGTGACATGGCAATCTTCTGTAAAGGGGACGAACAAGAGGCAGGACTCGCCGATCACTGCAATGCTTCGCGTAACTCCGGCACGAGCGCGAACAGATCGCCGACGAGGCCGTAGTCGGCCACGCTGAAGATCGGTGCTTCCGGATCCTTGTTGATCGCGACGATCACCTTCGAATCCTTCATGCCCGCCAGATGCTGGATCGCACCCGAGATGCCGACCGCGATGTACAGCTGCGGCGCGACGATCTTGCCGGTCTGGCCGACCTGGTAGTCGTTCGGCACGTAGCCCGCGTCGACTGCCGCGCGCGATGCGCCCAGGGCTGCCGACAGCTTGTCTGCCAGCGGCTCCAGCACCTTCGTGTAGTTCTCGCCGCTGCCCAGACCGCGGCCGCCCGACACGATGATCTTCGCGCTGGTGAGTTCCGGACGGTCCAGCTTCGTCACTTCACGGCTCACGAATTGCGACTTGCCAGCGTCGGCTGCCGCTTCGATCTTGTCGACCGACGCGCTGCCGCCTTCCGCTGCCACCGGATCGAAACCCGTCGCGCGCACCGTGATCACCTTGATCGGGTCGCTCGACTGCACCGTCGCGATCGCGTTGCCCGCGTAGATCGGGCGCTCGAACGTGTCGGCCGAATCGACCGCCGTGATGTCCGAGATCTGCGCGACGTCCAGCTTCGCGGCGATACGCGGCGCGATGTTCTTGCCGTAGGCCGTCGCCGGCGCGAGGATGTGCGAGTAGTCCTTCGCGATGTTCAGTGCCGTCGCTTCGACGTTTTCCGCGAGGCCCGCTTCGAGTTGCGGCGCGTCGGCCAGGAGTACCTTCGACACACCTGCAATCTTCGCCGCTGCGTCGGCTGCGCCTTGCGCATTGTGGCCCGCGACCAGCACGTGAATGTCGCCGCCGATCTTCGCTGCCGCCGCCACCGTGTTCAGCGTCGCGGCCTTGATCGACGCGTTGTCGTGTTCTGCAATCACCAGAATCGTCATTTCTTTCCGCTCCCTCTTACAGCACCTTGGCTTCGGTCTTCAGCTTCTCGACCAGCGTCTTCACGTCCGGCACCTTCACGCCGGCTGCGCGCTTCGGCGGCTCGACCACCTTCAGCGTCTTCAGACGCGGCGCAACGTCCACGCCCAGGTCTTCCGGCTTCACGGTTTCCAGCGGCTTCTTCTTCGCCTTCATGATGTTCGGCAGCGTCACGTAGCGCGGCTCGTTCAGGCGCAGGTCGGTGGTGATCACCGCCGGCAGCGTCAGCGACAGCGTTTCCGCGCCGCCGTCGACTTCGCGTGCGACCGTTGCCTTACCGTCGGCCACCGTCACCTTCGACGCGAACGTCGCTTGCGGCAGGCTTGCCAGCGCAGCCAGCATCTGGCCCGTCTGGTTCGAATCGTCGTCGATGGCCTGCTTGCCCAGGATCACCAGTTGCGGCTGTTCCTTGTCGACCAGCGCCTTCAGGATCTTCGCGACGGCCAGCGGCTCGACGCTGTCGGTCGATTCGACCAGGATCGCGCGATCCGCGCCGATCGCCAGCGCCGTGCGCAGCGTTTCCTGCGCTTGCGCGACGCCCACCGACACCGCGATCACTTCGGTCGCCACGCCCGCTTCCTTCAGGCGCACCGCTTCTTCAACCGCGATTTCGTCGAACGGGTTCATCGACATCTTCACGTTCGCAATGTCGACACCCGTGTGGTCCGACTTCACGCGGACCTTCACGTTGTAGTCGACGACACGTTTGACTGCCACCAGAATTCGCACCTGCTATCTCCTCGGTCGCCCGTACGATGTGCCACCTGCCGCAACAGACACGCTCACGCTTTGGGCTTGATTGAATGCGCTGATTGAAATGGCATTTGAACCCGTCGCCGAGGGTTGCGCAAATATTCGATCGCACTGCCGGCCATAGGATGAACCTATGTCGAGCGCTCATTTCGAACCGACCCGGCGGGCATCCCCGGAGCACTGAGTGATCGTCCGAGCAGTACCGCGAGCAATGCACGTTCGTGCCACTCGATCCGGTGCATCCCCTCGATGAATTGCGCGCGACGGTCATTCGAATCAGTGACATACCGGCCAATCCACGTCACGGAGTCGACGATCTCCGTAACCACCGCAAACTGCGCAGTCGCCGGCGCCAGGCGGCCAAGTTCCCATTCGCCCGCCTGTTTGGTCGAAAGCCGGTGATGCGACAACGCTGTCGCACGTGGTGACAGCCACGAGATAACCGATCGCTACTGCGATCTCTATTAAGACGACATAACGAGTCTGCGGACACTCCCTTCAACTACAGTGCGCGCATATGTCTGTGAATTTCGCCGTAGTTCTTGTATTCATCGAAATGTGGACCCGGGAAAATTCAGGAACAACCATGACAACGCTAATGGAGGTACTCGTTTCCTCATCGAGTGAGTTTTTCCAATTTTCTTCGCAAGCCCCTGTCGAGCCGCCAAGCCTCGCGGTCTCGATTTTCGGCAGGAGCACCGTCTATCGACGCCATGTTTAGCGAGGCAAGATAAAAAAATTTCATCAAATATTCACGCCACATGCAAGTTTTAAATGTCGGCAAAAATCCTTGAGAAAATACAATCAAAATGATGTTTTTCCTGCCAAAAAACGCCAATTTTTATCTCGAATCACCCCGCCCCTCGCCCATCCGCATTTTTCTCAACAATCATTACAAAAAATTACCAAGTAATACCGATTTAAATATACGATAGCGCACGTCCTTACGTTTCCCCGACACCGCCCGCGAGCGCCGGAACGCGTCGCACCGGAAACAGCCTGCAGGCCGACTCGGCAGCCGCTGGTCACAGGATCGCTTTTCAACCGGAGACCTCCCATGGCAACGAACACGCCCGTGAGCAGCAGCGCGAACGCGAGCAGCCTGATGCAAGAGGCGGCGCAATCGATCATCAACGGCTCGACCGGCAATCAGTCGATGGACGTCGGCACGCTCGTCAAGACGCTGGTGAACGCGAAAACAGCCGGCCGGGCCGCCGCGCTTGCCGCGTCGCAGACCACCGGCACCACGCGGATTTCCGCGTTCGGCGCACTGTCGTCCGCGCTGGGGGCGCTCGAGGCGGGCCTCACGCAGCTGACGAACGGTGGGCTGCAGTCGACGTTCACCGCGGTTGCGAGCGGCAAGGGCCTGACCGCGACGACCAGTGCGGGGGCGGTCGCCGGCATCTACACGGTCGGCGTCACGCAGATCGCGACCGCGCAGGCGCTGGCTTCGTCGGGCGTCGACGCAAGCAAGGCGCTCGGCACCGGCACGCTGACGCTGTCGCTCGGCAGCCAGTCGTTCAAGGTCGACGTCAACCGCTCGAACAACACGCTGCCGGGCATCGCGGCCGCGATCAACACCGCGTCGAACAACCCGGGAGTCAGCGCAACGGTCATCAACGGCACCGACGGCGCGCACCTCGTGCTCGCGTCGACCAAGACGGGCTCGGCGAACGCGATCAGCGTCGCGGTCGGCAACGTGGCCAACGACAACGGGCTGTCGAGCCTCGGCGTCACGTCGACGGCCGACACGTCCGGCGGCGCGTCGAAGATCCAGTCGGCGAACAGCGCCGCCGCGTGGCGGCAGAGCACCGTCGCGCAGGATGCGAAGTTCACGCTCAACGGCATCGCGTCGACCAGCGCCAGCAATGCGGTGTCGGGCGTGCTGAACGGCGTCACGCTGAACCTGTCGGCGGCCGCGGTCAGCGCGACCGATACGCAGACGCTGACGGTCAGCACCGACACGAAGTCGCAGGCAACGACGATCACGAATTTCGTGAACCTGTACAACACCGCCGTCAAGACGATGGGCACGCTGTCGAGCTTCACGCCAGGGGCGAGCTCGCAGGGGGTGTTGCTCGGCGATTCGACGCTGAACACGATCCGCAACTCGCTTGCTTCCGTCGTCGCGCGCGGCGTCGCCAACGGCAGCGGCCACGGGCACACGAACCTGATGTCGATCGGCATCTCGCTCGAGAAGGACGGCACGCTGAAGCTCGACAGCGCGAAGCTCGACGTTGCGCTGACCGCCAACCCGTCGGGCGTCGCGCACCTGTTCAACCCGAAGAACGGGATGGGCGCGCGCATGGCCGAGCAGATCGCCCCCTTCACGAAAAAGGGTGGAATGATCGACGTGCGCACGAACGCGCTGAGCGCCGACCTGAAGCGCGTCACGCAGCAGCAGTCCGATCTGGCCGACTACGCGTCGCAACTGACCAAGCAGTACCAGGCGCAGTTCACGGCGCTCAACGCGCTGATGGCCAAGATGAACTCGAACACGCAGTACCTGACGCGGCTGTTCGGCGGCGCCAACAGCAACGGCACGCTGGCGAACAAGGGATGAGTGTCCGGGCCGCTCGATGAGCGTAGTGGCGGCCGCCGGTTGACGGATCGACCGGCTCGCGCCGCCGCGCACGGTGTCGCGTCTGTACACATCGCTCACGCCCCGCGGTGGACAAGCGCGCCGGGCTTCCTTCCCCGGTTCGCGCAGGCGCGGCAGGCGGCCTGCCCACGGGTCGCCAGAAGCGGGGGTGCCGTCAGCCGAGACCTTCGACGCGATCGGCGAACAAGTCGATCGCACGCGACACCTGACGCCCGAAATAACCGGGCCGCTCGCGCTCGTATGCGCGCAGCAGCGACGTGCATTCACGCTCCGCCCAGCGCCACACGGGGCCCTGTTTCGCGAACACCGGATGATCGTGCAGCTCGGCCGGTACCGTGTGTTCGTCGTCCCAGCCCCAGAAATACGCCTGGTGCGGGCGCGCGAACGGCATCCCCAGATTGTTTGCCACGGTCTCGTCGTGGCGCAGCGTGAAATCGACGATTTCCTTGCGTGCGCGGCCGTCGATATCGTCGTGACGCGCCTCGATCCAGCAGTGATACCTCGCCAGTTGCGACAGATGCCGCGCGGTGCGGCGTCGCTCGCGCGTCGTGCACAGCGCATACAGGTTGCCGCCGCCGAAATCCAGCACTTCCCCGCCCGCGAACGGCCGGTAAGGCTGGCCGGTCAGCAGCGTCAGCACCCGCGCACCGACGATCGCGTAGTCGGCACATCGCATGTAGCCATTGCGCGTCGTCGCTTCCGACACGCTCCGGTGGACGACCTCGTCGATCACGGCGTGCAGCACCGCATCAACCGGTGCCGCCAGGATCGGTGGCTGGCTTGTCGTCATTACGTGTTGCATGGGAAGCGGATGCGGATTCAACAGTTCATCGGTAAAAAACGCTCCGCCGCATAATATTACTAATCGTTACAAGAGCGACGAGGTGGTTTGATCAGATTTGTGTGCTTTTGTCGTCCGACGTGAACATACGCCGGTCAGCCGGTAGCGGTGGCGGATCGCGACGCGCAGCAGCTTGGGGCTTGCGGGCGGCGCGATGGGACGGATGAAGGTGGCGTCGTGCGGCGGTGCCGTGTCGGCTGCACGCCGGCACGCCGATGGGGTGCGACGTCGGTGCGATCGGGCGCCCGGTCGCGCGTGCCTTGCCCGATGCGCTCGAGAACAGCGCAACGGGCTCGGTCATGCGGCCCTGCCCGAGTTGCGCGCCCGGGAATCGACCGCGCCGCCGGCTCAGGCGCGCACAGCGCGAAAAGAATGAAGGTAGGCCGAGCAGCGCTGGCCGTCCTGCCCGCCCGTCACCGCATCACGTCGACCGGCAGCGTCTTGTCGAGATTGTCGTGCCACACCAGGATGGTCTTCGGCACGGTTTTCTTCCACGCCGGTACGTTCGTGTAATAGCGCATCCGGACGTTGTTCTGCGCGTCGAACACGAGCAGCCCGATCCACAGATCGTTGCCGCGCCGCATCACGATCGCTGCATTCGTCGTCGCGATGCCACGCACCCAGTACTTCGTCACGTGCGTGTTGAGCCCGTCGAGATCCTTTTCGTCGGCGCCGTAATTGACGATGTCGACGAGCGTCTGATAATCGGCGCCGAGCAGCTTGTGCGCGGTCGCGTTCTGCTGCGCATTGGCCAGCACGGCCAGGCTCACGAGATCCGCGGGCGGTTTCGCTTGTGCCTGCGCCGCCGTCACGTAGTCTCCCGAGTAGACGACGCCCGCGCCGGCGCCGCAATCGCCATCGTCGCCGTGCTGGGCAACCTGCACGCGTGCACCCTTGCGACTGAAATCGAGCCGGCATTGATCGTGGCGGTACGTGCCGCTGTTGCCGTGCAGTTCGATATCACCGCCAAGCTCGCCAGTGTTCGCGCCGTTGTTGCCGCTCAGTTCGAAATGAAGACGCGGTGCCGTGCCGGTGAACGTCAGCATGCCGTCGAACGACGGGTTGTCGCTGTCGCGATACCACGTCTGCTGCCAGCGGTCAGCGGCCAACGGCGTGCCGTTCAGGCTCGCGAGCCGTTCGCGGTAGCGGTCGCCGAGGCACTGCTCGTCGCCGCCGCACTGGTCGCGCTGCTTGAGCCACTTCAATTGCGCGGCCTTCAGCGCAGCCGTATCGCCGCCCTTTGCGAGCGCCTTCTTCCACGCCGCCGCCAGTTCGCCGTCGAGCTTCGACAGCGCCGCATCCGCACAGATCGTCTTCTCGGTTGGCGACGCGGCTTTCGCGCAGTCGAAGCCGGCCGCATGCGTGGCCAGCGGCAGCAACAGCGGCAGCAGCGCGGCTGTCACGCGCAGGAATGACATCTTCAACTTGATTGCCTCATTTCAATAAGAACCGTACAAAAGAAACATTCGATCCCCAGACGCCGTCACGCACCAAGCACCCCGCGAGCGCGCCCACGCGGCGCTGATGCGGATGCGGATGCGGCCAGCGGCAACGTCATGCACGCTGCCCGGACGAGAAACAATCAGGACCGGTGTCACGCAAATAAAGTCTGCTGCGATCCAAACGGCCATCGGCCTTCGCACCGGGTGCCATCGGTTCGGCCAGGATCACGACGAAACCGACATCTGCACACGCGTTGATCTGCGGCCCACCTCAATAGCCTCGATCTGTTTCGGACGGCCTGGTTCCGGCATGACCTGACGGTCGTCACGCGCCGTCATCGATCGTTGTGCGTAGCGAGAAGGATACGAGCCAACGGATCGCGCAGCGCCGCCGCCGTGTCGAGACGATCCGACCTGCTCGCGATCGGATCAAACAACTGCATGCCGGGCATGGCCGCGCGTCGCGTCAACTCCCGGCCGGTCTGCGCCGAACGGACCGGCCACTGAACATGACAGTTCATCGGCCCGTCCGGCACGACGCGCCGTTCGAGCAGACGTGGTCATGCACGGTTCCGTTCATCCGATCCACCGAACCGCTCACGCGCAACACCTTTATTCGAGCGACGAAATCAACTGCGCGCCGCATTCCGTCAAATCGTCATGAAAGGCGACCGGCGTGCCGTGATGGTTGCGGGTACTGCCTTGCGGAAGAATCCTGAACTGCCCGCCGCACTTTGGACACCATGTCAGGTGCCCCTTCAGCGCAACCGGAACGCCCAATGCCGTCAAATCGTCGCTCGCCGTGATCACTTCGCCACCGTGGGTCGTCTGGTCGTGCAATCGGATCACGCCACGTCCGTTTTCGTCCCTCATCGTCTTCCCACCTTCTCAAATCTCCGCGGCTGGATCGTCGAGCCATGTCTCCGCATACGCCATGCCGTCGGCCCGACTTGTCCAGTTCTCGACCTGGGCCTTGGGATCATTCGGATATTCGCCGCGCTGCTGTGCGAGGACGGTATCGCCCCAGCCCACCGGGGTGCCCGCGCGAGGCTCGGCATACGGATCGTTCGAAGCGACCACGGAGATTTCTTCGATCGATTTCGGCCAGACCGGATCGCGGCACGTTGCATTCGCCAGCATTCGCATTGCCGTGAAAACCAGGATCATCGGCATCATCAACAGACGGATGAAAACAGGCGCACGCATCCCGAAGCTGTAGAGCGAAAACAGGAATGCCTCGCGTGGTGTTTCATTCCGGGTATGAAACAACATCGGCTTGGGCAAACCGTTGGGACCACTGTTCATGTATTGGCGCCAGTAGTTCCACTCGGCCAGGGCCATCTTGACCTGAATCTTGCCGCTCCATTCACGTCCGATGGAGAACACCTGCGTCACGTTGCCTTGTTCGTCGACCGTGTAATGTCTGATGTGAAAGACCGTTCCGAACGGACTGTCTTCACGATGCAGGCAAAAAATGGAATCTTCGGTCCACGGAGCCTCCCATACCACATCCCCCTCGCCCTGCTTCGCGGAAAAGCGTCGCGCCCGGATCGCATATAGTTTTTGCGATTCACGGTGAAATCGAATCGGCCGGTATCGCAGGCCGAAGAACAGACCGCGACCCAGCTGCCAAACGATCGAACCGAACAGCAACACTGCAAAAATGGCAATGCCGTTCATCACGAAATCACCGGATGATCCATCGCGATGGGTGACATAATAAATATATGGCCCAATTCCCATCGCGATAAAAGCGATCGCAACACCGGTAATAAACCACTGCTTTTCCAGAAATGAAGGTTCGATCACATCCATGAATACGGAGTTGATGCTGAAGATCGATCCGAAATCCTGGATGTCAGGGCCAGAAGGTTGTTTTATCGACAGACGATGTGCCAAGTCCCACTCGGGAACTGGCATGCCAATGCATTTCTTCATCAAACGCTCATCCATCATCACCCCCCGATTGCCGAATCGAATGCCTTCAGCTCATCATCCAATGAACTATAGTGCTCGCCTTTGCTGAACCTGCATCGGGATATCCAGTCCTTGATTGCCGCTGCCTTGAAGTGAGCGATCAGGATGCCGACGATGATCGCAGCAACAAAAACAATCCAGAAAGGAGGGAGCCATGCAACGATAACTGCCGGCAAAACCGAGAAGAACGGCGATAGTGATATGTAAATACCGAGAACTCCGCCAATGGCATAGAGTCTGGCAAGACCTTTTTCTTTATTCGCATAAGCCTCGGGCATATTCTTTAACAAATCATAGCCGGCGAGCACTATGCCTGCGACGGCGCCGATTGTTCGTCCTACCCGCGCGCCTGTCTCGGCCCAGCCTTCGGCACCGGCCCATTGCTTCATGAGGTAAGCCGAGAGCGGATGAGCAGGCGCGGCCTTCACTGTTTCAGAGACGGATTCAACGATATTGCCGAGAATCGACACGAGCGAGCCCGTGAGCTTCAACAGGTTTTCGCCGTGGTTGAACTGATCGCTGCCGGCGTAATCCTTGTACGCAAAGGTGAGGGTGGCAAGCTGGAAAATTGCCGTGGCTACCCCCTGGTTGAATTTGTACGGTGACGACGAGCCCAACCATTTCCGAGTCGTTTCGACACCGGGGACCTTGATGACCTTGACGTCGCTCGCGTCAAGCGAGCCCGCCTTTACCCATGCGTCCGTGTCGAGTTCGTACGCGAACACAGCCGGGTCCGATGGCGGAGACGCCTTCACGACCTCCTTGCGGATATTGGCTGCGGCGGCCTGTTGACTGAGTTGGTCGCTGTCCACTGGCAAACCGAGCATCTCCCCCTGATTGACGATCCAGTTTCGCATTTGGGCTGGCGTGATGTGCGCGGCCTTGATTGGGGTGCCCGCGTGTAGCGCCAGACGAATGGTCACGAATCCGACTGCGGGTCCTTTCAGCCCCTTTGCAAGAATGTTTACGAAAGTATTCGCGGTGGTAAAGACAAGGCGGTCGATCAGGTTTGCCCCCTGATGCTTCTTTTCTATATCCTCGAATGCACTCTTGTAGATATTCATAAAATTTTCGTACTGGATATCGGAGCCATGCACTTGCGCGTCTGCGGCCTGGATAAGCTGCTCATGATTGAACATCAACGCACGTGCGTACAGGTTGCCGGTGTCCGATGCCCGACTGTTCAACCAGTCGTTGAGTACCTTCTGGCACTCCTCGGTACCCGCCGCCGTACCGATCGCTTGCGCACACGATTCGCTATAGGCATATCCGCTGCGGATGTCCTTCGGGTCATGTGTGCCGGCCATCCAGTCCGCGAGCAACTTTGACTTGAGCCAGCCGACATGCGCTTGCACGAGCGGTTGCCAGAACGGCTTGAACGCATCGAGCTTGTGCGGGTACTCCTCGTTGAGAAATTTGTCACGCGCACTCATGTCGATGACGCTGACGGGTTTGTTGTCCGCTCCTTTTTTGGTTGACGCTTCCTCCCAGGCTTCGTCAGCCGCCTTCCGTTGCGCACCGGGAACATCCCGCGCCTGGCGGGCGTCTTCATCCAGGGCCTTTGACAGACTACCGGTACTGAACCACCCCTTCACAATCCGATATGCACCCGAGATGTCGCCAGCACCGCCGCCCCCGCCGGGCGCCATCGCCATCGGATCGACGTCGACTTGCGCTGCAAGCTCACTCGACGCGTAACTTGCCCGGGTTTCTTCCCGTGCGTTCAATCGAACGCTGGCTTCGGCGCGCTCCAGCAATTGGGCCGAAATGAATTTCCAGTAGGTCTCATTATCGAAACCGCTGTTCGTGTTGGGGACGGTCAGTTCGGCAAGGTCGTTGGTCATGCCAACGGGATCGTTGACAGCGATGACGAAACCTTTCTTGAGCGGAGATTCGGTCATTGCCCCCTGGATGATCTTGGCGGCATCCTTCCGCCGCAATGCAATCTCGTCCTTGGGTGCACGGTTGCTGAACCCGAATGCGTCCTTCATCGCCGGCCCGTCCATCACGAAATGCGCGATATTTTTCTGGCTGGCCTGAAATTCGCCGGTATCGGTCGCGTTGCCGGCGACCATCGCCGGAACGTTGATGCATTGCATATGCAGCTTGCGCCATTTCTCGTCCTTGATCTTGTTATAGACGAGGTCCTTGGTCCATAACACATTGGACCAGCCGATCCAGAAATTGCCCGCTTCGTCGCTGCCCGGCGTGTGTTGAACATTGACGCAACGCCCGTACGAGCCGGCCCAATCCTTGCCGGATGGGCAACTACTCTCGGCGAGGCGTTCTGCAGATTGCGCAGGGGGCGGCGTGATATCCGGAGCAAACTTGAACAACACGCCGCCGTTCAGGACCATGTATGCGAACAGTTGCTTTCGTTTCTCGTCGTAGGTGTACAGGTATCCCTGACGCAACGCGCGGAGCGTGTATTTGGCCGATCCGACCGACTGTGGCGCGTTGGCATCGATCTTGAATTGACCGGATAGCGCGGGCGCTTTGGCCGCCCCCAGCGGACAAGCGATCGCGTATCGGACCGGATAGATCAGCAGCGACTCTCGGTCGCACATCGGACAGCCTTTCCTGGTCATGATCGATCCTCGGAATTAGGTCAAGTGAGTTGACAGGTATTACTCACTCGCAAGCTCATGCGACAGCTGTTGCCACGCGGCGTCAACCAGTTCATCGGTAGCGGAATGGTGGCCGTTCTCCGCAGCGGCGTTGAGAAACGAATCGGCCAAGGACGGAAACCTAGAGGCCTGCCACGCCGAGAAACCAGAAAATCGGCGGCGTATCCGATCGACGACTTCGCTTCGATTGATGCGCGGCCATTGATCGACGCGCGGCCAGCCAAGCGACTGCCCGACGGGATCGGATTCGACACCGGGGCCGTCGACGTGCCATATGTGACCCGCCCATGCGAACTGCCACGCCTGTATCGGGCCCAGAAGCGCTTGCTGCTGGTCCGGACTGAAAATCGCCAACGCCAGGGCGAACACGCGCGGATCGTAGTGCCGCCAGAAAACAGGCTCGCCACCCGCATCCGGGCCGACCAGATAGCGCGCAATATGCGCGGCGACGCCGTCGATCTCAACGGCGCTCCTGATCCATGCGCAAGCAACAGGTGGGCGTTCAGCGTCGATTTCTTCATGCCAGTATCGAGTGACCGTCTGTTGAACGTCCGCATCGAGCGAACCCAGATCAATCAGCCTTGGCATCAGCTCTTCGCGATGTGCCAGCACGCGCGGCGTGCAGGGACGCATATCCAGTGCAGCAAGATCGGGCGCGTAGTCGAGCGTCGCCGGCTCGACCAGCAGATAGCCCGACGTGAGCGGCCCCGACTGGTCCACGGCGATTTGCATGGCGGGGGAAGACATGTTCATCCGTCAGGAGAGCGAAACCGACGCCTGACCGGCTTGCGCAGCGTCGCCCGCGACCGGTGCACACAAATCCGAACCCGGAAACTTCGCCGGCACGCTCTGCGGCCCGACCGTATCGTGACTGCCGGCGTGAATCCTGTTTTCGCCGGGCGTGTAGCCGACGATACCTTTCGCGCTGACCTCGAACTGGCTATTACCCGCGGTCAGGCGAATCCCCTGCTTGGCGGTGAGGTTGATCCAGTCCGTCGTGCTGATGATCGCGACAACCTTCTTCGCCAGCAATTCCAGCTCGTCGTTTTCCGCATGCACTTGCACCTTGCCGCTCGCGGCGATCAGCTTCATTCCCATCTTGTGCACGAACAGCGAGAACTTGTCCGACACGCTCGCGAAAAACGACTTGCCGGTCGCGACCGACAGGCTATCGCCGGCCGTGACGCCCACGTGCTGCCCACCCGTGACGTGCACCGTCGCGGGGGTCGTGACGGCAATGCCTGCCGCGCCGGCCAACAGCAGGTGCGCTTCGTCGAGCTCCGGGAAGTCACCTTTGTCGCTGCTGCCCGTCGCCCCCGCACCCTGAATGCCGTCCACCTGCGATTTCAGCGCATCGGCGATCGGCGTCTGGTCTGCCCCGCTGTCCTGCGCCTGATAGTGCTGCGCGAGCTTGGCCGATTGCGCATGAAGCGTCTGCGCCTTGGTCAGGCGTGACGCCGGCTCACTCACGTCCGAGAGGTGCCCTTGCGCGGCAGGACGCACCTCGGTGCTGATGACCATGCCCTTACCGGACCGGATCGCGCCCACCTGGTCGGTACGCAGTTCGAAGCCCTCGCCGCGCGCGTCCTTTCGACCCTGCCAATCCTCGATGCGGGTGATCTTGCCGAGCGAGAGCTGGCTCGCCGCATGGTCGGACCGAAGCTGCGCCTGAATGGCGTTCGCCGTATCGTCGAAAATCAGGTGATTGCTACGGCCGCCCGACGCGTTGCCGTCGGCACCGTTCAATTCCCGGCTGCGAATGCCCATCAGCGCATGCTCGTCCGGCAGCTTCCATGACGGTACGTTGCGCGCGTTCATCATGCGGCCCGTGATGATCGGGTGGTCCGGATTGCCGTCGAGCCATTGCACGATCACTTCGGACCCGATCCGGGGCAGCGCCGCCATCCCCTGCCCACCGCCGGCCCAGCCGCTCGCGACCCGCACCCAGGTCGAATACCTGCCGTCGCGATCCCAGTGGAATTGAACCAGCACGCGGCCGTGTTCGTCCGTGTGAATGCTCGTGCCGGACTGACCGACAACGGTCGCTGTCTGCGGCGCGAGAATCTTCGTCTGGACGCTGTTGAAGCCGCGCCCGGGCCGCCATGGCGTCGCCTTGGGAACACACGTGAACGCGTTGCGGTATTCCGCCAGCACACCCGTGTCCTGCAGATAGTTGTTGGTCGCCACGTGCCGGACCGAGACGATCAGGTATTCGTCGTCGCGTTGCTCGCGGCTCAGCGCCGACCCATAACGGTCCGTGAGCCTGAACCAGCGGCCCGGCTGCACGAAGCGATTGTTGCCCTTTGCATCGAAGCGCTTGATCGTCGCTTCGATTTCCTCCATCCGGCGATTGACGACCTGATAGCCGTGGTCCATGTTCCGGTAGCCGTACGCGCCGACATACTCGTTCCATTCGAGTTGCGGCAGCGTGGCGTCGGGGCTCAACAGGCCCGTTTGAACATGGGTCGGTGTCGGGGCCTTGAAGTCGAAACGGGACAGTTCCGCATGCGTCGACGTTGTCTGCTGGAATGGCGACCAGCTCAGAATGCTGTCCGCTTCCTCCGCGCCCATGCCATTGTGGAAGCGGATTGCATGATGCCTGCCGTCGATCGTGGGTGCGGGACGCGTCGGATCGGAGACGGTCAGCTTGTGCGACGTAGCCGTGTGCTCGTACCAGTACAGATAACCCGCGTGTTCCCAGCGCCGATGCACGTAGTTGTGGTCGTCTTCGTCGAACTGACAGGCCATCGTCATCGGCGGATCGTTCTCGCCGACCTTCCACGCCCACTCGGGCAATATGCCGTAGTCCTTAAATACTGTCGCCGTCTGATCGTGCAGATTCTGGTCGAGGAACAGGCGATTGTGCTTGCCGTACTTCAGATAGCGCAGCCAGGGCCCGACCTGCAGCTCGTAGAACACCCAGCCGCCGTCCGTTCGAACGTGCCGGAACGCGAAGATATGCCCATTGAAATATCGTTGCGTGCCGTCGCCGCGCAACAGGCTCACCGTCACGCGCTTGCCGATGAAATCCTTCGATTCGAGATGGTCGTTGTCCGACAGGATTTCGATCGTGTAAGCGAAATCCTTCGATAAGGATTCAACCCCATCGAATGCGTTCGGCAGAAGGATTCTGTAAGGCGCGTTATCGTCCGGAAAGCTGATCTGCACTTGCCGGTTGTGCTGCGGGCCCAGCGCAAGGTCTCTCAGGGCTTGTGCTGTGTTCTCCATTGTTCTTATCCCTTATCCGGGCGCGAAGTGCCGCGGGCCCTTCGTACGCCTGACGTGCGTCATCAAAAGTAGGGCCGGTCGATGCCCGTGCCCACCGCAACGTGCCGCGATAAGCTCAGACGTATACCACAAAGCCCTGCGAAGACCCACTGGGAAAATTGTTACGCAGATTGAAGGCGGATTCACGCCTTCCGTCACCCGGCATCGCTTATTACGGATGCCTTACTTGGTTGACTGGAAGCATGTCGGCGCAACCGTTTCGGCAGTTGCGCTGCACTGCACGATGCCGTCGCGCAACACGGCCTGCGCAGCCACGTCGATGATCCCGATGAAGACCATCACACCGTCCCCGTCGAGCGAAGCCAGCCCTTCGTCCTCCATCGACGAAAAACGGATGCGCCGCGCTGCGACCTGGCAGGCGCGCGTGGCGACCGCCCCTTTTTCATCGGCCACGCGCACGATGCCCTTCGCGCGCAGGATCGTGCGCGGCAACGCCTTCAGCCACGCGCGCAGCCGCGCCTTGTCGAGCACACCGGGCGCGGCGACGGTGACGCTCGCGAACGCCGGCATCGCGTCGTGCCCGATCGGCCGGTGCGCACGCACGATGTCCGGCACGCTCACGCGATCGGACACGGCCGCGTCGAACAGCAGCGCGAGCGGAATCTCGCCATGCCGCGCGGCAACGACGATATCGGTCGGCGCGCACGCGCGCACGTCGTCGAGCACCGCGTCGCGCTGTGCGGGCGCCACGCGGTCGAGCTTGGTCACGACGATCGCACCCGCGCCGTCGAGCTGGCGCTGCGCCATCGCGCCGACGAGCGGATCGGCGAGCGTGTCGCGCCACGCAATCGCGTCGGCGACGACGAGCACCGACGTCAGCCGGAATGCACCGTTCAGCAGTCCGATCTGTGCGATCTTCGCGGGGTCGGCCACCCCGCTCGCTTCGACGAGCAGCAGTTCGGGCCGTACGTCGCGCATCGCAACGCGCGTCAATGCATCGACAAGCGCGCCGCCGATCGTGCAGCAGATGCAGCCGTTGTCGAGCTCGATCACGTCGTCGCCACGCGCTCGCACGAGCCGCGCATCGATGTTAACCGCGCCGAAATCGTTGACGAGCACCGCGATGCGCCGGCCATGCGGTGCCTGCAGGATCGCGTTGACGACCGTCGTCTTGCCTGCGCCGAGATAGCCGCCGATCACCGCGAGGTCGATCGGCGCACGCGCGGCCTCGGCGGGCGCAACCGGCATGCTCATCGCGGCGACCGGAACACGCGCCCGCCCAGCACGGTGCCCCACACGGCGAGTTCCTTCAGGCGCGCGGGCGCGCACACCGACGGATCGTCGTCGAGCACCGCAAAATCCGCGAACTTGCCGATCTCGATGCTGCCAACGAGATGATCCATCCGCAACGTATAGGCCGCGCCGAGCGTGATCGCATACAGCGCATCGTCGACCGCCAGCCGCTCGCCTTCGCCGAGCACGCGCCCGGATGCGGTCTCGCGCTGCACCGCGCACCATGCGGTAAACAGCGGATTCAGCGGCGTGATCGGTGCATCCGAATGCAGCGCGAACGGAATGCCGAGCCGCTGCGCGGAGCCGGCCGCATCCATCCGGTTCGCGCGATCGGGGCCGATGGTCTGGCTGTAGTGCGCATCGCCCCAGTAGTACAGATGATTCGCAAAGAAGTTCACGCACATCCCGAGCGCGCGAACGCGCTTCAACTGCGCGGCGTCCGCCATCTGGCAATGCTGCAGCGTATGGCGATGATCGGGGCGCGGGTGGCGCGCGAGCAGCGTCGTCATCGCGTCGAGCACGACGTCGGTCGCTTCGTCGCCGTTGGTATGCACATGCAGTTGCAGCCCCGCGCGATGGAACGGCTCGAACACGTCGACGAGCTGCGCGGGCGGAATCAGCCACAGCCCGTTCGGCTGCCCGCCCGCGTAACCGGGCCAGCGCACGCGCGCGGTGAAGCCCTGGATCGAGCCGTCGACGATGAACTTCACCGGCCCGAAATGCAGCTTGTCGGTATTGCGCTCGATCTCCGCGAGCACGCCGTCGGCCGAGCGGGCCGGATTGCGCTGCGGCGCGAACGCCGGCACGATCCGCACCGGGTAGTCCGGATCGGCGGTGACTTCATGCAGCGTGCGGTTACCGTCGGCCGACAGGTCGTTGACGAGATCCGTGGCCGTCGTCACGCCCGCGAGCTGCGCGACGCGCCCGAAGTTCCAGATCGCGTGCGGCTTCTCGCTCGCGGAAATCGCCAGCTTGCCGCCGATCGTCTGATAGACCGGCAGCATCGCCGCGAACTCCTGCAGCTCGCCGGTCGGCCGGCCGTCGGCGTCGCGCGTCACGCCGTCGATGTCGGTGTCCTCGTCGATGCCCGCGCGCGCGAGCATCGCGCCGTTCACGTTCATCAGGTGCACGCTCGCATGCAGGATCGCGATCGGCCGCTGCGCCGACACGCGATCGAGCTCGCGCGTCGTCAGCCGCGCCGTGCCGAAGAAGATCGGATCGAAGCCCCACGCGAGCAGCGGCCCGTCGTCGGTCATCGCGCGCTCGGCGTCGGCGAGCCGTTCGAGCACCGCGTCGAGCGAGCGCAGCCCCGGCCACAGCGTGCCGTCGGGGCCCCGACGATCGTAGTAGCCGACGTACACGGCGTCCCACATCGCACCTTCCATCAGGTGGCAATGCCCTTCGACGAGCCCCGGCATCAGCACCTTGTCGCGCAGCGTGTCGTCGGTCGTACACGCGCCGAACCGTGCCTGCCATGCGGCCGCGTCGGCGGCGTCGCCGACCGCGAGGATACGGCCATCGCGCACGGCGACGTGCGTGGCCGACGGCTGCGCCGGGTTCATCGTCAGGATGCGGCGCGCCGTGAACACCGTCACGGATGCGGCCGGGATTGCGGATGCTTGCATGGGATGCGGTTCTCCTTGCGGCGGAACGCCGCTGGTTCAGGATACGGCGTATTGCTTCACTGGACGACCGTGCAGCATCACATGCACGGCCGCGACGACGAGCACGTTGACGACGAGACACACGAGGCCGAGGTTGATGCCGCCGAAGTCGACATGGAACACGTAGAAGATCATCGCGAGCACCTGGCCGCAGATCATCCCGGCCCCGACCGCGACGGGCCGCACCTGGCGCCCCGCAAGCAGGATCAGCACGCCCGGCAGGAACTGCGTGACACCGTAGTACGTGGTGTTGATCAGCGTCAGCATCAGGTTCGGCGTCAGCAACGTGGTCGCGATCGACAGCAACAGGTAGCCGACGATCACATATTTCGCCGCACGCTTCTGGCGCGACTCGGGCAGGTTCGGCATCAGGTTGCGCGTGACGATCGGCCCGATCGCGAGGCAGATGCCGGCCAGCACGAGCAGCCCCGACAGCGCGGCGCCGGCCGCGACGAGACCGATCAGCCAGCTGGGCAGCAGGTGCGTGACGGCGGCGAAGAACGCATCGTTCGGCGACGCGAGCGTCAGGTTCGCGGTGATCGCGTAGTACGACGCGATCACGAGGAACGGATACATCAGCATGTACAGCGGCATCACGACCTGCGTGCGGCGGATCGCGTTCGGCCCGCGCGCGGTGAAGAAATTCTGTGCGGCGAACGGCATCAGGTAGAAGCCGAGCGACTGGAACAGCATCGTGCTCATCGAGAAGCGCAGCTGCGATCCGCTCATCGTGTTGCTGACCTGCCGGCTCGCGGCGTCGAACACCGGATGCACGCCGCCGACCTGCCACGCGACGGCCACGCCCGTCACGACGATCGCGAGCAGCATCAGGATGTCCTTCAGGATCGCGATGTACGCCGACGCGCGCACGCCGGAGATCGCGATATAGGTGAACGCGAGCGCCGCGCACACGAGGATCAGGTACAGCGGCTCGACATGCCAGCCGAGCCCTTTCAGCGCCGCGACGAGCCCGGTGAACTGCAGCTGCCCCCACGGGATCAGGAACATGATCGATGCGCACGCAACGACCAGCTCGAGCCCGCGGCTGCGGTAGTGGCCCTTGAACAGGTCGGGCAGCGTGATCGCGTTGTGACGCTTGCCGGCCTCCCAGATCTTCGGGCCGACGAAATAGCCGATCGGGTAGGCGAGCAGGATATAGCCGAGGAACCACACGCCATAGGTCGGACCCTTCGCGTAGATACCGCCGGGGAAGCCGACCATCGTACCGATGCTGTAGATCTCGCCGGCGGTCAGGAAGAACACGAGCGCCGTGCCGAACTGGCGCGACGCGACGAAGAAGTCATGCACGCTCTGCTTGCCGCGGCCACGGCCGGATCGGATGGCGAGATAGAGCGACAGCGCGATCAGCGCGGCGAAGACGACCGTTGACATGCGCACCTCTGCGAAAGAACGGAAAGCGTAGGGTTCGCCGGAAAGCGTGCGGGCGGCCGGCGGGCAGCGGATGCGTGCGCTAGGCGGCGCCGCTCGCGTGGCGGTCGTACAGCATCCAGCATGCGAACAGGCAGCCGGAGGTCAGCACGAACCACGCGAAGATCCACATGAAGATGAACGGCACGCCCAGCACGTAGCGGTCCTGCGCGGCAACCCAGGGCAGCAGGCCCATCACGCCGAGATACGGAATACCGATGCCGATCAGATACCTGAGCATGCATGTCTCCTCGAAAGCGGGTTCGTGCGACAGGGTCGTACGCGGGGCGGCGGATGTCGCCTGTACGACACCCGGCGTGGAATCCAGTATTCGAAGACAAAAAGGCTCGGGATAGTGCCAGACGCGGGCAATCGCTTGGGCCAGCGGCCTGCCGCCCGGTCATTGCGAAAATGATCGAAGCGGCCACGCGACCCCGCGCCGTCACGAGCGACGCTCGCCGGTCACGACATGCGCCGGCGTCAGCCGTCGAACGGCGCCAGCTCGTAACTCGTGCTGCGGCCGCCGGACGACGAGCGGCGCAGCACGCCGCGCTCGACGAGCTCCGTGATGTCCCGCAGCGCCGTGTCTTGCGAGCACTTCGCGAGCGCCGCCCACTTGGTGGTCGTCAACTTCCCCTCGAAGCCGTCGAGCAGGCGATTCATGACCTTGACCTGACGTTCGTTCATCGCGAAGCCGGCACTGCGCTGCCAGAAGCGCGCCTTGACCAGCACCGCATCGAGCGTCGTGTGCGCATGATCGATGGCCCTGCCGAGCGCGGTCAGGAACCACGCGAGCCATTCCGTGACGTCGAGCGTGCCGCGCTGCGTACGCTCGAGCACGTCGTAATACGCGTTGCGCTCACGCTGGATTTGCGCCGACAGGCTGTAGAAGCGTTGCGGACTCCGGTCGGCGCGCGCCAGGACCAGATCGCCGAGCGCGCGCGCGATCCGGCCGTTGCCGTCGTCGAACGGATGGAGCGTGACGAACCACAGGTGGGCCAGGCCGGCCCGGATTAGCAAGGGCTCGACCGGCGCGGCATTGAGCCACGTGAGAAAGCGCGCGATCTCGCCAGTCAGGCGCACGGCGGGAGGCGCTTCGAAATGCACGCGCTGCCGGCCGATCGGCCCGGACACGACCTGCATCGGCCCGCTTGCATCCGTCCGCCACGCACCGACCGTGATGCGCGACATCCCCGAGTAGCCGGTCGGGAACAGCGCCGCATGCCACCCGAACAGACGGGCGTCCGTGACCGGCGCCGCCGCGTGGGTCGTTGCGTCCAGCACCATGTCGACCACGCCCTCGACATGGCGATCGACCGGCGCCAGCGCCCCGATGTCGACGCCGAGCCGGCGCGCAATCGACGACCGGACCGATGCCACGTTCAGGCTTTCGCCCTCGATGGCGCTGGTCTTGACGACGTCCTCCGTCAGCGCGGCGAGGCTGGCCTCGTCGCGCAGCGCCAGGCCGACATCCGCCAGCCGCCCGGCCAGCATGCCTTGCGCACGACTGACGTCGGCGAGTGGCGTCGCCAGTGCCGGGAGGTCGAAGCGCCACACAGGCCAGTCGGCCGACTCCCAGATGTAGGTGTAATCTCCGCTCATGATGCGGAGATTATCTCACCCATTCACCGCATGGCTCAATATTCTCCGCAATTTTCGCGGAGAATAACGCCTCCATTCCCCGCAAACCCGCCCGTTACCGCGCCCGGCCGGCTCCGCCCTTCGCCGCCGGCGCAGCCTCCCCGAGCCGTTCCGCGAGAAACGCGATGAACGTGCGCAGCGTGACGAACCCTTCCCGATGCTGCGGGAACACCGCATTGAGCGTGATCGGCGACGGCGCATACGCGTCGAGCACTGGCAGGAGCGCGCCACTGTCGAGCGCCGCACCGACGATGAAGTGCGGCAGCAGCGCGATGCCGAGCCCTGCGATCGCCGCGTCGCGCACCACTTCGCCGTTGTTCGCGACGAGCGGCCCCTGCACGTCGAACGTGCGCGCCGCGCCGTCGATGCGGAATTCCCAGCCAACCCGCCGCTCGCGCCCGTACAGCAAGCACGTATGGCCGGCGAGATCGGCCGGCGTCGCCGGCGTGCCCTGCCGCTTCAGATAGGCAGGGCTCGCACACGCGATCATCCGCCACGCGGCGAGCGAGCGCGCGATCAGCGTCGAATCCTCGAGCGAGCCGATCCGCAGCACCAGATCGAAGCCCTCGCCGATCACGTCGACGCGCCGGTCGGTCAGGTCGAGGTTTAGCCGCACGGCCGGGTGCGCGGACAGGAATTCGGCGATCAGCGGCGACACGTGCGTGATCCCGAACGACAGCGGCGCGCTGATCTTCAGCGATCCGTGCAGCTCGGTGCTGCGCACCGACATCGCCTGCTCGGCGTCGGCGATCTCCGCGAGGATCCGCTGCGCGCGCGCATAAAACTCCTGCCCCGATTCGGTCACCGCGAGGTTGCGGGTGTTCCGATGCAACAGCCGCACGCCGAGCGACGCCTCCAGCGCCATCGTGCGCCGGCTGACGAACTGCTTGGACAGCATCAGTTGATCGGCCGCCGCCGTGAAGCTGCCGGCATCGACCGTCGCGACGAAGATCCTCAGATCGTTGAGTTCCATATTGTCCACTCCATAGCGACAGTCATTATCTCCTCAGTCATTTATTTGTCAAATCGATTGACCTAAGATGCTTCTCAACGAACAGCCGCGCCCACTTCCGAGGTTCGGCGTCTTGAAGGACAAAAATCATGATCGAAATCCGTGCAGCAAACCAACGTGGCCGTGCGGAGCATGGCTGGCTCAGCTCCCGTCATACGTTTTCGTTCGCGAACTACTACGATCCGAAGCAAGTCGGCTTCTCCGACCTGCTGGTGATCAACGACGACCGCGTCGCGCAGGGCGGCGGCTTCGGCACGCACCCGCACCGCGACATGGAAATCCTGTCGTACGTGCTCGAGGGCGCGCTGGAACACAAGGACTCGATGGGTACCGGGTCGGTGATCGTGCCGGGCGACGTGCAGTTGATGAGCGCCGGCACCGGTGTGCGCCACAGCGAGTTCAACCACTCGAAGGAAGTGCCGGTTCACTTCCTGCAGATCTGGGTCGGGCCGGCTGAAAAAGGTGCGGAGCCGCGCTATCAGCAGACGAATGTCACGGCCGGCGACAAGCGCGGCAAGCTCGCGCTCGTCGTATCGCCGACCGGCGACGCCGGTTCGCTGCAGATCCGGCAGGACACGCGGATCTATGCGGGCCTGTTCGACGGCGATGAACGCGCGACGCTGGAACTGGCGCCGAACCGCTTTGCGTACGTGCACGTGGCACGCGGCAGCGTGACGGTCAACGGCGTGACGCTCGGCGAAGGCGACGGCGCGCGCGTCCGCGACGAACAGGTGCTGACGTTCGCCGACGGGAAGGATGCCGAAGTGCTGGTATTCGACCTGCGTCCGGTCGAAGTAACCGCCGAGTGGGCATAAAGCCCGTTCGGGAAACCGGGCCCCGCTGAACGCGGGGCCCTTTTAATCGGAGATTCGCAAGATGGCCAAGGTACTCGTTCTTTACTACTCCTCCTACGGGCACGTCGAAACGATGGCGCAGCACATCGCGGAAGGCGCGAAATCGGTGGCGGGCGTCGAGGTCACGCTCAAGCGCGTGCCGGAAACGATCCCCGCCGACCAGGCCCGGGCAATCGGCGTGAAGGTCGACCAGGCTGCACCGGTCGCGACGGTGGACGAACTCGCCGACTACGATGCGATCATCTTCGGCACGCCGACCCGCTTCGGCAACATGGCCGGCCAGATGCGCACGTTCCTCGACCAGACCGGCGGCCTGTGGATGAAGGGCGCGCTCGTCGGCAAGGTCGGCAGCGTGTTCGCGTCGACCGGCACGCAGCACGGCGGCCAGGAAACGACGATCACGTCGTTCCACACGACGCTGCTGCACCACGGGATGGTGATCGTGGGCGTGCCGTATGCGTGCAGCGGCCTCGTCAACATGAACGAAATCACCGGCGGCTCGCCGTACGGCGCGAGCACGCTCGCGGGCGCGGACGGCAGCCGCCAGCCGAGCGCGAACGAGCTCGACATCGCGCGCTACCAGGGCAAGCACGTCGCGGAAATCGCGAGCAAGCTCGCGTCGTAACGCGGCGGCCAGACCGTTCGGGCAGCCCCGCACACGCGCAAACGGCGCCGGTCGATCCGGCGCCGTTTGCGCTGTGCCCGGGCCCGAACCCGGCCGTTACTGGCCCGACGCCGGCGCGGCCGGCGCCGCCTTCGTCGCGGGCGCCTTCTGCGCGGCGTTCTGCGGATAGTTGCTCTGGTCGTTCGTCAGCCGGTAGCCGCTACCCGTGCCGATCGCCTTCAGGTCCGACGCGTGCCGTGCCCGGGCAGCCTTGCGGGCCGCCTTCTTCTGCGCCTTGTCGACCTGCTTCTGCGTCGGCGCGGACGCCTGATCCTGCGCGTATGCCGCCGGCGCCGCGGTCAACAGCAGACCGAACGACGCCGTTACTGCTACTGCCACCGAAACCACGCGAGACTTCTTCATGGCCGGATCTCCTTGTCGATTGTTGGTTGTGGGTCAGACACCGGCGCGCACGCGACCGCTTGCGACATCGGAGCCGATGCAACGTTAGCCGATCAGTATGCACTTGTCCGTGTGCGTTCCTGAATTCTCCCGATAACGGCCACGATACATGCGCACCGCGTGCGCCGCCGTTCCGGCACCGCGCGTGCGCCATCAGGGAAACCGATAACCCGGCCTGGCCCGGCCGGCGCTCAGATCCAGCGCGACAGCACCGGCAGCAGGATCGGCACGACGAAGGCCGTCAGCACGCCGTTCAGCCCCATCCCGAGCCCGGCGAACGCGCCGGCCTCCTCGCTGACCTGGAACGCACGCGCGGTGCCGATCCCGTGCGACGCGACGCCGAGCGCGAATCCGCGCACGGCCGGCTCGTCGACGCGCAGTGCGTTGAGGATCCCGCGCGCGCACACGGCCCCGAAGATCCCGGTCGAGATCACGAGCACGGCGGTGAGCGACGGAATTCCGCCGATTTCCGCGGCGACGGCCATCGCGATCGGCGTCGTCGCCGATTTCGGCGCGAGCGATGCGATCGTCTGATGCGACGCGCCGAACAGCGCCGCGATGCCGACCGCCGACACGATCGCGGTCAACGAACCCGCGAGCAGGCCAACCAGCAGCGGCACCGCGGCGCGGCGCAGCTTCGACCACTGGCGGTACAGCGGCAGCGCGAGCGCGACGGTCGCGGGGCCGAGCAGGAAGTGGACGAACTGCGCGCCTTCGAAATACGTCGGATATGGCGTATGCGTGATCGTCAGCAGCACGACGATCAGCGCGACCGCGATCAGCACCGGGTTCGCGAGCGGGTTGAAGCGCGCCCGCGCATAAACGGCTTGCGCGAACAGATACGCGATCAGCGTGATGGTCAGGCCCAGCAACGGGGTCGCGGCGAGATAGACCCAGATCGCGCCGAGTTTCGGGAAGGCCGTCATTGCGCGCCCTCCGCGGTGCCGCCCGTGCGCCGCTGACGTCGCAGCAACGCACGCGTGACGAGGGCCGTCACGGCAATCGCGAGCGTGGTGCTGACGGCCAGCGCGACGACGACCGCGACCGCATCGCCGCGCACGCGGTCGGCCGACACCATGATGCCGACGCCGGCCGGCACGAACAGCAGCGACAGGTGGCGCAGCAGCTCGAGCGCGGTCGGCTCGATCGCGTCGGCCACCTGCGGCCGCAGCATCACGAAGCCGAACAGCAGCAGCATGCCGATCACGGGGCCCGGCACCGGCAGGCCGAACAAATAGGACACGCCTTCCCCGAGACACTGGAAGGTCAGCAAGACCGCGAACGCCTGCAGCATGAACCGTTTCTCCCGAACGTGGCCGCGCAGCCGTGCGACCGGTGGCCGGCGGGTTGAGGTGCCGGCGTGGACGATACGCGCGATCGTACCAACAATGCGTCCGGCGCGGGCGCTGCGGCCGACGACGCGTACGGGCAGAGCCGTGACGTGAAGCACCGCGCGAAGCCGGCGATGCGGCGCGGATCGAGAAAGAAATCGTGCTGCTGAACAACGGCGGAAAAGCGCTGATGTCGCGGTGTGCTCGTGCAGGGTGCTGCGTGCAAGCCGGCACATTCGCCCGGCTCCCCCCGCATGCAATGAAGGCGGGCATGCGCCCGCCTCGTCGGTCGTCATCGGCACTCGCGCGGCCGCCACTTCAAGGGCCGCGCGAGTGCGAACCCGTCGCGTTACTTCAACCGTGTCGCGATCTCGTTCGCCATCGCCTTCATCGCGGCCTTCGTCGGTGCATCCGTGGCCAGTGCGTTCAGCAGGCCAAAATCATGGATGGTGCCGTCGTAGCGCGTGGTCGTCGCGTCGACACCGGCCGCGTCGAGCTTGCGGCCGTACGCTTCGCCTTCGTCGCGCAGCACGTCGAACTGCGCGACCTGGATCAGCGCCGGCGGCAGGCCCTTCAACTGCGCGGTGCTCGCACGGAGCGGCGACGCGTAGATCTCGTTGCGTTGCGCTTCGTTCTTCGTATAGGCATCCCAGAACCACTTCATCATCGGCCGCGTCAGGAAGTGACCCTGCTGATACGCGTTGTACGAGCCCGTGTTGAAGTTGTGGTCGGTCACCGGCCACATCAGCCCCTGGAAGCGGATCGCGGGGCCACCCTTGTCCTTCGCCATCAGCGCCACCACGGCCGCCATGTTCCCGCCGACGCTGTTGCCGACCACCGCGAGACGGCTGCCGTCGACGCCGATCTCCGCGCCGTGCGCGGCCACCCACTTCGTCGCCGCATACGCCTGGTTGATCGCGACCGGGTAATGCGCTTCCGGCGACGGCGTGTAGTTCACGAACACCGCGACGGCCCCCGATTGCACGACGAGGTCGCGCACGAGGCGTTCGTGCGTCGGGAAATCGCCGAGCACCCAGCCGCCGCCGTGAATGAACATGAACACCGGCAGCGTGCCCGTCGCGCCTTGCGGGCGGACGATCGTGACCGGCACGGACAAGCCGTCCTGTTCGATCGTGCGGTTCGACACGTCGATGCCCGACAGGTCGACCTTCGCGCCGTTCTGCGCATCGACCAGCACCTGGCGCGCCTTCGCGGGGCTCAGCGTTTCGAGGCCCGGGCCTTTCTGGCCGTTCAGCGCGGCGAGGAAGGCGCTCGTCGTCGCATCGGGCCGGACGGCTTCGGCGCCGGCGCTCGCAGCGAACGCGGTGGTCGTGGCGGACAGTGCCGCGGCGACGGCGGCAGCGATCAGCAGCGGCTTGACGATCTTCATGGTGTAACTCCTTGGCTCAATCTGTGAATGACAATGTGGCGGTAGATGATTCGCAATGCGTACGATCAGACGAGCGTGAGCGTGACGTCGATGTTGCCGCGCGTCGCGTTCGAGTACGGGCACACAAGGTGCGCGCGATCGATCAGCGTCTGCGCGGTATCGCGATCGAGGCCCGGCAGCGAGATCTTCAGTTCGACTTCGATACCGAAGCCGTTCGGGATCGCGCCGATGCCGACGCTGCCTTCGATCGAGGCGTCCGCGGGCATCGCGATCTTGTCGCGGGCCGCGACGAACTTCATCGCGCCGATGAAGCACGCGCTGTAGCCGGCGGCGAACAGCTGCTCGGGGTTCGCGCCTGCGCCGCCCGCGCCGCCGAGCTCGCGCGGCGTGGCCAGCTTCAGGTCGAGGTTGCTCTCGGGCACCGTGGCGCGGCCGTCACGGCCGCCGGTGGCTTTTGCATGGGCGCGGTACAGCACTTTTTCGATCGACATGACCAGCTCCTTTTCAATCAGTGAGTGAAACAGCCTTCCAACCCGGGGCCGCGTGCCGGCTGCTCTGCAGCCGGTTTCGCGTTTGTTTATCTACTCATAGATAGATAAACATCCCCAAAAAATGCAGGTGGTTGATCCACCTGCTCAAGCCATCTATCTATCACAAGATAGATAACCAGATCCAATAAAAAGGCGGCGAACCGCCTGACCGCTTGCGCCGCCCGTCAGGGCCGCGTTTTCCAGACCGCCTCGACATCCTCGAGACGCGCCCGCGTGTGAAACAGCCGGCTGGCCAGCACGCTGCCCTGGAACGCCGCATACAACGTGCGCGCGGCCGTGTCGGGCTGGCCGCTGAACTGCAGCGTGCCTTCCTTCGCGCCCTGCGCCAGCAATTCCGCGAGCCAGCTCTCGTTGGCCTTGAAGAACGCCTGCACGGCCTGCCGCACGTTCTCCGGCAACGATTCGATATCGGCCGCGAGCATCCCGCACAGGCAGATCATGTTGCCGTCGCCGAGCGTGCGGCCGAACATCTTCGTGTACAGGCTCAGCTTCACGTCGGCCGGCAGCGCCGGATCGATCGCCCGCATCGCCGAGAGGACGTCGTCGCTGTAGACCGACACCGCTTCCAGCACGAGATCGTCCTTCGACGGGAAGTAGTAGTGGATGCTCGACGTCTTCACGCCCACCAGATCGGACAGGTCTCGATAGCTGAAGCCGTTGTAACCGCGCAGCATCATCAGCGTGATCGCGTGGTCGAGAATCTGTTCGCGGACGGTCGGTTTCGTTTCCATGGAGCGAACTTTATCTACTCATAGATAGACAGTCAAGGATTTTTTTGAGGGCACGATGCGCGCGCCCGGTTCGGATAGCGCCCGAACCCGGCGTGCGTCAAACCGGCGCCGCCACACTTACTGCGGCTTCAACATCCGCTGAATGATCGTCCGCAGCATCGCCTGGTGTGCGCGCGGCTTGAACCCCGGCTCGAACACGACGCGCCCGACCGCGCCTTCCGCGAGCGCGAGCAGCCAGGTCGCAACGAGATCGGGCTTCAGGCTGCCATCGATCTTCCCCTGCGCGACGCCGCGCTTGATCAGCGCGACCATCCGCCCTTTCACCTGCGCCTCGTTCGCCGCGAACAGCGCCGCGACGTCCGGATTACGCGTCGCCTCCGCCGCGGTCTCCACGCTGATGCGCGCATAGACGGGATCGCTCGACAGTTCCATCAACGTCAGCGCTATGTCCTCGATCGCGGTCAGCGCATCGTCGACGTCCGCATGCCGCGCGAACAGTTCGGCCATCTCGCGCTGGTCCTCCTGCGCGACCGCCTCGATGATCGCCGCCTTCGTCGGGAAATAGTGGAACAGGTTGCCGGGGCTCATGCCGACCGCCTTGCAGATCGCGGCCGTGGACGTCGCATGGAAGCCGTCGCGCGCAAAACAGTCGATCGCGGCGTCCAGGATCTGGCGCCGCTTCGCTTCCACTCTTTCAGGGTCGATCTTTCTCAACAGGAACTCCGTGCTCGACGTTGGCTCAAATCTTTATTAGACTGATTAGTCGATCTATTATCGTGGCGACGTCCCGCAGGCGTCAAGGCATCGTGTACGTGCCGCCTGCGACCTCCGCTCACACCACCGCTCCGAGGGCCTCTTGAAACGAACCGTCATTGCCGGCATCGCGCTCGTCCTGCTCCTGCTCGCAGCGGTCGGCGCAATCGCGTTGCGCGGCCTGTCCGACTTCGAGCTGAAGGGCGCGGAGGTTTCGACGCTCGCGTTCCGCGCCGGCGACGCCGCTCTCGTCGGCACGCTCGCACTGCCGGCCCACGCGCCCGATGCGCCGATCGTGCTGCTCGTCCACGGCGACGGGCCGCGCACGCGCTTCGCGGACGACGCGATGCTGCCGCTCGTCAACAGCCTGCTCGACGCCGGCATCGGCGTGTTCGCGTGGGACAAGCAAGGTACCGGCCGCAGCAGCGGCGACTGGCTCATGCAATCGATGCAGGGCCGCGCGAACGAAACGATCGCCGCGATGGCGCGCGTGCGCGCCGCCGTCGGTCCCGCGCCCAAGATCGGCCTGCTCGGCTTCTCGCAAGGCGGCTGGGTCATTCCGCGCGTCGCGAATGCGGTGCGGCCCGCGTTTTCGGTGATCGTCGGCGGCGCCGTCAGCTGGCGCCGGCAAGGCACTTACCTGACGCGACAGCAGCTCCAGGCAACCGGCCTGCAGCCGGATCGAATCGATGCGACACTGGCCGCCGAGCGACGCGACAACGACGCGATCTTCGGCCAGGCGGACGTGCCGGCCGATCCGCGCCGCCGCCCCGACATCGAGCCGCGCCGCTTCGGCTTCATCGCGCGCAACTACCTGGAAGACGCGTCACAGGCGCTCGCGACGATGCAGGGGCCCGTGCTGGCCGTGTGGGGCGCGCTGGACCGCAATGTCGATCCGGTCGACGAGGCGAACGCTTATACGCAAGCGTTCGCGAACCGGCCCGACCGGCGCGTGGTGGTCGTGCCCGGTGCGACGCATGGGCTGCTGCGTGGCAGCTGGTTCGACTACCAGCTCGAGTCCGACTGGCCGACGTGGAAGCAGTGGCTGTACACGGCGCTCGGGCGCCATGCGTATGCACCGGGCACGCTCGGCCCGATCGAGGCGTGGATCCGCGCGCAGTGAACACGTGTGCAACACGGCGCCTCCACGCAAGGCGTCGCGCATGAAACGGGCATTACGGGCCGCGCCGGTCGGCGCGGCCGCATCAAGGAGAGGTTTCAATGTTTTCGTGGTTTGAACGGCGCCTGCCGACTTTCCCGCTCGAAGATCCCGCCACGCCGCCGCGGGGGTTCTTCTCGTTCGTCTGGGCGTGCACGAAAGGCGCGCGCAGCTGGGTCCTGCTGATCGCGCTGACGTCGGCCGCGCTGGCCGCGTACGAAGCCGCGCTGTTCGCGATGATGGGCCGCGTGGTCGACTGGCTCGCGTCCGCGACGCCAGCCAATTTCGGCGGCCGGCACTTCGGCACGCTCGCCGGTTTCGCGGCGATTCTCGCCGGCAGTACGCTGCTGATCGCGCTGCATACGATGGTCAAGCACCAGGTGCTCGCGATCAACTTCCCGATGCGGCTGCGCTGGCTGTTTCACCGGCTGATGCTCGACCAGAGCCTGTCGTTCTACGCGAACGAATTTGCGGGCCGCGTGACGACCAAGATCATGCAGACCGCGCTCGCGGTGCGCGACGCGCTGTTCATGTCGGTCGACGTCGTGATCGGCGTCGCCGCGTACCTGATCGGCATCCTCGCGCTCGCGGCCAGCTTCGACTGGCGGCTGATGATCCCGCTTGCGCTGTGGGCGCTCGGCTACGGCCTGGCGTGCGCGTATTTCGTGCCGCGCCTCGGTGCCGTCGGCAGCCGGCAGGCCGATGCGCGCGCACTGATGACGGGCCGCATCACCGACGCGTATTCGAACATCACGACCGTGAAGCTGTTCTCGCACACGCGGCGCGAAGCCGACCACGCGCGCCGCGCGATGGAAGCGTTCAAGGCGACCGGCGACGCGCAGATGCGCCTCGTCAGCGCGTTCGAGGTCGTCAACCACCTGCTGTCGACGCTGCTGCTGGTCGGCTCGACCGGCCTCGCACTGATTCTGTGGATGCATGGCGAGGTGAGCGCGGGCGTCGTCGCGGCGGTGATCGCGATGGCGCTGCGCCTGTCGAGCTATTCGCACTGGATCATGTGGGAGATGACCGAGCTGTTCGAGAATGTCGGCACGATCCAGGACGGCATCAACACGCTGACGAAGGTACGCAGCGTGGTCGACGCGTCCGACGCGAAGCCGCTCGCGGTGCAGCGCGGCGGGATCGTGTTCGACAACGTGCAGTTCGCGCACGAGGACAACGACCGCGCGGTGTTCGACGGACTGAACCTGACGATCCGGCCCGGCGAGCGGATCGGCCTGATCGGCCGCTCGGGGGCCGGCAAGTCGACGCTCGTGAACCTGCTGCTGCGCTTCTACGACGTGGGCGGCGGCACGATCCGGATCGACGGGCAGGACATCGCGCACGTGACGCAGGACAGCCTGCGCAGCGCGATCGGGATGGTCACGCAGGATACGTCGCTGCTGCACCGGACGATGCGCGAGAACCTGCTGTACGGGCGCCCCGACGCGACCGAGCGCGAGATGCACGACGCGGCCGTGCGCGCGGAAGCGTCCGAGTTCATCGACCGGCTGCGCGACCGCCACGGCCGCAGCGGCTACGACGTCGAGGTCGGCGAGCGCGGCGTGAAGCTGTCGGGCGGCCAGCGGCAGCGCGTCGCGATCGCGCGCGTGATGCTCAAGGACGCGCCGATCCTCGTGCTCGACGAAGCGACCAGCGCACTCGACTCCGAGGTCGAAGTCGCGATCCAGCGCAGCCTCGACGATCTGATGAGCGGCAAGACGGTGATCGCGATCGCGCACCGGCTGTCGACCATCGCGGCGATGGACCGGCTGATCGTGCTCGACGAAGGGCGCATCGTCGAGGAAGGTACGCACCAGCAGCTGCTGCAGGCCGGCGGCATCTATGCAGCGCTGTGGACGCACCAGAGCGGCGGGTTCCTCGGTGAAACGGCGGACGCGGAAGGCGCGGAGCAGTAGGCGGAACCGCTGTGGCAACATGGCGGCGCAGCGATCGGCGGAGAATTCGGCCGCGATCGCTTCCCCGCCGGCCGGACACCATCGCCCGGCTTCCTGTCGCCCGACACCGATCCAGGGAGTTCCTATGACCACGCGACCCAATATCGCCACCGCGCTCGACGCGCCCGATTCGGTGCTTGAGGAAGATGAGCAGCGATTCGTAAACCAGATTCGCCAGCACGGGTGGTTCCGCACGGAAGTGTTTGCGGAAGGAGACGAACCGGGGTTCTCGTTCACGACCGGGTTGTGGGTCAACCACGGCTTTCCGGAAATCATCGTGTTCTCGTTGCCGGCACGTATCGTCCACGACGTGCTGTGGGACGTCTACCGGAAGGTCGGGGCCGGCACGCCGCCTCCGGTCGGTGAAGTCACCGCATCCGTCTACGCGAACGCGAACGCGCTCCTCATGCCGGTCGAGAAAGCGCACTACGAAGCCCACCTCGGCTGGAATCGCTGGTTCTACGGCAACGACGACTTCCCGTGCGTCCAGCTGCTGTGGCCCGACCGCAACGGGATCTTTCCGTGGCAGCCGGAAGCGGACGACGCGCTGAATGCCGCGCAGCCGCGACTGTTCGTACCGGGCGACGATCGGCGGTGATCCGCGCGCGGCACGCCGCAAGCGCGCCGCGCAGCCCCACGCTACAACCGCACGACCGTCGACTTCAGCTCGGTGTACTTGTCGAGCGCATGCAGCGACTTGTCGCGGCCGTTGCCCGACAGCTTGTAGCCGCCGAACGGGAAGTTCATGTCGTCGCTGCCGTCGCCGTAGCAGTTGACCCACACGGTGCCCGCGCGCAGCCGCCGCGCAACGGCATGCGCGGTCGAGAGATCGGCCGACCATACGGCCGCGGCCAGTCCATACTCGGTGTCGTTGGCGATCCGCACGGCCTCGTCGACCTCGTCGAACACGATCACCGACAGCACCGGCCCGAAGATCTCTTCACGCGCGATCTTCGCGTCGGGCTTCACCTCGAACACCGTCGGCTCGACATAGAACCCGCCCGTCTCCTCGCGCACGCGCGCGCCGCCCGCGACGAGTTTGCCCTCGTCGCGCCCGGCGCCGATATACCCCATCACGCGATCGAGCTGCGTGCGATCGACGATCGCCCCCATCGTCACCGACGGATCGAGCGGATGCCCGGGCGCGTAGCGCCGCGACGCGTCGACCAGCTTCGCGACGAATGCGTCCTTGATGTCGCGATGCACGAGCAGGCGCGACCCGGCCGTGCACACTTCGCCCATGTTGAAGAAGATCGCGTCGGCAGCGGCCTGCGCGGCGCGGTCGAGATCGGGGCAATCGCGCAGCACGATGTTCGGCGACTTGCCGCCGAGCTCGAGCCACACGCGCTTCAGGTTCGACTGCGCGGCGCACGCCATGATCTGCTGCCCCGTGCGGGTCGATCCCGTAAACGCGATGCAGTCGACGTCGGGATGCAGCGCGAGCGCCCTGCCCGGCTCCGCACCGCCCGGCACGACGCTGAACACGCCGGGCGGCACGCCCGCATCGCACGCGAGCTGCGCGACGCGAATCGCGGTGAGCGGCGATTTCTCGGACGGCTTGAGCACGACGCTGTTGCCGGCCGCGAGCGCCGGCGCGAATTTCCACGCGGCCATCAGCAGCGGGAAATTCCACGGGACGACGGCCGCGACGACGCCGATCGGCTCGCGCGTGACGAGCCCGACCAGATGATGGTCCACCGGCGCGACTTCGCCGCCGACCTTGTCGATCGCTTCCGCATACCAGTCGACACAATGGGCGGCGGCCGGCACGTCGATCGCCGTGGTATCGGCGATCGGCTTGCCGGTGTCGAGCGTCTCGAGCAGCGCGAGCTCGTCGAGATGCTCGCGCATCAGCGCGGCCCAGCGCTGCAGCACCGCCTTGCGGGCGCGCGGGTTCATGCCGGCCCAACTCCGCGCGTCGAACGCGCGGCGCGCGGCCGCGACCGCCAGGTCGACGTCGTCGGCGCCGCAATCGGCCACGTGCGCGAGCACGCAACCGTCGATCGGGCTCACGCTGGCGAAGGTCGCGCCGGTTTGCGCGTGGCGCGCCTCGCCGTCGATGAATGCGCGCCCGTCGATCCGCAACACGGCCGCGCGGGCCTGCCAGTCTTCGAATGTCGGTTGATTCATGCGTTTCCTCGTGAAAAGTCGCGCATCACGATCCGGTGACCGGATCGATCGGCGTAAAGATGCCCGCACGCGCCTCGATCGCTTCGCCTGCGGCGAGACACAGCGCTTCCTGGAAGCGTCCGGCGACGAGCTGCACACCGGTCGGCACGCCGTCGCGGATACCGGTCGGCACCGACAGCCCCGGCAGCCCGAGCAGTGCGGTCGCGAGCAGCGGCCCCTGCCGCTCGACGATCGCGCGCATCGCGTCGTCGCCGTGCTGATCGGCGTCGATCGCGAACGGCTGCGCGCACGACACCGGCATCAGCAGCAGCGGATAGCGCGTGAAGAATTGCTGCCAGTCGCGCAGCAACGCCGTGCGCCGCGCGAGGCCGTTCATGTAACCCGCGAGGTCCAGCGGCTTCGCGAGATGGCGCTGGCTCGCGAACGCGGTACGGATCGCCGCGTCGCCGTGCTGCATGATCACGTCGCCGAGGCCGCCGCGCGCTTCGTTGGTCACCAGGTCCAGCCACAGTTCGCACGCTTCGGCGATCCGCGGCGGCACCGCTTCCTCGACGAGGCAACCTGCTTCTTCGAGCCAGTGCGCGGCCTGCCGGATCGCGTCGACCACCACCGGATCGGACGGCACGCCCGGCAGCGCCGGGCACACGGCCACGCGCGCGGGGAACGCGGCTTCGTGCGCAGTCGGCGCGACCGGCATCCACCATGCGTCGCGCGCGTCGCCTGCCGCCATCGCGCCGAGCGCGAGCCGCAGATCGCCGACCGTGCGCGCGAGCGGGCCCTGGACGGAGGCGAGCTGCACCGCAAGCGTGCGGTCCTTCGACTGCGTGGCGTTGTACGCCGGCACGCGCCCGGTGCTGGGACGCAGCCCGGCGACGCCGCACGCATAGGCCGGGTAGCGGATCGAACCGCCCAGGTCGTTGCCGTGCGCGATCGCGCCGATGCCGGCGGCCACGGCCGCGGCGGCGCCACCGCTGGAACCGCCCGGCGTCAACGACGCATCCCACGGATTCGACGTGCGGCCGTGCAGGTCGTTGTCGGTGAACCAGCGATACGAAAATGCCGGCGCATTGCTGCGCCCGATCACGATCGCGCCGGCCTTGCGCAGGTTCGCGGTCACCGGGCTGTCCTCGTGCGCGATCAGGTCCGAAAACGCGCGCACGCCGTTGGTCGTCGCGCATCCGGCCGTGTCGACGTTGATCTTCACGGTCACCGGCACGCCGTGCAGCGGGCCGACCGGCGCGCCGCGCGCGATCGCGGCGTCGGCATCGGACGCGGCCTGCAACGCGCTGTCGGCCATCACGTCGACGATCGCGTTGATGACGGGGTTCACCGCTTCAAGCCGCTGCAGGCAGCTGCGCGTGAGTTCGGTGGCAGACACGTCGCGACGCGCGACGTGCTCGGCCATCTCGGCCGCGCTGAGACGCCACAATTCCTGGGTCATGGGTTGCTCCTGGTTGATCTCGATGGTTGTGCTGAACCGGCCGCGCGTTACGCGCCCGGCTGCCCGGCCTGCGGTGCGTGCGACGCATAGATCTTGCGGCACTTTTCGACGACTTCCCACGTGCCGCGAAAACCCGGCGGAATCACGAAGCGGTCGCCCGCGCGCAACACGCGCTCGCGGCCGTCCGCGTCGCGCACGATCGCGACGCCGCTCAGCATCTCGCAATACTCCGACTCGTCGTACTCGATCGTCCAGCGGCCGGGCGTGCATTCCCAGATCCCGCAGCTGAACTGCCCGCACGGGCTGATGTAGTGATGCGACAGCGTCTGCAGCGGATTGCCGTCGAGCAGCAGCCCGCTCGGCACGCGGCTCTGCGTGAGCTTCGCCGGTGCCCGCATCAGGTCGACGAGATTCGTGATGTTGGTCATGAGTGCCTCCAGGGCATGAGTGATTCGAAACGTTTCGGTGCCGCGCGGACGGACGAGCCGCCCCGCGCGGATCAAAGCAGGTCCATCATCCGGTGCCAGGTCATCGCGAGCGCCAGCATCGGCGTGCGCAGCGCGCGCCCGCCCGGAAAGTCGCGATGGCGAATCCGGCCGAACAGGTCGAAGCGCGTGGCCTGCGCGTCGATCGCTTCCGCGATCAGCCGCCCCGCGAGGCCCGTCACGTTGACGCCGTGCCCGGAAAAGCCCTGTGCGAAATACACGGTCGGCTCGAGCCGGCCGAAATGCGGCGCGCGATTCATCGTCGCGTCGATCAGGCCGCCCCACGCGTAGTCGATCCGCACGTCGGCCAGCTGCGGGAACGTCTTCAGCATGTCGCGCCGCATCGCGGCCGCGAGGTCGCGCGGCGCGTTCGTCGAGCTGCTGGCCTTGCCGCCCCACAGCAGCCGGCGGTCGCGCGTCAGCCGGAAATAGTCGAGCGCCGAATTGGTGTCGCTGATCGCGGCGTTCGCCGGCATCGTCTGTGCGGCACGTGCGTCATCGAGCGGCTCCGTCGCGATCAGGTACGTCGCCACCGGAATGATCTTGCGTGCGAGCGACGGCGCCAGTTGCCCGAGGTACGCATTGCAGGCCAGCACGACGTAGCGGGCATCCACGTACCCGCGCGCGCACCGGACGCGGTGGTGCGGTGCGGCGCGATCGAGTGCGAGTGCTGGCGTGTCCTCGTAGATCGTCACGCCGGCCGCGCACGCCGCCCGGGCGAGGCCGAGCGTGTAGTTCAGCGGATGCAGGTGACCGCTGCCTTCGTAGCGCAGGCCGCCGGCGTAACGGTCGGATGCGACAAAGTGCGGCATGTCGGCGCGCTCGACGATTTCGTAGCCGCGATAGCCGAAGCGGCTTGCCGCGGCATCGCGCCACGCACGCAGCGCATCGAGATGACGCGGCTTGTTCGCCGCGGTCAGGTAGCCGAAGGTCAGGTCGCAATCGATGCCGTGCCGCTCGACCCGCTGCCGCACGATATCGACCGACTCCAGCCCCATTGCCCAGACACGCCGCACGTCGTCTTCCGGCAGGTACGCGGAAAACGTATCGATGTCGCACGAGTATCCGGCGATCAGCTGGCCGCCGTTGCGGCCGCTCGCGCCCCAGCCGATCTTCGACGCCTCGACGAGTACGACCGAATGGCCGCGCTCGGCGAGATCGAGTGCC
This sequence comes from Burkholderia sp. AU45251, assembly GCF_030482905.1. Taxonomy (NCBI): domain Bacteria; kingdom Pseudomonadati; phylum Pseudomonadota; class Betaproteobacteria; order Burkholderiales; family Burkholderiaceae; genus Burkholderia; species Burkholderia sp. AU45251. Next base: position 3,607 of record NZ_JAUJQH010000002.1, on the reverse strand, counting down.
GCGGACAGGCCCGTGAGCCCGCCGCCGATCACGCACACGTCGGCGGTCACCGCCCCGTCGAGCGGCGGATGGCGCGTGCGGTTGTTGGCCGTCGCTGCATAGTAGGACTGAACATGTTGCTGGTTTTCGAACTTGAGCATGTGCAAGACTCGCGAACGGCGTCGCGTCAGAACGCGTAGATGAGTTGGGTGGCGAGCAGATCGTTCGACTTCCCGTACGACCCGTCATGACGCAGGAACACCTTGTTGCTCGCCCAGTCGTGCCGGTATTCGACCTTCACCGTCACTTGCTGGGTCGGGTAGAACAGCAGGTCGAACGCGGCGGCCTGCCGCGTCGCGCCCTTGCACTCGAAGCCGACCCCGCCGTTCGCCTTCGACTGCGCCAGGCAATCCGCGTCGATCCCGAAGCCGTTGTTTGGATCCATCCCGTTGCCATTCAGGCCGATCGACGAGCCGCCACCGCCGTTCTTCCGGTTCACGAGCAGGTCGTAGCGCAGCGTCGCGCCCATGCGGCCGACCACCGGCGCGTTGAACTTGCGGTGCGCGAGCAGCGACAGCCCGAACCACTGCGCGAGCCCGCCGTTGAACGCGCCGTGCTGCTGCTGGCCGTAGTCGAGCTCGGCGTTGTACTGCGCATCGGCGAGCGTGTAGGTCGCGTCGGCTTCGCCGAAGAAGAACGCGCCGTATGCGCTCGGTGCGTTGCCGCCCACGCCGTAGCGTACGTTGCCGGTCGCCGGATCGACCGCGCTCGGCAGCGTCTGGCGGCCGATGCTGATCGAGCCGCCAACGTCGAGCGCGCTGCCGTGCAGGTAATCGACCCGCGCGGTGAAGGTCGGCACCTTGTTGCTGGTCGTGATCGGGTCGCCGAGCGCGTTCACGCCGGTCTGCGTGACCGCGCCCGCGCTGCGGAACTGCTCGTTGCCGACGAAGAACTTCCACGCCCAGTGGCCGTCCGGGCTCTGGTAGTTGAGACCCGCGCCGATCGACGAGCCTGGATCGGAGAAGTCGTACAGCAGGTTGTGCGTGAGCGTCAGCATCATGTTCGACTGCTGGTACTCGTAGCCGCCGAAGCCCGTCACGAGGCCGCCGGTGAGCGCCGTCGTGCCCGACAGCGGCACGGTCAGGACGGCCGTGTTGATGATGTTCAGGCCGCTCGAACCGCTGCCCGTCATCATCGACAGGCCCGCGCCGCGGTTCGGCATCAGCGTGATTTCCGCGGACGGCGCGGTCGGGCCGACCCCGAAGGTCTTCTTGATGTCGAGGAACACGTCGCCGAACGTGCTGTTGTAGTAGGTGTACGCATTCTCGTGGTTCGCGAACTGGAACGACGACGTGCCGGCACCCCGGTTGTACAGGTAGGTCGGATCGAGATAACCCGTCACCGACAGCCCCGCGATCGGGCCCGTGCGCGCGGCATCGGTCAACGAATCGACCTTCAACTGCTGGTTCGCGACCTGCTGGCGGATTTCAGACACGTCGTCGTTGGTCAGCACGGCCGCTGCCTGCCCGTAGCCGGGTGCGGACGGGTCAGCCGCCGCGCCGGTCGCCGCGTTCGACGCGTTCGACGCGCTCGCCGCGGCCGGTACGGCCGAAGGCTTCGCGCCGAGTTGCGATTGCAGCGCGCTCATCTGCCGCTGCAGCACCGCGATCTGCTGCTGCAGCGTCCGGATCTGGTCGGCGCTCGAGTTCGCCGCGGCCAGCCCCGGCAACGCTCCGGCGATCAGCGCGCAGAGCATCTTCTTTTTCATGGAATGTCTCCTTGTCGTTCGTCACTTCGTGGGATGCGGGATACGGTCGTGCAGCGGCGGCGCGGCCGGCGGGCGCGCGGGCGGCATGGTGGAAGGCGACGCGGGCGTGCCGGATACCTCGGACGCGGATGCCGCGTGCCACATCCGCGTGTCGCGCGCCTGCCGCCGCTCGCGGGCCAGCATCGCGCGGTTCACGACGACGACGCCGATCGTCACGACGGTGATGAACACCGTGGCGAGCGCATTCATCTCCGGGTTGAGCCCCATCCGCACGCGCGAGAACACGACGAGCGGCAGCGTCGTCGAGCCGGGGCCCGACAGGAACGCGGACAGGATCACGTCGTCGATCGACACCGTGAACGCGAGCAGCCAGCCGGACACCAGCGCCTGCGCGATGAGCGGCAGCGTGATCACGAAGAACACCTTCCACGGCCGCGCGCCGAGATCGAGCGCGGCTTCCTCGATCGAACGATCGAGCTCCTTCACGCGCGACTGCACGATCACCGCGACGAACGACAGGCAGAGCATCACGTGGCCGATCCAGATCGTCAGCCAGCCGCGCCCGGCCGGCCAGCCGAAGGTCTGCTGCATCGCCACGAACAGCAGCAGCAGCGAGATGCCCTGGATCACTTCCGGAATCACCAGCGGCGCGTTGATCATCGCGGCGTACAGCGTGAAGCCGCGGAAGCGCCCCATGCGGGCCAGCACGAAGCCGGCCCAGGTGCCGATCGCGACCGACGCAGTCGCCGTCAGCAGCGCGATCTTCAGCGACAGCCATGCGGCCGCGAGCAGTTCGTCGTCGTGCAGCAGCGCGCCGTACCACTTCAGCGAGAAGCCCGACCACACCGTCACCAGCTTCGATGCGTTGAACGAATACACGACCAGGCTGACGATCGGGATGTACAGGAACAGGAAGCCCGCGCCCAGCACGCACGCGGACAGGATGCGATTTGCGCGGTTCATGGCTTGGCCTCCGCTTCGGTCTGGCTGTAATGGAGCAGCGCCATCGGCACGAGCAGCAGCAGCACCATCGTCACCGTCACCGCGGACGCCATCGGCCAGTCCATGTTGTTGAAGAACTCATCCCACATCACGCGGCCGAGCATCAGCGTGTTCGCGCCGCCGAGCAGCTCGGGGATCACGTATTCGCCGACCGCCGGGATGAACACGAGCAGGCTGCCCGCGAGGATGCCGTTGCGCGACAACGGCAGCGTAATGCGCCAGAACGCGGACCACGGCGTCGCGCCGAGATCGTTCGCGGCCTCGAGCAGCGTGAGGTCCATCTTCACGAGGTGCGCGTACAGCGGCATCACCATGAACGGCAGGTACGAATAAACCATCCCGATGTAGACGCCCGCGTCGGTGTGATACAGGCGCAGCGGTGTCGCGATCACGCCGAGCGCAGCCAGCACGTGGTTCAGCAGCCCGTCGTCCTTCATGATCCCGACCCATGCATAGACGCGGATCAGGAACGACGTCCAGAACGGCAGCATCACGGCCATCATCAGCAGGTTGCAGCGGGCCGGCGCCGATCGCGCAATGAAGTACGCGATCGGGTAGCCGGCCAGCAGGCACATCAACGTCGACGCCGCGGCCATCTTCAGCGAGCTGACATAGGTGTTCAGGTACAGGTCGTCCTGCAGCAGCAGCGCGTAATGTTTCAGCGACAGCGCGACCTGCACGGTGCCCGCCTCCAGCCGCGCAAGTGCGGTGTACGGCGGGATGCCGAGCATCTGGTCGGCGAAGCTGATCTTCAGCACCAGCACGAACGGCAGCGCGAAGAACACGGCCAGCCACAGGAACGGCACGCCGATCGCGACGCTGCGACCCGACGGCAGAAAACGCGACAGCGCGGCAAAG
>NZ_JAUJQH010000029.1:0-84030 GCF_030482905.1 Burkholderia sp. AU45251 | reverse complement strand
CGGTGGACAGCGAAGAGATCGAGCTGTTGGCCGACGAGAGACCGGTCGACGTGGAGGTCGACAGCGAACCGATCGAGCTGTTAGCCGACGAGAGACCGGTCGATGCGGAAGTCGACAGCGACGTGACGCCGGTGGACAGCGAAGAGATCGAGCTGTTGGCCGACGAGAGACCGGTCGACGTGGAGGTCGACAGCGAACCGATCGAGCTGTTGGCCGACGAGAGGCCAGTCGACGCAGAAGTCGACAGCGACGTGACGCCGGTGGACAGCGAACCGATCGAGCTGTTGGCCGACGACAGGCCGGTCGACGTGGAAGTCGAGAGCGAACCGATCGAGCTGTTAGCCGACGACAGGCCGGTCGATGCGGAAGTCGAAAGCGACGTGACACCGGTGGACAGCGAACCGATCGAGCTATTGGCCGACGAGAGGCCAGTCGACGCAGAAGTCGACAGCGACGTGACGCCGGTGGACAGCGAACCGATCGAGCTGTTGGCCGACGAGAGACCGGTCGACGTGGAAGTCGACAGCGAACCGATCGAGCTGTTAGCCGACGACAAACCGGTCGAAGCCGACGTCGACAGGCTCACGATGCTCGACGTCGTCGTGCTCGCGACCGAGTAGAGCTGGCTGCCGTTGATAGCGTCGGTGCTGCTCGAGGTGACGAGGCCCGCGGCAACGTTCTGGATGCGGCGCTCGTTGCCTGCCGTACCGACGCTGACGACGCCGTTGGCACCGCTTGCGCCGGCAAAGTTGCTGAACGTCTGGCTACCGATCGTGGCGGAGCTGACCGAACCGGTGCCACCGGTCGCCGAGTTAGCCGTACCGATCGTCGCCGAGTTGTTGCCAAGGGCAACGGAGTTTGCCACGTTGGCCACCGACAGGTAGCCGAGCGCCAGCGCGTTGCCGGCCGAAGCGGTCGACTGGTAGCCCATCGCGACTGCATTGCCGTTACCGCTGGCCGTCGCGAACGACCCGATCGCAATGTTTCCGGCCTGGGAAGCCGTGGATTGCTGGCCGATCGCAACGCTCTGGAGCGCACTGGCCGTCGCCACGCCAAGCGCCACGCTGCCCCCGCCAGCAGCGCTGGCATTGACACCGATCGCGGTCGCATAGTTCGCCGTCGCGGAACTGCCGCTGCCGTAAGCGGCGGCAGGCGCCGAAGCGCCGCCCGCATACGACGAAGCGCCGACCGCGGTCGAACCCGCGTAAGTCGCCGTGGCGCTGCTGCCGATACCGACCGAACCCGCACCCGTCACGCTGTTGGCACTGCCCAACGCAACCGCGCCGGTGCCGTTCGCCGAGTTGCCGTTGCCGAGCGTGACCGCACCCGTGCCGCTGGCCGAGTTGCTGGTACCGAGCGCGACTGCGCCGTCGCCGCTGGCCGTCTGTGCGCGACCGATCGCCACGGCGCCGCCGTTCGCGGAACCGCTGTTGGCGGTCGTGCCCGACGAGCCGATGGCGACGTTCTGGCCCATCGCGCCGGAAACGATGCCGTCACCCTGCGCGATGCCGTACGCGCCGCTCACGGTCGCACCGCGACCGAGCGCAATACCCGATGTCGCGCCCGAGGCGATGAGCGATTGACCGCCGAGCGCAATCGAATTGGTTGCGGTAGCCGACGCGCCGGCTACCCCGTTGTTGCCGATGGCGATGGCGCCGGCGGCATTCGCAAGCGTCTGGGTCGTAGCCGGCGTGCCGTTTGCCGTCGAGCCGCCGATGGCGACCGAGTTTGCTCCGGAGGCAAGGGCGAGACTCCCGACCGCAGTGGCGAAATTATTGGAGGCAGTTGCCGCCTGGCCCAATGCGACCCCGGCCGGGCCGGACGCAGTCGACGAGCGGCCCATTGCCAGCGAATTGGAGCCGCTCGCCACCGCATTGGCGCCAATGGCCGTACTGCTGTTGGCGCCGGCCGTTGCATAACTGCCAATGGCGGTTGCATAGGCGTCGGAAGAGGTTGCACCCGCCCCGATGGCCGTGGAGTTGTTGGACGAAACCGTCGACGAAGGGCCGATAGCGACCGCGTTGGGGGAATTGGTAAAGCCGCCCCCGGCCGAATAGTACTGCGCGTGCGCCACGTTGCTGGCCACCGCCCCCGCTGCGAGGACTGCGGTTGCAACGGCCTTCACGACGGCCGACTTGTTCGGCTTGCCCCGTGCCGAATCGTGTTCGGATGCTGCGACCCACGCGCCAAGCGCTTCGTTCCAGATCGAGCGGTATGTGCGGTTCATGTCCTGCTACCTCCAAATGTGCACGCCACACACCGGTCTCTTTCGTTAGAGGATTACTCCGTGCGCTCGCGCGAATCTCAAAATTGATGGGCGGAGTTTATTGGATCGGGATTTTTTAAATTGACAAAGAGTGATAAATGGAAGGTTTTGAAAGTTAAAGGATGGTTAATGCATCGCGTTTTGATGTATTGCTGCGGAATGCATTTGAAGGGTGCAAGAATGCTCGTTGTAGCGTTCTGTCGGTACGCTCGAGATTCTATTTTTCTCATTAAAATCAATTGGTTGTGTGGTTTTTGTGCGGTAGGTTACACGTCCGAAGAGCTCAAACGTAAGACAAATGAAATAGCAAACGTTTGCGCATCGGGAAATTCTTTCATGAATGTAATGTTGTTGGGTGTGAGAATGGACAATATGATTACTGTCTTGTTAATTTGTTAATTCATGATTTGGGTGTCGATTTTCTATTGATTTTGTGTGTTATCTATAAATCAATTTAATTTGGAGTTTCGACTATTGGGCTGTGCTGATTTGCGCATCCTGGGCGCGACGGTGGCCCGCGCGACGGGCGTTTCGGGCCGGTTGGGGCGTCGAATTTGTAAAAAAGTGCTACAGAGCGGTGGGCTGGGCCGTCATCATTCGTCTTTCGAATTTGTCCTATTGACTGTTTCGGTTATGTTGATATTCGGGCGGGATTCGGAGAGGGGGTAAACCCGTCCGGGAGGCGTGACCCGCTTCCGCTTTGGGCCGGCTGGCGACAGGGTGTGAATGACGCTGGCCGGCAAGGGCGGCGGCGCCACCGAATCATCAGATCCTGGATGTGACAATTTGTCCGGGCGCGGCGCACGCGCGCCGAAGTTCCAGAAAAAAGGGCGGGAGCAAATGTGGCGTGCGCGGCACACCCGGCAGCCGGATGCAGCGCGGTACGGTCTCGTACCGCGTGCGATGGGGTGACGCCGAGCCGTCGGCGGGCCGGGCGATCCAACGGATGCGGTTCGCCATGCAAGTGCGACGAGCACGCATCGAGGTTCGAACAGGACGCAGGGCACGGAACAGAACGGATGCATCGATCGCAGCGGATCGTTTGCTGCGCGCCCGGATGCGGACGAAGCGACTGCGAGCCGCCGGATTCCGGCGCAACTCGGGCCGTCCCGGCGTGACGATCGTCGACGGGCGTTGCCCGGTTGCTCGACCGGGCAACCGGGCCCTGTCCCGAGCGGTTGCCTTACTTCTTGAGAAACCGCAGCGCGAACCGCGCCATGCGCGGCACGAACATCGGGCGCAGCAGGCGCGTGTCGTAGCCGGCCATCCGCCGGTCGTTCTCCGCAAGACACAGTTCGATCAGCTCGCGCGGGTTGAGCGCGTCGCCGATATCGGCGGTGCCGGTCGCCGGGAAGTTCGCGTCGCGCGCGACGCCGTCGGAATCGATGCCGCGCGCGATACTGATGCGTTCACGAATCAAATGCACCCACACGGCCGCGACCCGCGCGAAGAACCACGGCCGGCGCCACCACGGCAGGCTGCGCCAGTACCACGCGTACCAGTTCACGAAGAACAGGATGTGGCGGCCTTCTTCCTGGATCACCGGTTCGAAGGTGTCGACGAGTTCGGGCGGGAAGTAGCCGGAGCGCTGCGCGGAACGGAACAGCCCGAACGCGAAGAAGCTGTCGATGCATTCGCTGAAGCCCGTGACCATCCACGACCACTCGGGATCCTTCGGCGCAGGATAGGGCGGCTCGGGGGCGAGCCGGATGCCGTAGGCCTCGACGAGCTTCGACAGCACGACCTTGTGGCGCGCTTCCTCGCCGCCGTCCATCTCGAGCGCGCGGCGCAGCAGCGGATTGTCGATCGTCGCCGCATAGGTCGCGACGCGGATCGATGCGCGGCCTTCGGTTTGCACCGCGATGTCCCAGATCGGCAGCGACGTGAGCCGTTTGAGCTCGGCGGGCTTGAGCGCGGGCCAGTCGATCACCGCCGGCTTGTACGGGTTGTGTGTGTCGAGCAGCATGCGGCAGAACATCTGCATGTGCGCATCGGAACCGATCCGGACCGGACCTGGCCTCGCGAAGGTCCAGTTGCGCATTGCGTGATCTGCTGCTGCGTGCTCTTCCTGCAGCGTGTCACTCATGGCTGTTGCTATGCGATTACGGGTCGAAAGATTCTTGCATAGCTTCCGTAAACGCGTATTTTCGAGCGGCCATGCGCGCGCCGGTCACGCGTGCGTGTCGACCCAGAGGCGGCCCCAGCGGGACGCGTAGGCCAGCGCGTGCTCTTCCTCGAAGAAGAAATCGATCGCGTCGAACGACACGGCGCGCGGCGACGGGCCGCCGCTCGCCTTCTCGATCGTCAGGTTGGCGGCGAACAGCCCGTTCGGCAACCGGGCGGCAGCGGGGGCAACTTCGTAGCCCTTGTAGCGGATCGTACGGTTCATGGCGTGCGCGGAGAAAGTTCGGAGGTTCAGCGTACGAAAACCCGCCCGCGGCGTGAACCAATCTTTCGGCCAATGCAAATCACGCGGTGGGCCGAATCGTTATCGGCGCGGGGCAAGGGCAGCACGGAGAGGTGTCGACGTGCGCGGCGCGTGGCCGCTCGTCCGAATGCACGCCGCCCGCGCCGGCGAATGTAGTCGGCCGGGCGCGGGCGGTGGAAGGCGGGGGGATTACTGGTTGGCGATCTTCAGCACGGGCGCGAGCGCATCGACCGATGCCGCATGCGACGCCGCGCGATGCGATGCGAACGCGAGCGCGAACTCGGCCGCCTGCGTGCCGACCGTCTCGAGTTGGGCGACGACCTTCAGATCGGAGCAACTGTCGGCGCTGTCGAAGCGCGTTTCGAGCGTGTTCACGGTCGCGCCGAACGGCGTCGGCCAGCCGCGCAGCGCGTGCACGATCGAACGCAGCGACGTCAGCACGGTGCCGGCTGCCTGCCAGCCGTAGGCGGTGACGATCAGGCCGACCGCGCGTCCGTCAAGATAGGGGCGATCGTCCGCGCGCAGTTCCTCGAGCGTGTCGAGCGCGTTCTTCACGAGGCCGGAGACGCCCCCGTGATAGCCGGGCGTCGCGATGATGATCGCGTCGGCCTGGCGCACGGCGTCGATCAGTTCGCGCTGCGCGTCGGTCAACGTTTTGTGTTCGGGCGCGTAGTGCGGCAGCGTATGCAGGAACGGGCCGTCGAACAGGCGCGTGCGTGCGCCGGCCGCCTGCGCACCGCGCAACGCGAACGACAGCGCGCGTTCGGTCGACGACGCTGCCCGGGTGGTACCGCCAATGCCGACGACGAACGGGCGGCGGTGTTGATCGAATGCAGTCAAGGGGCGCTCCTTGGGGATGGCTTGCCCGGCTAAGCACAGGCTTAAAACCCAGATGGTAACGACCCCGCCGCCACTCTGAAAACGACTTTTCGTTCTATCGATATGCCGCGCGGCAGGGGCAATCGTGTGCGCGACCGCCCAGATCGATAGCAGAAATGCTTGGTTGGGAGGGCGGGCCGTGGTCGATAAGATGGGCCCGTCTCCTCCTTGATGTCTCTACTGACATGGGTTGGCCCCGCCGCGCGGATGCAGGCGGGGCTTTTTTTCGTCCCGGTCGGGAAAAGGGGCGCGATGTGCGGGGCCGTTGTCCGTTACTCGAATACCGGCCGGAAGAAGCTGCGCTCGTAGCTGACGATGCAGCGCGTGTCCTCCGCGTAGCGGAACGCGGCCTGGCAGGCCGGATCGTCCATCGAGCGCTCGCGGTAGCGCTCGTATTCGGCGAGGCTCGGGAACGAGAACATCGCGAGCGCAATGTTGTTCGCCCCTTCGGACGGCAGGAAGTAGCCGTGATGCGTGCCGCCGAATTTTTCGACGAGCGGAATCCACATCTTGCCGTAGGTCTCGAACTGGTCGAGCTTGTACGGATCGATGACGTAGCGAAGGAAGCAGGTGACCATGAGCGCGCTCGGTGCGGGGAGGAACCAGCGAGTCTGGATGGCGCCGCCGCATGTGTCAACGGCGCACGTGTCGGCATTCGATGCCGACGTGAATGGCGTTGCTTGCGCGCACAACGATCGGTCCGCCTTCACGCGTCCTTCACCCCGCAAACGAAGCCGCGACACGCATCGATGTCACCGTCCATCCACACGCATTTCCCCAAACTTTTACGACATTTTTTCTTGCGAGGGCAGCCAGCGCGCTCATAGACTTCGGGCATCCCAACCACGGAGCAAGGCAATGTCGATACCCTGGAACGCGATCGCCGAACACACGCCTGCCGCGCCGCCTTCGGTGTGCGCCGATCGGGTGATCGTGCGGCGTTTCGATCCGGCCTTCGACAGTTATGCACAACTCACGCCGATGCTGCATCGCGCGTTCGCGCGGCTCGGCGCGATGGGGCTCAACTGCACGTGCGTCGATCAGAGCGAGGACGTCACGCGCCGTCGCGCGGAAGCCGGTGAGTGCTACGTCGCCGTGTGCGGCGGGCGGGTGATCGGCACGGCCACGCTGTATGCGACCGATCCGTCGTCGGCGTGCTCGCTGTACCGGCGCGAAGGCGTCGCGAGCGTGCGGCAGGTGGCGGTGGATCCCGATTGCCAGAGCCGCGGGATCGGTGCGCTGCTGCTGTCGTTCGCCGAGCAGTGGGCGGCGTTGCGCGGCTATACGCTGCTCGCACTCGATACGCCGCATCCCGCTTCGCACTTGCTGGCGTTCTACGGCGCGCAAGGTTTCGACGTCGTCGACGTGATGCGCTTCGACGGCAAGCGTTACGACAGCGCGATCCTCTGCAAGCGGCCCGTCGCGCAGGTTGCACGTCGCGTGTCGCCGGCGTCGCGCATGGCCGTACGCGTGGCGGCCGTGCGGCGTCTCGCCTATGCGTTGCCGTCGCGCGTGGTCGCGGTGGCCCGGCGCGACCTGCATGTGCGACGTGGCACAGGCTGGGCAGCGCGACGCGCGGCCGGTGCTGCGAGCTGCCGCTCGTCGCCGTGGCGGCCGCGTCAGCACGGGCGCTACACGTTCGGCTGAACGCCGTGCGCCGGTTCGTTTTCCTGCTTTGCCGCGTAAACGTCGTATGAGCGGAGTGTGGCGCTGCCGCTCGTGTACGGCCCTTGAGACACCCCCGCCGCGCCGCGGCGAAACGGACGTTTACGCGCTTTTTATACCTTGACGCGATCCTTTGCCGCGATCTTCACGCGAACCTTCATAAGATGGTTTCGTGGAAACGGAAGCCGCACGCGAAAACGCGCGAAGGCAGCCGGCTCGCCTGACCGATGCCGGATGCCGCTGCGCGGGCGTGCCGGCAAAAGGAAACCGCCATGTCTCTCTCACCCGTGCCAGGCTCGCGCCCCGCGCAGCCAGCTCATCCGCGCACGGCCGTGCGCTCGATGTTCGATCCCGCGCTCGTGCGCCCCGCGATCGCCGATTCGTTCAGAAAACTTACGCCGCGTACGCAGTTCCGCAATCCGGTGATGTTCTGCGTGTACGTCGGCAGTATCCTGACCACGATCCTGTGGATCGCCGCGCTGTTCGGCCAGGCCGAAGCACCCGCCGGCTTCATCGTCGCGATCGCGCTGTGGCTGTGGTTCACCGTGCTGTTCGCCAACTTCGCCGAAGCGCTCGCCGAAGGGCGCTCGAAAGCGCAGGCCGCATCGCTGCGCAGTGCGAAGCACAACGTGGTCGCGAAAAAGCTCGCGGCGCCGCGTGCGAAGGCACCCGTCGAGGTGATGGCGTCGACCGACCTGCGCAAAGGCGACGTCGTGCTCGTCGAAACCGGTGACACGATCCCGGCCGACGGCGACGTGATCGAAGGTGTCGCGTCGGTCGACGAATCGGCGATTACCGGCGAATCCGCGCCGGTGATCCGTGAGGCGGGCGGCGACTTCTCGTCGGTGACGGGGGGGACGCGCGTGCTGTCCGACTGGATCGTCGTGCGGGTCGCCGTCAATCCGGGCGAGGCGTTCCTCGACCGGATGATCGCAATGGTCGAAGGGGCGAAGCGCAAGAAGACGCCGAACGAGATCGCGCTGACGATCCTGCTCGTTGCTTTGACGATCGTGATGCTGCTCGCGACCGCCACCTTGCTGCCGTTCTCGACGTTCGCGGTCGAAGCGATGAAGGCCGGCCATGTCGTGACGATCACCGCACTGGTTGCACTGCTCGTGTGCCTGATCCCGACGACGATCGGCGGCCTCTTGTCCGCGATCGGCGTAGCGGGGATGAGCCGGATGATGCAGGCGAACGTGATCGCGACATCGGGCCGCGCGGTGGAAGCGGCCGGCGACGTCGACGTGCTGCTGCTCGACAAGACCGGCACGATCACGCTGGGCAACCGCCAGGCATCGGCGTTCGTGCCCGCGCCGTTCGTGACCGAGGAAGCGCTGGCAGATGCCGCGCAGCTGTCATCGCTCGCCGACGAAACGCCGGAAGGCCGCAGCATCGTCGTGCTCGCGAAGCAGCGTTTCAACCTGCGCGAGCGCGACATGCATGCGCTACATCCGGTGTTCCTGTCGTTCAGCGCGCAGACGCGGATGAGCGGCGTAGATCTGTCCCCCAAGGGGACTTCCTCCGGGGCGCCGGGTCGCGAGATCCGCAAGGGCGCGGCGGACGCGATCAAGCATTACGTCGAGTCCCACGGTGGCCGCGTCACGCGCGAAGTCGAAGCGGTCGTGACCGACATCGCGCGCCGCGGCAGTACGCCGCTCGCGGTGGCGGAGCGCGTCGACGGTGTCGCTCGCGTGCTCGGCGTGATCGAGTTGAAGGACATCGTGAAGGGCGGCATCAAGGAGCGCTTCGCGGAACTGCGCAAGATGGGCATCAAGACCGTGATGGTGACGGGCGACAACCGGCTGACGGCCGCGGCGATCGCGGCGGAAGCGGGGGTCGACGATTTCCTCGCGGAAGCGACGCCTGAAACCAAGCTCGCGACGATCCGCGAGCATCAGGCGGTCGGCCGCCTCGTCGCGATGACGGGCGACGGTACCAACGACGCGCCGGCGCTCGCGCAGGCCGACGTGGCGGTTGCGATGAACACCGGCACGCAGGCGGCGAAGGAGGCCGGCAACATGGTCGACCTCGACTCGAACCCGACGAAGCTGATCGAGATCGTCGAGATCGGCAAGCAGATGCTGATGACGCGCGGCTCGCTGACGACGTTCTCGATCGCGAACGACGTCGCGAAGTATTTCGCGATCATCCCGGCCGCATTCGCGACGACGTATCCGCAATTGCGCGTGCTCGACGTGATGCATCTCGCGTCGCCGGCGTCGGCGATCCTGTCGGCGGTGATCTTCAACGCGCTGATCATCGTCGCGTTGATCCCGCTCGCGCTGAAGGGCGTACGCTATCGTCCGCTCGGCGCGGCGCCGCTGCTGCGCCGCAACCTGCTGCTGTACGGCCTCGGCGGCGTGCTGCTGCCGTTCCCGTTCATCAAGCTGATCGACATGGTGCTGGTGGCATGCGGATGGGTTTGAACATGCGCGCGCATCGCGCACCGGACGAAGGCGCTGCCGGATGAGCGAACCGACCGTCGTCATCGTGATCGTCGACGAAGACAGGTTCATCCGGCATTTCGTCCGTGTCGCGCTAAAGGCCGAACACATGCACGTCGTCGAGGCTGCGACCGGTGCGGCGGGCGTGGCGGCCGTCGGTGCACGACGGCCCGACCTGATCGTCGCGGACACGAACCTGCGAGACCTCGGCGGCACCGAACTGATCCGCGCGCTGCGCGCGTGCTCGGCCGCGCCGCTGATCGTGCTGTCGGCGCTGAGCGCGGAGCGCGATAAGGTGGCCGCGCTCGACGCGGGCGCGGACGACTACCTGACCAAGCCGTTCGGCGCCGCCGAGCTGATCGCGCGGATTCGCGCACATCTGCGGCGGCAAGCCGGCGGCGGGCGCATCGATGCGGTGTGCGTACGCTTCGGCGACGTGACAGTCGATCTCGCCGATCGCCAGGTGCTGCGCGGCGGGGCGCGCGTGCATCTGAGTCCGATCGAATTCCGCTTGCTGGCCGCGCTTGCGCATCACGCGGGCCGATTGCTCACGCACGACCGCCTGCTGAACGAGGTGTGGGGTGCGGCGCACGGTAAGGATGCGCACTACCTGCGCGTGTATGTCGGCCACCTGCGGCGCAAGCTGGAGTGCGATCCGCGGCGGCCCGCATACATCGTGACGGAGACGGGCGTCGGCTACCGGCTTGCCGGCGCGCAGTAGCGACGCGCTCAGGGATTCGCGGCCGTGCGCAGCGCGTCGTTCGTCGTGCCGTTCGAGCGGCGTAACTGCGCATCGAATTGCTGCACGCGCAGCGCGACGCGTTGCGCATAGCGTTTCGTGCCGCCGTTGTAGCGCACGAGCGCGGTTTCGACGTCGCCGTCCGCGTCGTCGAGATAGCCGCGGAAGATGGCCGCGCCGATCCGCACGTTGGTGGCCGGATCAGAGAGGTCCTTCACATGCGCGACGAGATCGCGATGGGCGGTGGGCAGCACCTGCATCAATCCGCGCGCACCGGCGACACTGACCGCACGGCGATCGAAGCCCGACTCGACCGCGATGATCGCGAGCAGCAGCGCCGGGGCAAGCCCGTAGCGATCCGATTCGGTCTGCACCGCGCGCGCGATCGTGCGCGCATCGGCATACGCGATGTGAAAGCGGTTGCGCAGCGCGGTGACGATCGTGTCGAGGGTGGGGGGCGGCGAGGCTTCGGGCGTGCTGGCGGCGGCGACCGGTGCCGCTGGCATGTCATCGGCATGCACGGGCAATGCGATCGACAGCGGCAGCGCGATCGTGAATGGCAGCAGCAGCCGCTTCAGCCGCAGGGCCGGGTGCACGCGCAGGCGTGGCGCCGGCCGCTCATACGATGGATAGGTTTCCTGCATGTCGTCGCATCGTGGTTCCGATGCGACGACTGTACGCAGTTATGCATTGCGACCGTCGAAAGAAACCGGCACGCGAGATAAACGGCGCGTAAAGACGGGCGACGGGGGCGCGCATGACCGCGCGGTGTCACTCGTCGCGGCCGCGCGTATCGCCGCCGCCTTTCGCGAGGCGCCATGCAATCGTGCCGAGCACGCCGACCGCGACGATCAGCGCGCCCCACAGCACGAAGCGGCGCGGCGCGTCCGTATCGGCGGCCGGCGCCGGCGCGACCGCCGATACCGGCAACGCCGCGCCGACGCGCGCGGGCCGCACTTCGGGCGCCATGCCGACCAGCAGTGCGTCGCGGCTCACGGCCGACGACACGCGCGACGCGTCGCCGACGCCGAGCGTAAACGGCGGCGCGCCGCGCGCGACGAACGTCAGCGCGGCCGGATGCCAGCCGATCGCGACGGCCGGCTGGCCGCCGCCGAAGCCGCCGTTGCGCATGTCGACGACGATCCGCCACGCGCGATCCGTATTCGCCGCGAACTCGAGCGGCGGATTGCGCTGCTCGCCGGCCTTGCCCTGCAGCCGGAACAGCACGGCGCCCGCGACGTCGCGCCACGGCGCCTGCGCGTCGGCGCGGCTCTGCAGCGTCGCGCGCGCGACGGTATTCGGCTGCGGCAGGTCGATGCGTACGCGGTCGACGGGATACGCGCCATCGGTGTCGAACAGGTACTCGCCGGGCGTGCCGCCCGCCCGCACGTGGACGGCATCGCGCCATTGGCGCGGCACGGAGGCGGTGTCGGTCCCGTGTGCGTTGCGCGGGTGCGTCTCGACGTCGATCGACGCGATCGCGGGCGCGCCGTCGAGCCAGTCGAGCCGCAGGTAGCGCGGCGCCGCGCCTTCGAGCGCGATACGCTCCTGCACCAGCATGTCGTCGCCGTGGCCCACCTTCAGCAACTGCGTGCTGCCGAGCGATCGCCAGCTGCGCAGGTCGTCGCTGGCTTCGACGGCGACACGCCCCTGGTAGCTGTCGTCACCCACGTGTACGAGCAGCGCGTCGATGTCGCCGTCCGCATGAGACAGGTCGACGAGATCCGCGCCGTGCTTCGCGCGCGCCGGTGTGGCGACGCCCGCGCGCAGCGCGCCGTCCGGGCCGACCGTCACGCCGAGCGGCGCGTTGCCGTTGTCGGCGCGGGCGGGCGGCAGCGGGAACCAGTGCACCGGCGTGCGCGCAGGCGGTACGGCGGGCGTGGCCACGGCGGGCGCGTCGAGCGAATACGGCACCGGCTCGCCCGCGCCGTTGAAGATGCGCACGTCGCCGAGATCGTCGCGCCGGCTCGCCGCATAGACGGGCTGCGGCACGGTGAGCTGGTAGTACGCGGCGGCGCCGTCCAGGTCGAGCGAGAAGCGCTGCGTGCCGCGCCCGGCACCCGGCGTGCCGTCGGCCGCCGCGACCGACGCGAGCAGGCTCAGGCCGAGCAGGGCGGCGAGTCGTTTCATGGCGTGTCGTCCTGTTGCGCGGCGGTTTTCGGCGGCAGCGGCGAGAAATAGCCGATCAACAGCAGCAGCACGCCGATGCCGATGAACGACACGATGCGCTCGATGCCGGTCACGTGCGACAGGTCGAACAGGAACAGCTTGACGACCGTGAGCGCGAGCAGCGCGGCGCCGACGAACCACAGCGGACGCAGCCCGCGGCGCGTGGCCCAGATCGTGATCGCGAGCGCGCAGAGCGTCCAGTACACGGACACCGACGCCTGCACGAGCGTTGATTCCGCCATCGCGCCGAGTTCGTACGGCACGCCGGCCCAGTGATGCAGCGTGCGCAGCAGGATCGCGTTCAGCCACAGGAACGCGGTGGCGCCGGCCGCACTCAGCAGCGCGACACGATAGTTGTCGAACGACCAGCCGAGCTTGCGCGCACGCACGAACCACGTCGCGGCGAGCGCATAGACCACCGCGAGCACGAGGTCGAGCGGGTTGAAGAGCGGCACGCGCGCCCAGCTTCCGCCGTCCTGCGTGAAGTTCGCGTAGAAGGTCCACACCCACATCACGACGATCAGCGGCAGCGACGCGAGCGCGCACACGCGGGCGATGCCGTCGCGGCGCGTCAGCCACATGCCGGCGAACGCGAACAGGCTCCAGCCGACCATGAACACCTGCTGGATGCCGAACGACGACAGCACGGTGTCGATGTCGTAGACCATGTGGAAGCGGTGATGCAGCGTGCGCAGCATCAGCGCGTTGAACCACAGGAACACGGTGGCGATGGCCGCGTAGTCGACGACGCGCGGATGCCACGCGATGCCGAGCGTTCGCAGGCGGCGCAGCCACACGGCGAACGCGACGAACACGAGGAACTGTGCGATGTCGAGCGGGTTGAGCAGCGGGAGCCAGAAGAGCGGCGCCGCGTTGCCGTCGCTGGTCACGCTGGCGATGCTCCACAGCCACAGCAGCGCGGCGAGCGGTGCCGTGCCCCACACCTGGTACGCGCGCGGGAACGCCGCGACAGGCCAGCGCAGGCGCGAGCCGGGGCCGGACACCAGCAGGAGCAGCGCGCCGAAGCCGTAGGCCCACGCGCTCCAGCTCCACGCGCCTTCGGGCACGTACGCGCGCAGGCGCCAGAAGCCTTCGAGCGACAGCAGCCCGCACAGGGTCCAGAACGTCAGCGTGTGCAGCGGCGCGAGGATGCCTGCGGCGATGGAATGCGCCGTGCCGTTCGCGGAATCGGCGCTTGCCGTGCCGCGCGACTGGCGCCACAGCAGCGCAAGGCCTGCGCCGACGGCGACGGGCCAGGCGAACGCGCCCAATCCCGACAGTGGCGCTTCATGTGCATCGAACGCACGCAGCGCGAGCAGCGCCAGCACCGGCGTCAGCGCGAGCGCGGGCCATTCGGCGAGCGGCCACGCAAGCCGGCGGCGCGCGACGTGCGCGAGCCACGCGGTGCCGGCCGCGAACAGCGCGGTCGTATCGACGACGAAGCGGTCGGCATGCAGGTCGACGTGACGGCTCGCGTAGACGAGGATCTCGTGCAGGCCGCCGCTCACCCACCACAGCAGTCCCCACGCGGCAGCGGCGGCACCGATCTCGGGCATCCACGCATGCCACGCGCGCGCTTCGCTGCGCCCGTGCAGCCACCAGCCGGTGAACAGGCCGGCGAGCGCGATCAGCAGCATCGCGATGGTCGGGCTGTTCAGCACGGGCAGCGCGGTGGCGTCGGCCGGCCCGAGCAGGCTCGTGAAGAACGCGCCGGCCGCGGCAACCTGCATCAGCAGCCCGAAGGCGAACCGCAGCATGCGCTTCTCGCGCACGCCGAGCCAGACGACGGCCGCGCCTTCGATCGCCCATGCGGCGCTGGTCGTCGGGCCCGAGAACGCGAGCGGCACGGCCAGCGTCGCGAAGATCACCGCGAGCGCGAGCGTGGATTCGAACAGTAGCGCGAGGCGGTCGCGGCGCCGCGCAAGCCACGCGGTGACCACGACGTAGAACGCCGACAGCGCGACGGCGCTCCACGCGAGCCCGAACGGCATGTCTTTCACGAGCGATGCCTGCAGCGCGGTCGCGACGATCGGCGTGCCGAACACCAGCGTGCCGTCCACGTAGTGCCGCAGCGCGAGTTCGCGCTTCACCGCATACAGCAGCGCGATGCCGACATACATCAGGAAGAACAGGATGAGGAACGGCTCGGTGCTCGCGAACAGCGCGGGGCGGTAGGCCGTCACGCCCCACGCCGAGCCGATCGTGAACGTGAACACGAAGCCGAGCAGGTTCAGCGGCCGCCAGGCCTTGAACCACGCGATCGCGAAGATGCCCGCGTTCAGCAGCGCGTAGTAGCTGAACAGCGCGACGTGGTTGCCCTGGCCGGTCGACAGCAGCACCGGCGCGAGAAAGCCGCCGGCGCTGCCCATGAACGCGAGCGGCAGCGCGTTCTGCCGCACCGCGAGGAACGCGCTCAGCGCGCACACGGCGACCATCAGCGGGAACGCAGCGCCGACCGGAAGCAGTGCGTAAAGCTTCGTCGCGGCGAAGATCGTCAGGTACAGGATGCCGACGCCGCCTCCTTGCAGCACGAGCCCGTACGCCGCGCGGCGCGCACGCACGTGCCAGCCGATCGCGAGCAGCGCGGCCGCGGCGAGCGCGGTGCCGGCGAGGCGGAATTCGATCGGCAGCATGTTGTTGTCGGCCGCGTACTTGAGCAGGAACGCGACGCCGAAGAACAGCACGATGATCCCGACGCGCACGACCGTATTGCCGCCGAGCAGCCAGTCGCGCGCGGCGCGGAAGGCGCGCTCGACGAGGTCGGGTTCGCGCGGCTTGGGCGGCGCGGGCGGAGCCGACGGTGCAGAGGGCACGCGCGTTTCGCTTGCCCGGGTCGCCGCGGCCGGTGCCGGTATCGATGCCGGTGCAGCGGCGCGAGCCGGTGCCGAAGCGGATGCCGGTGCGTCCGCACGTGCGGCAGCCGGCTGCGCAGGCGGGCGCGGCGGCAGGGTGGCCGAAGGCGGGACGGGTGCGGATGGGGTGGCAAAGGCGGCGCCGATCGGCGTGTGTACCACCGCGTCAGTCGTGGCCGAACCGGTCTTCGCACCGGCCAACTGGCCGCGCAGCGACGCGACTTCGCGCGTCAGCGTCTCGACGGTTGCTTCGAGGCGCGCGACGCGCTCGGCAAGCGGAACCGGCGGCTGTACGGGGGGGGGCTGCATCGCGAACGTGTCGGGTGTCGCGCCCTTGGTCTTGCGCTTGCGCTGTTGCAGCGTGTTGTCGAGGCAGAACCCGATCGCGGCGCCGAGCATTGCGCCGGTGATGGCGGAGAAATCCCCGATCAATGCGGCAATCCCGCCCACGATGAAGCCGATTGCGGTAAAAGCCCAGTTCATCTCGCCTTGCTCCCTCTCTCGTATCGTTATCGGCCCGCGATCGGACTTGTGCCGATCGAGGCGGTGTCGGCATGGCCGGCAGGCGAACCGGCATGCGCGGCTGACAACGGTAGCCGCGTGGCGGCCTGCGTCGCGATCAGCCTGTTGGCGGGGAATGTATCACAGCGGCCGTCGCGGATTTTCCGGGGTGGCGCGGTATCGCGGCGCGCGCCGTCCGGTGTCGTCGCGCGGCTTTTTGCACGGTCATGCTTTTTATTGGTGAATGCCTCGCTCATTCGTCTGAGCAGATCGACGTGCGATCGGACGTGAAATTGTCGTAAAGCGACGCGTGCCCGATGCGAATCGGCGCAAAACGCGACGCGATCTGTGTCGCGCTGCTGCGCACAAGTCCGACGCGCGATGCCCGCCGTTGTTGGTCGTGCGCGTATTGCGCCGCCGCAATCGGGTGCCGCCGCGTGCCGCGGCCCGCCCGGCGGGGCTGGAGGCCGTGTCGTATTTGCGCAAGCGTTTGTCGTAATTCGTCGGCAGGTCGGGGTTTTTTCTGGCAACTATGTAGGCACGCTATGACAAGCGCGAGTCCCCGCTACACGAGGAGAAGGTTTCGATGGATGCCCCCAAGGTCGTGGTCGAAGGTCTGTGCAAGGTGTTTGGAAGCAACCCGCAGCAGGCGCTCGACATGCTCGCCGCCGGCGCGACGAAGGACGAGGTGCTCAAGCGCACCGGTCAGGTCGTCGGCGTGCACAACGTCTCCTTCGATGTGCAGGAAGGCGAAATATTCGTGCTGATGGGCCTGTCCGGCTCCGGCAAGTCGACGCTGATCCGCCTCGTGAACCGCCTGGTCGATCCAAGCGCCGGCAAGGTGATGATCGACGGGCTCGACGTCGCGTCGGCACGCCGCTCGGCGCTGACCGCGCTGCGCCGCAAGGACATGAGCATGGTGTTCCAGTCGTTCGCGCTGATGCCGCATCGCTCCGTGGTGTCGAACGCCGCGTTCGGCCTCGAGGTCGCGGGTGTCAGCAAGAAGGAACGCGAGCGCCGCGCGATGGAAGTGCTCGAGCAGGTCGGCCTCGCGCCGTTCTCGCACAAGCTGCCGTCCGAGCTGTCGGGCGGCATGCAGCAGCGCGTCGGCCTCGCCCGTGCGCTGGCCGTGAACCCGTCGCTGATGATCATGGACGAGGCGTTCTCCGCACTCGATCCGCTCAAGCGCCGGGAGATGCAGGATGTGCTGCTGCAACTGCAGAAGGAACAGCGCCGCACGATCATGTTCGTGTCGCACGATCTGGAGGAGGCGCTGCGCATCGGCAACCGCATCGCGATCATGGAAGGCGGCCGGCTCGTGCAGGTCGGCACGCCGCAGGACATCATCGCGAACCCGGCCGACGATTACGTGCGCGCGTTCTTCGACGGCATCGACACCAGCCGCTACCTGACGGCCGGCGACCTGATGCAGACGGGCGCCGTGCCGATCGTGTCGAAGTGCGATGCCGCGAACGTCGCGGCGACGCTGAACGGCAGTGCCGACTACGCGTTCGTGCTTGATGCGCAACGCAGGCTTCGCGGCTTCGTCACGCGCGATGCGATCGGTCAGGCGACGCCGTCCGTGAGCCCGATCGAATCCATCCGCCGCGATGCGTCGCTCGAACATGTCGTCGCGCGCGTGGTCGCGAGCCCGAATGCCCTGCCGGTCGTCGACGACGACGGCTGCTACTGCGGCTCGGTCGATCGTGCGCTCATCCTGAAGGCCATCACGCGTTCGCGAGGTTCCCATGTCTGAAATGATTCCGCTCGGTACCTGGGTCGACCAGTCCGTTCACTACCTGCTCGACCACGACGCCAAGACGTTCGACACGATCGGTCAGGCGATCGAGGGGCTCGCGGCATTCGTCGAGCACAGCCTGCAGGCGATCCCGATGTGGATGATGATGGCGATCTTCATCGGCGTCGGGCTGTGGCGGGTGGGCTGGCGCTTCGCGCTGTTCACCACCGCGTCGCTGCTGCTGATCTTCGCGACGGGCTTCTGGGATCAGACCGTCATCACGCTCGGCCTCACGCTGTCGTCGACGATCATCAGCCTCGTGCTCGGCATCCCGCTCGGCGTCTGGGCGGCGAAGAGCAAGTGGGTGGCCGCGATCGTGCGCCCGATCCTCGACCTGATGCAGACGATGCCCGCGTTCGTCTACCTGATTCCGGCCGCGATGCTGTTCGGTCTCGGCCGCGTGCCGGGGATCCTGTCGACGGTGATCTTCGCGATGCCGCCCGCGGTGCGCCTGACGAGCCTCGGTATCCGCCACGTGAACCGCGAGATCGTCGAAGCCGGCCAGGCCTTCGGCTGCACGCCGTGGCAGTTGCTGTACAAGGTGCAGTTCCCGAATGCGCTGCCGTCGATCATGCAGGGCGTGAACCAGACGATCATGATGGCGCTGTCGATGGTGATCATCGCGTCGATGGTCGGCGCGGGCGGCCTCGGCAACGACGTGCTCGCCAGTATCCAGCGCCTCGACATCGGGCTCGGTTTCGAAAGCGGTCTGTCGGTCGTGCTGCTCGCGATCATTCTCGACCGCATCACCGAAAGCTTCGGCCGTGCGCCGGGCACCGTGAAGGCGCCGCTGTTCTCCGGCCTCAAGCAGTTGTTTCGCGTGAAGGCCGCACCCGCACAGGCCTGACCTCCGGCGGCCGGAATCCCCGGCCGCTCACCCTGAATAGAGATAACGGCTTCCGCGGCTTCGGCCGCGGGGCTGGCCCCCTGCAACCTCCTCGCCAGGAGACCGATGTGACGTCCGCCGTCGCTGTCGCGCCCGCCGCCTGCGTTTCACCGGTTTCGTCCCTCGCCCATTTCGGCTTCCTGACGCTGCCGAACTTCTCGATGATCGCGTTCTCGAGCGCCGTCGAAGTGCTTCGGATGGCGAACTACGTCGGACGCGCAGATCACTACCAGTGGTCGATCTACTCGCTCGACGGCAGTCCGGTACACGCCAGCAACGGCATCGCGGTGCGGCCCACGCAGGCGCTCGACTACACGAACCTGCCCGACGTGATGATCGTATGCGGCGGCATCCGCATCCGCGACGTGGTCGACGAAGGCGCGCGCGATACGCTCGCGGCGCTCGCCGAACGCGGGCTGCCGCTCGGTGGCATCTGCACCGGCGCGTATGCGCTGATGTCGAGCGGGCTGCTCGACGGCTATCGCTGCACCGTGCACTGGGAGAACCTGTCAGCGCTGCATGCCGAGTTTCCGCAAGTTGGCTTCGCCGATGAACTGTTCGTCGTCGATCGCGACCGGCTGACCTGCACCGGCGGCACCGCGCCGCTCGACCTGATGCTGAACCTCGTCGGCATGCGGTTCGGCCAGCAGCTGGCCGCGCAGGTCTCCGAGCAGTTCATCCTGGAGCGCATCCGCAGTTCCACCGACACGCAGCCGATTCCGGTCGATGCGCGCGTCGGCTTCTCGCGCGCGGAGCTGATCGA
Source organism: Burkholderia sp. AU45251 (assembly GCF_030482905.1). Lineage (NCBI taxonomy): Bacteria > Pseudomonadati > Pseudomonadota > Betaproteobacteria > Burkholderiales > Burkholderiaceae > Burkholderia > Burkholderia sp. AU45251. The sequence continues at coordinate 64,640 of NZ_JAUJQH010000029.1, read as the reverse complement.
GGTCGTGCGGCTGATGGAGGCGAACATCGAGGAGCCGCTGTCGCTCGAGGAACTCGCGCGGCTCGTGCGGCTGTCGCAGCGACACCTGCAACGGATGTTCAAGGTGTACCTGAACGTGTCGCCGACCCACTATTACCTGACGCTGCGCCTGAAGCGCGCGCGCGACCTGCTGCGCACGACCGACGCGTCGATCGCGCGCGTGACGACGGTCTGCGGTTTTCATTCGCCGTGCCATTTCAGCAAGGCCTACCGCGCACAGTTCGGCCATGCGCCGAGCTACGAGCGCCGGCTGCCGGGCCGCTGACCGACCCTATGGTCCGCGACGCCGCCGGGATCGCGGCGCGCGGCTTCAATAAACGATCCCGCATTCAAGCAAACGACATCACTTTGAGGAGAAGCAAGATGAAGCGCCTATTGATCGCAGCGGTGTGCGGGATCGGGATAACCGCGCCGATGTCGGCCGTGTATGCGGCCGATCCGCCCGTATGCAAGAACGTGCGCTTCGCGGACGTCGGCTGGTCCGACATCGCGGCGACCACGGGCCTCGCGTCGACGATGCTGCAGGGGCTCGGCTACAACCCGACGAAGACGATCGCATCGGTGCCGATCACGTTCGCGGGGATCAAGAGCAAGCAGATCGACGTGTTCCTCGGCTACTGGTCGCCGACGATGGACCCGATCATCCAGCCGTTCACGAAGGCCGGCACGATCAAGGTGCTTGCGACGCCGAACCTGACCGGCGCGAAATACACGCTCGCGGTGCCCGACTACGTGTACCAGGGCGGCCTGAAGTCGTTCGCCGATATCCAGAAGTACGCGGACAAGCTGAACGGCAAGATCTACGGGATCGAACCGGGCAACGACGGCAACCTGCTGATCAAGAAGATGATCGACGGCAACCAGTTCGGCCTCGGCAAGTTCAAGATGGTCGAGTCGAGCGAGGCCGGGATGCTGGTCGAGGTGAATCGCGCGATCCGCGACAAGCAGTGGATCGTGTTCCTCGGCTGGGAGCCGCATCCGATGAACGTGCAGATGAAGATCGACTACCTGACCGGCGGCGACGACGTGTTCGGCCCGAACTACGGCGAAGCGAAGGTGCTGACGGCCACGCCGCCCGACTATTCGCAGCGCTGCCCGAACGTTGCGAAGTTCGTGTCGAACCTGCAGTTCACGACGACGATCGAGAACCACGTGATGATGCCGATCATGAACAAGGAAGACCCGAACAAGGCGGCGGCCGAGTGGCTGAAGGCGAACCCGCAGGCGCTCGACAAGTGGCTCGCGGGCGTGACGACGCTCGACGGCAAGCCGGGCCTGCCGGCGGTGAAGGCGTATCTCGGCGTGCATTGAGCCGGACGATTGCCGGCTTCGACGTGAAGATGCCCGCCTCGTGAAAACGAGGCGGGTTTTTTATTGCTCGCTCGAACTCGCGCGCGACGCGCGTCGGGCGAGGCGGAATCGGTAACCCGTCCGGACAGTGCGATCCGAATATCAGAAAAAACAAGATCGTCTCCCCCGGCAACCGGCCCGCGCCCTTCATGAAAATTCCTGAAATATTTCAAACTTGTCCGATTGGATTGCACGAGCCCGGGAGGGAGAATGGCCGCTCCATTGCAGAAAGCGATCGGTAAATCCCGTCAGTGCGATTTCCCGGCGCTTTACGCAGGTGACAGCTGTTTCTGCCAGATGATTGGGTATTGCTATCGCTCGCGTTTGAACGACGCAGATCGGAGGGGCCGCGCTCGGACCGCAAGCAGAAAAGGATGGGCGACGGTGTGACGACACGTGGGTGAACTGCATGCCGAATCTCTGGGTTTGGGAGTGCCTTGGGCGTGGCAGCGGCGCCTGGCAGCTCCTTGAGTCGACCACGAATCGGAGAGTAATTCGCAATGAATCACGAGGGCCGTTGCAATCTGTTGGGGCGTATGACGGTATCCGGGAGGGACGAAGGCGCGGCGTCGGCTGCCGGAACCAGGTCGCGACGCAGGCCTGTTCATGCGTCGGCATGTTCCGCACACCGCCACTTTCAACGAATGGCTGGCGCGGCGTCCGTCTTGCTGCTCGCATGGTTGCCGCTATCCGCGAGGGCAGCCTGCGAAATCGGCAGCGGCGGCGTCTATCGGGTGTCGCTTGCGCTGCCGTCCAGCGTCACGGTGCCGCGTGACGCGCCGATCGGGTCCGTGATCGCGAGTGTGCGATACACGTATTCGTTCAATCAGTCGAATCCGGTCGGCGTCTTTTGTACGACCGGCACGACCGTGGAGAACATAAGCGGATCGGGGAAATGGTCGACCAACGGTGTGATTCCGACCGAGGTGAACGGCATCGGCTACCGGCTGAGACTGGAATCCGACGGCTATGTGCCGGATACCGGTTCGTACCAAGTGCCGGTTTCGGTATTCAATACGCCGTCGCGGTGCGGCTATCCGGCAAGCGGCAAGTGCTTCATCTATCTCGGCACCCCGGTCGTGCTGGAACTCGTCAAGACGGGCGAGGTACCGGCCAACGCGGCCGTGAAGGGCGGGTTGCTGTTCACGCAGCGCCTCGGCGGCATCACGGCGTCGACGGTCACACTGACGACGCCCGAGGTTCGCGTTGCGACGCAGAGTTGCGCCGTCACGACGCGCGAGGTGTCCGTCAAATTCGGCACAGTCAACATGCGCGAACTGCCTGACGTGAACAGCGTATCGCGTGAGCAAGCACTCGGAATCACGATCGATTGCCGGGGCGTGTCGTCGAAACTCGCCGTGACGTTCACCGACGTGTCGAACATGAGCAATCGCTCGGACGTGCTGTCGCTGACGTCCGGTTCCTCGGCGGCGGGGTTCGGCATCCAGATTCTCTCGGCCAGGAACCCGATCCGGTTTGGGCCCGACTCGCCGGTGGCCGGCAATCCGAATCAGGTGTCGATCGGACAGGTCAACAACACGGTTTACACGGCGCCTTTCACTGCGCGCTACATCCGCACGGCGTCGGCCGCCAAGGTCGGCACGGCCAACGGCGCCGCGTCGTTCACGGTGTCATACCAGTGACCCGTTGTTCCTGCCTCGGTCATGCCAGCATGCCGGCCCGGCGGCTGGTTCAATTTTCATCAGTATTTTCAACCGCAGGAGTAAGCAACATGCAAAAAATCGATCGCGCCGCACTGGCGCAGTCCCAACTGGCCGGCGGCTGCTGCAAGCTACGAAGGACGACGTCGGCGACGCGTGCGGCGCCGACGCCCACGACCACGACGCCTACGCCGCCTACGACGCCGAAACCGCCTGTCACGCCGCCGCCCGGCGGCGGCGGCGGCGGGACCGTCCGGCCGTGATGTATCGCGAACCGGCCGCTCCGGTTGGTTCGCGCATTCCTTTTCAACCCGGCGCCAGTTTCACGTTGGCGCCTGCCTTCTTGCCTGCCGTCACGGTTCCGCTAGCAGCACGAGCGGATCGCGCGGCGCGCAGGTCATCGTGAAATTCGCATAGTGGATTGGGAAGCTGGAAAAATACCGCGTTTCACGGATGTCTCGTGGCGCTGGATTGCGTATTGCACGTCGGCGATCGTCGTGGTGGGTTTCGTCTACGCGTTCGTGCAGGAAATCGAGCTCAAGCGCGACGTGCCGTGCGAGATCGTCTCGTCGTCCGACGTCAGGATCACGGGGCACGACGGCCTGGTCGTCGCCGTCTACGTGAAGCCATCCGAGCGCGTGCGCAAGGGGCAGCCGCTGTTCCGGCTGGCGCGCGACCTGACGCTGTCGACGGACGGGCGGCCGCGCCCGGCGTTCGACGAGACGATGCGCGACAGCCAGGTCGCGGCGGCGAATGCGCAATTGGACGATCGTGCCGCCGCGCTGACTGCCCGCCGGCAGGCGGCCGGGCGTGCAGAGGCGGCACGCATGCGCGAACTGGATGCGCTCGACGAACGCCAGCGCCGCACGCGGTTGATGACTGACGATGCCCGGAGCAGACTCGCGCGCCTCGAAGGAGCGGCCGATTACGTGCTTGCCGACCGGATCGAACAGGCCCGCATGGAGGTTCGCCAGAACGAAGCGGGAATCGCCCAGGGCGATGCGCAGCGCCAGGCACTGCTCGCCGACCTCGAAACGTTGCGCGGCGGCCGGCGCGAACTCGACGCCCAGATCCGCGAGTTGCGGGCGCAGCGTGATCGCGACGTGCAGGACATTCTGATGCGCTTCGAAGCGGCGCGCCGCGACATCACCGTGTCGGCGCCGCATGACGGCGTCGTCACGTTTTCCCGTCTCGTGCCGGGGCATGCGATCGAAACCGAAGACGTCGCACTCGTGATCGAGACCAGTCCGGCACAGCCGCTGGCCGCCGCGTTGCGTATCCCGTCCAGGCAACGCGGCTTCGTCCGGGAAGGCCAGACGGTCCGGATCAAGCTCGACGCGTTTCCTTATGCGCGCTTCGGAAGCGTCGCAGCACACATCGTCTCGATTTCCGGTACGACGATGACGCCGGCCATCGCTCCGTCGCCGTCGGCACCTCCCGACGCTGCGCGGCCGACCGAATACATGGCGTGGGCGACGCTGCGCAGCGCGACGTTTGGCTCGCCTCGCGAGCCGCTGCGGATCCTGTCCGGCATGCGCGGCACTGCGAGCGTCGTGGTCGAACGGCGCACGATCGCCGAATGGGTATTCGAACCGCTGTTCCAGATGATCCGGGGTTGACGCGTGCGCGTGATTTACCAGAATGAAGTCGCCGATTGCGGCTATGCGTGCCTGGCGATGGTGCTGAACCATCTCGGGCGCGCGACCGAAGTTCGTGAGATCGCCGCGCATCGGCCCGTGTCGTCGCACGGCCTGTCGCTGATGGATCTGTACGATGTCGCAACCGAATTCGGGCTTGCGGTGCAGGCGTACCGGTTCGATGCCGGCGATCTGGTCGGTATCAAGCCTGGCTCGATCGTCCACTTTGGGGGCGCGCATTTCGTCGTGTTCGAACGATTCCGCCGGGGCTACGTGCAGGTAATCGATCCGGCGGTCGGACGGCGGCGCATCGCACTTGACATGTTCCTGTCGAGCGTGTCCGGCTATTTGCTCGAATGCGCGCCGACGCCCGCGCTGCCCCGTATTCGGGCGCGCTCGCGGGTGCCCGCTGCGCTTGAGCGGGTACGCGCGCTCAATCCCGGTTTGCGTGCGCAAATCGGCAAATTGCTGTTTGTCGCGCTCGGCAGCCAGTGCGCGATATTGGCGATGCCGTATCTGGGCAACCTCGTTCTCGACCAGGTCGTGACGAGCGACAACCGGAACCTTCTGCACATTCTTGCGCTGACGTTCGCGAGCATTTTCACGATCGGCACGCTCAGCCGGTTCGTCCAGTCCTATCTGTCCGCGCTGGTTCACACGCTCGTCCACGTCAACGTGACCGAAGGGCTCGTCGGTCAACTGCTGCGTCACCCGATTCCGTATTTTGAAAAGCGCAATGTCGGCGACCTGTTCGCGCGGGTCAAATCGCAGGACGAAATCAACGATTTCGTGGTGCAGACGGCGATCTCGCTGCGCGTCGACCTGGCCGTCGGCGGCATCGCCGTGCTGCTGATGCTCGTGCAGAGTCCGCTGTTGACGGGCGTCGCGCTCGGGATCTTCGCTGTCTATGTCGGTGCGTCGTTCGCGCTGTATCCGTCGATGCGCGACGCGCACATGCTGGCGCTCGAACGCTCGGCGGAATGCGAGGACCTGCTGTTCGAGACGATCCGAGGTGCTTCGCTGATCAAGCTTGCGTCCGGCGAAGTGCGGCGCACGGCGATCTACATGGCGAGGTTCAAGGCCTGCGCCGCCACGATGTTGCGGAGCGCGAAGCTCGCGGCTGCACGCGATGCCGTGCTGAAGTTCGTCGACTACGCAGACGTGATCGCGGTCACGTGGCTGTCCGCCGGGCTGATGCTTGACGGCAAGATCTCAGTCGGCGTCTTCTATTCGTTCATGATCTACAAATCGCTCGCGTCCGAGCGGCTCGCGCAGGCGCTTAATGCGATGTTCGGGCGCTTCATGCTGACGGTGCCCGCCGAGCGGGTCGCGGATATCGCCGAAGGGGAGCCGGAGCGCTACACGCCGCTGGAGCAAGCCGGGCGCGCGGTCGAGACACATCGCTTCGACTCGGTCGGGATGTGCGATGTGTCGTTCGGCTATGGCGCGTCCGACCGGCGCGTGCTGACCGAGATCAATCTCGAGATCCGCCGCGGCGACCGGATCGCGATTGTCGGACCGTCCGGAAGCGGCAAATCGACGATCCTGAAGCTGCTGTGCGCCGCGGAGTCTGCCCAGCATGGCGAAATTCGCCTGAATGGCGTGCGCTACGCGAACCTCGCGGTCGACGAGATTCGCCGCCACATGACGCAGATGCGGCAAGGCGACCTGATCCTGCGCGGCTCGATCGCCGACAACATCACGATGTTCGGCGCGAATGTGGATCACGTGCGCGTCAATGCGCTGCTCGACGCAGTGGGACTGCTCGACGATGTGATGCGTCTGCCGATGCGCACCCGCACGATCATCAGCGATTCGATCGCCAATATCTCGGCCGGGCAGCGTCAGCGTCTGTTGCTGGCGCGCGCGCTGTATCAGCCGGCCGAGCTGATGTTGCTGGACGAGCCGACGTCGAATCTCGATGCGGCATCGGTACAACGCATCGCGGCGCTGCTGCAACACATCGAACGCACGGTCGTCGTGATTACGCATGATCGCGCGCTCGCGGCCACGTTCGAGCGTTGCTACGAGCTGACGGCCGGCGGCCTCGTGCCGACCGCGCGCAACGTCGCGGGGGTGGCATGATTGGCCCCCGCGCTCAGTCGCCGCGTATGGGACCGAAGTGCGCGCTAAAGCGCTACTCCGGATCGACAGCTTTGCATGGGACCGGAGTAAGCACCAAAGGCGCTAACTCCGGATCGACAGCCTTGCATGGGACCGGAGTAAGCACCAAAGGCGCTAACTCCGGATCGACAGCCTTGCATGGGACCGGAGTAAGCACCAAAGGCGCTAACTCCGGATCGACAGCCTTGCATGGGACCGGAGTAAGCGCCAAAGGCGCTAACTCCGGATCGACACGTTCGCTGCTCCGTCCCCCAAAGGTGACTTCCTTCGGGGCGCGAGGAGGCGGTTGCCCTTCTCGGGGCGTCCCGGCGGAAGGCCGCATGAGCATCGTTCGTGTCGTACTGGCGGTGGCGCTGGCATTCGTCGCTGTGGACGCGCGTGCCGATGACTTGCTGACCGTCGTGGCCGACGTACTCGAGCACGACGCGACGCTTGCCGGCTCGCGCGCGGATGTCGAGATCGGGCGCCTCGGCATACCGCGCGCGCGCGCGGGGCTGTTGCCGCGCGTCGACGCGGGATGGGGGCGCACTTATAACCGGATCTCGACCCGCGATGTCCCGCCGGTGCGCTATTGGCAAAACGGCTGGACGGTATCGCTCACGCAGCCGCTGTTCGACTGGGAGCGCTGGATCGCGTATCGGCAGGCAGGGACTGCTGCTGCCAAATCGGAGCTCGACTATGCACGGGCCCGGCAGGCGTTGATGCTGCGCGCGGGACGCGCGTATTTCGACCTTCTGGCGGCCGCCGACGAGTTGACGCGCGCGACCGATTATCTGAAGGCCGTGACCGAGCTGCATGAATTGACCCTGCACCGGCGCACGGCGGGCGAGGCAACGATGATCGACGTGCGTGAGACCGAGGCACAGCTCGACGCCGCGCGACTCCAGGAGATCGACGCGCGCCAGGCGCTCGATTCGCGTCGCCGGGCGATTGAAACGCTGATCGGCCGCCCGCTGGGCCTGCTGGCGCGCGTGCCGGACGAACCGCCTGCACTGCGGCTCGAACCCGACGACGCCGGCTATTGGATCGGGCAGGCGCAGCAGAAGAGCTACCCGGTACAGATCGGCGAACTCGACGTTCGCGACGCGGGCGACAACGCACGCCGGGTGCGCGCCCAGCGCTACCCGGTCGTCAACCTGACGGCGAGCCACACGCCGGCCGGCGCGGCGTCGGGATACGGGCAGCCGACCACCACGACATCCGCGATGGTGACGGTCTCGATTCCGATATTTGCCGGCGGCGACATCCAGGCCCGCCTGGGGCAAGCGCTCGCCGCCGGGGACAAGGCGAACAGCGCACTGCTGGCCGCGGTCCGGCAGGCAGGAGCCGACACGCGCGAATCGTTCGAGCGCCTGAGTTGGGCGCGAGCGCGCTGCACGCTGACGAGCCGTCTTGTTCAGGCCAACGCGCGTGCGCTGGACGCGACCCAAATCGGTTACCGGGTCGGCAGCCGGTCCGGTCTCGACATGTTGCGAGCATACGAGACGCTCTTTGCCAGCCGAAAGGCCCGCAAGGAAGCGCAGTACGAAATGCTGTCGGCGTTTCTCGCGCTGAAGGCAAATGTCGCGTCGCTCGATTTCGACGACATCGCGACGCTTAACGGATGGCTGACCGGCGATGCGCGATAAGCGGCGAGTATCGGAACTCGCCTGGCACGATCGATGGTTGTTGCGACTGTCGGCAAGCGGGCTCGAACGGCTTGCTATCGCTTCTTGGGCCTTCCGAAGCGTTGCCGACGCGCGCGCCCGCTGGGCGGGGCGATTGCGATACGAGTATGGCCGTGAGGGCTTCGGGCTCGCGCGCGAGCACGCATGGCGCACGATGGCCGCGGGCCGGCTCGAGCACCTGCTGGATCGGCGCCTGCTTGCCGAGCGTCGTGCGGGGCGCGACGGCGGTTGGCCGGGGCTCGATGCGGCCGCGCGGGCGCTGGCGTGCACGGTCGAGCAGATGCGTGCCGCCGCGGGCGATCGGCCGGTGATCGTGTCGCCGTTTCATTACGTGTCCCAGTTTGCGAACGCTCGCGTGATTGATGGAATGCGTGACGCGCTGGGGTTGACCGAGATCGCGATGGTGTCAGGCGTTGCGCATGACACGTACGGAGGCGGTGAAGCAGCGCTGGCGCCGAACCTGCGCATCCTGCACACGTACGACTCAGGCAATCGCCATGCGCTCGGCTTGCGGTTATTGCATGCGTTGCGGCGCAACGGGATCGCGGTGGTGTTTGCCGATGTGCCGCCGTACCTGTTGCACCATTACCCGATGGAGACGGTCGACGTCGTCATGTTTGGCCGACCCGCGCGTATCCATCGCGGTGTGTTCAGCATCGGTACGCGAATCGGTGCGAGGCTCTTGCCGTTCCACCTGACGTTCGGCCACGGGCAGTTTGGCCACCGGATATTCGAGCCGATCGATCTTGTGCAAGCCGATGCGCCGCAGCGTCTGGCAGCGTGTATCGAGCGTGCCTGCATCGATGCCTATCCCGACTGGATTCTGGCCGGGCATCCGTCGCAATACGGCTTCGCGCCCCTGCGGTAACGGCGTTTGTCGTTCAATGCGACCCCTTCGTCGCCGCCGGCACGTCGAATACGCGATCGAACGCCCACTGGAACACGAACGCGTAGCAGAAGAAGAACGCGAACAGTCCGATATCGACGACGAAAGCATCGAACCACGAGATACGGAGCCAGCACGACACGACGGGCACGAGGATGAAGATCAGCCCGCCTTCGAATCCGGTGGCATGCAGGATCCGCCGCCCGAGCGTGCGCGCCGGCTGCCGCCGCGACGCTTCCCAGCGCTCGAACAGCGCGTTGAAGATCATGTTCCACAGCATCGCGATCGCCGACATCATCGCCGACAGTGCCCCCGAATAGACGAGATCCTGCTTGAAGATCGCGGCGATCACGGGCGAGATGCAGGAAATGGCGATGGCTTCGTAGAGCACCGCCTGCGTGATCCTGCGCGGTAGGCCTTGCACGTTGTTTCTCCGGTTCGACGACACCCGCCGCGGCATCGTGCCGCGACGTCCCGCAAGGCTATCCGCGTTGCACGCCCGCTTCAATTCACCTAATCTCACCCCGATTGAATCGAATTCAACCCGGCCGCATCCGGCCCGCGAGGCCCCGTGTTCTCGAAAATCCCCCTGACCGCATTGCGTGTATTCGAGTCTTCGGCGCGGCTCGGCGCGTTCAAGGCCGCCGCGGACGAACTGTCCGTGACGCCGGCCGCCGTATCGCACCAGATCAAGTCGCTCGAAAGCCGGCTCGGCGTGCTGCTGTTCGAGCGCGGCGCGAGCGGCGTGCGGCTCACGGACGAAGGCGAACGCCTGTTTCGCGCGAGTCACGATGCGCTGCTCGCGTTGAGCCGCGGGCTCGATGCGGTGCGGCCCGAAGCGACCGGCGAGCGCACGCTCGTGCTGACCACCACGCCCGCCTTTGCCGCGATGTGGCTGATTCCGCGCCTCGGCCGGTTTCGTCACGTCGATCCGTACCTGCACATCAAGGTCGAAACCGGCAACACGCTCGCCGATCTTGAACGCGATGCGCGGATCGATCTGGCGATTCGCGCGACGTCGCGCACGTTTCCGACGCTGAACGAGATTGCGCTGATCGACGAGTATTTCGGCGCGTATGCGGCCGCCGGATTCGACGCGCATCGCACGGACGAGCCGCTCGACCTGATCGAGACCGTGTGGGATACGCCGCTGCCGGTGTCGGTCGACTGGGCGTCGTGGTGTCGCGCGGCCGGTCGCGAATCGTGGCTTGAACGCGCGGTGTTTCGCCACTACGACGACGAGCATTACGCGTTGCAGGCGGTGCTGCACGGGCAGGGTATCGCGCTGCTCAGCTCCGTGCTGGCGGCCGAGCATGTCGCGCTCGGGGCATTGATGCCGATCGAGCCGTCGGTGCGGCTCGACGGCGCGCGCTTCGTCGCGCTGTGCCGGCCGGGGCGGGAACGGGAGCCGCAGGTCAGGTCGTTTCTCGACTGGCTCGAAGCGGAAATTGCGCAGACGCGGCAAGCGGTGGCGCGGATGGCGAGAGGGGGCTGAGCGGGAACGCATGGCCGCACCGCTCGTCATGCGCGGGCGGGTGTGCCGCTCCGGTCATTTCCCGGGGCGTATCGGCTTTGCGAGCTTCGCGTCGCAACGCCAGCTTCGGTCGCGTATCGCTGCGATCTGCGCGACGGCCGGACTGCGCCATGCGTCGGGCAGCTTGCAGGTGCGACGGACGGCGCGTTTCGCGGGCGTTTCGTCGCCAGGGATCGGCGCGTCGCTGTCGTGCACGTCTCCCGTCAATGCATTGACGCTCGTATGGGATTCGCTGCTGCCGCTGCCGTCCCAGCGGAAGTCCCAACGATCCTCATCCCATCCCGCGACGATCCATTGGCCGTTGCGCGTCGTCACGCGCCAGGTTTCGCCCCAGCGCATCGAACTGCCGCCGTCATTCCGCACCAGCAGCGAACCATGGCTGATGTCGAGCGGCTGGTACGGATCGCCCATCACGCCGCCGTCGTCTGGTCCCATCGCGATCGCGTCGTTCGCGAGTACGCGCTTGCCGTCGACGAAGATGCGCAGGCGTCGCGGGCCGTCGGGCTGCCCGCGCAGCACGTCGATGCAGGCGGTGACCGGCTGGGTCGAGCCGAACGCGCCGCGGATGCTGTCGTCGAGTGTGTAGCCGGTGTCGACTTTGCCGCATGGAGCGTCGGTCGTGTTGGTCAGCACAGCGCCATGGGCGGTGGAGGCGGCGAGGGCGGTGAGCGCAAGCAGCGCGCGCAGGCTGTGCGGCGCAGCGGCGAAACGCTCGGGAAACGACCGGAGAAATCGCATGGCGACGGGAGGATGAGAGGCCGGGCGTGCAGTGTAAGCGATTCGGCGGGCCGATCGGGCGGCGTGCGGAGGCGCGGTTTGCCGACGCGCGGGCCACCGCATTTTTGCATCGGCTTCGACGTTCCGGAGCGGGCCGGCAACCGGCCCGTCGCCCGTCGTTACCCGAACCTGACGCAATAAACCGGCGGCAAATGCGCAGACACCAGCCGCCAGTTTTCCCCACCGTCGTCGGACGTCCATAACCCGCCCGTCGTCGACGCCATCGCGAGGCGCGTGCCCGAATCGTCCACCGCGAGCCCGTGCCGATACACGAGGTCGTACGCCGGTGCGGGCGGCAACCCGTTCGTGAACTGCTCGAAACTGCGCCCGCCGTCGCGCGTGCGCGTGACGACGAACCGGCCGTTCACCGGAATCCGGCACGCGTCCTTCACGGCCGGCACGAACCACGCGGTATCCGGCTCGCTCGGGTGTACGGCCACCGCGAAGCCGAAGCTCGAAGGCTGCGCCTCGATGCGCCGCCAGTGTTCGGCACCATCGGTCGAGCGGAAAATTGCGCAGTGATGCTGCGTCCACAGCACGTCCGGGTTGGCCGCGCACTGCACGACGCGGTGCGGATCCTGCATGTTGGGTTCGCCGCGCCGCTCGGGCGGCATGTAGTCGGCTTCCATGCCGTCGGCGGTCACACGCCACGTCGCGCCGCCGTCGGCGGTCTGCCAGACGCCACCGCACGAGATGCCGATCGTCACGTGCCGGCTGTCGCGCGGATCGACCATTACCGAATGGATGCCCGGCGCATCGTAACCGCCGCCGCCCCATTCGGCGCGCTCCGGGCGATCCCACAAGGCCCGGTTGAGCACCCAGGAACTGCCGCCGTCGTCGGAGCGGAACAGCCCGCCGGGAATCGTGCCGGCCCACAGCACGCCCGGCTCGTCGGCGCCGCCGGCTTCGAGCGACCAGATCTGCTGAAGCGTCCACGGCGGCGGTGGCGGGCCGGGCGGCGCGTCGTCCGCGTCGCCGGTGCCGGCATTCACGCGGGCGCTGGCGGGTGGGGCGTCGGCGGGTTGCGGCGGATAGACGGGAACCGCGCATTCTTCCCAGTCGGCGGCGCCGGCCTGCCTGTGGTGCAGCTTGACGCCGAAATGGCCGAGGTTCAGCGCGGCATACAGCGTGCCGTCGCGCGGATCGGCGAGCGCCATGCTGACCGGCTCGCCGGCGAAGTGCGGCTCACCGAGCGTCCAGCCGCCGTGGCGGTCGGCCTGCAGGACGAACAGGCCCTTGCGGGTGGCGACGAGCAGTCGATCGTTCATGTGCGATGTCTCCTGATGGCCCGATCTGGCGGTCGGGTGCTGGATCGGGGCAGATGCATGCGTCCCCTTATCCGCCCGTCAGCGCCTGCACGACATAGACCCGGCTGGCATCGCCGAGTACATCGGACAGATGTTGCCGGTCGCGTATCGGCTGGCCGTCGATGAATACCGACAGGTGTTTGCGCAGCGCACCCTGGTCGTCGAGGATGTAACCGCGCAGTCGCGGCTGCTCGCCGAAAACGGTGTCGAATGCTTCGCCGAGCGTGTGCGCGTCGATTTCGCGCTCGGGCGTTTCGATGTGCCGCTGGATCGAAGCGGCGAAGAAGAGGTGCGCCATGGCGGTGGCTGGCAGGAGCCGCGCGGAGGGGACGGTCTGTAGTTTAGGCGATCCTTTGGAGGCGGAAAGGTGACGTCGCGTAGTCGCGGTACGCCGGTGCGTCGGATCCGTCCGGTCGACACGATCCGGCGATTCGGCAACAATCCTGCCCGGATCGTCATCGCAAGCCGGGTTCGGCTGCAATGCCGGTCGACGGTCGCACGCGTTCCATTTACCGATGAAGGAAACCCTTGCCATGCCGCGATTCGCGCTGTCGATCGTCAAACCCGCCGTCGACGATATCGTTGCGGGCCGCAAGCAGGTGGAAATCCGGTCGTGGGCGCCACCTGACCTACCGCTGCGCGATCTCGTGCTGGTGCAGAACACGATCTTTCTGCGACTGGACGGGCAGGAGGACCCCGACGGTATCGCGCTCGCGCTGGTCGACGTCGTGGGGATACACGACTGGATGCCGGATGAAGCCCGCGCGCAAGGCAAGCCATGGTGTGCCGGATACGTATGCTGGGAACTGACGAATGTGCGGGTGATTGATCCGCCGTTTCCGTGTGTCGCCAGGCGCGGCATCTATGCGTTGTCGGATGGATCCGGCAAGGTGTCCTGATGATTGCGCCTGCATTCGGGCTGCGCTGAGTTCCTTCTCGTCACAAGATAGGACGGTCGCGAAACGAACGGTCACCCGGCGCATGCCGGTTACGTGCGCTAAACCGGAATCGACCGCCCGCGAATCCGGATCCCGAGCCGCACGACGCCGATCACGGCATTCGACAGCCACGTGAGCAGGCGCGGCATCCCGCGCCGGCGGATATCGAGCAGCAGCACGATCCGCACGGCGTCGCTGTCGTTCCACACCTCGTGCATGAACGTGTCGTCCCACAGCAGGAAACGCCCCTCATCGAGCCGGTATTCGTGGCCGTCGACCTTCAGCACGGCGGCCGGCGTGCCGTCCGCGCGCTTCGGCATCGACAGCACGAGATAGCCGCGCAGGATGCCGCGAAACGGCCCGCGATGCGGGGGAATGTGCTTGCCGGGTGCGAGGAACGACAGCGATGCGGACAGCACGTCCGGCGACGCCGCGATGATCGACGCGACGGTCGGGCAGCGCGACAGGTTACGCGGGAACGGCTGCCCGTACGCCTGCATGATGAACATCCGCCAGTCGCGTGCGTCGTTGGCCGAGATGTCGTACTGCTCGCGCATGATCTCGTGAAAGCGCGGGATGCGCGGCATGTCGCGCGCCACGGCGAATGCCTCTGTCTGGATGACGGTCCACGCCCGGACGAAACGCTCGGCGTCGGGAAACACGGCCGTGTCGAGCACTGCACCGCCGTCGATATGGCGGTCGTACAGCGTGCGCAGCAGGCCGGCTGCATAGTCGTAAGCGACGGACATGGTCGATCGATGGGCGATCCGTAGGGGATGACGTCAGTCTGCCCGAAGCGCGGCGGGCGCTGCGTTACGTCAGGTTACGCCGGCTGACGAAAGAATGACAGTTTCATGAACGTCCGTCCCGAGCGCGCCCGGCGCCGGAGAAACCGCGTGGTTCGGGCCACGACGCGCGGGAATAAATGCACACCCTCCGTCGTCATACGGGTGTAGCACATCGTCTCGTTGACTTCTCAAGGAGTGGAGCATGAATACGCATTGGCTGGTGGCCGCCGCCGTGGCGGTGATTTCTCTCGCGGGTATCGCGCCGCAAGCGTCGGCACAGGCACTGACGCGCGCGCAGGTCAGGCAGCAACTGATCGACGCCGAAAACAACGGGCTGCGCTTCGTGACCGATACGTCGTATCCGGACGTGAGCCCGCTGTTCCGGCGGCAGGCCGAGCAGATGCCGCAGCATCAGGCCAGCACGGCGGTCGGCAGCAATCCGGCCGCCTCCTCCGAAGCAGGCAAGCCGGCGACGATGTCGCCGCGCCCAGGTTCTGCCGCGTGTGTCGGCCCCGCAAGCTTCTGCTCGATCTATTTCGGAAGCTGACGCAGCCGCCTGCGTGCGCAGGTCAGGCATTCAAGGCACTCAACAAGGTGGATCGAAACGGAACATTGAAGGAGTTCATGATGAAAACATATATCGCAGTCCTGATGATGGTAGGCGTGATCGTCGGTCAGTCGGCTTTCGCGCAATCGGCAGCGCCGCTGACGCGCGCCCAGGTTCGCGACGAATTGATGCGCCTGGAGGCAGCCGGGTATGACCCGGCGAAGGGTGACGAAGGAGAGTATCCGGCGGACATCCAGGCGGCAGAGGCGAAGCTTGCCGAGCAGGACCGGGCGAGGACGGCGGCTGCCGCCGCGCAGGCGCAGGCACCGGCCCCCTATACGCCGGCGCAGACCAGCAACTAGGTGTCGCTATGGTCTTGTGTGACTTCAGGCCGTCGTGTTCGCGGCACGGCAGTACGGCAGCCCTTCGTGCCGCCCGACGCGGCAGAAGGGCGCCGGCAGCGATGCCGGTCATCGCGCGCCGCTTCGTGCGGCGTCGCGACCATCTGGCCAGCCGCGCCAGATGGGCAGGCAGGTCGATCGCGCGATGAACCGGAACGGAAGACGGTATCGGCGTCGGCGGCAACCCGGTTCATGCGCGCGATGGCATGCCGTGCCGCCAGCGTGGCGATCACCAGGGCATCATGCGCTGCACGACCTGATCGCGCAGCACGAAGCGGTGAGCCAGTGCGGCGGCCACGTGCAGGCAAATACCGCCGAACAGTGCCCAGGCGAGGATGCCGTGCACGTCGCCCATCGCGTGGCCGAATCCGGAGCCGGCCGCCGACAGCGCGGGCAACGGCACGATCCCGAGTAGCGTCACGCCCCATGCGCGCGACGACGCGTTGATCCAGCCGAGCAGCGGCACCGCGATCAGCAGCGCGTAGAGCGCGAAATGCGTGACGCCCGACAGCGCACGCATGGCGGGCGGCAGGTCGCTCGCGGGCGGGCGATGCGTCGCGCGCCACAGCACGCGGCAAGCCATCGCGGCGAGCAGCGCGGTGCCCACGAGCAGGTGCGCGGCGATCAGGCCGATGGGCTGCGTGTCGCGATGTACGTCGGGCATCGTCCAGCCGATCGCAAATTGCGCGACGATCAGCGCAACGATCAGCCAGTGAAGAAAGCGCGCAACGGTGTCATATCGGGCGGGCATGGACATGAAGACTCCTGCGGACGACGGGGACGGTATCGGTCGGGTGGATTCTACGGTGGCTTCCTTAACGAAACGTTAAGCAGGCGTCGCCACAATCGGACTCCGCTGGTTTTTCGCTTGTCCTGATCCTGACCCACGCGACCTTTCGAATCTTTCAGACCGATACCGGTCGTCCGCACGGGAGACTCTTCACCATGGCATCTTCGACGATCGAGCGATGGCGCGCCCACCTGCTGATCGCCGCACTGGCCGGCATGTTCATTCAGTGTTTCGTGCTGGTGTCGCTGCTTGCGTGGCGCGTACCCGAAGCATTTTTCGCCACGATGACGTTTCGCGTCTGGGCCGTCATCGCGGTCGCCACCGCGATCCTTTCGGCCCGCAAGCTTGCCGACGTCGCGTTCCGGGCCGCGGTCGCATGCGGCTACGTGCGCGTGACAGGAATCGATCGCCGCACGGTAGTTGTGTCATCTGAATGCGCGTATCGTCGCTTGGTCGTCCTTCACATCCGGCTCCACGGGAATCGATACGGCGGCGCGCACGGGTGAACCCGCGTGCGCGCGGCGGCTCCCGGGTGTCGTGGTCGCACGGGTCACCACTGGGGAGAAGCATGGTTTTGCTGCATGTGCTGCGCGCGCTGGCCGGGGCAATGTCGATCGTCTGCGGGCTGGGCGTGTTACTGGGCATTGCATACACGGTGACGGCCAGCGTGCTGGTCGGCCGGTTCTTTTCCCGGGCGGCGGCCGAGCCGCGCGATTATCCGGGCGTCACCGTCGCGAAGCCGCTGCACGGCGACGAGTGGCAGCTCGTACAGCATCTTGAAAGCTTCTTCGTACAGAATTATCCGGGGCCGGTCCAGCACCTGTTCGGCGTGCACGATGCGAACGATAAAGCCCTTGCGGCCGTCGAGACGCTGCGTGCACGCTACCCTGATGCGAACATCAAGGTCGTCGCGGATGCGCGGCTGTACGGGCCGAACCGCAAGATCGCCAATCTCGTGAACATGCTCGAACACGCGGAGTATTCGGTGCTCTGTCTCGCCGACAGCGACGTGCTGGTCGAGCGCGATTATTTGCGCGCCGTCGTCGGCGCGCTGCAGCAGCCGGATGTCGGCATCGTGACGAGCGTGTATCGCGGCATCGCATCGCCGGGCTTCTGGCCCGGTGTCGCCGTCGCGATGACGAACTACCATTTCCTGCCGGGCGTGATCACCGGGCTCTTCATCGGGCGCGCGCGTCCGTGCTTTGGTCAGACGATTGCGATCACGCGCGCGACGCTCGAACGCATCGGCGGGCTCGCGCGTTTCGCGCATCATCTGGCCGAGGATCACGCGCTGGGCGAAGCGGTGCGGCAGGTGGGCGCGCAGGTCGTCATTCCGCCGTTCGTCGTCGGGCATGCGTGCGTCGAGGAGACGTTCGCGAAGCTGTACGCACACGAATTGCGCTGGAGTTGCACGATCCGCGCGGCGGACCGGCTCGGCCATGCCGGCTCGGTGCTGATGCACCCGGTGCCGCTCGCGCTGCTGGCGCTGCTGTTCTCCGGCGGCACGACCGCCGCGTGCGGGCTGACGGCCGCCGCGCTCGCCGCACGGGCGCTGTTGATGCTGAAGACGAGCCGGGCGACCGGCGCGGGCCTGCGCGGCGCGCTCTGGCTGCCGTTCGTCGATCTCCTGCAGTTCTTCGTGTTCGTGTCGAGCTTCTTCTCGTCGCATGTCGTGTGGCGCGGCACGCGCTTTCGCGTCGACCGGGAAGGTCTGCTGTCGCCGGTGAGCGAATCATGACGATGCAGACGAACCCCGGCGCCGATGCCGCGGAGCGGAACGCCGCGCGGGGCGACGCACGGCTCCGTCATGCGGGGCAGGTGGCGGCATTGGGCGGGCTCGCGCTCGCCGTGTGGCTGATCTGGCGCGAGCATCCGCTGGAAATCCTGCATCGCCTGCAGATCGCCGGCGCGGGGCTGTTGCTCGCGGCGCTGGCGCACATCCTGCCGATGCTCGCGAACGCATGGGACTGGCGGATGCTGATCCGCGGCCCGCGCCGGCCGTCGTTCGCGACGATGCTGAAGCTCGTGTGGATCCGCGAATCGATCAACGGGTTGTTGCCGGTCGCGCGGATCGGCGGCGAGATCGTGTCGTTCGGCCTGTTGCGGCAGGCGGGCGTGCGGCCGGCAACGGTCGTGGCCAGCCTCGTCGCCGACATGCAGCTGACGCTGATCAGCCAGCTGGTGTTCGCGCTGGTCGCGATCGGCTATGTGCTCGAGCACGTGTCGTCGGATGCCGCGCGGGTGGCCGGCAACCTCGCGATCGGCATGGCCGCGCTGGTGCCGGTGCTGCTGCTGTTCGCGCTGGTGCAGCATGCGCGGCCGTTCGAACGCGCGATGCGCGTGATCAACCGCGTCACGAGCGGCAAGGTGGTGGCGCTGGTCGGCGAGTCGGCGCGCACCGATCAGTCGATCCGGATGATCTGGAGAAAGACCGGCATCGTCGTGCGTTATCTCGCGATCTGGCAGACGCTGCAGTTCGTCGGCTATGCGCTGGAAATCTGGCTCGCGCTGTATTTTCTCGGCGCGGAGCCGACATTCGCGCAGGCGCTCGCGATCGAGGCGCTGATCCAGCTCGTGAGCAGCATCGCGTTCCTGATGCCGGGCGGCCTCGGCGTGCAGGAGGGCGGGTTCGTGCTGATCGGTGGGCTGCTCGGGTTCGACCCGCCGACATGTCTCGCGCTGGCCGGCGCACGGCGCGTACGCGATCTGCTGTTCTATCTGCCGGGCCTGCTGGCGTGGCAGTGGGCGGCCGGTTCGGCGAACCGGCCGGGCGGAACGAAACGCGCGCCGTTGCCGATTGGGGAATCCGCCCGGCCGCACTGATGCGACCGGGCAGCCGGGGCCCGCGCGGCGGGCGGCGCGATCAGCGTCGCTCGTCGGCGAGATGACTGCGGATCACGTCCGCGAACGACGTGTCGCCCTTCAGCCCGAGCGCTTCCGCGTGCGACGTATCCCAGCGGCCGGGCCAGCTGCCGACGATCTTCTCGACGCGCTCGTCCGGCACATGGCGGATCAGCTTCACGACTTCGTCGCCCGCGACTTCGCGCAGCGCCGCGATCATTTCGTCGACCGACACCGAAATGCCGGGGAGATTGATCACACGCTTGTTGCTGAGCTGCGTGCTGTCGATCTCGCAGCCCGCGACGAGCGCTTCGATCGCGCCGCGCGGCGACAGCAGCCACAGCCGCGTTGTACCGGGCACCGGGCACACGCTTTCCTCGCCATTCAGCGGTTCGCGGATGATGCCGCTCGCGAACGACGACGCGGCCGCGTTCGGGCGCCCCGGCCGCACGCTGATCGTCGGCAACCGCAGCACGCGGCCGTCGACGAAGCCGCGCCGCGCGTAGTCGCACAGCAGCAGTTCGGCGATCGCCTTCTCGGCGCCGTACGACGATTGCGGGTTCAGCGCGGTGTCGTCCTGCACGACGTCGGGCAGTGCGCCGCCATAGACCGCGACGGAGCTCGTGAACACGACGCGCGGCCGATGGCCCCGCGCGCGGCACACTTCGAGCAGCATGCGCGACGCGTCGAGGTTGATCCGCATGCCGAGATCGAAATCGGCCTCGGCCTGCCCGCTGACGATTGCCGCGAGGTGGAAGATCGCGCCGGTTTGCGTGTCGATCGCGCTGTCGAGCACCGCGCGGTCGGCGATGTCGCCGACGATCGACGTTACGCGCGCGTCGCCGAAATCGCTGCCTGCGACGACGTCGAGCAGTACCAGCTCGTCGATCTTCTGGCTCCGGCCATCGGGGCCGGTCAGTTCGCCGCGCTCGAGCAGCTTGCGCGCAAGACGCTGGCCGAGAAAGCCGGCGCCGCCGGTGATCAGTACTTTCATTTGAGTTGCCCTCTTCGAATGCTTTGAATTACAGATAAGGCTTGAGCCAGCCGAGCCCTTCCGACGTGCCGGCCTTCGGGCGGTATTCGCAGCCGATCCAGCCGTCGTAGCCGAGCGCGTCGATCAGCGCGAACAGATACGGGTAGTTGAGTTCGCCGAGATCCGGCTCGTGACGCTCGGGCACGCCCGCAATCTGGATATGGCCGATGCCCGCGAAGTCGCGCTTCAGCTTCATCGCGAGATCGCCTTCGACGATCTGGCAGTGGTAGCAGTCGAACTGCACCTTCAGGTTCGGTGCGCCGACTTCCGCGCAGATCGCCTGCGCGTCGTCCTGGCGGCTCAGGAAATAGCCGGGCATGTCGCGCTGGTTGATCGGCTCGATCAGGATCGTGATGCCCTGCGCGGCGGCGGCCTGCGTCGCGTGCCGCAGGTTGGACAGGTAGGTGTCGCGATGGCGGGCGCGGTCGGCGCCCGGCGGCACCATGCCGGCCATCACGTGCAGCTTCTTGTTGCCGAGCACGCGCGCATAGTCGAGCGCCTGGTCGATGCCGCGCCGGAACTCGTCCTCGCGGCCCGGCAGCGACGCGGTGCCGCGTTCGCCCGCGGCCCAGTCGCCGGGCGGCGCGTTGAACAGCGCCTGTTCGAGGTTGTGCGTGTCGAGGCGCGCGCGGATGTCCTCGGCGGCGAAGTCGTACGGAAACAGGTACTCGACGGCCTTGAAGCCGTCGTAGGCGGCAGCGGCGAAGCGTTCGAGGAACGCATGCTCGGTGTACATCATCGAGAGGTTGGCGGCGAAGCGTGGCATGGCAGTGGGTCCTGTGAATGAATGGGGCGGGGCGCACGGCACCCCGCGTCGAATGGCGGCCGGTTCGGCAGATCAGCGGTTCACGAGTTTCGCGGGCGTGAGCCACACGGCGATCGCGCCGATCACGAGCATCGCGGCGAGCACGTACATGCCGGACGCCGTGCTGTGCGTGACGTCCTTCAGGTAGCCGATCACGTACGGGCTCGCGAAACCGGCGAGGTTGCCGACCGAGTTGATGATCGCGATCCCGGCCGCGGCGGCGGAGCCCGCGAGGAACGCGGTCGGCAGCGACCAGAACAGCGGGGCGCAGGTCAGCACGCCGCCGGCCGCGAGCGACAGGAACACGATCGACACCGCTGTATTGTGCGAGTACGACGCGGCGACCGCAAACCCGACCGCGCCCATCAGCGCGGGCACGATCAGGTGCCAGCGGCGTTCGCGGCGCTTGTCCGCGCTGTGGCCGAACAGGTTCATCACGACGATCGCGACGAGGAACGGAATGGCCGACAGCAGGCCGATCTGCAACGTATCGGTGATGCCGGTCGATTTGACGAGCGTCGGCATCCAGAACGTGAGGCCGTACTGGCCCGTGACGAACGCGAAGTAGATCAGCGACATCCACCACATGCGCGGGTCCGAGAACACGGCCTTCAGCGAATGACCGTGCTTCTGCTGTTCCTGCGGCTGCGCGGCGATCTCGTCCTCCAGCAGTTGCTTCTCGCGCTCGTCGAGCCACTTCGCGCTGCGGATGCTGTTGTCGAGATACAGGATCGTCGCGATGCCGACCAGCACGGCCGGCACGGCTTCGATCATGAACATCCATTGCCAGCCGTGGAAGCCCGAGCCGCCGTGGAAGCGCTCCATGATCCAGCCCGACAGCGGGTTGCCGAAGATGCCCGACACGGGGATCGCGGACATGAACACCGCGATGATCTTCGCGCGGCGATGCGACGGGAACCAGTACGTGAGATACAGGATCACGCCCGGATAGAAGCCGGCTTCCGCGAGGCCGAGCAGGAAGCGCAGCACGTAGAACTGCGTCGGCGTCTTCACGAACGCGAACAGCGCGGACAGCAGGCCCCACGTGATCATGATCCGCGCGATCCAGATGCGCGCGCCGATCCGGTGCATCAGCATATTGCTTGGCAGTTCGAAAAGAAAATAGCCAAGAAAGAAAATGCCGGCGCCGAGCCCGAACACCGTTTCGCTGAATGCGAGATCCTGCGACATCTGCAGCTTCGCGAAGCCGACGTTCACGCGGTCGAGATACGCGACCACGTAGCAGAGCATCAGGAACGGCACGATGCGCCAGAACACTTTCTTGTAGGTGCGGTCGAGTTCCGCGGCATGGGCGGGCGCGGCGGGCGAGCGGCCAGCGGCCGCGTCGAGAGCAGTCATCGTCGTCTCCAGGGTGTTGTCTGCCGGCGGCGCGACCGCCGCCGGATCATGTGTGTGCTGACGGAAGGGCCCGCGCACACGGCGGGCATGGGAATCGTTGCCGGGCGCGTCGCTACCAGCGCGCGCCGAAGCTGTTGCGCAATTCGTCGAGCGCGGCGTCGTCGAGCGGCTCGGGTTTCGGGTGCGTCATCAGCCACAGCCGCGCCGTTTCCTCGAGCTCTTCGAGCGCAAACGATGCGTGCGACACCGACGGCCCCCACATCACGGGGCCGAGGCGCTCGAGCAGCACGCCGCGTACCTGGTCGGCGAGCGCCGCGACTTCGGCCGCGACCGCCGAGTCGCCGGGGCGGCGGTAACGGATCAGCGGAACGTGGCCGACCTTCATCACGTAGTACGGCGTGATCGGCGGCAGCACGTCGGTGTCGCACCACACGCCCGCGAGCGTCAGCGCGACGAGGTGCGTCGAATGCGTGTGGACGATGCCGTTCGCTTCGGCGTCGCGCGCGTAGATGCCGCGATGCAGTGCGAGCGTCTTCGACGGCTTGCCGCCAGACAAGTGCTGGCCGTCGAGGCCGACTTTCGCGATGTCGTTCGGGTCGAGCCGGCCGAGGCATGCGTCGGTCGGTGTAATCAGCCAGCCGTCGGCGAGGCGCGCGCTGATGTTGCCGGCGCTGCCGACCGCGTGGCCGCGCGCATACAGGCTCGCGCCGACCACGCAAATCTCTTCGCGCAGTTTCGCTTCGTCGCTCATCGTGCGGCTCCATCCAGCGCGCGCAGCGCCTTGTCGAAAAAGTCCGTCGCGCCGAAGTTGCCGGACTTCAGCGCGAGGCCGAGCGGCTGCGCGTCGATGGTGGCCGTCGCCGGCACGCCCGGATCGATCTGCGCGCCGATCTGCAGCGACTTCACGTCGAGCGCCTGCACGACCGCGCCGGAGGTCTCGCCGCCCGCGACGACGAACTTGCGCACGCCGAGGTCGCGCAGGCCGCGCGCGATCGCCGCGAGCGTGGCTTCGACGAGATGGCCGGCCGCGTCGACGCCGAGTGCCTGCTGCACGGCCTTCACTTCGTCGGGCGTCGCGGTCGCGTAGATCAGCACGGGCTGCGGCAGGTGCGCGCGCGCGAACGCGAGCGCCTGGTCGACGACGGGTTCGCCGCGCGACGCCGCGAGCGGATCGACGCGGAAGCTCGGCCGCGTGGCGCGCCAGGCGGCGACCTGCGCGTTGGTGGCCTTCGACGCGCTGCCGGCGAGCACTGTCGAGAGCCCTTCGATGCGCGGCAGCGACGCCGCGTTGTCGCGTTCGGGCAGTTGCTCCGCGCGACGGAAATTCGCGGGCAGGCCGAGCGCGATGCCCGAGCCGCCGGTGACGAGCGGCAGGCCCGCGCACGCTTCTCCGAGCACGTAGAGGTCGCGATCCGACAGCGCGTCGGCGATCGCGAAGCGCGCGCCTTCCGCGCGCAACTGGTCGATCCGCGCCCGCACGGCGGCCGCGCCCAGCGCGATCGTGTCGTAGCGGATCAGGCCGACCGGCGACTGCGTTTGCCGCTGCAGCACGCGCACGAGGTTCGCGTCCTTCATCGGCGTGAGCGGATGGTTCTCCATCCCCGATTCGTTCAGCAGCACGTCGCCGACGAACAGGTGGCCGCGATAGATCGTGCGGCCGTTCTCGGGGAATGCCGGGCACGCGATCGTGAAGCCGCCGCCGGCCGCATCGAGCAGCGCGTCGGCGACGGGGCCGATATTGCCCGCGTCGGTCGAATCGAACGTCGAGCAGTATTTGAAGAAGAACTGCCGGCAGCCTTGCGCGCGCAGCCATTCGTAGGCAGCGAGCGATTGCGCGACGGCGTCGGCCGCCGGGATCGTGCGCGACTTCAGCGCGACGACGATCGCGTCGGCGTCGAGCGTGGTGTCGGCGGCGCCGTCGGCGGGCACGCCGATCGTCTGTACGGTGCGCATGCCGCTCTTCACGAGCATGTTCGCGAGATCGGTCGCGCCGGTGAAATCGTCGGCGATGCAGCCGAGCAGGGGACGGGAAGCGGAAGCGGTCATGGCAGGAGCGTCGGTCGAATCAGCGGGCAGGCGGCAGCGTGATGCCGGGGAACGTCTTGATCACGGCGGAATCGTCCTCGCCGCCGTGGCCGGCGCTCGACGCGCTCATGAACATCTGGTGCGCGGTGGCCGACAGCGGCAGCGGGAACTTGCTGCGTCGCGCGGTATCGAGCACGAGGCCGAGATCCTTCACGAAGATGTCGACGGCCGACAGCGGCGTGTAGTCGCCGTTCAGGATGTGCGGCACGCGGTTCTCGAACATCCACGAATTGCCGGCGCTGTGCGTGATCACGTCGTACAGCGCGTCGGCATCGACGCCTTCGCGCAAGCCCAGCGCCATCGCCTCGGCCGCCGCCGCGATATGCACGCCGGCCAGCAACTGGTTGATGATCTTCACTTTCGAGCCGATGCCGTGCGCTTCGCCGAGGCGATAGACCTTGCCGGCGATCGCGGCGAGCACGTCCTCGCAGCCCGCGTACGCGGCGGCCGGGCCCGACGTCATCATCGTCATCTCGCCGGAGGCCGCGCGCGCGGCGCCGCCCGACACCGGCGCATCGAGCATCTGCAGGCCGGCGGCCTCGATGCGCGCGCCGAGCGCGACCGCGAGTTCGGGCGCGACGGTCGCGCTGGCGATCACGACGCCACCCGGCTTCATCGCCGCGACCGCGCCGTGCTCGCCGAACAGCACCGTTTCGGTCTGCGCGGCATTGACGACGAGCGTGACGACGACGTCGCACTGCGCGCCGAGTTCGGCCGGCGTCGCACAGGCGATGCCGCCTTCGGCGGCGAATGCCTGCAGCACGGTGTCGCGCACGTCGCATGCGTGCACGCGCAGGCCGGCGCGCAGCAGCGAGCGGGCGACGCCGAGGCCCATCGCGCCGAGGCCGATGACTCCAACATTTCGTGACATGGTCAACCTTGATCGATTCGGGAGAGGGGCGGCGCGGCCGCCGCCGGGTTCAGCAGATGCCGGCTTCCGCGAGACGGCGGGCGGCGTTGTACATGTGCGTGCGTGCCGCGTTGCGTGCGGCCATCGGGTCGCGTGCGCGGATCGCGTCGGCGATCGCCGCGTGTTCCTCGCGCACCTGGCGCGAGAAGTCCTCGCGCGTCGCTTCGTTGCGCCGCGTGACCTTCACGCCGGCTTCGAGGTACTGGTTCAGGAACTGCAGCGTTTTCAGGAAATACGGGTTGCCGGTGACGGCCGCGATCGTGCGGTGGAACGCGACGTCTTCCGCGACGCCGTCGCGCCCTTCGGCGACTGCATCGTCGATCTTGCGCAGCGCGTCGTCGATGTCGGCCATGTCTTCATCGGTGTGATTCAACGCGGCTTCGGCCGCGACCTCGGCCTCGATCGCGCGGCGCACCGCGAGCAGGTGCGGCAGCGACGTGGCCTCGACCGCTTCCGCGTAGTCGATCCGCAGCGGCCGGATCGCGCCGTGCTGGTTCACGTACACGCCGCTGCCCTGGCGCGGCTCGACCACGCCTTCGTTCTTCAGCCGCGAGATCGCTTCGCGAATCACGGTGCGGCTCACGCCGAATTCCTGCGCGAGCACGGCCTCCGTCGGCAGCTTGCCGGTGGTGGAGAAACTGCCGACTTCGATCTGCTTGAGCAGTTGCTGCGCGACATGGTCGCTCATCGCACGGGCGGGAATTTTCTCGAACATGGTGCTCTGGTTTGTCAGGTTATGTGGTCATCATACAAATTTGGAGAGGCGACAGCATCCGGGATAACCCTCGGTTAACGGAGTGCAACGCCGGTTAAATTGATTGAAACCGGTTCCAAATCAAGCTAACGGGCGTCGAGCGTTCGGGTCTTGGGGGGCGGCAGGTGTCGTATCGGTAGCGATGGGACCGTGACGCACGGTTTTCGATGGCGGAATCCCCGGTACGGGACCGGCCGAAGCACCCCGGCCGATACCCGATCATCGAGCCCTTCGGGCAGCGTACCGATGATCCGCGTCCAATTGTCTTGATCGATTCGGCGGATTCGCCATTTCCATTGGAGCCGTCTCGGGTTTTCCGTGACGCTCGATCCAAAATCGCCGCATGGTATAAAGCCCTGAATTCCGGTGAATAGGTGGCCAGATTTCCAATCGGCTTTTATTCAATTCGCTTGCGATCGGTGTTCGCCAAGCCGCGGCATGCGATGGGGCAACAAAACAGGAAAGGTGTTCGGGAGACGTTCGTGCCGTTCAAATTCGAAGGCGTATCTTTTCGCGCTGTCTGGATCGCGCTCGCGGTCATGCTGGCGGCGTGCAGCAGGCACGACACGCCGGTCAATTATTCGCCGGCGGGTCAATTCACGTCGCTCACCGTGCCGGGGCTACCATTGCCATCCGCCGGCGACGTGAACACGGCGCCTCACGCGATCAAGGAGGATGCGCAAGGCCAGCAGACGAAGGGCGATAGCGCGTTCCTGATTCTTGGGCTGAACACCTACCTGACGGTCGTTCGTTCGCCGGACGACTTGCGTGGCTTCCGGACGGCGAACTACGGGACCGCGCAGCTGCCGCCCGACATCAACCCGGGGCCGGATGATCTGTTGTTGGTGATTTCGCACCAGTCGTTCCTCGACCGCGGGTATGCGGACACGGTTCGGACGGTGCCCGATGCGCCAGGCGGAAGCGATTCACTCACGTTGAGTATCGAGTCGAGCGAAGACCGGACGCCCGGCATGATGCCCACCACGGGCGTGATCAACAACAATGTGTTCGTCATCAAGCGCGGGAAGGCATCGAAGGTGATCGTGACTTTCGGCGACCTGCAGAAGACCTATGATCTCGGGCCCGCTGTGCGATAGCGTCTCGTTTGCATCGCGCGCACGAAACGGTCCAATCGCCGGAAGCGCGCGATATTCGAATAATCCATTCCGCGACATGCCGTCATTCACGCACTGCCGAAATGAATCGGCAGTCGCTGCCAACATGGTTGCGTGATGCACTCGGCCTGAATAATCGACCGCGTTCAGTCGGAGGAAATGAGCGGGGTTTGAGATAACGGCTCGTTCTCCTCCGCCGCCGCACCGGCTTCCGCCACGTCACCCCCCCGTTCCCGATACGTCGCCGGCGGCACGCCGTACTGCTTGCGGAACTCGCGCCCGAGGTGCGACGCATCGGCGAACCCGCAGCTCGATGCGATATCGGCCACCGTGCGATCCGAGCTCGTCAGCAGCCATGCGGCCGTACGCAGCCGCACCTGCTTCGCGAACGCCTGCGGGCTCTTGCCCGTTTCCGCCTTGAACAGCCGCTCGAGTTGCCGCGTGGACAAATCCAGCTTGCTCGCGAGCTCGTCGAGCGACAGCGCACGCCCGACATGCTGTTCCATCAGGAGAATCGCGCGCTTGACCTTCGGATGCGTGGCCGGTTCGAGCCCTGGCGGATGCGGCTGCGGCGCATTGCCTTTCTGCATCTCGCCGACCAGCAGGATGCGCAGCGCCTTCTGCACGGTCGCGTGATCGAAATGACGCAGCAGGATCGCGGCGGCGACGTCGATCGACGCACGGCCGCCTGAACAGGTGATGCGGCGCCGGTCGATCACGAACAGCCGGTCGGCGATCAGCAGATCCGGGTCGGCGGCCGGAAAGCGCTCGATGAAATCCCAGTAGTGGAACCAGCTCACGCAGGTGCGGTGCCCGTCGAGCACGCCCGCGCGCATCAGCGTGAACACGCCGGTGCAGATGCCGACCACCGTCGCGCCGTCGGCCGCCGAGCGGCGGATGAAGTCGAGCGTCTCGGGGCCCGCCTGGGGGCCCGAATGCAGCAGCCCGCCGACCACCACCACATAGTCGAACGGCTCGGCCGCGTCGAAGGTTTCCCACGGCGTGATCTGGATCCCGCAGCTCGCGCGCACCGGCGCGAGGGTCTCGCCGATCACGCTCCACGCGCAGCGCACGGGCTTGCTGTAGTCGCCGTCGTCCGCCGACAGCCGCAGCATGTCGACGAAGCCCGAGAAGGCCGTCAGCGTGAAGTTCGGCAGCAGCACGATGCCGAAGCGGATACGCCGCGGCGCGGGTTCTGCGAGGGGGGAAGCGGGGACGTCGGTTGTCATTGCGGCCAATCTCTTCACGCCGGGCGGGCGGTCTCACTCAGTCTGTTGATACGGGTAATGCGGGTACGGCAAGCGGGCGGGGCCAGGCGGCGCGGATGTAACCAGCGTCGCCGATCGGTTCCGGCCCGACTTGTGGTTTTCCGTCGCCAACCATCGCCAAAACGCACTTTCGGGGCCACCGAAGTGGTGCTTGGCGGCGGTATCCCACGCCGATGCCGTTTTTGTTCTATCGGCCGATTTTACGCTTTGATGTACTGGCGCCAACGTCATTTCACGTGTGTCCCACCCAGAGGAAGCCAGATGAACGTCAGCGTCTTCGACCTGTTCAAGATCGGCATCGGCCCGTCCAGTTCGCATACGGTCGGCCCGATGATCGCCGCGTGCCGCTTCGCGTCGCACGTGGAGGACGCGAACCTGCTCGGGTTCGTGCGCCGCGTGCGGGTCGAACTATACGGCTCGCTCGGCGCGACCGGCAAGGGCCATGGTACCGACAAGGCCGTGCTGCTCGGCCTCGAGGGCCACCTGCCCGACACGATCGACCCGGACCTGATCGAGCCGCGGCTTGCCGCGATCCGCGCGGAGAAATCGCTGTCGCTGCTCGGCAAGCAGACCGTCCGCTTCGAGGAGAAGGAGCACATCGGCTTCTATCGCAAGCTGATGAGCGGCACGAGCATCGTGCACCCGAACGGCATGCGCTTCCAGGCCTTCGACGAGCACGGCCAGCTGCTCGTCGAGAAAGAGTATTACTCGGTCGGCGGCGGCTTCGTCGTGAACCGCGACGGCGATCGCGTGAACGGCGTGCGTGCGGCGGTCGAGGTGCCGTATCCGTTTCGCACCGGCGACGACTTGATGCGCCAGTGTCGCGAGCACGGGCTGTCGATCGCCGAGCTGATGATGCGCAACGAATGCGCGCTGCGTCCCGCCGACGAAGTGCGCGCCGGGCTGCTCGCGATCTGGCGCACGATGGCCGCGTGCGTCGAGCGCGGCTGCAAGGTCGAGGGCGACCTGCCGGGCCCGATGCGCGTGAAGCGCCGCGCGGCCGAGCTGAATGCCCGCCTGCGCGAGCGCTCGGAGGAATCGCTGCGCGATCCGCTGTCGATGCTCGACTGGGTCAACCTGTATGCGATGGCCGTCAACGAGGAGAACGCGGCGGGCGGCCGTGTCGTCACCGCGCCGACCAACGGCGCGGCCGGCGTGATTCCCGCGGTGCTGCACTACTACGTGAAGTTCGTGCCGGGCTCGAACGAAGCCGGCATCGTCGAATTCCTGATGACGGCCGCGGCGATCGGGATCATCTACAAGGAAACCGCGTCGATCTCGGGTGCGGAAGTCGGTTGCCAGGGCGAAGTGGGCGTCGCGTGCTCGATGGCCGCCGCCGCGCTCGCCGCGGTGATGGGCGGCACGCCCGACCAGGTCGAGAACGCCGCCGAGATCGGCATGGAGCACAACCTCGGGATGACCTGCGACCCGGTCGGCGGGCTCGTGCAGATCCCGTGCATCGAGCGCAACGCGATGGGCGCGATCAAGGCGCTGAACGCATCGCGGATGGCGCTCAAGGGCAATGGCCAGCACTACGTGTCGCTCGATTCGGTCATCAAGACGATGCGCGAGACGGGCGCCGACATGAAGACGAAATACAAGGAAACGTCGCGCGGCGGTCTGGCCGTGAACGTCATCGAATGCTAAACGAAGGATCACTAACATGAGCCGCTACTCGATATTCAGCCTGTTCCGCAACGGCCTCTCGTATCACGAGAACTGGGAAAAGCAGTGGAAGAGCCCGGAACCGAAGAAGGAATACGACGTCGTGATCGTCGGCGGCGGCGGCCACGGCCTCGCGACCGCGTACTACCTCGCCAAAGAGCACGGGATCACGAACGTCGCGATTCTCGAGAAGGGCTGGATCGGCGGCGGCAACACCGCGCGCAACACGACGATCGTGCGCTCGAACTATCTGTGGGACGAATCGGCCGCGCTGTACGAGAAGGCGATGAAGCTGTGGGAAGGGTTGTCGCAGGACCTGAACTACAACGTGATGTTCAGCCAGCGCGGCGTGATGAACCTGGCCCACACACTGCAGGACGTGCGTGACACCGAGCGTCGCGTGAACGCGAACCGGCTGAACGGCGTCGACGCTGAATTCCTGACGCCCGCGCAGATCAAGGAAATCGAGCCGACCATCAACCTGAACAGTCGCTATCCGGTGCTCGGCGCATCGATCCAGCGCCGGGCAGGTGTGGCGCGTCACGACGCGGTGGCCTGGGGCTTCGCGCGCGGCGCCGACCGCGCGGGTGTCGACATCATCCAGAACTGCCAGGTGACGGGCATTCGCCGCGAAGGCGGTGCAGTCGTCGGCGTCGATACGGTGAAGGGCTTCATCAAGGCGAAGAAGGTTGCGGTGGTCGCAGCCGGCAACACGACGACGCTCGCCGACATGGCCGGCGTGCGCCTGCCGATCGAAAGCCACCCGTTGCAGGCGCTGGTGTCCGAGCCGATCAAGCCGGTCGTCAACTCGGTGATCATGTCGAACGCGGTGCACGCGTACATCAGCCAGTCCGACAAGGGCGACCTCGTGATCGGTGCGGGCATCGACCAGTACACGGGCTTCGGCCAGCGCGGCAGCTTCCACATCATCGAAAGCACGCTGCAGGCGATCGTCGAGATGTTCCCGGTGTTCTCGCGCGTGCGGATGAACCGCCAGTGGGGCGGCATCGTCGACGTGTCGCCGGACGCGTGCCCGATCATCACCAAGACCGACGTGAAGGGCCTCTATTTCAACTGCGGTTGGGGCACCGGCGGCTTCAAGGCGACGCCCGGCTCGGGCTGGGTGTTCGCGCACACGATCGCCCGCGACGAACCGCATCCGCTGAACGCGCCGTTCGCGCTCGACCGTTTCTACACGGGCCACCTGATCGACGAGCACGGCGCTGCCGCCGTCGCGCACTAACCCCCGCACTGAAGGAGAAGGAAACATGTTGCTGATCGAATGTCCGTGGTGCGGGCCGCGCGCCGAATCCGAGTTCACGTGCGGCGGTGAAGCCGACATCGTGCGCCCGGTTGCGAACGAGAATATGACCGACCGCGAATGGGGCGAGTACGTGTTCATGCGCGAGAACAAGCGCGGGCTGCACAAGGAGCAGTGGCTGCACGCGCAGGGCTGTCGCCGCTGGTTCAAGGCCACGCGCGACACGGTGACCTACGATATCAAGGGCTACGAAAAGTTCGGCGAAGCTGCCGGCAACGCACACGAAGAGGGCACGAGCAAATGAGCCAGAAAGACCGCCTCGGCACCGGTGGCCGCATCAATCGCGCGATTCCGTTGACGTTCACGTTCAACGGCCGCACGTATCAAGGCTTCCAGGGCGACACGCTCGCGTCCGCGCTGCTCGCGAACGGCGTGCACTTCGTCGCGCGCAGCTTCAAGTACCACCGTCCGCGCGGGATCGTGACGGCCGACGTCGCGGAACCGAATGCCGTCGTGCAGCTCGAATCGGGCCCGTACACGGTGCCGAACGCGCGCGCGACCGAGATCGAGCTGTATCAGGGGCTCGTCGCGTCCAGCGTGAACGCGGAGCCGACGCTCGAGAACGACAAGTACGCGATCAACCAGAAGCTGTCGCGCTTCCTGCCGGCCGGCTTCTACTACAAGACCTTCATGTGGCCGCGCAACATGTGGCCGAAGTACGAAGAGAAGATCCGTGAAGCAGCCGGCCTCGGCAAGGCGCCGGAAGCGCTCGACGCCGATCGCTACGACAAGTGCTACGCGCACTGCGACGTGCTCGTCGTCGGCGGTGGCCCGTCGGGCCTCGCCGCCGCGCATGCGGCCGCCACGGCCGGCGCGCGCGTGATCCTCGTCGACGACCAGCGCGAACTCGGCGGCAGCCTGCTGTCGTGCCGCGCCGAGATCGACGCGAAGCCCGCGCTGCAATGGGTCGAGAAGATCGAGGCCGAGCTGCGCAAGCTGCCCGACGTGACGATCCTGTCGCGCAGCACCGCGTTCGGCTATCAGGACCACAACCTCGTGACGGTCACGCAGCGCCTGACCGATCACCTGCCGGTGTCGATGCGCAAGGGTACGCGCGAGCTGCTGTGGAAGGTCCGCGCGAAGCGCGTGATCCTCGCGACCGGCGCGCACGAGCGGCCGATCGTGTTCGGCAACAACGACCTGCCGGGCGTGATGCTCGCCGGTGCGGTGTCCACCTACGTGCATCGCTTCGGCGTGCTGCCGGGCCGCAACGCGGTCGTGTTCACGAACAACGATCGCGCCTACCAGACCGCGCTCGACCTGAAGGCGTGCGGCGCGAAGGTGACGGTCGTCGATTCGCGCGCGTCGTCGAACGGTGCGCTGCCGGCCGCCGCGAAGCGGCAGGGCGTGACGGTGATGAGCGGCGCGGTCGTGACGGGCGCATCCGGCAAGTGGCGCGTATCGTCGGTCGACGTCGCGTCGCTCTCGAACGGCCAGGTGGGCGGCAAGCTGCAGACGCTGCCGTGCGACCTCGTCGCGATGTCGGGTGGTTTCAGCCCGGTGCTGCACCTGTTCGCGCAGTCGGGCGGCAAGGCCTGCTGGAACGACGAGAAGGCCTGCTTCCTGCCGGGCAAGCCCGTGCAGGCGGAAGCGAGCATTGGTGCCGCAGCCGGCGAATTCGGCCTGGCGCGCGCGCTGCGGCTCGCGGTCGATGCGGGCGTGGAGGCCGCGAAGGCGGCGGGCTTCACGGCTGAGCAGCGCGCGGTCGCACCGCAGGTCGCGGAAGCCGTCGAAGGCGCACTGCAGCCGCTGTGGCTGGTCGGCAGCCGCGAAGCCGCGGCGCGCGGGCCGAAGCAGTTCGTCGACTTCCAGAACGACGTGTCGGCCGCGGACATTCTGCTGGCCGCACGCGAAGGCTTCGAGTCGGTCGAGCACGTGAAGCGCTATACGGCGATGGGCTTCGGCACCGACCAGGGCAAGCTCGGCAACATCAACGGGATGGCGATCCTCGCGGGCGCGCTCGGCAAGACGATTCCTGAAACGGGCACGACGACGTTCCGCCCGAACTACACGCCCGTGTCGTTCGGCACGTTCGCGGGCCGCGAGCTCGGCGATTTCCTCGACCCGATCCGCAAGACCTGCGTGCACGAGTGGCACGTCGAGCACGGCGCGCTGTTCGAGGACGTCGGCAACTGGAAGCGGCCGTGGTACTTCCCGAAGAACGGCGAGGATCTCCATGCGGCCGTGAAGCGCGAATGCCTGGCGGTGCGCAACAGCGTCGGCATCCTCGACGCATCGACGCTCGGCAAGATCGACATCCAGGGCCCGGACGCGGTGAAGCTGCTGAACTGGATGTACACGAACCCGTGGAACAAGCTCGAAGTGGGCAAGTGCCGCTACGGGCTGATGCTCGACGAGAACGGGATGGTGTTCGACGACGGCGTGACGGTGCGCCTCGCCGACCAGCATTTCATGATGACGACCACGACGGGCGGCGCGGCGCGCGTGCTCACGTGGCTTGAACGCTGGCTGCAGACCGAATGGCCCGACATGAAGGTGCGGCTGTCGTCGGTCACCGATCACTGGGCGACGTTCGCGGTGGTCGGCCCGAAGAGCCGCAAGGTCGTGCAGAAGGTGTGCCAGGACATCGACTTCGGCAACGAAGCGTTCCCGTTCATGAGCTACCGGAACGGCACCGTCGCGGGCGCGAAGGCGCGCGTGATGCGGATCAGCTTCTCGGGCGAGCTGGCCTATGAAGTGAACGTGCCGGCGAATGCGGGCCGCGCGGTGTGGGAAGCGCTGATGGCGGCCGGTGCCGAGTTCGACATCACGCCGTACGGCACCGAGACGATGCACGTGCTGCGCGCGGAGAAGGGCTACATCATCGTCGGCCAGGATACCGACGGCTCGATCACGCCGTACGACCTCGGGATGGGCGGGCTCGTCGCGAAGTCGAAGGACTTCCTCGGCAAGCGTTCGCTCACGCGCTCGGATACCGCGAAGGAAGGCCGCAAGCAGTTCGTCGGCCTGCTGACCGAGGACGAACAGTTCGTGCTGCCGGAAGGCGCGCAGATCGTCGCGAAGGACACGCAGGTGTCGGCGGTCGATCCGACGCCGATGATCGGCCATGTGACGTCGAGCTACTACAGCCCGATCCTGAAGCGCTCGATCGCGCTCGCGGTGGTGAAGGGCGGCCTGAACAAGATGGGCGAGAGTGTCGTGATTCCGCTGGCCAACGGCAAGCGCATCACCGCGAAGATCTCGAGCCCGGTTTTCTACGATACCGAAGGGGTGCGTCAGCATGTGGAATGAAACCAGAAACCAGACGCAGGTGGCGGGCGCGGGCGGCGTGACGCTTGAATCGCCGTTCGTCGGCGCGGCCGACGTGCTGAAGCCGCACCAGGCGCGCGCCTCGAAGAAGTTCACGCTGCGCGAGCGGCCGTTCCTCGATCTCGTCAACGTGCGTGGCGAGTTGAGCGATCCGGCGTTCGTGAGCGCGTTCGAGCGCGTGGTCGGCTGCCGGCCGCCCGCTGCGCCGAACACGGTCGCGCGCGGCGCCGAGTACGACGTGCTGTGGCTCGGCCCGGACGAATGGCTCGTGCGCTCGAACGGGCCGGTGCAGGCCGGCGTGCTGGAGGCGCAGCTTGCGGAGGCCGTGCAGGGTTCGTATGCGGCGGCCGTCGATGTCGGCAGCGGCTACACGGTTGTCGAGATCAGCGGCGAACGCGTGCGCGACGTGCTCGCACGCGGCTGCCCGCTCGATCTCCATCCGCGCGCGTTCAAGCCGGGCCAGTGCGCGCAGTCGCACTACTTCAAGTCGTCGATCATGCTGATCCCGACCGGTGACGATGCGTTCGAGATCGTCCTGCGTCGCAGCTTCGCCGACTACTTCGTGCGCATCATGCTCGACGCCGCGGCGCCGCTTGCATCATGAAGCCGTTCGACGAACCGTTCGTGGCGATCGACGCGCCGCGCCTGCGCGGGTGCGGCTGGAGCGTGTTCGTCGACGAACTGAAGGTGCCCGCGCGGATCGGCATTCATGCGCACGAGCATGAAGCGCCGCAGCCGATCGTGATCGATGCGCGGCTCGGCTATCGCTGCGAACCGAGCGAGCAGGGCGAGTGGATCGATTACGACGGCTATTGCGCGCGCCTTGCCGCGTTCCTGTCGCACAAGCCGCATACGCGGTTGCTGGAGACGCTGGTGGCCGATATCGCGGTGCTGTCGTTCCGCGAATGGCCGGCGCTGGAGTCGCTGACGCTGTCGGTGTACAAGCCGAAGATCCGGCCGGGCACGAAGCGGGTCGGCGTGTCGCTCGACTGGACGCGCGGCGATTATCTACGGTGGACGGGGGCGGCGGGGCAGTTTTGATGGGGGAGAGGCGGTCGACGAGCGCGTCGCCACGATGCCGGTCGGCCGCCAGCGTGGCACTTGTTGGCCTGTATAGTTCCTGAAATATGAGAATAATGTGTCAACCTTGAGTGTGTTGGCATTTATTCCTGAAATATGAGAACAATTGGCCTTCATCGGCGTTCAAGCCTATAATTCCGATATTCTCGTAACAATGCCGTCGATACACGTTCGTCGGTGTTTTGTTCCTGGTATCTCGGAATTATGGCCCGCACCTTACCCCGCCCGATTGCATCACCCGACCCGCTTGCGCAGGATCTCGCGGCGTTGGGGGCGCTCGTCCGCAACCGGCGGGCGCAGAACCAGATGCGGATCGACGACGCGGCCGATATGCTCGGCGTCTCCAAGGATGTGCTGTCGCGGCTCGAAAACGGCCGGGCAGTGAGCCTCGACAAGTTGTTCAAGGTACTCGACGGTCTAGGGCTCAATTTGCTCGTCGTACCGAAACGCGACGTGCCCGTCGCGCGCAAGGCGCTGCATGAACTGGCTGAGCCGACTGTTCTGGCGGGGTCGAGGGAAGGCGCGTGATGGTTCATCGCCTGCGCATCTCGACCAACGGTTCGCTCGTCGGGCAACTGACCTACGACGCCCGTCAGGATGACTACGGTTTTTCGTATGACCCGACGTGGCAGGCGCGCGCTGATGCGTTCGCGTTGTCGCCGTGCATTCCGCTCGACGGTCGTTCGCTTCCCGTGGGTGCGGTGCAGCGCTTCATCGGCAATTTGTTGCCCGAGGGGCGTGCGCTCGAAGTGGCCGCGGCGATGTATCAGCTATCGAAGGACAACGTGTTCGGCCTGATCCGGATGCTCGGCAAGGAGCCGGTCGGCGCGCTGAGTTTCCTGCCGGACGACGGAGCGCGCGCGCAGGCACCGGATGCCCTCGAGTCGGAACGTCGCGTGATATCCGCGGAGGAGTTGACCGACCGCATTCGCAAGCGCGACACGATCCCTTTTCCGGTGTGGGACGGCCGGGTCCGGCTGTCGATTGCCGGCCATCAGGACAAGCTGCAGGTGCTGGTCGAGGGGGAGCAATTTGCACTCGTCGAAGGGGCGCTCAGCAGCACGCACATCCTGAAGCCGGAGTCGGGCAACCCGCATGCGCCGTTCATGGTCGCCAACGAGCATTTCTGTATGACGCTGGCCGCTCGAATGGGGCTGCCAGTGGCGCCCGTCGAGATTCGCCGCATCCCGGAACCCATTTTGCTCATCGAGCGCTTCGATCGGATCGTGACGACCGAGCCGGACGATCCGACGCGCGTCAGTGCGGTGCGGCGCCTTCATGTCATCGATGGATGCCAGGCATTGGACTTGCCGGCGACGCTCAAGTACGAACGCAACCTCGGTAACAACGCGGACGTGCGCAATATTCGCGAAGGCGTGAGCTTCGAGAAGCTGTTCTCGCTGACGCCGTGCCTCGAGACCCCGGCGGCCGCGCGCACGGCAATGCTGCGCTGGGCACTGCTGCAACTGCTGATCGGCAACAGCGACGCGCATGGCAAGAACATCTCGTTTTTCGTCAGCGGTGGCGGGCTTGCACCGGCGCCGCTTTACGACCTCGTTTGTGTCAACGTGTATGGCGACGCATACGTCCAGGATATGGCGATGGCCTACGGGGATGTTTTTCGCACGGAGGAACTGACCGCGTTCGCTCTTGCGGATTTTGCACATCGCACGCAGATCCGGCCATCGTTCGTCGCGCGCGAAATGTCGAAGATGGCAAGTCTGGCGAGGACGCTCGCCCCCGAATTGGCGAAGTCCGATGTTTACGCGGGCGACGAACGTGGCTGGGTAGGTAATATTTCGGAGTACGTGTGTGCCCAGGCCGACCGCGTGCTGCGTATTGCGCCCATGGTGTCCCGGGTGAACGTCGACCTGCTTTGAAATCGGGCTTTCCACGGGCGATCGCCGCAACATGCGTTCCAGCGTGTCACGGCGATCGCCCTGATCCGAAGCGTCAGGCCGCAGCCGCCCCATCCAGCGCCGGATAGTCGACATACCCGCGCGCATCGCCGCCGAAGAACGTGTCGCGCTGCGCGTCGTTCATCGGTGCGCCCGTCTTCAGCCGCGTCACGAAATCCGGATTCGCGAGCACCATCTGGCCATACGCTTCGAGATCGGCGAGCCCCGTCGCGACATCCGTGCCGATCGCGTCACGCGCGCGGCCCGGCCGGTTCACGATCAGCGTGCCGTTCCAGCGTGCGCGCAGGTCCGCGAGTAGCGGCTCGTCGCCCCCGTGCATCACGTGCAGGTACGCGAGGCCGAGCCGGTCGAGTTCCGTCGCGAGGTAGCGATACAGGCCGGCGCTTTCCGGGCCTTCGTCGATGCCCCACAGCGTGGTGCCCGGCGACAGGCGGATCGCGGTGCGGTCCGCACCGATCTCGTCGGCGATCGCTTCGGCCACCTCGATCGCGAAGCGCGCGCGATTCTCGATCGAGCCGCCGTACGCGTCGGTACGCGTGTTGGCGTTCGGCGCGAAGAACTGCTGGACCAGATACCCGTTCGCGCCGTGGATCTCGACACCGTCGGCACCCGCCTCGATCGCGCGGCGCGCGGCGATGCGGAAGTCGTTCACGGTGTTGCGCACTTCGTCCGTCGTCAGCGCGCGCGGCGCGGGAATCTCCTGCATCCCTTTCATCGTGAACATCGGCACGCCCGGCGCGATCGCGGAAGGCGCGACGCCCTGCCGATGATGCGGCGTATTGTCGGGGTGCGACATGCGCCCCACGTGCATCAACTGGATGAACAGCCGGCCGCCGCGAGCGTGCACGCGGTCGCTGACTGTCTTCCAGCCGCCGACGTGCGCATCGGTGTAGATGCCGGGCGTCATCAGGTAGCCCTGGCCGTCGTCCGACGGCTGCGTGCCTTCGCTGACGATCAGGCCGAGGTCCGCGCGCTGCGCGTAATACTCGGCGGCCAGCGCGCCGGGCGTGCCGTCGAATGCGGCGCGGCTGCGCGTCATCGGTGCCATGACCAGACGGTTCTGCAGGTCGTATCGGCCGACGCGGACCGGGGCGAACAGGCGCGGCGCGTCCTGGCCGGCTTGAGCGGGAACGAAAAGATGTTTCATCGCGTATTTCCTCATCGAAGTTCGGGTGACGGCACCGGGGAGTGCCGCATCGGGCGAGGGTCGCGCACGTTGCGCCGGCCGTGACGCCATACCGGAATCATCCATTGATCCTTTTTCGGGATAAAGTGGGTGTCATGGAGAACATTGATCCATTAGTGGAGCAATCGATATGGAACTGCTGAACGACATGGCGCTGTTCGTGGAAGTCGTGAAGGCGAAGGGCTTTCGCAGCGCGGCCGACACGCTGGGGATGCCGAATTCGACGCTGTCGCGGCGGATCGGCGCGCTGGAAAAGGCGATCGGCTTGCGGCTGCTGCACCGCACGACACGCCGCATCGAGCTGACGGAAGCCGGGCAGCTGTATTTCGAGCGCTGCAAGCGCATCGTCGACGAGGCGCGGCTCGCGCACGAGCAGCTCGGCGGGTTGCTGGCCGAACCGGCGGGCGTGCTGCGTGCGTCGTTTCCGGTCGATTTCGCGGTGATCTACCTGACGCCGCTGATCGTCGAATTCGCGAACCGCTACCCGAAGCTGACCTTCGATTTCGAGCTGACGTCACGGCGCGTCGACCTCGTGAGCGAGCCGTTCGACGTCGCGATCCGGATCGGTGAATCCGCGGATTCGCAGCTCGTCGCACGGCGGCTCGCGACGTTCCGCAACTATCTGTATGCGTCGCCGCGCTATCTCGAACGCGCGGGCGAGCCGCTCGAACCGGGCGACCTGGCGCGGCACCAGTGCATGAGCGTGCAGCGCCTCACCGCGTGGACGCTGCGCCGCGGCGAGCAGGCGGTCGACGTGCCGGTGGGTGGGCGGTTCGTCGTGAACAGCGTGGGCATGAACCGGCAACTCGCCGTGCATGACGCGGGGATCATCCAGTTGCCGGAGGAAGTGGTGGCCGACGATGTCGCCGCCGGCCGGCTGCGGCGCGTGCTGCCTGAATGGGAGGGCGCGCTGGTGCCCGTCTTCGCGATGACCGAAACGCGTTTGCTGCCCGCGAAGACGCAGGTTTTCATCGAGTATCTGCGCGCGCATTTCGCGCAGGCGTGAGGGTTTTTGGCGCGTCGGTTACTGTTGCGCCGGTGGCGGCGCGTCCGCTTGCGCTTCCCATTTCTTCAGGATGCGCACGCGTGCCTGGCTGAAGTCGACCCAGCAGCTCACCCACGCGTCGCTCGGGATCATCTGCTGAGGATTCGCGGCTTTCACGTAGTCGCAGGTGTCGCCGGCGAAGCGGGTCCAGCTGGCCTGCGACTTCGCGAGCGCGCTGGCCGCATCGGGGTTGCGCTGTTTGAGCTTGCGCTCGAGCGACTGATACGCGTGGTCGACGGCCTGATGGTTGTTTTCGAGTATGCAGGCTCGCACGGGGTCCATCGTCAGGCCCTGGTGTTCGCAATCGACTTCGGCGAAAGCGTGGCCGGTTGCCAGCGTGGTGACGGCAAGGAAGGGGATCGTGTGTCGGATCGCGTGGCGCATGCGCGGCACCGTCAAAAGGGGGGCGCTTACTGACTGACGCGCGCCGACGCAGGAGGGGAAGTATCGCTGACCGGTATCAGGCGGCCCTTTGTGTCGCTCGGCGCTTTGGCGGCTTTCGCATCGTCATCGGGTTCGAGCACGAACCGGAACGATTCGACCCGCTGCATCACCTTCGCCGCATACGCACTGGATCCGCCGCTGTAGCTCTTCAGCCCGGCCTGCACGTTGCCGCCGGCCGCTTTCACGTAGCCCGACAGAATTGCGGAGCCGACTTCGACGTTCGCGTTCGGTTCGGTCAGGTCCTTCACGTTGCGCACCAGGCCGCGGTGCGCGGCCGGCACGACCTGCATCAGCCCGGTCGCGCCATGCTGGCCGCGCGCCTTTTCCTGGAAGCGCGATTCGATCGAAATGATGGCGTAAACGAGTGCGGGCGGCAGCGAATATTTCGTCGCAGTGACGCTCACGATATCGGCGAGCTTCGCGGCGCGTTCCCGCGCGACACCGAATTTCTTCGTCAGGTAGGACGTGATGCGGCGGTTTGCTTCGTTCGGCTGATCGTTGGCGTCGGCGAGCGGTGCGGATGCGGCGGTCGGTGCCGATGCGGCCGCTTCGGGCGCGAACGCAGGCAGTGCGGGCGCCTGCTGCGCCGATGCCTGTTGCGCAATGCCGAGCGAAAGCACGATCAGCCAGAGAAACCGTCGCATGGTGGAGTGCGGGGAATGGGAAGGCGCCTAGTATATCGGCCAATTGCCGCAGGTGGTCGAAGGCTGGCTCGAATGAAAGCGGCATGTAGGCTTGTGTCGACCCGCGTCGGGCAGCGAGACAATCGTTGCGCGGACACGCATCGGAGTCCGGATGAACGTCGCCAGGCGTTGCGTGTCGGTCGTTTTGACAGGCACCGGTGCGTGACAGGATGTGTCCCCACGCGCATTACGTGCGCCGGGTGGCCGCTACCCGTGCAATCGCGCCGATCGCATCGCTGACGAGCACCGCGAGCAGCCCGACGATCACGCCGCCCTGCAGCACGAACGCGGTGTTCGACGTCTGCAGCCCCGCGATGATGACGTCGCCGAGCCCGCGCGCGGCGACCGTCGAGCCGATCGTCGCGGTGCCGAGATTGATCACGACCGCGAGCCGGACCCCGTTGACGATCACCGGAAACGCGAGCGGCAGCTCGACCGACACGAGTTGCTGCCAGCCGCTCATGCCCATCCCGCGCGCGGCGTCGACGACGTCGCGCGGCACGTCCTCGAGCCCGGCGATCGTGCTTTCGAACACGGGCAGCAGGCCATACAGCACGAGCGCGATCAGCACGGGCTTCAATCCGAAGCCGACGGCAGGCACCGCGAGCGCGAGCACCGCGACGGGCGGGAAGGTCTGGCCGATGTCGACGACGCTGCGCGCGACCGGCAGGAAATCCGCGCCCCACGGCCGCGTGACCGCGATGCCGGCCGCGACCGCGACGATCGTGCCGATCACGCTCGACAACGCGACCGTGCCGAGATGTGCGAGTGTGAGGTCGAGCAGGCTCGCGCGATCGTAGATGACCGGTGCGCCGTTGTCCGCGAACGGCGCGAACAATCCTTGCAGCGATGCGGGGCGCAACAGCAGCACGAGCAGCAGCGCGAGCGCGGCGGCGCGTGCGACGGTCGCAAGAAGCGCCGACCGCTTGGGCTGCACGCTGCTGCGCGTCGTCATGCGGGCTTCCTGGCGTGCGCGCGGATCGCATCGAGCGTGATGCGGCGCGTGTTGTGGCCGTTGCCATCTTCCACTGGCAGCACATCGACACCGCGCCACAGCAGCTCCGACACCGCATCGCGCAGTGTGCGCGTCGCGGCGATCGGTTCGCCGTCGGCATGACCGGCTTCCGCCACCAAGTCGATCGGCGTCAGCGCGAGCAGGCGCAGCGGCCGGTCGACGCCCGCGACGAGCTGCTCGACGACGCCGGCTGCCGGCTTGCCGAGAATCTCGGCCGGCGAAGCGACCTGCAAGAGCCGGCCGCCGTCCATCACCGCGATCGTGTCGCCGAGCTTCAGCGCTTCCTCGATATCGTGCGTGACGATCACGACCGTGATGCCGAGGCGGCGCTGCAGCGCGAACAGGTCGTCCTGCGCCTTGCTGCGGATGATCGGATCGAGCGCGCCGAACGGCTCGTCCATCAGCAGCATCGCGGGCTCGGCCGCGAGCGCGCGCGCGACGCCGACGCGCTGCTGCTGGCCGCCTGACAGTTCGTGCGGCAGCTTGTCCGCGAACTCGGCCGGTGCGAGATGGAACAGGTCGAGCAATTCGTTCACGCGCGCGTCGATGCGCTCGGCGGGCCAGCCGAGCAGGCGCGGCACGGTCGCGATGTTGCGCGCGACGCTCCAGTGCGGAAACAGTCCGTGCCCCTGGATCGCATAGCCGATGCCGCGCCGCAACTGCTCGGGTGCAACGGTGGCCGTATCGACGCCGTCGATGCGGATCGTGCCACTGGTGGGCGCGATCAGCCGGTTGATCATGCGCAGCAGGGTCGACTTGCCGCTGCCCGATGCGCCGACGAGCGCGGTGATTGTGCCGCGCTTCATCGTTAGCGAGACGTCGTCGACGGCGACGATGTCGCCGAAGCGTTTGCCGGCCCGTTCGATCTCGATCATCCTGCACGCCCTTTCGCGAGCGTGGTCGCGGCTTCAAACATGACGGCCGCCACCAGCGCGAGCGCGATCGTCGGGATCGCGCCGAGCAGCACGAGATCGGCGGCCGATTGCCCGATCCCCTGGAAGATGAAGGTGCCGAAGCCGCCGCCGCCGATCAGCGCGGCGACCGCGGTCAGCCCGATGTTCTGCACGAGCACGATGCGCACGCCGCTCAG
This sequence comes from Burkholderia sp. AU45251, assembly GCF_030482905.1. Lineage (NCBI taxonomy): Bacteria > Pseudomonadati > Pseudomonadota > Betaproteobacteria > Burkholderiales > Burkholderiaceae > Burkholderia > Burkholderia sp. AU45251. The sequence goes on along the minus strand of NZ_JAUJQH010000029.1, from coordinate 21,306 downwards.
GATCACCGGCAGCGCGAGCACGAGATCGACACGCAGCAGCCGCTGCGTGCGCGTCATGCCCATCGCGCGCGCCGCTTCGGTCACGTGCGGCGGCACTTGCCCGAGCCCGACCACGACGCTCGATGCGATCGGCAGCAGCGAATACAGGAACAGCGCGAGCACGGCCGGCGCGACGCCGATGCCGCGGATGCCGAGCGCAGCCGCGAGCGGCACGCGTGCGGCGAGCAGCCCGAGCGGCGCCATCATCAGCCCGTACATCGCGATGCTGGGAATCGTCTGCACGATGTTGAGCACCGGCATCGCGACGGTACGCACGGCCGCGATGCGCGCGCACGCGATGCCGAGCGGCACGCCCGCGATGAGCGCAGCAGCCACCGAGCCGCCCGCGAGCGACACGTGCCGGATCGCCTCCCGCCAGAAATCGTCGCTGCGCACCGCGTATTCGCGCATCACCGAGAGGCCATCCCACCAGCCGCTCGCGAGCGGCACCGAAATCGCTGCTATTGCAACGACGAGCGCGGCGAGGCGTCGCCACGGGCCGAATGCGAGCCGTGCGAGCGCGTCTGCGACGAACACGGCCCACGCGAACAGCAGCAGCCAGACGCCGGAGGAGGGCGACACGCGGGCGAGCATGTCGTCAGGTGCGACGACGTGCGTCGCGGCCGCGCCGACCGCGTACGCGAGCGTCGCGAGCCACGCGCAGCCGGCCGCGAGCCGCCACGTGGGGCGGCTCGCCGTCATCGCCCACAGCGCGCCGACGATCCACAGCGTCGCGAGCGCGGCTGCCTGCGGGGCCGGCAGCGCGGCGAACACCGACAGGTCGGTGCCGGCCGCGATGCGGTTCGGCCGCAGCACCGCGAACGGCAGGCCGAGCACGGCGACGATCGTCAGGATGCCGATCAGGATGCCGACCTTGTCCGCCGTGATGCGCCGCGCGGACGCTGCCGCGCGACCGGTCATTTAACGAAGCCCTTCGATTTCAGGTAGCTTTTCGCGACGCCGGCGGCCGGTTCGCCGTTGATCTGGATGCGCGCGTTCAGCGTCTGCAGCGTCTTCAGGTCGAGGCTCGCGAATACGGGCTTCAGGTAGTCGGCGATCTGCGGATGCGCTTTCAGCACGGCTTCGCGGATCACCGGCGCGGGTGCGTAGACAGGCTGCACGTGCTTGTCGTCGTCGAGCACCGCGAGGCCGCTCGACGAGATCCCGCCGTCGGTGCCGTAGACCATCGCGGCATTCACGCCGTCGGTCTGGTTCGCGGCGGCCTTGATGGTCGCGGCCGTGTCGCCGCCGGACAGCACGACGAGCTGGTCGGGCTTCAGCTTGAAGCCGTATGCCTTCTCGAACGACGGCAGCGCCGACGCGCTGTTCACGAATTCGGCCGACGCCGCGAGCTTCACCTTGCCGCCGCCGGCCACCCACTTGCCGAAATCGGAGAAGGTCTTCAGGTGCTGCGACTGCGCGACGGGCGCGAGTACGGCGACGCCCCACGTGTTGTTCGCGGGTGCCGGGGTGAGCCAGACGAGATGGTTCGCCGCATAGTCGAGTTGCTTCGCGGTGTCATAGCCCTGGCTTGCGTTCTTCCACAGCGGATCGTCGGCCTTGTTGAAGAAGAACGCGGCATTGCCGGTGTATTCGGGGTAGATGTCGATCTCGCCGCTCGTGAGCGCCTTGCGCACGATCGGCGTGGTGCCGAGCGCGATCTTCTCGGTGACGGGGATGCCGTGTGCCTTCAGCACCTGCGCGATGAGGTTGCCGAGCAGGTTGCCTTCGGTGTCGATCTTCGACGACACCACGACGGGCGTGTCGGCATGCGCGCCGGGCGCGACGAGGGTAGCGGCGAGCGCGAGGCCCAGGATCCGGGCGGGCAGGGCGAGCTTCATCGGGCCAATCTCCAGGGCGAGGGCGTACGCCGAAAGTTACTTGACTGAGCCGGCTTTGGCAAACCGCGTGCGGCGGCGTGCCCACAGCCCGTGTGGGGATAACCCGCATCCGTGTTGCAGGCTTGTTACACTGAAATCCGTTCCCGCCTTGCAGACACTTCCTGACATGAAGCCCGAGTTGCTGGTTCTGATCGCCTTGCGCGGCGACGCGCATCGCGAGATCGCCGCGTCGTTCGACGTGCGCTATGCCCCGACATCCGAAGCACGCGAACGCGCGATCGCCGAACACGGCGACACGATACGCGCGGTGCTGACCAACGGCAGCACGGGTCTCACTGCCGCCGAGATCGATCGTCTTCCGCAACTCACGTTCGTCAGCGCGCTCGGCGCCGGCTACGAGCACATCGACGTGACGCATGCCAAGGCGCGCGGCATTGCCGTGGTCACGGGCGCCGGCACCAACGACGATTGCGTTGCCGATCATGCGTTCGCGCTGCTGCTCGCGGCCGTGCGCAATGTCGTGCAGCTCGATGCGAAAACCCGCGCGGGCGTATGGCGCGACGGACTGGCGATGCCGCCGAACGTGTCGGGCAAGAAGCTCGGCATCGTCGGGCTCGGCAAGATCGGCGAGAAGTGCGCACGCCGCGCGGCCGGCTTCGACATCGAGATCGGTTACCACAACCGGTCGGAGAAGAACGTCCCCTACCGCTATTTCGACCGCGTCGACGCGCTCGCGCAGTGGGCCGATTTCCTGATCGTCGCAACGCCGGGCGGCGCGGGCACGCGGCATCTGATCGATCGCGCGGTGCTCGAGGCACTCGGCCCCGGCGGGTTCGTCGTCAATGTGTCACGTGGCAGCGTTGTCGATACCGCTGCGTTGGCGGAGGCGTTGCGCGACGGGCGCATCGCGGGCGCGGGGCTCGACGTGTACGAAGGCGAACCCGAGCCGCCGCGCGCGCTGACGGATCTCGACAGCGTCGTGCTGACGCCGCACATGGGCGGCTGGTCGCCCGAGGCGCTCGACCGTTCGGTGCGGCAGTTTCTCGACAACGCGGCGCGGCATTTCGCCGGGCAGCCGGTGTTGACGCCGGTGTGATTGCGGAAGGGCGGGCGCGAATCAGTCCGCCTGCCTGCAGAATGTCCAATAGAAGTCCGGCAGGTTCGCCGGCTTGTCGGCATCGAGGTCGATCCAGGCGAACTGGTTGTGCTCGTCGCTCAGGACGATTGCATGCCGATCGACCTGGCACTGGAAACACACGATGAGCACGCGCTTGCCCGGCACGACCTCGCACGAGCGGCTCGCCACGTAGCGGATCGCCGAGGCGACGATCCCGCATTCTTCCTGCACTTCGCGTATGACGGCTTCTTCGAGCGATTCGCCGGCTTCGGGCCAGCCGCCCGGCAACTCCCATTCGTCGCGCGGATTGCGCAGGAACAGGACCGAGCGTCCGTCACGGACGATGGCTTTCGCGCTGATGGGGATCATTCGGGTTCACCGTTGGCGTTCGACTTTCGCAGCCTAGCGCAGGTGATCCCTTCTTGCAGCGATCCCCCGCCTGCGCCGACGGGCGCGCAGGTGGGGGAGACGGTGCCATTGTGCCGGAAGCCGGCGTGCGGCTACGCGCCCGTTGGCGACGACACCAGCGGCACCGTCACCGACGTGCCGGCCGGGTCCAGCGTCAGCCCGGTGCCCGGCGTCGGACGCAGCGTGGCCTCGTTGTCGCTCGACAGCACGACGAGGCCCAGCCGGTGGCCGGCTTCCAGCTTGTAGTCACGCGGCATGAAGGTCAGCTTCAGGTCGTACGGCATCCCGGGCAGCACGGGTTCCGAGCGCCACTCGGAGAACCGGTTGCGCGGATCGGTCCACGCACGCGTGACGATCGTGGCCGTACCGTCCGGCGCGCGATCGACCAGCAGGGCCGTCACGTTGGCCACGGCCGTGAAGGTCAGCCTGACGCGTGCGGTCGCGGAACCCGACAGGCGTGTCGCGGCCGTGAGCGGCGCGGTTTCGAACCGGCTGCGGTTCTCGCCTGTCGGCGCGTTCGCCAGCGTGAGCGCGGTAATGCGCGCATCGTCGGTGAAGCGCGCGAGCGGGCCGCCGCTCGGCAGCCGCAACAGCGTGCCGGTGCCCGCGCCGTCGCCGCCCGCGAAATACGTGACCGGCGTGGCGCGGCGTGCGGCCCAGTCCGCTTCCTTCAGCAGCGTGCCGTCCGCCTGCTCGATCACCGCGCGCGGATCGCGTTCGACACCGTTGTCGAAACCGATCAGGTAGCGCGTGAACCAGCGGTTCACTTCCGCGGTCCATGCATCGGCCATCGCCGGCACGCGGGTCGGGTCGGTGTGCTTCAGGCGATGCAGCCACAGCTGCGTCGGCACGCCCTGGCGCCGCATCGCGAGATGCCACGCCGTCGACTGGTCGACGCGCACGTTGTCGTCGGTCAGCCCCTGCGCGACGAGCGCAGGCGCGACCGCGTACGCGGTCGGGATGTCGCGCGCGGCCCAGAACGGCGAATAGTCGCCGGTCTTGCGGTCCTCCTGCTGCAATGCTTCGTCGATCAGGTGCGTGCAGCGCTCCGGATGCGCGTTCGTCAGCAGCGCCTTGATGTACACGTCGACGTCTTCGCCCTGATAGCCTTCCGGCGCACGCACGAGCCCGCCCGAGCGGTAGTAGCCGTACATGTTCGTCAGCCCGGCGACCGGCACGATCGCGTCGAGCCCGCGCGTGCGCAGGCTCGCGACCATCTTCGGCAGCGTGCCGTCGTACGACACGCCGTACATGCCGACGTGGCCCGTCGACCAGTTCGCGACGACCGTCTTGCCGTTCGCGTCCTTCGCGGTTGCGTCGCGGCCGAGCCAGCGGATCACCGATGCCATCGCGACCGATTCGTCGCGCGTGAGGATCGTCGGGCAGCCGTCCGAGCCGGCGGTGCCGAGCGAATCCGCGTAGACGATCGTGAAGCCGCGCGGGATGAAGTAGCCCTCGATCCACGAGCGTCCTGCGGCGGCCGCTTCGACCTGCTGCAGCATCCGCACCTGCGGCGCGGCGGCCATGATCCGTGCGGAGGCGCCGGTCGCCGCCGTTGCCGCAGTGGCGGCCGGATGCGGGGTGCCGTCGAGTTCGACGTCGACGTTGTGGTCGGGGCTGTCGGCGAGGCCCGCGTAGTACGGGCTCGCGAGCACGATGACGGGCGTGCGCGCGCCGTTCGCGGTTTCGGTGGGGCGCACGATGCGCACGTGGATGCGGTCGCGCGTGCCGTCGCCGTCGGAATCGACCGGCGTGTCGACCCACGCGTTCTCCTCGATCGTGCCGCCCGACAGCGACGGCTGCACCTGGCCGTTCGCGATCACGGGCCGGTAGCGGCCGCCGCTGGCCGGATTGGCGTACGGGACGCCGGACGGCGAGATGCGCGATGCGAGCGACTGCTTGTCGGCCGCCGATGCGGCGGCCCCCTCCTGTTGGCCCTGTGCGAGTGCGGAAACGCCCGCGACGCTGCCGCCGTCGTCGCCGCCGCACGCGGCGAGCGTCGTGGCTGCAACGAGCGCGGGAAGCCACGCGCGACGCAATCCGGTTCGATGAATGTCCATTGTCGACCTCTTGTTGTGATTGTCTGGAACCGGACGGCCCGCGATATGCCCCCTGCGGCCCGGCCGGGTGCTGCATCGGATGAAACGGAACGGCACCTTCGAAAGCGCCGGGCGTGATGCCCGGGTGTCACGGCTGGTGTCGAGGCGACTGCATCGCCCCGACCGGAAAGCGTCAGCGCGGCGGCTGATTCGTGCCGCCCGGTCGATGCGAGGCCGGCGGCGCGAAATGAGTGCAGGAGTGCGAATCAAATACGGGCATGCCCGATCTTCCTTCAGGTTTCAGACGAAACGGAACGGCACGATGCGATGAGGCGGGGATGTTGCGAACGGCGGTGCTGCAACGGCAGGAAAGCGCGACGCGAGTCGGCGGGGCTGGCCGGAATGCTTTCCGGAAGCTTGCGCCAAACTTATCTCAGTGAAATCTTGGTGTCAAACTTTTTTAGTTTGAGTCAAACAAAGTTTTGATGCGCGCCCAGCGATTGACGCGAGACCGGTCTAAATTTCCGGGAAATCTTTCCGTAAACGGTAAAAAACGGATTGAAAGGAGAGAGAGGGCATGACGACTTCAGTCACGGCAGCGAGCGGCCTTTCGCTCGTGCAGATGGCGCAGCAAGCGGCGCTCGACGGGCGCCCGCAGACGGACGCGGCGTCCGGGCAGCAGGACACGCCGATCACCATCCGGGCGCTGGATCAGGACGCGATGCACGCGGCGCGCATGAAGCAGATGTCGATGCTGGGCGACCTGTCGACGAAGCTGCGCGGCGTCACCAGCCAGCTCGCGACGAGCCTGCACGAGATCATCGCGAAGCGTCCGGATCTGGCCGACACGCAGTTCGATTTCAAGACCGGCAACGGCCGGATCGAGGTCGTGTCGAAGACGATGACGGAAAGCGATCGCGCGTGGGTGGAGTCGACGCTGAACGCGAACGCGGGCCTCGTGCTCGCGACGCGCGAATTTCACCGGCAGGCCGTCGACTTTGCCGAGCAGGGCGCGGCCGCCGTGGGCGAGACGTTCACGGACGACGATCGCAAGGTGGCCAGCCAGCGCGCCGACGCGGACTTTCTCTTCATGAAGGAGATCAATACGTCCGTCGCGCGCAACCAGAAGTTCGAAGAGGCCGGCGGGCATTTCATCACGCAGGACGGCACGCCGCTGAAGTTCGAGCAGTCGGCCGGCAGCGCGCGCGGCACGCTCGCGCTGCTCGATACCGATCGCCAGCTGTCGTCGGGCGCGGCGATCTTCGTCGACGATGCGGGGCAGAAGACCTACGGCAGGCGCGCGGGCCTGATCGACGTCGGCCTGGAGGCTGCGTTCGAGGACATCCTGAACGGCCGCAACAGCATCGGTTTGCACGAGATCGCATGACGGCGCGCGTCGCAGAGCCGTGCGCCGCGCGCCTATTCGTCGCGCAGCGCTTCGGCCGGACGTACCCGTGCGGCACGCCAGCTCGGGTAGAGCGTCGCGACGCACGACATCAGGAACGCGGCCGCGGCGATCTCGATCACATCGGTCATCGCGAGCTTCGACGGTAGCGAGCTGAGGAAGTACACGGACGGCGTCAGGAAGCGGATGCCGAGCAACTGCTCGATCGCCGGCAGCACCCACGGGATGCTCACAGCGATCGCGCAGCCGAGTGCGACGCCCGCCAGCGTGCCGGCGAGGCCGATCGTCATCCCCTGGATCGCGAAGATCTTCATGATCGACCCGGGCGGCGCGCCGAGCGTGCGCAGGATCGCGATGTCGCCCTGCTTCTGCGTGACGGTCATCACGAGCGACGACACGAGGTTGAACGCGGCGACCGCGACGATCAGCATCAGGATCAGCGACAGCATGCGCTTTTGGAGCCGCTCGGCTTCGAACCACGTGCGGTTCTGCCGCGTCCAGTCGCGGATATAGAGCTCGCCCGACAGCGTGCGCGACAGTTCCAGTGCGATGTCCGGCGCGCGCTGCAGGTCATCGAGGCGCAGCCGGATGCCGGTGGGCGCGCGCACGTTGAACAGTGTCTGCGCGTCGCGGAGATGGATATACGCGAGCGCGCTGTCGTACTGGTAGTGGCCCGACTCGAATGTGCCGACCACGTTGAACTGCCGGAACTGCGGCAGCGCGTCGCCGATGCGCGCGGTATTGCCGGGCGCGAAGAACGTGATGCGGTCGCCGATCTTCACGTGCAGCGCGTCGGCCAGCGCCGAGCCGAGCACGATCCCCATCTCGCCCGGCACGAGTGCATCGAGCCGCCCGGTCTTCAGCTTGCGCGCGATCTCGGACACGCGCGGCTCCAGCACCGGATCGATGCCGCGCAGCGCGACGCCCGTCACGCTGCCCGCGTTCGTCAGCAGCGCCTGCGCATCGACATAGGGCGCGACGGCGCGCACCGCCGGATTCTGCAGCGATTCGTGCGCGGTGAGCCGCCAGTCGGGCATTGCGCCGGTCGGCGAGAAGATTTCCACGTGCGCGAGCACCGACAGCATCCGGTCGCGCACTTCGGTCCGGAATCCGTTCATCACCGACAGCACGACGATCAGCGCGGCAACCCCGAGCGCGATGCCGGCCATCGCGGCGCCGGCAATGAATGACACGAAGCCGTCGCCGGCCGAGCGCCGGCCGCCGCGCGCGTAGCGCAGCCCGATTTGCCATTCGAACGGGAGTTTCAAGCGTTTTCCTTTCATTTCGATTCGAATCATGCCGAGCCGCGCATTCTAGCGAACGCCGCGCGACCGCGCGCAGCGGTTGGCTGGCGAGCCGAAATCCGGCCGACCGGCCGGTTATCCGGCAGCGTTGCGCGCCGGCACGCCGATATTTCCATCGTTTCGGGTCTGATCGATAATGGCGCCCAGCATCCGGTCGAACATACCAAGTATTTACGGCGCAACCGGGCCGCGCCGTCACAAGACCCATAACGATTCGGGGAAGGTTGCCGCACCCGGCAGCATGTCCTTGACAAGGAAATAACAATGGATTTGCTGCGCTTCCTGCTGCTCCTGCCCGTTCGCGTGGCGGGCTTCGTCTGGTGGCTGCTCGGCTGCGTGCTGCGGCCGCTGGTCGGCGACGTGTCGTGGACGGCGCCCGCGTGGATGGGTGTCACCGTCGCGGCCGTGCGCCGCCGCCCGTGGCATGCCGGCGGCCTCGTGCTGCTCGCGGCCGCCCTCGGCTACGGCGGCTACTGGTTCAAGCACCGCCCGAAGCCGCCCGAGCCCGAGACCGTCAGCTTCACCGTGAAGGCGCCGGCGATCACCACCTATGAGGTGGACGAGAGCGACAAGCCGAAGATCACCGTGCATCCGCTCGAAGTCGTGTTCGCGCAATCGGCCGCGCCGATCGAACAGGTCGGCAAGCCGGCCGGCGACGGCATCGAGATGACACCCGCGCTGAAGGGCGCGTGGGAGTGGGTCGACGACAAGACGCTGCGCTTCACGCCGGCGGCCGACTGGCCGGTCGGCGCGCACGTCGAGGTGCGTTTCGCGGTGCACCGGGTGTTCGCGCCGCAGGTGACGATGCACGACGACCGTTTCGCCTTCGACCTGCCGGCGTTCGCCGCGACATTCGGCAACAATGAGTTCTACCAGAACCCCGACAATCCGGCGGAGAAGCAGGCGCTGCTGCAGTTGCGCTTCAACTACCCGGTCGATCCGGCCGAGTTCGAGAAGCGTATCGGCCTCGTGCTGGTCGGCCGCGACGGCAAGAATTCGACGCCGCTGCGCTACACGGTCAACTACGACAAGATGAAGACGAGCGCGTGGGTCTACTCGCAGCCGCTCGAGATTCCGCGCGATCCGCTGGTGGCACGGCTCGACCTCGACAAGGGCGTGAAGAGTTCGCGCGGCGGCAACGGGACGCCGGAGGTGCTGCACGCGTCGGTCGACGTGCCGGGGCTCTACAGCCTGTCGATCGCCAACATCGCGCCGACGCTCGTCGACAACGAGCGCTACGAGCCCGAGCAGGTGCTCGTCGCGGAAGCGTCGGACGGCGTGCGCAGCGCCGACCTGGCCGCGCGCGCCAAGGCGTGGGTGTTGCCGAAGCGCAAGCCGGGCGTCGATCAGTCGGACGACGATCCGCCGTACGAATGGAACGTGGCCGACATCAGCGACGCGGTGTTGAAGCAGTCGAAGCCGCTGCCGCTCGAAGCGGTGCCCACCGAGAACGACTACGCGACGCTGCAAAGCTTCAAGTATCACGCGACGCCGGGCGATCGTATCGTCGTGCGATTCGCGGGCGACCTGAAATCGGCGGGCGGCTACCTGCTCGCCGAGCCGGTGACGACCGCGTTCACGGTGCCCGACTATCCGAAGCTGCTGCGCTTCATGGCCGACGGTTCGCTGCTGTCGATGAGCGGCAGCAAGCGGCTGTCGGTCGTGTCGCGCAACCTGCCGGGGATGAAGGTCGAGATCGGCCGCGTGCTGCCCGACCAGCTTCAGCATCTGGTGAGCTTCAACAACGGCACGTACGCGCGGCCCGAGCTGTCGTATTCGTTCAGCGAGGATCACATCGTCGAGCGCTTCGTGCAGACGCGCGCGTTCCCGGCCGGCGAACCCGGCAAGGCGCATTACGAAGGCATCGATCTCGGCCAGTACCTGAAGGGCGGCAAGCGCGGCGTGTTCCTGCTGCACCTGACGAAGTACGACCCGGCCGCCGAGAAGAAAAAGGCTGACGACGCGAAGGATGGCGATGCCGCGTCCGACGGCAGCCAGGATCAGTCCGACAACACCGATTCGAGCGACAGCAACGGCAACGGCAACGGCAACGGCGACGACAGCGACAATGCGCTCGGCGACACGCGCCTGATCGTCGTGACCGATCTCGGGATGCTGGTCAAGAAGGCGCTGGACGGCAGCCAGGACGTGTTCGTGCAGTCGATCCGCAACGGCCGCCCGGTTGCGGGCGCAACCGTGTCGGTGCTCGCGGTGAACGGCCAGGCGCTGTTCACGCAGACGACCGGCGCCGACGGCATCGTGCATTTCCCCGCGTTCAAGGGGCTCGACCGCGAGAAGCGGCCGCAGCTGTATGTCGTGAAGAAGGACACCGACCTGTCGTTCCTGCCGGTGGCCGGCAGCGATCGCCAGCTCGATTTCTCGCGTTTCGACGTCGACGGCGAGCGCAATGCGACGGGGCAGGGGCAATTGTCCGCGTACCTGTTCTCGGATCGCGGGCTGTATCGCCCTGGCGACCCGTTCCACATCGGCCTGATCGTGCGCGCGGCGAGCTGGGCGCGCAGCCCGGCCGGCGTGCCGCTGCAGGCGGAGATCGTCGACCCGCGCGGGATCACCGTCGAGCGCAAGCCGGTGACGGTCGATGCGACCGGTTTCACCGAGCTCGGCTATACGACGGCCGAAACGGCGCCGACCGGCACATGGACGGTCAACCTGTATATCGTCAAGGACGGCCAGCCCGGCGCCGAGCCGATCGGCAGCACGACAGTGCAGGTGAAGGAGTTCCTGCCCGACCGGATGAAGGTCGATGCGAAGCTGTCGCAACAGGTCGTCGAAGGGTGGGTGAAGCCGAAGGGGCTGAAGGGCATCGTCGATGCGCAGAACCTGTTCGGCACGCCGGCGGAGAAGCGCCGCGTCGCGGCGACGCTGACGCTGCGCCCGGTGTGGCCGTCGTTCCGCAGCTGGCAGGGCTATCACTTCTTCGACGCACGCCGCGCGAAGGAGGGCTATACGACGACGCTGCAGGACGGCACGACCGACGACAAGGGCCATGCCGAGTTCGATCTCGATCTCGACAAGTATGCGGACGCGACCTACCAGCTCTATTTCCAGGCGAAGGCCTATGAGGCGGAAGGCGGGCGCAACGTCGCCGCGAACGCGCAGACGCTCGTGTCGAACAACGACTGGCTCGTCGGCTACAAGTCGGTCGACGATCTCGGCTACGTGAAGCGCGGTAGCCCGCGCACGGTGCGGCTCGTCGCGATCGATCCGAACGCGAAGGCGATCGACGTGAAGGGCCTGCGGGCGCAGCTCGTCGAGGAACGCTACGTATCGGTGCTGACCAAGCAGGATTCCGGCGCATACAAATACGATTCGCGGCTGAAGGAAGTGCCGGTCGACGAGAAGCCGCTGACGATTCCGGCAGCCGGGCTCGACTTCACGCTGCGCACCGACAAGCCGGGCAGCTACGCGCTCGTGATCCGCAACGCGGACGGCGCCGCGGTGAACCGGATCGAGTATTCGGTCACGGGCGATGCAAACGTCACGCGTTCGCTCGACCGCAACGCGGAGCTGCAGGTGAGCCTCGCGAAGCACGACTTCAAGCCGGGCGAGCAGGTCGAGATCGCGATCCGCGCGCCTTACGCGGGCAGCGGCCTGATCACGATCGAGCGCGACAAGGTGTATGCGCACGCATGGTTCCATGCGGATACGACGAGCTCGATCCAGCACATCACGGTGCCGGCCGGGTTCGAGGGCAACGGCTACATCAACGTTCAATACATCCGCGATCCGTCGTCCGACGAAATCTTCATGAGCCCGCTGAGCTACGGCGTCGTGCCGTTCTCGGTGAACCTCGACGCGCGCCGCAACGCGGTGTCGGTCGATGCGCCGGCGCTCGTGAAGCCCGGCGAGACGGTGAATTTCACCGTGCATTCGGCGAAGCCCGCGAAGGTCGTGGTGTTCGCGGTCGACGAGGGCATCCTGCAGGTCGCGCGCTACAAGCTCGGCGATCCGCTGAAGTTCTTCTTCCGCAAGCGGATGCTCGAAGTCGGCACGTCGCAGATCCTCGACCTGATCCTGCCGGACTTCGAGAAGCTGATGGCGATGGCCGCGCCGGGTGGTGACGCCGACGATGCGATCGGCCGTCAGCTGAACCCGTTCAAGCGCAAGCGCGACAAGCCGGTCGTCTATTGGTCGGGGATCGTCGACGTGAACGGCGACACGCGCCTGAGCTACACGGTGCCCGACTATTTCAACGGCAAGCTGCGCGTGATGGCCGTGTCGGTGTCGCCGGACCTGGTCGGCACATTCGAAGGCGCGACGACCGTGCGCGGCGATTTCGTGCTGTCGCCGAACGTGCCGACGACGCTCGCACCGGGCGACGAAGCCGACGTCAGTGTTGGTGTCGCGAACAACCTGACGGGGGGCGGCAACCAGCCGGTGCCGGTCGCGGTTACGCTGAAGACGGGCCCGCAGCTGCAGGTGATCGGGCCGGCCACGCAGAACGTCGCGCTCGCGCCGCAGCACGAGGGCGTCGCGATGTTCCGCGTGAAGGCGACTGACACGCTCGGCTCGGGCGCGCTGTCGTTCGGCGCGCGCTACGGCGCGAAGGGTGCGCAGCAGCGCGTCGACGTGTCGGTGCGCCCGGCCGCCGCGTTCCGCACGCAGCTCGATATCGCGCGGCTCGATCCGGGCAAGAAGGCGAACGTGCCGAACCTGAGGTCGATGTACGACGCGTATGCGTCGCGCGACGCGAGCATCTCGACCGCGCCGCTCGTGCTGTCCGAAGGGCTGTCGTCGTATCTCGTCAACTTCGAGCACTACTGCAGCGAGCAGATGGTGAGCGCGGCCGTGCCGCGCGTGTTCGCGGCGAAGTGGCTGTCGGTGCGCGCGCTGACGAGCGCGATGCATGCGACCGACCCGGGTGCCGACGCGACGAACGCAGCGGCGATTACGCAGTTCCTCGGCGTGTTGCGCAGCCGGCAGAACGCGCAGGGCGGGTTCGGCCTGTGGAGCGCGACGCCCGATGCCGATCCGTTCGTGTCCGCGTACGCGATGCACGTGCTGCTCGACGCGCGCGAGCGCGGGATCGCGGTGCCGAAGGACATGCTCGACGCGGGCAACCAGTATCTGCAGAAGCTCGCGGCGAACGATTCGCTCGGCTCGCTCGACCTGCTGCGGCAGCGCGCGTACGCGGTGTATCTGCTGACGCGCCAGGGCAACGTGACGACCAACAGCCTCGCGGCCGTGCAGAAGCGGCTGCAGGATGCGTATCCGAACGACTGGAAGAACGATCTCGCGGCCGCGTGGCTCGCCGCGTCGTATCAGTTGCTGAAGCAGGACAAGGAAGCGGCGGCACTGATCGCCGGCCCGCAGGCGCTGCTCGAGCGCAAGCGCGCGTCCGACGGCGGTTACGTGAGCGGCTACTACCTCGATCCGCTGACGCGCGACGCGAGCGTGCTGTACCTGATCGCGAAGCACTTCCCGGAGCGCGTGCGCAAGCTGTCGCCGCGCGCGATGGACAACCTCGCCGCGCCGCTCGTCGACAACCGCTACAACACGCTGTCGTCGGCGATGACGATCCTCGCGCTCGATGCGTATGCGGCGTCGAGTGCGGGCCAGCTCGACCAGCTCGCGATCGACGAGGTGCGTGCGGGCACCGCGCCGAAGGACGTGTCGTCGATCCAGGCGAACCTCGTGCGCTCGGGCACGTGGTCGGGCGGTGCGTCGCGTGTCGACTTCGTGAACGGCAGCACGCTGCCCGCGTGGTGGGTCTCGAGCCAGTCGGGCTACGATCGCGGCACGTCGACGAAGGCGATCAAGAACGGGCTGGAGATCGTGCGCAACTACACCGGCACGGACGGCAAGCCGCTCGACAAGATCACGCTCGGCCAGGAGATCGACGTGCACCTGAAGATCCGTGCAACGGGCTCGGCGAACGTCGGCAACGTTGCGATCGTCGACCTGCTGCCGGGCGGCTTCGATCCGGTGATTGCGCCGCCGCCCGTGACCGACACGCAGGACGGCGACAGCAACGGCGATGGCGGCGCGTCGGCGCCGGTGGCCGATGCACCGTGGCGTTCGCCGATCGGCGTGAAGGGTTCCACGTGGCAGCCGCAGTTCGCGGACGTTCGCGAGGATCGCGTGGTGATCTACGGCACCGCGACGACCGACGTGCGCGAGTTCGTCTACCGGATCAAGGCGAGCAACGCGGGCCGCTTCATCGCGCCGCCGGCATACGGCGAGTCGATGTACGACCGCCGCGTGCAGGCGCAGGCGCCGGGCGACACGACGCTGACGGTGGAGCGCGTGCGATGACGATGAGGACGCCACGTCGTGACCTGCCGCGCCGGGGGCGAGGAGCGCCCGCGCGTGGCTGACGACGTTTCGGTGCTCCGGCGCGCGCTGCACGGCGCCGGCCGCTGGTTGCATCGCTGGCAGAACTGGATCGCCGGCGCGCTGCTCGTATTCGGCGCGCTGGCCGCGTGCCGGCTGTGGCCGCATCCGCCGCTGCGCGACTGGAAGCCGTCGTCGGTTGCGGTGACGGACGCGCAGGGCCGGTTGCTGCGCCTGACGCTCGCGAAGGACGACCGCTACCGGCTGTGGGTGCCGCTCGACCGGATGTCGCCGCAGCTCGTCGAAGCCGTGATGCTGCATGAGGACCGCTGGTTCTGGTGGCATCCCGGTTTCAACCCGTACGGGCTCGCACGCGGCGCATGGATCACTTATGTGCGCGGCGGCAATCCGCAGGGCGGCTCGACGCTGACGATGCAGCTCGCGCGCTCGCTGTGGCGGTTGAACACGCGCACGCCGACCGGCAAGCTCGAGCAGGTCGCACGCGCGGTGCAGCTCGAACTTTTCTATTCGAAACGGCAGATCCTCGAAGCGTATCTGAACGACGCGCCGTACGGCCGCAACGTCGAAGGCGCGGGCACCGCGAGCGTCGTCTATTTCGACCGGATGCCAGATGCGCTGACGCTGCCCGAGGCGCTCGCGCTCGCGGTGATTCCGCAGGACCCGGCGCGGCGCGTGCGCGGCGGGCAGGACGAGATCAACCGCGCGCTGGCCGCGTCGCGCAACCGGTTGTATGCGCGCTGGCTGACGAAGCATCCGGGCGATGCGTCGCTCAAGCCGCTGTTCGCGTTGCCGCTTGCGATGCGGCCGCTGTCCGCGCTGCCGTTCGACGCGCCGCATGCGGTCGATCAGGCGCTCGCCGCACGCAGCGCGTGGCGCACGACCTCGGGCGGCGCGGCGGACGACCACGACGCTGGCGCGCGGCTCGTGACGACGCTCGATCTCGACCTGCAGCGCACGCTCGAACGGCAGATCGCACGCTATGTCGCGCGCAACGATACGCGCGGCGTGCGCAACGCGGCGGCGATCCTTGTCGATACGCGCGACATGGGCGTGAAGGCGCTCGTCGGCTCCGCGAACTTCTTCGACCGCACGATCGACGGGCAGGTGAACGGCACGCTTGCGCGGCGTTCGCCGGGCTCGACGCTCAAGCCGTTCATCTATGCGCTTGGCTTCGACCAGGGCGTGCTGCATCCGCAGACCGTGCTGCGCGACGTGCCGACTGCGTTCGGCCCGTATGCGCCGGAGAATTTCGACGGCCATTTCCTCGGGCCGATCACCGCGACCGATGCGCTGAACCGCAGCCGCAATGTGCCGGCCGTGTGGGTTGCGTCGCAGCTCAAGTCGCCGGACCTGTACCGGTTCCTGCAGGAAGCCGGCGTGCGCCGGCTCGCGAGTGCGCAGCACTACGGGCTTGCGCTCGTGCTCGGCGGCGGCGAAGTGACGATGCAGGATCTCGCGGCGCTTTACGCGATGCTCGCGAATCGCGGCGAGTTCCGGCCGCTGCGGCTGCGCGCGGACGAACCGGCGCTGCCCGGCCGGCGCCTGTTGAGCGCCGAGGCGAGCTACATGACGATGGACATGCTGCGCCAGCACCTGCGCCCCGACGAGACGAGCGGCGCGCAGCCATCGAGCGTGCCCGTCTACTGGAAGACCGGTACGTCGTGGTCGTTCCGCGATGCGTGGACGGCGGGTGTGTTTGGCCCGTACGTGCTGGTCGTGTGGGTCGGCAACTTCGACAACTCGACCAATACGGCGTTCGTCGGCGTCGACGCGGCCGCGCCGCTGTTCTTCCAGGTCGTCGATGCGCTGAATGCCGAGCGCACGCTCGTCGAGCCGCCGCGCGCGCTGCCGCCGAAGCTGAAGCGCGTGCGGATCTGCCTCGCGAGCGGCGATTTGCCGAACGAGTGGTGTCCGCAACAGGGCTGGACGTGGTTCATTCCGGGCACGTCGCCGATTCGCGTGAGCACCGTGCACCGGCCGGTCGTGATCGACGATGCGACGGGGAAGGCCGCGTGTCCGCCGTACGACGGCAAGCGCACGCGTACGGAGATCTTCGAGTTCTGGCCGTCGGATCTGCAGCAGGTGTTCGTGCAGGCCGGCATTCCGCGCCGGCGGCCGCCGCAGAATGCGGACTGCCGCGACGCGGGGCAGGTCGAGGGTGATCCGCCGCGCATCACGTCGCCGCTGCGCGGCAGTACGTATGCGATGCGCGTGAGGAGTACGGAGGAGACGCGCATCGCGTTCAACGCGACGGCCGATGCGAGCGCGCATGCGCTGTACTGGTTCGTCAACGATGCATTTGCCGGGCGCAGTGCGCCGGGCGATGCGTTGTTCTGGCAGCCGCGGACGGCCGGCAGTTTTACGGTGCGCGTGGTCGACGATCACGGGCGCAGCGATCAGCGGCCGCTGGCGGTCGGGTTGGAGCAATAGCGGTTGCGCGCCTGTCACCTGGGTGGCTGTCGTGTGACTGCGTCGACCTCTTTTGTACTGGGTGGATTTCCGCGGACATGGGGCAGACGGTCGGCATTCGGCCGGCGCCATCGTTCGACAACAGTGCAGCGAGAAATGAAATGATTGCAATCGACGTCGCGTGGAAGCACGTTTTCGAGGCGGAGCCGGTCCGACTCGTTTCGGTGCTGGATCGGGATCGCTATGAGGTGCGCAAGCTCGAATTTTTTCGCGACGGCCGGGTGGGATTTGCCGACGAAGCGAGGTCGTCGCATGGAACGGAGCTTGGAACGGTTCCGGTGCCGCCACTGGTCGAGATCAACGCCGATCCTGAATTCGATGGAAGAGAGATCACATTGGAAGATTTCGAAACGCTATGGTCGTGCCATGTGACACGTATCGATCGCGTCGACTGAGTGTGCGGCGTTGGGCCGCAATCAGTCGCTCGACATCGGCGCGTAGATCGCCGACCATCGATAACGAGAGCGTCGAACGTCATCGTCCGCCGTGATCGGCAACATCGGAAGCGTGTCTGCACGATGCGGTTGGGTGGAATCGTGCAGTCCGAGCCCCATTCGTCACCCGCAACAGGAATTTTCATCATGACGGCCACACCGCCGGAGCGCATCGCAATCAATCATGACGAGTTCGACGCGAAGTACGTCGGCCGAACGGTTAGCGGCAGCCAGTTCTTTTTGACTACGCCGTTTGTACCCGAATCCTCGAAACGACCGGGCGCGGAATATGTCGCGCTTTATCTGTTTGATGCCGGAGGCACCTTGCAGGAGGCGCGAATCGAAGCCTTTGGTCCGCGTGCCGCCATGGATCTGACGGCACGCAATGCCTGCTGCGAACGGTATCTGGCCGAGCTTGGCGAAGTGCAGTACGGTCGCATCGAGATCGCCCCTTTCTCTGTCGAACGTTTCGGCGTCACGTTTGGACTCTTGGCGGACGACAAGGACGAAGATGACGACGCGGCGCTATACATCATGGAGCCAGGAAACTATATGGCTTTCTTCGAGCCGTGGGACAGCGGCGACTACGACACCTGATTGCTTGCTGGCGGCAGCAGGGCAGGCGTACCTGCCTGACGATCTCGTGGCGAGTTGCCGTTGCCGGTGAAGCCGGTGGACTGCTTCGGGCCGTCAGGCGACCTCCACGGAAATCCCCGCATCCATCTCCAGTCCTCTTTCCCGATGCCAGTCACAGCGGCGCGCGGGCAGCCTTCCATCACCCATATCCGCCTTCGCCTGCAGCCCCTTCAACCCCTGGATCGCGACCAGCAGCGCGCACCCGTGCGCGTCCGACCCCTATCACGGGCGTAGCGATCAGCCGCCGCTCGCGGTGGGGTTGGAGCAGTAGCGGCCCGCCCGCGCCGGTTCAGACGCTGTAGCCGATCCTCAGGACCCCCCATGGTCGTCCGCCGACGACGATCGGCGCGGAAACGTCCTTCATCAGCGCGAATTGACCATTGCCCATATCGCGCCGATAGGTCTGCAACAGGAACGGCTTGGTATGCGACACGGAGGTGCGCGCCGTCCGGTCGGTGTAGATCCGGCGGTTCCGGCAATTCGCCGCGTTCCAGGTGGCGTCTGCGCGCTGAGGCTGCGAGAATTTCCGGTTGTGGGTAGGCAGGTAGCACTGCCTGTCGAAGCTGGCGCAATAGACGATGCGCTCGTCGAACCCGAGCACCGGCTCCTGGATGGCCGGCAGCACGCGATCGGTGAAGGCCGTGAAGCGTGTCACGAACTGCTGCGGATCGGTGCCGGGAATCGGCTCGTAGTGCGCGTCGAAGAGCGCGTCGAGCGCGATGTCGCCGCGGCTGACCGCCTCCTCGAAGAGCTTGCTGATCGCGGCGGCGGTGTTCCGTGCGGTTTCGATCAGGCGCGTGTCGGGCGATTCGATGCCGGTCGCGGCCGTGAGTTCGATGAGTGTCTCGGAGACGGAGAGCAGATTGCCGAGCCGATCCTTGGCCTGCGAGAAGTTGTCGCTCGAGTTTTCGACACCGGACGCCATCTCGCCCACCTGTTCGTCGAGGCGGTGGCACTGCGTCTCGATCTCGTCCGTCAGCGACGCGATCTGTTCGGCTTCGCCGGCGAGCTCGGTGATCGCGTGCCCGGTCGCGTGCACGACTTCGCCGATCGTGCGCGTGCCCTCGCGTACGCGGTGTGCGCGCGCGGCGTTGTCGGTTCCGTCCGCGATCAGGTGCTCGGTCTGCTCGGCGAGGCGGGCAAGGGTCGTTTCGATCTGGGCCGTGGCCTGCCCGGTCTTGGCGGACAGGTTCTTGACCTCGGCTGCGACGACGGCGAAGCTGCGGCCGGACTCGCCAGCGCGCGCGGCCTCGATCGCGGCGTTCAGCGCGAGCAGGTGGGTCTGGCGAGCGATGACGGAGATCTCCTCGGACACGGCCCGCACGTGATCGAGCGCGTCGCGGAGCGCACCCATCTGGCTGCCGATCGCAGTGACGCCCTCGACGAGGACGTGAATGTCCGCGAGCGATGCCTCGATCGTCTGCTGCGACTGCAGGACCGCGCTCGATGCGTTGGCGCTGACATTGCGCACCTGCTGCGCGGCCTCGGCGATCCGGTGGTTGCCGCGCAACGTAAGGGCCGCCGATTCGCGCAGCGTATGGCAGACCTCCGCCTGCCGGGCGACGCGGGCAGCGACTTCCTCGACGTGCCCCGACACATCGCAGATCTCGATGCCGAGCCTGCCGGCCTGCTCGGCGATGTCGCCGACGAGTGCGCGTGATGAACGGCGGCCGCGACCGATTCCGAAAAGGTTCACGTTGCTGGGTCTCCTTGAGGGCGCACCCGCCCGGTTCCCGGCGGATAGTGGGCGTGCGCTCCTGACTTGACGGCAGCGCGGCCGCAGACTTGAGGTCGGGTAAACATCGAGGCTGGATGGTCGGCGCGACGCCGGGCGCAGCACGTCGTTCCCCGTGCTCGCGGCGTGCGGGGACGGCCGTGTGCCGGCCGTCCGCAGGCTGCGTCAGAATACGTGGTGGATGCCGGCATTGACACCGACCGTCGTGCCCGGCAATCCGAACAGCGCGCCGCCCGTTATGCCGAGGCCCGTATCCATCGCGCCGTGGTTGTTGACGACGCCGACCTGCGCATACAGGCCGGTTCGCTTCGACAGGCTGTAGTCGGCGCCGATCGCGGCAAGCAGCGAATGATTGTGCGAATCGTTGCGGTCGGTCGTGTACCACGCGCCGGTGTTCAGGTCGAGGGCCGGCGTGACGCGATAGTCGAAACCGGCGCTATACACGTTGTTGCTGAACGAGCCGGCGACCTTGTAGCTCGTGAACGACGCCTTGCCGGTCACGGGCCCGAATGTGTAGGCGGCGCCGATCGTGCGGCCGACGAATGCGACCGTGCTCGGAACCGGCGTCGGCGACGTGCCGCCGTTGCCGTCGTAGAGTGCCGCGTTGAGCATGAATGCGCCATTCGTATAGGTGAGGCTGCCGGAATACTGGCGTCCCGCCTGGAAATCGCCGGCCTTTCCGCCGAATCCGAACATCGCGCTGCCTGTCAGCCCGGCGATCGTCGGGCTCGTGTACGAAATCGCATTCGGGTTAAAGAGGCCCGTGACGAGCACATTGTCGACGTAAGGGATCAGCGCGGCGCCGAAGTGCGAGATATTGCGGGGATCCGATCCGAGCACCGCGAGCACGAATGGCGAGAACTGCAGGCCGACCTTCGTCTCGCCGAATCCGCCGTCGATTCCGACCCACGCCTGGCGGCCGAAGAAGTTGCCGTTCGAATGGCCGAACGCGCCGTCCGTGATGTTGAAGCCGCTTTCCAGCTTGAATCTCGCATGCAACCCGCCGCCGAGATCTTCGGTACCCGTCATGCCGAAATTGGTCGGCGTCATGCCGGTGTCGGTCAGCGCGAACTGGCGTCCGGCGTTGCCACCGGTTGCGGAGTCGAGCGATCGGCTCGTATAAAGCAATGCGGCGTCGAGGTCGCCGTACAGCGTGATGCTGCTCTGAGCGAAGCTGCTCGTGCTTGCCGCTGCGCCCAGCAGTGCCGCGCAAATCATCCGTGTCCTTCCGTTCATCGTCTGTCTCCGTTTTGTTGAGTTCTGTAATACGTATAACTAATTAAAAGCGAGGCGGCGGAATCGATTCGAGCCGCCTGCATGCCGTGCCGTCGGGGAACGCACGGCGATGCTTCTCGCGGGCCGGATACGGCCGCGCTCCGGCGCCGCGGCGATGCGGAACGCCCGCCGCGGCGGGTGGTGTCACATCGAGCGGTTCAACTGCTCGAGGATGGCCGGATTCTCGAGCGTGGACGTATCCTGCGTGATCGCCTCGCCCTTCGCGAGCGAGCGCAGCAGGCGACGCATGATCTTGCCCGAGCGCGTCTTCGGCAGGTTGTCGCCGAAG
>NZ_JAUJQH010000028.1:0-108897 GCF_030482905.1 Burkholderia sp. AU45251 | reverse complement strand
TTGGCAGACACGAGACTCTCCCTTGGGCGTCGTTTGTGCAAGATGCCTGAGGGAGACCCCCACCGCTACATCACGCAAGCTGCTCAAAACGCCCCGAATTCCCATCGATTTACGTGCTCACGCTCAACCGAGCTTCGCAAAGAGGGGTTTCAGCCCTTCATGGTGTGCCAGACCCGCGTTCGCAACGAGGGCCGGCGCGAGCACACGAAACACATGCTGCGCCTGCGCCACGCCAACCAGATCAACGCCCGCGAAGCCAATGAAATCATCCTGCTGAACTCGCACGACGGCACGAGCAGCTATCAATTACTGGGTGGCATGTTCCGCTTCGTTTGCAGCAATGGCCTTGTCTGCGGCGACACCGTGGGCGATGTGCGCGTGCCCCACAAGGGCGACGTGGCGGGCCATGTCATCGAGGGCGCCTATCAGGTGCTGAGCGGCTTCGAGCATGCGCAGGAATCGCGCGAATCCATGCAGGCCATCACGCTGGATGCCGGGGAATCGGAAGTGTTCGCCCGCGCCGCGCTGGCCCTCAAGTACGACGACCCAACCAAGCCCGCGCCCGTCACGGAATCGCAAATCCTGATGCCGCGCCGCTTCGACGACCGCCGCCCCGACCTGTGGAGCGTGTTCAACCGCACGCAGGAGAACCTGACCAAGGGCGGATTGCATGGCCGCGCCGCCAATGGCCGCAGACAGCAGACCCGCCCCGTGCAGGGCATTGATTCGGACATTCGCCTGAACCGCGCCCTGTGGCTGCTGGCCGATGGCATGCGCGCCCTCAAGGCCTGACCCCCTCTGACGTGTTCCCCGCCGGAGGGGCGGTTTCCCCTCCATTCCCTTGTTTCACTTGATTGGAGATTCACCATGAACGCCGTTACTTACACCGAAGCTCAAGCCCTCGACAGCCGCGCAAACGTGCTGCAAGCCGCCGACCCGAGCAAGCACATGATTCTGGTTCCGCTGTCGCGGCTGGTGCTGCGCCCCACGGGCCGCAACGTGCGCAAGACCGTCCCGCGCATGTCCATCCCCGAGCTGGCCGCGAGCATTCAGCGCGTGGGCCTGCTGCAAAACCTGATCGTGATTCCCGCCGCCGATGACCTGCATTACGAGGTGGTGGCAGGTGGCCGACGCTTTGCGGCCCTCAAGCTGCTGGCAAAGAAGCACCGTATCGCCAAGGATTGGGACGTGCCTTGCCTGCAGGTGGCCGATGGCACGGCCCGCACCGCCAGCCTGACCGAGAACGTGCAGCGCGAAGCCATGCACCCAGCAGACCAGTTTGAAGCCTTCGCCGCGCTGGTGGCCGAAGGCCGACCGATTGAGGACATTGCGGCGGATTTCTCCGTTACGCCGCTGGTGGTGCAGCGCCGCTTGAAGCTCGCCAATGTCTCGCCGCGTTTGATGGAGGACTACCGGGCCGATGCCGTGAGCCTCGATCAGCTGATGGCGCTCTCCATCACCGACGACCACGCCGCGCAGGAATGCGCGTTCTACGATGCGCCGCAATGGCAGCGCCAACCCTCGCACTTGCGCGAACGTCTGACGGAGCGCGAGATTGACGCCTACCGGCATCCGCTGGTGCGCTTCGTCGGGCTGGACACCTACGAGCAGGCGGGCGGCGGCATCCGCCGCGACCTGTTCGCGGAGGGCGATGCAGGCGTGTACCTGACCGACGCCGCGCTGCTGGAACGACTGGCGCAAGACAAGCTGGCGGGCATCGCCGCAGAGGTGAAGGCCGAGGGCTGGGCTTGGGCTGATGCCACGCCGGGCGTGACCCATGCCGATCTGCACGCCTTCCAGCGTGCGCCGAGGGAGCGCCGCGAGCCGAACAAGCGCGAAGCACAGCGCATCGAGAGGCTGCAAGCCAAGATGCAGGAGGTGGCCGAAGCCATTGATGCCGCGACGGACGCCGACGACGAGGACAAGGCCGATGCGCTGCAAGAGGAAGGCGAGCGGCTGGGCGAGCAGTTGCAGGCGCTGGAAGACGGCTTGCAGGGGTACGGCGCGAACGTGAAGGCCGCAGCCGGGGCCATCGTCACCATCGGCCGCAACGGCGAGGTGGTGATTCATCGCGGACTGCTGCGCGAGGCCGAGGCCAAGGCACTGCGCACACTGGAGAAGCTGCGCCAAGGGTTCAGCGACCCAGATGCCGCGAACGATGACGAAGGCGAGGACGACGAGCCGCCCAAGGCAGCAGCGATTTCCGACCGACTGGCCCAGCGCCTGAGCGCCCATCGCACCGCCGCGCTGCAAATCGAGGTGGCCCGGCATCCGCAGGTGGCGGTGGCCGCGCTGGTGCATGGCATGGTGCAGACCGTCTTGCAGGGCCGCTACTACGGGCGCGACCTGCCGCTGGGCGTGAGCCTGAAAGTCCAAGACCGGCTGGACGGCATGGCCCCGGACTGGCCCGAGTCACCCGCCGCTGTGGCGCTGCGTGAATTGCAGCAGGCGTGGAGCGGCAAGCTGCCCGAGGACAGCGCCGAACTGTTTGCCGCGCTGCTGGCGATGGAGCAAGGCGAACTGGTCAAGCTGCTGGCCGTGTGCGTGGCTTCCACGGTGGACGTGGTGACGCCTCGCGCCACACCGCACCAGCCCGGCGAGGAACTGGCGCAGGCCGTGGGCCTCGACATGGCCGCATGGTGGCAGCCGACCGCCGAGGGGTATTTCAAGCACGTTCCGAAGGCGGCAGTTCTGCAAGCCGTGGGCGAGTACGCGCCCGATCAGGTTTCCCGGCTGGCGAAGCTGAAGAAGGCCGACATTGCCAGCGAAGCCGAGCGGCTGGCCGATGGCGCGGGTTGGATGCCTGCCATCTTTAAGGTCGAAGGCCCGCAGCAGGCAGTGAAGGAAAGCGCGCAGGAGGCAGGCCCGGAGCAGGACGCCCCGGAGGATGCCGAGGCAATGGCGGATGAACCCGCCGAGGCGCTGGCCGCTTGACCCACGCCGAAGGCAAGCGCCCCGGCTTCGACCGGGGCGCTTCGCTGCAAGGAGAAGCCCCCATGACCCGCACCACCACCAACCGCCCGCGCATGGCGGCGGTCTATGCACCCGGCACGGTGCGCGCCCGCCGCTGGCACGGCGATGGCGACGTGCGCGGCTACCGACCGCCCTCGGGCTGGTCGGCCCGCGCTGACCTCACCGACATACATCCCATCACGGGCCGCGCCTTGCCGCGTGCCGTGTGGTGGATCATCGAAACGAAGGAATGATCATCGTCAGCACCGCGCCCAGGCCGTTCCGCCCTGGGCGCGGTGAAACGCATAATCCGGGCGCGGCGGTGGCCGCGCCCGGTGTTGAAGCCGAATAGCCGGGGCATTACGCCGCCGCCTTCACTGGCACTCAGGCGGCGGCGTTGAAGGCATCGCTGTACTGCGCGATGCCTTCGGGCACTGGCCCATGGAAGGCCAGTGCGAGAAAATAGCCGGGCGGCACGCCCGGCAGTTGCAGGCCCGCATGGGCCTGGAAGCCAAAGCGCCCGTAGTACGCGGGCTCTCCGAGCAGCACACAGCCTTCGGCCTGCATGGCCCGCAGTTCAGACAGCGCCTGTTCCATCAGGCGCGAGCCGATGCCGTGCCCCTGCCTCTGCGGCAGGACGGAGATCGGCCCCAGGCCGCACCAGCCTTTGGCCTTGTGGCCGTGGTCGTTGGTGATAGTCACCGGCGACAGAGCCACATGGCCGACGACCTGGCCGTGTTCTTCGGCCACGATGGAAAGCGTCAGTTCGCTAGCGTCGCGCAATGCACGCACGATGAATTGCTCCGTGTGGCTGGTGTGCGGCGCATCGGCGAAGGCGGCAATGGTCACGGCCTCGATAGCGGCAATGTCGTTCGTGGTTTCGTGTCGTAGCTGGATGGTCATGGTTTTCTGCGTTCCCTGCTCAAAATATAGAACGGCCTGGGCGTGTCGGCGCGTAGCGCCGCCGGGCTTTCGGGCTGCGCCCCGTGCCGACTTCGCTGTCACGGCCATTCGGCTTCAATCCACTCACGCCTTCGCGCCTGCGGCGCTGCGCGCTGCGCTTGCCTCCGGGGGATCGGCGCAAGGCCCATCCCCGCCGCGCGAGCTTGGCGCCCCTCGATGCCGCCGAACCGTCGATGCCGGATCGGCCCGGCCAGCGCCCCGCCGCAATGGACGGAGCTGGCGAACACGCTGGTGCTTGCTGCGGCAGGTTGTGCGAATGCGTGCCGTCCTCAACGCTGGCGGTTCTCGCCCATCACGTCACGAAGGACGGTTCACGGACATCCCGCCCGGCATCGCTATGGAGCTTCCACGCCACGCCTCAAGACCGGCGCCGCAAGGTGCGGCCGGGGCGTTCTCGCTTGTCGTCGGATGGTTGACCTGGCCCGCGTCAGTGGGCGAGCCGGTGCTGCCTTCGTGCGGGGATGCCGAGCCGGCCCTGCCTCCTTTCGATGCGGTTCGGCCCAAGGCGTCCTTGTGTTGTTGTGAATCCTAGCGGTGGCGCGGCTGCGCCTCGGGCTTCATGGCTGCAACCGTCCGGCGAAAACAATTTCCCCTGCTTTGTCACTGCGTTCGGCGCATTCCTCGCGGGACAAATTCTTTTCGCCTCCCGGCTCTCCACTGCGTTGCGACCGCAAGCGGTGCAGCCCGCCCGTCCCCCGCCGGCCGGATCACAACAAGGACGCGATGGGCGCGAACCTTGTTCCACCAAAAGGAGTTTCATCATGGCCAACATCGGCACCTTCACCGCAGACAAAGACGGCTTCACCGGCACGCTTCGCACCCTGACGCTCAACGTCAAGGTCAAGCTGGTGCCCAACGACAAGGGGGACAACGAGAAGGCCCCGGACTTCCGCCTGCAGGCCGCCAGCCACGACATCGGCGCGGCGTGGAAGAAGACCAGCGAGGCCGGGCGGGAGTACATCTCCGTGACCCTCGACGATCCTTCGTTCCCGGCCACGGTCTATGCCCGCCTGATCGAAGGAGAGAACGGCACGCACGACCTGATCTGGTCGCGCAGCAAGCCCCAGGCGGCCTGACGGCCGCCAGCGCCCCGCCCACTGCGGCGGGGCGCTGTACTGCTTGGATCAGCAGACTGGAAGGCTTGGCTCTCCCAGCTTCGTGATGGTGGTGGTCGGGCAGCATCACCATGACTTCGTGTTGCCAGGGCGAATGCAGGGCGATTCGGCGCACTGCGCCGACCGGGCTTTGCGGGCTGCGCCCCATGCCGACTTCGCCGTCATGGCCATTCGGCTTCAATCCCTATCGCAGCTGCGCGCTTCGCTTGCCTCCGGGGGAAAACCCTGCGGCCTCTCCCCGCCGCGCGATGCTTGGCGCCCCTGAAGTCCCCGAACCGGCTGCACCGGATCGGCCACGCCAGCGCGGTCGCACGCTATGGCGTGTCACTCTTCTTCGCCACAGTCTCCAACTCCTGGCGCACCTGCGCCAGCAGCTGATCGACCTGCTGCAGGTCGTCGCCGGCATAGGCCAGCGTCAGCAGCGTGAGCGGGTGCACCTCCATGACCTCGCACAGCTCGGCCAGCTTGTTCAAGGTGGGGCTTTTGAGGTCGCGTTCCAGCGTGCTCATGTAGGTGCGGCTGGACACGTCCGAGAACGCTTCCTGGCTCAAACCACGTGCTTTCCTGATGGTCTTTAGTGCCTCCGACAATGTATGTTTCGCTGCCAACCCTGGATCTCCGCAAAATCCAAGATGACATCCGATTGAGCCCTATAGGGCTACAATCTATAGTGTTCAACTATGCCCGCCTGCCGCTTTCGTGCTTTTACGGAAATCCGTATCTGCAGCTTCTCACAGAAGCACAAAACCGCATCCGTGCCTTTCCACAAACCCGCCGATGCGGTTTTGCGCTTTCACGCTTCGGCGGTTTTGTGCGAATGAGGTGACGCCCATGAACCAACTCATGACCGAGGACGAGCGCAAGCAACTGCTGGAACACGGCCGGGTCCGGGCCGCTGGCCGGGCCATCGACCCGCTGCCCGTGGTGCGGTTGTTCACGCCGGACGCACACGCCACTTGGCTGCTGGTGTCGCTTGACCCCGCTGACGGCGATACGGCCCATGGCCTGATCGACTTGGGGATCAGCATGCCTGAGCTGGGCGAGATCAAGCTGTCCGACCTCGCATCCATCGTCGGGCCGAGCAAACAGCCCGTGATGCGAGATCGGTATTTCCGGGCGGTGCGCCCGTTGTCGGAGTACCTGCGGCTGGCCCAGGAGAACGGTTCCGTCCTCGATTGAGCCGTTCGCGCCACGGCCAAGCCGGGCGCATTGAGGCTATTTCGGTCTTGCTCCAGACCCGTCAGGTCTTAATCCGCACTGTTGCACCAAACCAGTGCCACCCTGACGCAAACGGTCATGACGCCAGCCGTGCCATCGGGCACGGTGGATAGCGCAGGAGGCCGCATTTCCTCGCGCGCCACCGTCGCATTCAGACGATCCGCGCAATCCATCGGATGCTTTTCGTCTTGACACGCAAGTTACTAATCTACCAGCTTATTCACGATTGGATGCTAGTTCGATGCGGTGACGTTGGCGTGTGAAACCAGTGACGGCCGTCCTGCTCTACGGGAGCTTGCGTCATGGCCGAACCGCACCACCTCGCGCACTGGTATCCGACCGCCGCCTACCTCTACGTCCTGTGTCTGGACACGCTCGCACTGGCCTGGGAGTACCTGCGCCGCCATCCCGACTACCGGATCGACTGGCTGCGCCGTGCGCGCTGCCCCGATGCCGCGCATCGCTGGGGCTTGCGTCTGCTGGAAGACCCGGACGTGGATGCGCGTGACGCGCATCCGGCCTGGCTTCCCGGCCATGGGGCCGTGGTGCAGCTTCACCCCGATGCCGATCCGCCTCCGGATGCCACCGCCTTCGCGTTCTGGCGCATCCCCGGCCACAAGCAGTTGCTGCACGACGGCAAGGGTCTGGCGCTGATCGCGCGCAGCCCCAGCCTTTGCCAGCGCTATGCGCTGGCGCCTGGCCTGGAGGACGGCATGGCCGTGGCCCATGCCTATCGTGGCCGTCACGCCGCCCCTGCGGCCCCTATGCCTGGTACGCCTGCGTCAATGGCTCGGCCCAGGCCACCGCCTGCGGCGCTGCTGGAGCTACACACCCTGCAGGCGCTCGACGCCACCCTGGCGGGCGCGTCCTTGCGCGACGTCGCCGAGGGCTTGTTCGGTGCGGACGCCGCAGCCGGCTGGTACAGCGACGGCGGCCTGCGCTCCAAGGTGCGCCGCCTGGTGCGGCGCGGCGATGCGTTGATGCGCGGCGGCTATCGCCGCCTAGCACAACTGCCGCCGCTTGAGAAGGGTCGTTTTGAAGAGAGCGCAAAACGACCCTGAGCAGGAGGGCTTCGTTTTCTGAGACTGCCTTCATCCGGTTGCGCTGTGTGGCCGGAGCCCTGCAACCGATGGAGGTTCTCACCATGCGTCCTGCTCCCTTGCGGCCTGCCGCTACTGTCTCGACCGCTGCCGCGCAGCCCCAACGCTATCTCACCAACGACGAAGCCGCCGAGTACCTGCGCCTGTCGCCGCGCACGCTGGAAAAGCAGCGCGTGCTGGGAGGCGGTCCCAAGTTCCGCAAGTTCGGCCGCCGCGTGATGTACGCCGTGGTCGACCTCGATGCCTGGGCCGCCGAGCGCAGCTTCGAGAGCACGTCCGAGCCCGAGTACGCCGAGCAGCATTCGGCGGACAGCCGTGCGCGCTGATCGCTGGCGCGCGGGTGGCCTTCGCCATGTCCAGCCCCGCGCTGCCCATGCGGCAGCGACCGATGCAAGAGCGCGAACAGCTCGATCTGTTCCGCGCCTTGCCGGGCGACATGGCGCCGCGCGACAGCCAGGACTTGATGGCCTTTCCGTTCTTCTCGCTGGCGAAGTCGCGGCGCACGGCGCCGATCGACTTCCGCGCCAGCGGCATCACGATCCGCGTGGAGGGCACGCAGGAGCATGGCATCGCCACGATTTGGGATGCGGACATCCTGATCTGGGCTGCAAGCCAGATTGTGGAAGCCCGCGATGCGGGCTTGCGCCCGTCGCGGCTGATGCAGGCCACGCCCTACGAGATCCTGCGCTTCATCGGGCGCGGTACGTCGCTGCGCGACTACCAGCGCCTCAAGGCGGCCTTGGATCGGCTGCAGTCCACGACCGTGGCCACGTCGATCCGCGAGACGACCGGGCGGCGCCTGCATCGCTTCTCATGGATCAACGAGTGGAAGGAACTGGCCGATGCCAAGGGCACCCCCTTGGGGCTGGAACTGATCCTGCCGGACTGGTTCTATGCGGGCGTGCTCGATGCTGCCCTCGTGTTGACCATCGACCCGGCGTATTTCCGGCTGACGGGCGGGATCGAGCGATGGCTGTACCGCCTGGTGCGCAAGCACGGCGGGCGACAGCCTGGCGGCTGGCAGTTCGACTTCCAGCACCTGTACCGCAAGTCGGGCAGCGTGGCGCGGTACTACGACTTCGCCGCCGACCTGCGCGCACTGGTGGTGCGGCAAGCCTTGCCTGGCTACCAGTTGGGCATCGAGTACGTCTCGGGCATTGCCTCGCCGCTGCTGACGTTCCGGCCCGTGCCGTCCACGGCACGGGGATAACTGCTGCGCAGCCTGTGGACGGACTCGTGCTATCAGGCAACAGAGGTATCGTGCTATCAGGCAACGAATCCTCGTGCTATCAGGCAACAAAACCGGCCGCAAAGCTAATACTGGCGCGGGTTTCGGCCTCTCCTAACTTCCCTAACTTAAATACTCTAACTGGTAGTAGCAGCGCCGCGCCTCGGTGGACAACCGCCACAGGACGCGAAGCGCAGCGGCAACAGGCGGGCTTTCCGACACGGAGGGTCCGGTCATGATCGTCGCGCTGCTCAACCAGAAAGGCGGCGTGGGCAAGACCACGCTCGCCACCCACATCGCCGGCGAGCTGGCGATGCGCGGGCAGTCGGTCATCCTGCTGGATGCCGATCCACAGGGCTCCGCGCTGGACTGGACACAGCGCCGCAGCCAGCAAGGTTTGCCAAGGCTATTTAGCGCCGTGGGCCTCGCACGCGAAACGCTGCACCAGGAAGCGCCAGAACTCGCCAGGCGGGCCGATCACGTCGTCATCGACGGGCCACCCAGGATCGCTGCCTTGGCGCGCTCCGCGCTGCTGGCGGCCGAGCGGGTGCTGATCCCGGTGCAGCCCAGCCCCTACGACCTGTGGGCCAGCGCCGAGATGGTGGCGCTGATCCGTGAGGCGCAGGTGTTCCGGCCTGCGCTGCGCGCGGCCTTCGTCATCAACCGGCGCGTGAGCACCACCGTGATCGGACGCGAGGCCCGCGGCGCGCTGGCCGAGCAGCCGCTTCCTGCGCTGCGCGCGGAAGTGCATCAGCGCATCGTGTTTGCCGACAGCGTGGCCGCCGGCCGGCTTGCACGCGAGACGGCGCCAGACAGCGCCGCCGCGCGCGAAATCACCGCGCTGGTCGATGAACTGCTGCGGTGGCCGTCATGAGCACTCCTGCCAGCAAGCGCACGGGCAAGCGCATCGGCATCGGCGCTCGCCCGCCCGCGAATCCGCACGCCGAGGCGTGGATTCGCCAGGGCAGTGCCGATGACCTCCAGAAAGGCGACCTCTACACGGCCCGCCTGACCCTCGACATCACGCCCGCCATGCGGGCGCGCATCAAGGTATCGGCCTTCACGCAAGGCGTGACGGTGGCCGATCTGTTGCGCGCGCTGCTGGAGCGGGAATTCCCGGAGAAGTCCTCATGAACACACCCGCCTCGACGGCTTCGGCACCGCCGTCCATCCCGCCTGTCGGCGTGGCCGACGGCGTACCGCTGACGCGCGTTGCGCTCGCATACATCGACCAACGCTTCGACCTCTACCTGCGCTTCGGTGATCCTGCCCGCATCATCCGGTTCGACCGCTGGCGCCGCTGCGCGGTGTTCACGCCGAATGCGGTTCTCTGCCGCATCCGCTGGCAGGCCAACGACTACGGCACGATCCGCTGGCAGCTCATGGTGATGCAGGCGTGCATGCCGATGGATGGCGCGCAGCGCATCTCCGGCGTGCAACCCGGCGCGCGCCTCTTGCTGCACGCCGAGGGTGAGCAATCGGTGCGTGCCGTGCTGGCGCGCATCGACGCCATCGAGGCGCTGGGCATCACGCCTGTCGGCGTCTCGCCCGCGTACTGGCGCACGCTCGCCAACCGGCTCGCAGCGCACTTGCCGCTGCACGAATACACCGCCGAGCGGCACGCCGCCTGGCTGGCCGGGAGGGCGCTGCCATGACCGCAGTTTCCACTTCCGGCACCGCGCCGCACCCTCGCTTGCGCGTGCGCGCTCGCCTCGTGCTGGCGGGCCTGTCCGCCTGCGGCCTCGCTGCGCTGGCCTGGGCGTCCTTCGTGCATCCGCTGCCACGCCTGACCTACAACCCGTCCGACAGCGTGGAGGTCGGCTGGTATCGCATCGATCCGCTCGACCATCGCACCAGCTCGCCACCACGTCCGTTGTCGGTAGGCAGCATCGTGCTGGTGCCGCTGCCTGCCGAGGCTGCCGCGCTCGCTGCGCAGCGCGGCTACCTGCCGACGCGCATTCCTCTGCTCAAGCGCGTGGGCGCGGTGGCGCCGCAAGAGGTGTGCATCGCTGACGGCAAAGTCCGCATCGACGGCGTGCCTTCAGCCGCCGTGCTGTCTGCCGATCGCTGGGGCCGGCCGCTGCCATCCCGGCAGCAATGCCACCGCTTGCGGCATGGCGAGCTGTTCCTCCTCAGCGTGACCAATCCGGCGTCGTTCGATAGCCGGTATTTCGGGCCGGTCAGCGCAGCTTCCGTGATCGGCGTTGCGCGCCCCGTCTGGCTGGAGTCGCGCCCATGATGGCCACCGATTCGCTGCGCATCATCGTGCTATCGGGCGTGTCGTTCTGCTGGCCGTTGTCATGTCGTCGCGCGTGCAGTGCGAGCGCATCCGCGCTGCACTTCGCGCTGCCTCCGGCGCAGCCGTCCCACGTGCAGGCGTCTTGCCTCGAACACGGCTGGCCTGCGGCCATTGCCGTGTTCGCCGGTGCGCTGGCTGCTGGTGCAGCCTTGCCACCGGGCCGCAGTTGCCGGGATCGAGAACCTGGGGGACAGGGGGAGGCAAATGCGGAAGGCAAGACAAAAGGACGCGGCACCGGGCCGCGTCGAAAGCCAGTCTGCACGTGGGGGTGGCGCGGCACGGAGCGGCTTCGCCGCCGTGCCGCGTATGGCGCGAGGCCCGCGCCAATGCAGGCATGTCCGCGTGCTTCGCACGACAGGACACGCCAGAGCTTGCAGGGAGCACAGCCATGAGCGACCGCCGCGATGACGATTTCCGCGTGCACCCGAACCCTCCAAAGGCCCCGAAGAACCGGGGCAAGGGCCAGGGGCAGAGCTTCGTTTCCAAGGTGCTCAAGCAGACGGGCAAGGCCAGCAGCGGCAAGTCCACGGTGCGCCGTCCTGGCTCGGCGGGCGGCACCGGCCAACGGCCCGGATCGCGCCTGGGGCGCGGCCATACGGCGGCGCGCTTTGCGGGCGCGAAGCTGACGCCGATGTCCCGGCGCGTGACCATCAAGACGCTGCTGGTGAATCACCAGCGGGCCAGCCCGCAGTCGCTTGCCAAGCACCTGCGCTACATCGAGCGCGATGGCGTGGGTCGCGACGGCGAGCCGGGCCAAGCCTATAGGCCGCAGACAGACATGGCCGACCTCGACGCCTTCAAGGAACGCTGCGCCGACGACCGGCACCATTTCCGCTTCATCCTCTCGCCCGAGGATGGCGCGGAGCTGGAAGACCTGCGCACCTACACGCGGCACCTGATGCAGCGTATGGAGGCCGACCTGGGCACGGGCCTCGATTGGGTGGCCGTGAACCACTGGAACACCGACAACCCGCACACGCACATCGTCGTGCGCGGGCGCGACGACACGGGCAAAGACCTCATCATCGCGGGCGACTACATCGCCGTTGGCTTCCGCCACCGCGCCGCCGAGCTGGCGACCGAATGGCTGGGGCCGCGCACCGAGCTGGAGATCCAGCAGACCTTGCAGCGCGAGGTGGAGCAAGAGCGGTGGACGAGCCTGGATCGCACCCTCAAACGAGAAATGGGCGAGGCCGGCGGCGATGGCCTGGTGCATACCGAACGGCTCAACGAACCCCGCTTGCAGCGCCGGCGCCTGCTGCTGATCGGCCGCCTGCAACGCTTGCAGCGCCTGGGCCTGGCCGACGAGACGCGGCCGGGCACCTGGGCCGTCCATGCCGATGCAGAGAAGACCCTGTGCGCCCTGGGCGAGCGCGGCGACATCATCCGCACGATGCAGCGGGCCATGCGCGGCGAGCCGCGCGAGCTGGCGGTGTTCGAGCCGGGGGACGACGGCCGAACCATCCTCGGCCGCGTGGCCGCGAAGGGGCTGGCCGACGAGTTGCGCGACCGGGGCTATCTGGTCATAGACGGCGTGGACGGCAAGGCCCACTACGTCGCGCTCAACGCCCGCGACGAGCTGGCGAACTATCCGACCGGGGCCGTAGTGGAGGTGAAGGGATCGGCCGATGTGCGCGCGGCCGACAGGAACATCGCCGCGCTGGCGAGCGATGGCTTGTACCGCACCGACCACCACCTCGCCATCGCGCAGGGCCAGGTCGTACCGGGCCGCGACCCGCAGGAAGTTGTGGCGGCCCATGTCCGCCGCCTGGAAGCTCTGCGCCGGGCGGGCATCGTGGAGCGTGTGGCGGAAGGGCTATGGAAGGTGCCGGGCGACCTGCCCGAGCAGGGCCAGCGCTACGACGCGCAACGCCTGGGCGGCGTGGCCGTGGAGCTGAAATCGCACCTGCCCATCGAGCGGCAGGCACGCGTGATCGGGGCCACCTGGCTCGACCAGCAGTTGATCGGCGGCGGCTCGGGCCTGGGCGACCTGGGCTTTGGCGCGGAGGCCAAGCAGGCGATGCAGCAGCGCGCCGACTTCCTGGCCGAACAGGGGCTGGCCGAGCGGCGCGGGCAGCGTGTGATCCTGGCGCGCAACCTGCTGGGCATGCTGCGCAACCGGGAACTGGCGCAGGCCGCGAAGGACATTGCCGGCGAAACCGGCCTGGAGCATCGCCCGGTGGCCGACGGGCAGCGCGTGGCCGGCATCTACCGCCGCAGCGTCATGCTCGCCAGTGGGCGCTACGCGATGCTGGACGATGGCATAGGATTCAGCCTGGTGCCCTGGAAACCGGTAATTGAACAGCGCCTGGGGCAGCCGCTTGCGGCCATAGTGCGCGGTAGCGGGGTATGTTGGGAGATCGGGCGTAAACGCGGGCCTGCTATCGTTTGAGACGATGGACAAAACGTTTTTTTCCATTCGATACCGAAGGCCTGCAATGTTTCGATCAAGAAAGCATCGCACGCGCACGGGGCATCTGCTGGCTCTACACTTGATCAAAATATTCGGCAAAAATTTGGCCGAATATAGTTCAGTCGCACGAACTTTTCTGGTGTGTCATCAAGCATATCCTTCACATTCCAAGAGCCATCAATTACCTGGATTCACCCGCCGGCTCTTGCACTCTTGCCGACCAATCCGACGGCGCCATACCTTCCCAGCGCCGGAATGCGCGCCTGAAACTGGCGATGTCCGCATAGCCCAAGAAATAGGTCACTTCTTTGATGGAAGACCCTTTTCTGAGCAGTTTTAACGCCATGCGATGCCTAATTGATTCCACTATTTCACGGTAAGTGGTTCCTTCTTCGATCAAGCGCCGATGAAGTGTCCGAGGCGTCGTGCTCAGCAGCCGTGCACATACGGTGAGATGAGGAATTGGCGGAAGCCGTTCTAGAACAATTTTCTCCAATTTCGAGCCTGCGCTCCTGTTATCTCCAGTTTCATTTAACTCTTCGACGCAGAAGCGTACTGCCTCTGTTAGAACCAATGGATCGTATTTCTGGGTGACTTCTTCGGCAGCAGAAATATCAAAAGATAAACCTGACCATTTCTGATTGTATCGAACTGCGCAGCCGTAAACGCCGCGTGCCAGTGCCGCATGAGGCGGCTCAGGAAATTGAAAGTAAGCCATATTGCAGGCACTGCGACTCAGAAATATGTCGTCGGCGATATTTTTGACTGCAACCATCGCGATTTCCGTCACCGTGTTGCTTGCAGAACCCAGACCGATCGCCGGTTCAAACCAGACCTCCAGACTTCCATTTACCTCGCGGGTATGAATACTGATAGCCTCCGTTCGGATGCAGACAAAACGCTCGACGATTTGCATGGCTTCACGGATGCTGCGGCTTGCCGCAGCCGCCATGCCGAGGACACCATGGGTTGCTGTAAGCAAACGACGCCCAGCCAATACCCCGAAGCCCGTCTCACGCGACAGACTGACGGCGCGGGTGATCAGCTCTCCAAACTTTTCGACGGCAACTACCGCCGACGCATCGGCAAGATCATCTTGCTTGAGGTCGGAAATGGCCAGCCACGCCACGGTATCCACGCCCAGTTCAGCCGCTTGATCTGCAATTTGCCGCAGGTAGGTGACTCGAACAGTTTTTGGGTTCACGGTTGTCTCGCTCCATGTTCTTGTGCCGGCCGGTGGCCGCCCTGAGGAGTCCGACACGCTCCTCAGCCTTCTTCCTCTGATGACTATCAAAACGATCCTACACGTAGCGGCAGGTGCTTGGCAAGAAATGCACCATGTTTGTCAGTTTATGCGCTTGCGACAGAAAGTGGTGGCGAAGTCTAATAAAAAAGGAAAAAAACATTCATTAGGAGACAATTGCGATGAATTTTCTTCACGGAAGAAGCTTGCACCAAGCGGAGATAAACGGGCAGACCATCACCGTCGAGCCCGATGAAACTTTGCTGGAGGCAGCGCAACGCCAGAACATCAACATTCCCTCCATCTGTCGTGTCGGCGGCTGCGGGACTTGCAAGTGCAAGCTCAAGAGCGGCAAGGTTGACGAACTGACCGAGACGGCGTACCTGCTGACGGAGAGGGAAATCTCCGACGGGTTCATATTGGCCTGCCAGAGCCGCCTGCGCAGCGATGTGAAGATCGAGCTGGATCGGGAGGGTGCGATCGATGGCCCTCCGGTCAAGGGCGTGATCGTCGGCAAGCAAATGCTGACTCACGACATCGCGAGAATCGACATTCAACTGGACACGCCGATTCGCTATCGTGCCGGCCAGTTTGCAGAGGTCACGCTGACTTCGATGTGGGATGCTCCTCGCAGCTATTCATTCTCGGCCGCACCTGGCAATGATCGCCAAGTGAGTTTCACGGTGCGCCGTGTGCCGGGGGGGCGGGTGTCCGGGCATCTCGTGGACCAGGCGCATGTGGGCGAATCGGTCGCCGTGCGCGGCCCCGGCGGTCACTTTTACATGCGCCCGGGCCGGGGGCCAGTCCTTATGGTGGCTGGTGGCAGCGGCTTGGCGCCCATCCTCGCGATGCTTCAAGACATGAAGCGCTCGGGCGACACGCGGCCGGTGACGGTGCTGTTTGGCGCTCGGAGCCAGAAGGATCTGTACGCGCTCGACGAGATGGCAGCCTACGAAAAGGATTGGCCGAACTTCCGGTTCGTGCCGGTTCTGTCCGAGGCCGACCCTTCATCGCCCTGGGACGGGCGCACTGGCTTGGTGACGGAGCACATTCCAGAACTGCTTGGGGGCGCCACGTCGGCTTATCTGTGCGGCCCGCCGGCCATGATCGACTCGGCCATCGCCGTCCTGCGCCAGCGTGGTATTGCAGACACGAATTTGCACGCGGACCGCTTCGTCGATCAGGCGCCCAAGCTCCACACCGGCTTCTACGGCGCTGTCGGCTTGCCTACCGTTGAGCGTGTGCCAGCCAATATCTTGGACTATCTGAAGTTCTTCCTTTTGCATGGGGCGGGGATCGGTGCTTTGGTCTCCATTCTGGCGGGCGGCGCCTACACCAGTTTGGGGCTGCTCGGCTTTCTCGCCTTCTACGTTGGCGGTGATGCGCTGTTGGGCAACGATACCCGAACGCCAAAATACAAATCACCGTGGATTCTCACGGTGCAACTGTGGTTCATCCTGCCCCTGGTGGCGCTGATCGTATTTGCCTACATCTGGACGCTTTCTTCCGGTGATCCGTTGGGATTCGGCGCATGGGTAGCCCATCTCACCCACTATGACGTTCTGGCCGCCCGGGAGGCGACGGGCTTTTGGCACCACCTCACTGGAGGCATATTGACTGGCTTCGTGATTGGCGTGCTGGGAACGATCACGGCGCACGAATTGACGCATCGCACTTGGGAGCCGGTCTCGATGTTCATTGGCCGTTGGCTGCTGTCTTTCAGCTTCGACGTGGGATTCGCCATCGAGCATGTCTACGGGCATCACCGCTATGTGTCGACCGAGCATGATCCGGCCACGGCCCCGCGAGGACGCAATGTGTATCAGCACATCGTAATCTCCACCATTCGCGGCAACGCCAGCGCCTGGCGCATCGAAGCCGAACGCCTCAAGCGCAAGCATCTTCCGGTGATCTCCTTGCGCAACGCCTATATCCGCGGATTGCTCATGAGTGCGGTGCTCGTGGCGATCGCCTACTGGATGGCGGGATGGATCGGCGTGCTTGGATTTACCGGCAGCGCGCTGTGGGGAAAATCCCTGCTCGAAATCGTGAACTACATGGAGCATTACGGCATGGTGCGCGCTCCCGATCAGGCTGTACAACTACGGCACTCATGGAATACCAATGCCAGAATGAGTTCCTGGGCCATGTTCAATCTAAGTCGGCATTCGCACCACCATGCCCAAGGCGAGGTGCCTTACCAGAACTTGATGCCCTTGCCGGAGGCCCCGACAATGGCCGCTGGCTACCTTACCACGATACTGCTGACGATGATTCCGCCGCTTTGGCAGCGAATGATGATCCCCAAGCTCATGGAGTGGGATCGGCACTACGCCACGCCAGAGGAGAGGGAGTTGGCGCTGCGTGCAAACCAGAAAAGTGGCCTGAAGGCATTGCGTTTCTACGACCCACGCCAATGGAACAAGGAATTGGCGGCTGGCTGAACACGCTCGCTGCTCCTTCCACTCCCTTCTTTCAATTCGGAGCCATCGGCTCCTTCGTGGGCTCTTATGAATTTCGATTACATCATCTTAGGCGGCGGCTCTGCCGGCGCCACCTTGGCCTCGCGGCTGAGCGAAGACTCCCGCATCAGTGTTTGCCTGCTTGAGGCGGGCGGACAAGGCGACTCATTGGTCGTCCGCATGCCAGCTGGAACGGTGGTCATGATGCCAGGCAAGGGCAAGATCAATAACTGGGCATTCAACACCGCACCTCAGCCGAACCTCAATGGTCGGCGGGGCTATCAACCGCGGGGCCGCGCCCTTGGCGGATCTTCGGCCATCAACGCCATGCTCTATGTCCGTGGACAGCGTCAGGACTACGATCACTGGGCCGACCTGGGGTGTCAAGGGTGGGACTGGAACTCGGTGCTGCCGTATTTCCTGAAGGCAGAGAACAACGAGCGTGGAGCGAGCAAGCTCCATGGCGGGAATGGACCTTTGCATGTGTCCGAGCAGCGTAGCCCCAGGCCGATCACGCTTGCGTTCATTGAGGCAGCCAAGCAGCGCGGCATTCCGTTTCGTGCCGATTTCAATGATGGAGACAACGAAGGCGTTGGCTTGTATCAGGTCACGCAATTCCACGATGCTGCCCGCCGAGGCGAGCGTTGCTCCGCTGCAGCCGCATACTTGCATCCTCTGCGGGGGCAACGGCCGAATCTCACGATCAAGACGAATACCCGCGCCAGCCGGATCATCTTCGAGGGCAAGCGCGCCGTGGGCGTGGCCTACCATGCCGGCGGTGCCGAACACGAGGTCAGGGCCAAGCGGGAGGTCATTCTGGCTGCCGGCGCCTTTGGTTCACCGCAGATTCTTCAGCTGTCCGGCGTCGGGCGCCCGGAAGACATCACCCATCACGGCATCCGCATGGTGCATGAGTTGCCCGGTGTTGGCCAGAACTTGCAGGATCACCTGGATTTCATTCTGGCCTACACCTCCCAGGACACTGACAACTTCGGCATCGGACTCAAAGGGTCAGTGGACATGCTGGGCCACATTTCCAGTTGGCGCAAGGATGGCAGCGGCATGCTTGCCACCCCATTTGCCGAGGGCGGCGCATTCTTCAAGAGCGCCCCTGACGTGGATCGGCCGGATTTGCAACTGCACTTCGTGATCTCGATCGTGGACGACCACGCGCGCAAACTGCATGTTGGGTATGGTTTCTCGTGCCACGTCTGCAATCTGCGCCCTTACTCGCGTGGCGAGGTGTTCTTGCAATCACCCAACCCGCTGGACGACCCAGGAATTGATCCGCGCTTCCTGTCTGACGAGCGTGACGTGAAGCTCCTGGTCCAAGGGGCCAAGGCCACACGAGAGATAATGCTGGCATCCCCCTTGGCCAAGTACCGTGGGCGCGAATTGTTCGGCGTTACCGATGGCATGAGTGATGCGCAATGGGGCCAGCTCATTCGAGATCGATCCGACACCATTTACCACCCGGTCGGCACCTGCAAGATGGGTGTGGACCCAATGGCCGTGGTCGATGCGGAGCTGAAGGTACATGGTCTGCAAGGTTTGCGTGTCGTCGATGCCTCCATCATGCCGACTTTGATCAGCGGCAACACCAACGCGCCAACGATCATGATCGCCGAGAGGGCTGCGGACCTCATTAAACGAGCACATGGACACCCAGCCCAGATTTCCCGAAAGAACGAACGCCAAGCATACGAGAGCGCACTCCTCAGGTAAATCTGGTGCATTACTTCTTGCATACCAATAGAAAAACCTCTTAAAGGCCGCTGGCACGATGCTTGCGCTTGGTGGACCGTCTACTTCAGTCTCCATTCGCCTCAATCCTCTGGTTGTCGACGTCGGCCTCAAATACCAATTCTGAAAGAAAGTAGAAAAATGCTCGGAAAAATGATGCGCGAGCCTTTGCTCGTCTCCAGTCTCATCGCCCATGCTGCGCGTTACCATGCCGATACGCCAGTCGTTTCCGTCAACACCACGGGCGGGATCGAACACACGACCTGGGGTCAAGTCGAGATCAATGCGCGACGCCTGTCGTCAGCGCTGGCCAAGCTGGGCGTGCAATCGGGCGAGCGTTGCGCGACCATTGCATGGAACAATCGGCGACATTTGGAAATTTACTATGGCGTTTCCGGCGCGGGCATGGTGTGCCACACAGTCAATCCGCGCCTGTCCGCCGAAACCCTGATCTACATCGTCAACCACGCCGATGATCAGGTGCTGTTCATCGACCGGACCTTTCTGCCCATTGTGGCCAAGCTTCGGTCGGCATTGAGCACCGTCAAACATGTCATTCTCATGGGGCCACGCGATGAGGAGGCATCGGGCATGTTGGATGGCTTGCAGTTCTACGACGAGGTGGTCGCCTCGGGCGACGCCGACTACCCGTGGCCGAGCATTGACGAGGATCTACCTTCTTCGTTGTGTTACACCTCCGGCACTACGGGACATCCGAAGGGTGTGCTTTACAGCCACCGCTCCACGGTGCTGCATGCGTTGGCGGGCAACAGCCCGGACGGCATTGGCGTTTCGGCCCGCGATGCTGTCATGCCGGTTGTTCCCATGTTTCACGTCAACGCCTGGGGAGTGCCCTACATTGCGGCGGCGCAGGGAGCGAAACTGGTATTGCCTGGCCCGAACCTTGACGGCCCAAGTCTCGCCACCCTGATCGACGACGAGGAAGTCGGTCTGGCACTTGGCGTTCCCACGATCTGGATGGGACTGCTGGCGGCGTTGAGGGCGCGCGGCACCAAGCCCAAAAGCTTGAAACGCACCATCGTTGGCGGCGCGGCACTGCCGCCGTCGATGTTCGCCGCGTTCCGGGACGAGTTCGGTGTCGAACTGATCCATGCCTGGGGCATGACCGAAACGAGCCCGCTGGGCACCCTGAATCAACCACTGGCTCGCCACATCCATCTTGATCCTCAGCGGCAGAGCGAAGTGCGACTGGGGCAGGGACGACCACCCTACGGCGTTCAGCTGCGCGTGGTCGATGACGGCGGCGCAGTCTTGCCGAACGACGGCAAATCCCCGGGCAAACTACAGATCAGGGGGCACTGGATCGTCAGCAGCTACTTCGGCGCCGAATCCAGTGCGCTGACCAGTGATGGCTGGTTCGACACCGGTGATATAGCAACGCTTGATGTCAACGGCTATATGGTCATCCGCGACCGCGCCAAGGACATCATCAAGTCTGGTGGAGAGTGGATTTCATCGGTCGAGATCGAGAACATCGCTATCGGACATCCTGCCATCGCCAATGCGGCGGCCATCGGCGTGCCCCACCCGAAGTGGGACGAACGACCGGTTCTGGTCGCCGTGAAAAAGGAAGGCGCGAATGTGTCCGAAGCGGACCTTCTGGCCTGCTTCAAAGGACGCCTGCCGGACTGGCAGATCCCCGACAAAGCCGTCTTCGTTGATGTGCTGCCACTCAGTGGCACGGGGAAGGTGCTCAAGAACAGGCTCCGCGAAGCCTACGGCAGCCTCCTGACCGGCAATACCACGGAGAGCACGCAGTGATGGGGGCCGCTCTCCCAAATTTCGATATTCAGGCCCTGTTGGATCAGGACTTGCAGGCACTGGATGGGGCCAAGCACCACTGGGCAAAAACCTCGGTCGCCGATCGGATTGCTATTCTCGGCCGCATCAAGCCAGCGCTGATGCAGGTTGCGCAGGGGTGGGCGGAGACAGCTGCCCGGAAGAAGCGCATTCCGCATGCATCGCCGCTGGCCGGGGAGGAATGGCTCTCCGGCCCCTACGCCCTCATGGGCGCCTGCAACGGGTTGATGCAGACACTCGGTGCCATTGATAGAAAGGAATATCTTGAGCACTTGCCCTTGGGCCACCTCAAGAATGGGCAATTGGCGGTTAGAGTTCTGCCCCATTCGATCTGGGATCGGTTGCTCCTATCCGGGGTCTCAGCTGAAGTCTGGATGCAAAAGGGAATCTCCGAGGCCAGTCTCGCTCAACATGCGGCGGTCGCCTATGACATCCCTCCCGAACAGCGGCGCGGTAAGGTGGCCCTAGTCTTGGGGGCAGGCAACATCGCGGCCATCTCGCCTCTCGATGCATTTCAGAAGCTGTTTATCGAAAACCAGGTGGTTCTGCTGAAGATGAATCCGGTCAACGACTACCTGACCGACTATCTCAAGGCAGCCCTGCGGCCCCTGATCGAATGCGACGCGCTACGCATCATTCGCGGCGATGGCGCCGTGGGTGCCTACCTGTGCGAGCATCCGCTGGTAGAGGAAATCCACATCACCGGCGCAAAGGCCACCCACGATGCCATCGTCTGGGGCATCGGAGAAGAAGGCGCACGCAACAAGGCCGCGAATACACCGAAGAACCATCGAAAGATCACGTCCGAACTGGGCGCAGTCTGCCCCACCATTGTGGTGCCCGGGCCGTGGTCGAACGCGGACATCCGCTTTCAGGCCGAACAGATAGCAACGCACAAGTTGCACAACTCCGGCTTTAACTGCGTGGCGTGCCAAACCTTGATCGTGCCTCGTGGCTGGCGACACACGGACAAACTTTTGGCTGCTGTGTCCAATGTCATGTCGCGCTTCGGGCAGCGGGAGGCCTACTACCCTGGCAACGAGCAGCGCATCGAAGAGTTTGCCGCCCACGCCGGAGGTTCGGATGCGATCGACCGTGGTCTGCTTGCGCCTGCGTGCATTCTTGCGAACATGGATCGGGGCGATGAGCCATGGCTGGCGCAGCACGAAGTCTTCGGCACGGCGTTAGCAATAAAGTCCTTCGAATATAAAGATGCGGGGTCGTACCTTGAATCAGCCATTGCGTACGCTAATGACCGTTTGTACGGCACCCTGGGGGCAAATATTCTGATTCACCCCAAGACTGTGCGAGAGATCGGTCGTCAACGCTTCGAAGAACTGCTTCAAAAGCTGCGCTACGGCACCATCGCCGTGAATGCTTGGACCGGATTGGGATTTCTGCTTGCACCCTGCCCCTGGGGAGGATTTCCCGGAGGGTCGTCGCGCGATCCGCAATCTGGTATTGGGACGGTACATAACTCGTTCATGCTTGAAGGAACGGAGCGTACCGTCATATCCGCCCCATGGCGACCATTCCCTCGCAGTC
This sequence comes from Burkholderia sp. AU45251, assembly GCF_030482905.1. Taxonomy (NCBI): domain Bacteria; kingdom Pseudomonadati; phylum Pseudomonadota; class Betaproteobacteria; order Burkholderiales; family Burkholderiaceae; genus Burkholderia; species Burkholderia sp. AU45251. Next base: position 86,795 of record NZ_JAUJQH010000028.1, on the reverse strand, counting down.
TGCTCTCACTGCATCCAACGCTCCTTCCTCGGCCACCTTGGTTCATCACGAACCGGCGGCAAGATGTGATTGGCCGTCTCTTGACCGACTTCCAGTTCAAACCCAGCTGGACCAAGCTGCCGAGGATTTTCGTCAACGCCCTGCGTGGGTGACGGCGAGAAATTCATACCAATTTGAAAGGATTTTCAGTTTACCCAAGCAAGTCTGGAGGTGAATCAAGGGCTCTTTCGCTACAGACTCTTTCCGACTTTGCGTGGGTTAAGCAGTTGCGGGCCTATCTGAACGAAGTTGTGCTTGCCTGTGCTCAGGAAGAATACGGTTCACCTGGTGGCGAAGCGGGTAGACGCGCGCCTTGCGCTTAGCCGCATGGAAGAAGCCGTTGGTCTGACGGACTTGCGTCTAGGCAACGATGTCCTCGAAATGTTTGCGGATCAGACAAGCGCCCCTCCTCGGCTCAACCCCGGAGCGCATGAAGGTCGTGTACCACTGGGTGCGCATCTCGCACGCAACGATGGTCTGCTTCCGAACGGGGAACTCGTGCAGCCGCTTTCGGTAAAGGCTCGCGCGCCGTGCGCTTGGTCGCAACTTGGGTGATGAGGCTGCTCAGATCGGCCCGTAGGAAGGCGGGCTGGCGGATGCGGTCTCTGATCAACGCCCAGCATGAGCCCTCGAGATCCGGTTCGATCTTCTGTCCAAGGTGAGGCGTCTAGTCAACATCGCTTGTGGCGTGGGCAACGAAGTAGAACTTATCGAAGGCAATGCGCGCGTTGGGGCAGGTCACTCGGCCATGCATCACCACAAGGCTTTGCCAGTCACCTAGTGAGGAACGGGATATGGAACTTCGTCATTTGCGCTGCTTTCTGGCTGTGGCCGAAGAACTCCACTTCGCCCGCGCCGCCGAGCGATTGTATATCGAGCAGTCGCCGCTATCGCGCGCCATCAAGGAACTGGAAGAAGAACTAGGCGTGATTTTGTTTGCTCGCACCACACGCAGCACGCGGCTAACCCGAGCCGGGAATCTGTTCCTTGAGCACGTGCGTCGCGTGTTTGCTGCCTTGGAACAAGCGCGTGACAGCGTGAAAGCGGCAGCCAATGGCTTTCACAGGCAACTGCGCGTGGCTCTGTCCGACGGTATCACGCTGTCGCGCCTATCCGCTTTGCTTGTACTTTGTCGCCAAGAAGAACCTGAGGTCGAGATTCGCCTCTTCGAGGTGCCGCTGTCGCAGCAGATCAAAGGGCTACATGACGATCTCTATGACGTAGGGTTCGCCCAGTCCAACGAAGTTGGCAATGGCATCGTTTCCGTGCCCGCTTGGAGCGATGCGCTGATAGTGGCAGTGCCCGCTCGGCACCCCCTACTGGCACATAAGCGCATTCCTTTAGACGAACTTTTGCGCTATCCGTTGGTCTTGTGCGATCCACAGGCATGTGAAGGCCATGCCAAGCACGTTGAGCGGGTGCTACGCCGCGCGGATATGGAGCCACTGATTGCAGAGCGGGTGGCATCCACTGACCTGATGATGGCCCTGGTATCAGCCGGCTTCGCGCTGGGACTGGTCGGCGCCGCACGCATTGCTGCCAATCGCGAGCCTGGCGTCGTGGCCCGGCCGTTGGCATCGCGCGTGCCGCCTTTGACAACTTACCTGCTGCGTCTCGAAGGCAACTCGTCCGATGTGCTGGCGCGGTTCATTGAGCGCGTGCAGGCCGTCGAGTCACCGGAGTCGCCCGGGCCCATACCGGACCTCCATCCCGATCCACCGGAGGAACCGAGGCCGTGAAGAAGATCATCCCCTTCCTGTTCGTGGCAGCCCTGACAGCCTGCGGCCAGTCCGAGACGCCTCAAAAGGCCGCCGTCTCAGAGGTCAGCATTCCAACGGTGGAAGAACTGGCAGCCAACCCCGAACGGCTCAAGGAGCTGCGGCGGCAATGCAAAGCCGGCCGCCCCAAGTTGGGTGACCTTCTGTGCAACCGGGTCGCCGAAGCCACGCGCAAGCGGTTCTATGGCGACGGCGAAACCCCGTACGCGCCACCGAAAGAATCGCCGAAGTTCTGACTGTTGGCGGTTAGGGAAGGTCTGAACAGGGCAAGAACGCGATGGCATTGAGCCGTGCGAACTGGTTCGGCCCGGAAGAGTGCCGGCGCTTCGAGGATTTTGGGCGCATCGCGCCGCGTTGTTCGTGCGTCATGCCATCTGCAGGCGGACGACTCCCACCATCGCCATCAACTTCTTGCGCGCCATCCACAGGTTCGACAGCGCGAAGAGGGTGACCACGTGGGCCGTGTTCTTCGCCAACCCCCGGAACCTGACCTTCACCAGCCCGAACTGCCACTTGATGACCCGAAACGGGTGCTCGACCTTTGCGCGCACGCTGGCCTTGCGGTACTCCTGCTTCCTGAGCCTCTGCTTCGCACGCCCCTCGGGCAGCTTGGCCATGTCGCTGGGCCGGCCGGCGATGTGCCAGTGCCGATCATCTCGGGTCACTCGGCGCTGCGCGCCCCGGTAGCCCGAGTCGGCCCACACGTCTTGTTCCTTGCCATGCAGCAGATCGCCGATCTGTTCGACGTCGGACTCGTTGGCCGCCGTGGTGGTGACCGTGTGAACCAGACCACTGTCGGCATCCACCGCGATGTGCGCCTTCATGCCGAAGTGCCACTGCTTGCCCTTGCGGGTCTGGTGCATCTCGGGGTCGCGCCCACCCTCGGCGTTCTTGGTCGAACTCGGCGCGGCGATGATCGTGGCGTCCACGATGCTGCCGCGCTTGAGCAGCAGGCCTTTGCGGGCCAGGTGCGCGTTGACCGTCTTGAGGATGTCCTCGGCCAGGTCGTTGGCCTCCAGCAGGTGGCGGAAGTTTAGGATCGTCGTCTCGTCAGGGATCGCCGCCAGATCCAGCTCGGCAAACGTGCGCAGCGAGGCGATCTCGTACAGCGCCTCTTCCATCGCCGGATCGCTCAGCGCGAACCAGTTCTGCATCAGGTGCACTCGCAGCATCGCCTCCAGCGGATACGGCCTGCGGCCCCGACCCGCCACCGGGTAGTGCGGCTCGATCACCTTGAGCAGCGCCTTCCACGGCACCACCACTTCCATCTCGCCGAGGAAGACTTCGCGCCGCGTCTTCTTCCTCTTGCCCGCTTGCTCCGCGTCCGAGAAACTGATCTGGCTCATCGATGTGGCTCCGCTGCGTGACCCTGTGCCTCATGCAAGAAACATGCACTTGTTCAGACCTTCCTTAGCCGCATCACCTCATTATTTTTGCCTCTCTTGAATTCCGAGTGGGTAATCTTGGGCCTTGGTGGGCATAGAAGCGGGGGGCAGTGATGACGGCCAAGCTGTTTGAGGTGGCGCTGGGGATTGCCCAGCCCTGGGTGGTGGACACGGTGGAGTTCGACGAAGCGGCCAAGGTGCTGACGGTGCTGATCGACTTCAAGCCGGGCACGCGCTTCACGATCTCCGGACACGAAGGTGCGCACCCGGTGCACGACACCGTGACCAAGACCTATCGGCACCTGAACTTCTTCCAGCACGAATGCCACCTGCAGGTGCGCACGCCTCGTGTCAAGCTGCCCAACGGCTCGGTGCGCCTGGTCGAGCCGGACTTTGCCGGGCGCCTGTCGGGCTTCACGCGTAACCGTCCGGCCAACCCACCTTGAATTGCCGCAGCCGGCCCTGGATGCTTGTGTCCACGAACAAATGCGTGGACACATGGACACTTCCCAACCCGATCCCGGTGTGGCGCGGCCACCCAAGCGGAGCTGGCGGCGGCACTGCGATGAGTTCAAGTCGCATGTCATCGCGATGGCCCGCCAAGGCCATGGCTCGGTCGCCGCAGTGGCGCTTGCCAACGGCCTGAACGCGAACATGCTGCGACGCTGGGTGCGCGAGTCGGAGATGGCCGACGATGCATCCGCGGCGACGCGCACCCAGGCCGCCATGAGCCCACCCGCATTCGTGCCGGTGACGCTGGCCGACTTCGGTGATCGAACACCTGCCGCGCCCGAGCCGAGCGCTGCCCCCTCGGCATCCGAACGCGTCACGGTGGAGATCCGCCGCGGCACCACCAGTGTCAGCGCCAGCCTGCCGATGGACGCGCGCAGCGCCGCCTGGCTGCGCGACGTACTGGCTTGAGACGCGCATGATCAAGGTCGATGCTGTGTGGCTGGCCGTACAGCCCCTGGACATGCGCCTGGGCACCGAGGCCGCACTCGCCCGCGTGGTCGGCGTCTTCGGCGCTGCGCACCCGAACCATGCCTACCTCTTCGCCAATCGGCGCGCCAACCGCATGAAGGTGCTGGTGCACGACGGCATCGGCGTGTGGCTGGCCGCTCGCAGGCTCAACGCCGGCAAGTTCGTCTGGCCCGCCGACGCCAGCGCCACGCTGCAGCTGACGCGGCCGCAGTTCGATGCCCTGGTGCTGGGCCTGCCCTGGCAGCGGCTGGGCGATGCGGGGATCATCCGTGTGATCTGAACCACCCTTGCAATTGCCGGATGTGCCGATGCGCAGGGCGCTTCGGCGCGGCAGGATCACGTCCATGATCAGCGCCGAGCAACTGGACACCCTGCAGCCGCAGATGCGCCAGGCCGTGCAGTCGCTGCTGGCGCAGATCCAGCAGCGCGACGCCGAGATCGCCTTCAAGCAGGCGTTCATCGACAAGCTCACGCACGAGATGGCCGTGCTCAAGCGGATGAAGTTCGCCGCCACCAGCGAACGCTTCGCTGCCAGCCTGGCACCCGAGCAAAGGAGTCTGCTGGAGGAGACGCTGGACGCCGACCTGGCCGAACTCGAACGGGAGATCGAACGCGAGCAGGGCCAGGCCGACGACAAGGCCAAGGACAAGACCGAGAAGAAGACGCCCAAGCGCACCCCGTTGCCAGCGCATCTGCCGCGCCGCGACGTGCTGCACGAGCCGGTGGACACCACCTGCAATTGCGGGCAGCCCCTGCAGCGCTTCGGCGAGGACGTGGCCGAGCGGCTGGACTACCAGCCCGGCGTGTTCAGCGTCGAGCGCCATGTGCGTGGCAAGTGGGCATGCCGCTGCTGCGAGCGGATTGTTCAGGCGCCGGTGCCGGCACACGTCATCGACAAGGGCATCCCGAGCGCCGGCCTGCTGGCGCACCTGCTGGTTGCCAAGTTCCTGGATCACCTGCCGCTGTACCGCCAGGAAGCCATCTTCGAGCGCGCCGGCCACCTGATCGCCCGCTCGACGCTGGCGCAGTGGGTCGGCGAGTGCGGGGCGCAATTGCAGCCGCTGGTCAACGCGCTGGCCGACGAGTTGCGCCGCCATGCGGTGCTGCACGCCGACGAGACGCCGGTGGCCATGCTCAAGCCCAAGCACCTGAGCGACGGCAAGACGCACAAGGCCTACATCTGGTCGTACTGCACCACGAGCTTGAACGCGACGAAGGCCGTGGTCTTCCAGTTCACCGAGGGCCGCAGCGGCGAGAACGTTCAGCAGTTCCTCAAGCTCGACACCCCGCGAGCCTGGCAGGGAACGCTGGTTACCGACGGCTTTGGCGGCTACACCGCCACGACGACCAAGGGCGTGACATCGGCGCAATGCATGGCGCACGCGCGCAGGAAATTCAACGACCTGTGGGCCAACCACGCCAGCGCGGTCGGCCACCAAGCGCTGCGCTACTTCCAGGTGCTGTTCAGGATCGAGCGCGAGATCGAGGAACTGCCTGGCGATGAGCGAAGGAAGATACGGCAGCGCAAGTCACGTCGGGTGCTAGCGGTCTTGCATCGCTGGTTGCTCAGACAGCGGCAGTTGGTGCCGCCGGGCTCGGCCACGATGAAGGCCATCGACTACAGCTTCAAGCGCTGGACGCAACTCACGCGCTTCGTGCAGGACGGCGATGTGCCGATCTCCAACAACTGGGTGGAGAACCAGATCCGGCCCATCGCCATCGGCCGCTCGAATTGGCTGTTCGCCGGCAGCCTGCGCGCAGGCCAGCGGGCGGCGGCCATCATGAGCCTGCTGCACTCGGCGCGCATCAACGGGCATGAGCCCTACGCCTACATCAAGAACGTGTTGGAGCGCCTGCCCACGCACCCGGCCAGCCGCATTGATGAGTTGCTGCCGCATCGCTGGAAGCTTGCGGCAGCCCCGTAGCAGCGCGCCAGATCAAAGGAATGCAAATCCGTCCAGGTGAGTTGGCCGGACGGATACCTTCACGCTGCTGTTCGAGGCGCTGATCCTGATGCTGGCGCAGCAGATGCCGTTTGCCGCCGTGGCGCGCATCGTGGGCGAGTCGGCCCACCGGGTGATGGCCGTGTGCGAGCGCTACGTTGAGATCGCCCTGGGCCTGGCCGACTTCAGCCAGGTCACGGCTCTGGCCATCGACGAGACCTCGCGTGCCCGAGGCCACGACTACGCCACTTTGGCTGCCGACGCCGCCGCACGCCGGGTGCTGTTCGTCACCGAGGGCCGTGACGCCAAGACGCTCCAAGCGCTGGCAGCGGACCTTGCTGCGCACGGCTGCCCGGCCGAGCAGATCACCTCGGTGAGCATCGACATGTCACCCGCCTTCATCAAGGGCTGCACTGAGTTCCTGCCCAACGCCCGCATCACCTTCGACAAGTTCCACGTTGTCTGGCATGCCAGTGCGGCGGTGGACAAGATGCGCCGCATCGAGCAGCGCAGCGACAAGTCGCTCAAGGGTCTGCGCTGGTCGCTGCTGAAGGATCGCAGCCGCCTCAGGCCCGAGGCCGCCGCCGATCTGGACGCCTTGATCGCCAGAATGACCACGGTGCGCACGGCCCGCGCCTGGGTCTACAAGGAGCAGCTGCGAGAGATCCTCGAGCGCAAGCAGATCAACGTCGTGCGCACCATGCTCCAGCACTGGTGCACTTGCGTCATGCACTCCAAGGTTGAACCGATGAAGGAGGTGGCCGCGCTCGTGCGTCGCCACCTGGAGGGCATCGTCGCCTGGGCGCAGACCCGCCAGACCAACGGCTTCTTGGAGGCCATCAACGGCCTGTTCCAGGCCGCCAAGCGCCGCGCCCGTGGCTTCGTGCGCCTGGCCACCATCAGAACCGTCATCTTCCTGATCGCCGGCAAGCTCGACTTCCAGGCCATCAATCCTCATGCCCCGCAACCCACTTGAAATTCAACAGAGCCTTATTTTTCTCAACACGCCGCAATGCGCCAGTTCTTGTGGCGTTTTTCTTTGACTCGCCGCTTCACGAATTCTTTCCTTTTGCTCGATCTTTCTGCCTGAAACGGTCTTTGACCGGCACTGACCTGACACCGATCCTGACGCCTGCGGCACGCCCTTGTGCCGCTTTTCCCATGAGGAATCAGCGCAGGAGAAATCGGAGGCAAGGTCATGCAAGGGACGAACGTACTGTTCGGTCAGATCGCCGTGGTATTCGGCATCGTGATCGCTGGCGTCTGGAGCGCCACGCAATGGACAGCCGCCGCTCTGGGCTATCAGCTACGCCTTGGCTCGCCCTGGTTTGATTTCCTGGGTACGCCGATCTACCACCCGTGGCGGTTGTTCGAGTGGTGGTTCTTCTTCGACGCCTACGCGCCCCGTGTTTTCGACATCGGCGGTGCGTTTGCCGGCGGCAGCGGCCTTGTCGCTGTGCTGGTCGCCATCGGCATGTCGATCTGGCGCTCGCGCCAATCACGCCTCGTCACCACCTACGGCTCGGCCCGCTGGGCCAACGCGGAGGACATTCGCAAGGCGGGCCTCACGCAGCCGGCCGGCGTGTTCCTCGGCCAGCACGACCGCCAGTACCTGCGCCACGAAGGCCCGGAACACGTCCTGACCTTCGCGCCGACGCGCAGCGGCAAGGGTGTCGGCCTGGTGGTGCCAACGCTGCTTTCCTGGCCCGCGTCCGCCGTCGTCCATGACATCAAGGGCGAGAACTGGCAGATCACCGCCGGCTGGCGCTCGCGCTTCTCGCATTGCCTGCTGTTCAACCCCACGGATGCGAAGTCGGCGGCCTACAACCCGCTGCTGGAGGTGCGGCGCGGCGCGCATGAGGTGCGCGACGTGCAGAACATCGCGGACATTCTGGTCGATCCCGAAGGCGCGCTGGAGAAGCGCAACCATTGGGAGAAGACTTCGCACGCGCTGCTGGTGGGCGCCATCCTGCATGTTCTGTATGCGGGCGAAGACAAGACGCTGCGCGGCGTCGCCAACTTCCTCTCCGATCCGGCCAGTCCCTTCGAGCTGACCCTGCACCGGATGATGACCACGCCCCACCTGATGAACGGGAACGGTGGAAGCCCGCATCCGGTGGTGGCCTCTGCGGCGCGCGAAGTGCTCAACAAGAGCGACAACGAGCGCTCGGGCGTGCTGTCCACCGCCATGTCGTTCCTCGGCCTGTACCGAGACCCTACGGTGGCCGAAGTCACGTCGCGCTGCGACTGGCGCATTGCAGACCTCATTTCCGCCGAGCACCCGGTATCGCTGTACCTCGTAGTGCCGCCTTCGGACATTTCGCGCACGAAGCCGCTGATCCGCTTGATCCTCAACCAGATCGGGCGGCGGCTCACCGAATCACTCGACGGCAGCGATGGCATCGAGCGCCGCCACAAGCTGCTGCTGATGCTCGATGAGTTTCCGGCGCTCGGGCGCCTGGACTTCTTCGAGACGGCCTTGGCCTTCATGGCGGGCTACGGCATCCGCAGCTTCCTCATCGCGCAGTCGCTCAACCAGATCGACAAGGCGTATGGGCAGAACCATTCGATCCTCGACAACTGCCATGTGCGCGTGACGTTCGCCACCAACGACGAACGCACGGCCAAGCGCATTTCCGAGACGCTGGGCACCGCGACCGAGCTGCGCGCGCAGCGCAACTACGCGGGCCATCGCCTCGCGCCGTGGCTGGGGCACCTCATGGTGTCGCGGCAGGAAACGGCCCGCCCGCTGCTCACGCCGGGCGAAGTCATGCAGCTACCACCCGACGAAGCCGTGGTGATGGTGTCGAGCGTGGCGCCGATCAGGGCCAAGAAGCTGCGCTACTACGCCGACGCCAACTTCAAGCGGCGCGTTCTGTCGCCGCCTGCGCTCGCCACAGCGTCCAGTCCAGGGCGCTATGCCGATGTTCCTCCGGCACGCGCTGACGACTGGAGTGGCCTGGCGATTCCGCCGACGCCTGCCGCACCGGCCACGGCATCCGCCGATGGCCTGGAGCACCTGGGAACGGCCGACGACGGCGGCCCGCGCCGCCAGCCCGAGCTAACTGAGGCCGTCGCCTACGACCCCGAGCAAGCCGCACCCGCGGCCGACCTCGGGCTGCTCGATGACGACGACGACCTGCCGCTTCCCCTTCCTCGCCAGCTCGATACGGCCATGCAGCGCACGGCCCGGCTGGCATCCCTCGACCCCAACGATGGAATCGAACTATGAGCCCACATCGTTCAAGTTATCGCCTGAATCTCTTTATCCAGCCCGAGCACGCCCAGCGGCTCGACGAACTGGCCGCCAAGAAAGGCGTGTCCAAATCCAGCATCGTCGCTGCCGCCTTGGCGTCCTGGCTGTCGCCCGATGCCGCCGACCAGCGCGAGGCGGCCATCGCCAAGCGGCTGGATCGCCTGTCGCGCCAGGCCGAGCGTATGGAGCGCGACCAGAACATCGCCATCGAAACGCTGGCGCTGTTCATCCGCTACTACCTCACGGTCAGCATGCCGGTTCCCGAGGCGCACCAAGAGGCAGCGCGCGCCCAGGGCAAAGCGCGCTTCGAGCAGTTCGTGGAGCAGCTTGGTCGCCACCTGCTGCGCGGGCGAAGCCTCGTGCGTGACGTAGTGGAAGAACTGCATCCTGATCCGGTACGGATGGAGGACGCGGCGGCAGCCACAGAAGCGCAGGAGCGTGCGTCATGAGCGCAGTTCCCCAATCCATGAGCGCCACGTCGCTCGACCGGCGCATCCAGATGCTGCGCACGGCAATGGGGCCGCTGATCGCCACCGCGCTCGAAGACCCCGACGTGGTGGAAATCATGCTCAACCCGGATCGCACCCTTTGGGTGGATCGCCTGTCCTCGGGCCGCGCGCCGATGGGCGTGGAAATGCCCGAAGCGGATGGCGAGCGAATCATCCGCCTAGTCGCGGCTCACGTCGGCGCGGAGGTGCATCGCGGCCAGCCGCTGCTATCCGCCGAGCTGCCCGAAACCGGCGAACGCTTCGAGGGCATCTTGCCGCCCGCCGCGCCGGGGCCTGCCTTTGCGCTGCGCAAGCGCGCCATCGGCGTGATCCCGCTGGAGCGGTACGTCGTGGACGGAATGATGACCGCCGCCCAGGCGGCCTTTCTCGTTCGCGCGGTGCGCGAGCGCAAGAACATCCTGATCGCCGGGGCCACCAGCAGCGGTAAGACCACGCTCGCCAATGCCTTGCTCGCTGAAATCGCCGCTACCGGCGACCGCGTGCTAGTGCTCGAAGACACGGTGGAGCTGCAATGCGCGGCCCGCGACCACGTTCCGCTGCGCACGCGTTCCGGCGTGGTGTCCATGACCGAGCTGGTGCGCTCATCCATGCGTCTGCGGCCGGATCGCGTCGTCGTCGGCGAGGTGCGCGGCCCCGAGGCGCTGGATCTCATCAAGGTGTGGGGCACCGGCCACCCCGGCGGCATCGCCACGATCCACGCAGGCTCCGCGCTGGGCGCGCTGCTGCGCATGGAGCAACTGATTCTCGAAGTGGCGGTGAACCCGCCCCGTGCGCTGATCGCCGAAGCCGTGGACGTGGTGATCCATATCGCCGGGCGCGGGCGCAAGCGCCGCATCGAGAGCATCGCCCGCGTCGTCGGCTTCGATGGCGTGGGCTACCAACTGGCGGACGCTCTGGCCGCGCCGTTTCCCGAGCTGCCATCGCAGTCCGACCTTTCTTCCCCGTCCCTCAACCACCCTGGAGAACTGCCATGACGCAGATGCACGTTCCTGCTTTCCGTATTTCCGTAAATCCGCCTTCGCGCCTGTCCGGCCTTGCCCGACTGCGCCGCCTGGCTCGCCCTGCACAGCAGGGAATGATGATGGCTGCGGTAATGCTGTTCATGGCCGGGACGGCAAAGGCCGCAGGTTCCTCGATGCCGTGGGAAGGGCCGCTGCAGTCGATCTTGGAGTCGATCCAAGGGCCGGTGGCGCGCATCGTCGCGGTCATCATCATCATCGCCACGGGCCTCGCGCTGGCCTTCGGCGACACGTCGGGCGGCTTCCGCAAACTGATCCAGATCGTGTTCGGCCTGTCCATCGCGTTCGCGGCTTCGAGCTTCTTCCTGTCGTTCTTCAGCTTCTCCGGCGGGGCTGTCGTATGAGCGGCCCGGACAGCTTCGCGGCAGGGTTCGAGGTGCCTTTGCATCGCTCGCTCACCGAGCCGATCTTGCTGGGCGGCGCACCGCGCACCGTGGCGATCGCCAACGGCACGCTGGCCGCCGCTGTCGGGCTGGGCCTGCAACTCTGGATTCCCGGTGCCGTGCTCTGGATCGTCGGCCATGCGCTGGCGGTTTGGGGGGCGCGCGTCGATCCGCAGTTCATGCAGGTCTTCGCGCGGCACGTCAAGCATCGCCCGCTGCTGGACGTGTGAGGTGATGCCATGCTGAACCTCGCCGAATACCGCCAGCGGCCCACGCTGCTCGCCGACTGGCTGCCCTGGGCCGGGCTGGTCGCGCCGGGTGTCGTCTTGAACAAGGACGGCAGTTTCCAGCGCACGGCCCGGTTTCGCGGTCCTGACCTCGACAGCGCCACGCAAGGCGAGCTGATCGCCACGTCGGCGCGCTTGAACAACGCGCTGCGCCGGCTGGGTTCGGGCTGGGCGCTGTTCATCGAGGCCGAGCGCCGCGCCGCCGCCGACTATCCTCACTCCGAGTTTTCCGAGCCGCTTTCGTGGCTGGTGGACGAGGAACGCCGTGCAGCGTTCGAGGAATCCGACAACCACTTCGAGAGCGGCTATCACCTGACGCTGGTGTACCTGCCGCCCGAAGAATCGCGTGCCCGTGCAGCGGGAATGCTGTACGAGAACCGGCCCACCGAGGGCGTGGACTGGCGTGAGCGCCTGACCGCCTTCGTGGCGGAGACGGATCGGGTCTTTGATCTGCTCGATGGCGTGATGCCGGAAATCTCCTGGCTGGACGACAGCCAGACGCTGACGTACCTGCACGCCACGGTATCGACGCGGCGCGATCGGCTGGCGGTGCCCGAAGTGCCGTTCCACATCGACGCGCTACTGACTGATTCGCCGCTGGTCGGCGGCCTGGCGCCCATGCTGGGCGACCGGCACCTGCGCGTGGTGTCGGTGCGGGGCTTTCCGACCTCGACCTGGCCGGGGATTCTGGACGACCTCAACCGCCTGGGATTTGGGTATCGCTGGAGTACGCGCTTTCTGTGCCTCGACAAATCCGAGGCGGAACGGGAATTGGGGCGTCTGCGCCGCCAGTGGTTCGCCAAGCGCAAGAACGTCATCGCGCTGCTGCGCGAAACGATCTTCCAGCAGGAAAGCCCGCTGGTCGATACCGATGCCAGCAACAAGGCCGCCGATGCGGATGCCGCCTTGCAGGAGCTGGGCAGCGATCAAGTCGCCTTCGGCTACCTGACGGCGACCGTCACCGTCATGGACGAGGACGCCGGCGCAGCCGACGAGAAGCTGCGGATGGTGGAGCGCGTCATCCAGGGGCGCGGGTTTGTGACCATCCCCGAAACGCTCAATGCCGTGGATGCGTGGCTGTCCTCGCTTCCCGGCAACGCCTATGCGAATGTCCGGCAGCCGATCATCTCGACCCTCAATCTGGCGCACATGATGCCGGTGTCGGCGGTATGGGCCGGGCCGGAGAAGAACGACCACTTGGACGGCCCGCCGCTGATCGTCACCCGCACCGATGGCGCGACGCCGTTCCGGCTGGTGACGCACATCGGCGACGTGGGCCACACGCTGGTCGCCGGCCCGACGGGCATGGGCAAGTCGGTCTTGCTTGCCACGCTGGCGATGCAGTTCCGCCGCTATCGCGGCTCGCGCATCTTCGCGTTCGATATGGGGCGCTCGATGCGCGCCACTGTTCTCGGGCTGGGCGGCGAGCACTACGACCTGGGCATGGATGGCGAAATCGCCTTCCAGCCGTTGGCACGCATTGACCGCGACGGCTACCGCACCTGGGCGGCCGAATGGATCGAAGGCCGCTTGCTGCACGAAGGCGTGGCCGTCGGCCCGGACGAGAAGGCGGCTATCTGGTCGGCACTCGGCAGCCTCGCTGGTGCGCCGGTGGAGCAGCGCACCATGACCGGCTTGTCAGTGCTGCTGCAATCGAACGCGCTGCGCCAAGCCTTGTCGCCCTATGTGTTGGGCGGCGCACACGGCAAGCTGCTGGACGCCGACCACGACCGGCTGGGCATGGCGGACGTGCAGGGTTTCGAGATGGAGGAGCTGATGCACAGCAAGGCCGCCGTCATGGCCGTGCTGCATTACCTCTTTGCGCGTTTCGATGAACGCTTCGACGGTGCGCCCACGCTGCTGATCCTCGATGAAGCCTGGTTGTTTCTCGATGACCCAGTGTTTGCAGCGCGCATCCGCCAATGGCTCAAGACGCTGCGCAAGAAAAACGTCAGCGTCATCTTCGCCACGCAGTCGCTCGCGGACATCAAGGATTCGAGCATCGCGCCCGCGATCGTCGAAAGCTGCGCGAGCCGCATCTTCCTGCCGAACCCGCAGGCGACCGAGCCGCAGATCAAGACGATCTATCAGGGCTTCGGCCTCAACAACCGCCAGATCGAAATCGTCGCCACGGCAGTTCCGAAGCGCGACTACTACTACCAATCCCGCCTCGGAAACCGCCTGTTCGACCTCGACCTGGGGGCGGCTGCGCTCGCGTTCGTAGGCGCTTCCACGCCGCAAGACCAGCTCGACATAGACCGCGTGCGGCTGGACGCCGGTACCCCCGGTTTCGCCGGCGCCTGGCTGCGCCATCGCGGCCTCGATTGGGCGGCTGACCTGCTGCCCTTGTTCTCCGGCCTCACGCCGGATTTCCTCCGTACCGCCGACTACCCACAGGAGAACCAGCCATGAAAAAGCGACTCATCGCCGCTGCCGTCGCGGCCATGCTTTGCACCGTTTCCACCGTACACGCGCAATGGGTCGTGATCGACCCCACGAACCTCGTGCAGAACACGCTGACCGCGATTCGCACGCTGGAGCAGATCAACAACCAGATCCAGCAGCTCCAGAACGAAGCGCAGATGCTGATGAACCAGGCGCGCAACCTCGCCAGCCTGCCGTCCAGCGTGGTCGGCCAGTTGCGCACCAACCTGGCGACGACCGAGCGGCTGATCGCCCAGGCGAAGGGCTTGGCCTACGACGTGACGAATCTGGATCAGGAGTTCGCGCGCCTGTACCCCGAGCAGTACGCGGCCACCGTCAGTGGCGACCAGATGTACCGCGACACGCAGGAGCGTTGGAAGAACACGCTCAACGGCTTGCAGACCACCATGCAGATGCAGGCGCAGGTGTCGCAGAACCTGGGCGTTGACGAAACCGTGCTGGCCGACCTCGTGGGCAAGAGCCAATCGGCCGAAGGCGCGTTGCAGGCGATGCAGGCCATGAACCAGTTGCTCGCCTTGCAGGCCAAGCAGTCGATCCAGTCGCAGCGGCTCCAGATCACGCAAGACCGAGCCACCGCACTGGAGCTGGCGCGGCAGGCCGCAGCCACCGAGCGCGGGCGCGAAGTGACGCGGCGCTTCCTGGGCAGCGGCACGCCGTACACGCCGCAGCCCGTCAACTTCTACAACCCCTGACGGGTGCGGCCATGAAGAACGCGCCCGTCCTGTTCGCTCTCGCTTCCCTGTTGGCCGGGTGCGGCCGGCCGCCTTCGGTGGACGCGCTGGCCGCCGACCCGTCCCGGCTGCACGCGCTACGCGCGCAATGCCGCGCGGGCGAGCACGGCGGCGCGTTCTGCGCGCAGGTGGCCCGAGCCGACCTGCGCCGCTTTCTCTCCGGCAAGGCCGGCCCCGGCGAGTACCAGACGCTCGCCGACCTGCCGCCGATCCCACCCAGCTTCGATGAACCCGCTGCCGATGACAACGGGCCTGGGCAGGAGAACTCGCCATGAATGACGTAACCATCATCGACCGCTTCCTCGATACGTTCTCGCGCTACATCGACTCGGGGTTTGGCCTGCTGCATGGCGAGGTGGCGTTTCTGACCGCCACGCTGATCGTCATCGACATGACGATCGCCGGGCTGTTCTGGGCGATGAGCCATGCCACCGGCCAGGGCGAAGACGTGATCGCCAAGCTGATCCGCAAGGTGCTCTACGTCGGTGCCTTCGCCTACATCATCGGCAACTTCAACTGGCTGGCCGGCATCGTGTTCCGCTCCTTCGCCGGGCTGGGCCTGACGGCCAGCGGCTCGACCTTGAGCATGGAGAACTTCCTGCATCCGGGAAGGCTGGCCAAGATCGGCATCGACGCCGGAGCGCCGATCCTCGATCAGATCGGCGACATGGCGGGCTTTCCCGAGGTGTTCGTGAACATCACGCCCATCGTCGTAATGTTCCTCGCCTGGCTGATCGTCCTGCTGTGCTTCTTCGTGTTGGCGATCCAGCTTTTCATCACGCTGATCGAGTTCAAATTGACGACGCTCGCGGGCTTCGTGCTGGTGCCGTTCGCCCTTTGGAACAAGACCGCGTTCCTCGCCGAAAAGGTGCTGGGCAACGTGGTGTCGTCGGGCATCAAGGTGCTGGTGCTGGCCGTCATCGTGGGCATCGGCTCGGGCTTGTTCGCCGAGTTTCAGGTGCAACCGGCCGAGCCGTCCATCGACCATTCGGTCGTCGTCATGCTGGCCTCGCTGACCCTGCTGGCGCTGGGCATCTTCGGGCCAGGCATTGCGACCGGGCTGGTATCGGGCGGCCCGCAACTCGGCGCGGGCGCGATGGCCGGCGCCGTGCTGGGCGCGGCCGGCACCGCCGTTGCCGTGGGCGCTGCGGCCACGGGCGTTGGTGGCGCCGTCGCTGCCGGCGCGCGCATGGCCCCGGCTGCCGCCAAGCTGGCCGGTAGCGGCGCGCGTGCCGCCGCCGGGGCCGCCAGCAGCGCGAAGTCCGCGTTTCAGGCTGGTTCCGCTTCTGCTGGCGGCGGCCTCAAGGGCGCAGCCGCCGGCGTGGGCAACGTCGCCAAGACCGGCGCACAGGCGGCCGGGCAGAAGGTGGCGCAAGGCGCGCGCTCGATCCGCGATCGCGCTGCCGCTGCGTTCAGCACCGATGCGCCAGCAGCCGCGTCCCCAGCGAGTGGCGATGCGCCGCCGTCAGCACCGCAGGAGCAACCGGCCTGGGCCAAGCGCCTGCACCGACGCCAACAGCTCACCCATGCCGCGACGACCGCCGCCCACACGCTGCGCGGTGGCGACGGCGGCAGTTCCAGCCAAGGGCCGAGCCTGCGCGATTCCGATTCCTGATCTTCAAGGAGAACACCCATGCGATTCAAACGCCCGCAGGTGCGCTATGCCGACACGCCGCAGCCTGCGACCCCGTATCAATCCGCCGCGCAAGTGTGGGACGAGCGCATCGGTTCGTCCCGCGTGCAAGCGAAGAACTGGCGGCTGATGGCTTTCGGCTGCCTGCTGCTGGCGCTGCTGATGGCCGGCGGCCTGGTGTGGCGCTCCGCGCAATCCATCGTCACGCCCTACGTGGTGGAGGTGGACAACGCGGGCCAAGTGCGCGCCGTCGGCGAAGCCGCCACGCCGTACCGGCCCAGCGATGCACAAGTGGCCTACCACCTGGGCCGCTTCATCGAGCTGGTGCGCTCGCTGTCCATCGACCCCATTGTCGTGCGCCAGAACTGGCTCGACGCCTACGACTACACCACCGACAAGGGCGCCGTGGTGCTCAACGACTACGCGCGCACCAACGACCCGTTCGCGCGTATCGGCAAGGAATCCGTCACGGTGCAGATAACCAGCGTGACCCGCGCCAGCGACACGTCTTTCAACGTGCGCTGGACGGAACGGCGCTTCGTCAACGGCGCCGCGGCGGGCACTGAACGCTGGAACGCCGTGATTTCCATCGTGCAGCAGACCCCGCGCACCGAACAGCGCCTGCGCAAGAACCCCCTGGGCATCTACGTCAACGGCCTGTCGTGGAGCCGTGAGCTGGATTCTTCCGAAGGAGCAAAACCATGAACCTGTCTTTCCGCTTTTACGCTTTGCCGTTGATGCTCGTTGCCTTGGCGGGCTGCGCCACACAGGGCAAGCCGCCGCCGGCCATCTCGCTCGATGAGCCGGTGCAGGCCCAGCCGCTGCCGGAGCCGCCCGCGCCGGTGGAAGTGGTCAAGGTGCCCGAGCCGCTGGCGCTGCCGGCGCAGTTGAAGCCGTTGCCCGAAGCCGAGGCCGCCAAGCCCGTGCCGGAACCGGCCGACGAAACTGTGCGCGTCTCGCGTGCCAATGCCGAGGCGCGCATCGCGCCCACGCGCGAGGGCTACGTCAATGCGATTCAGGTGTGGCCCTTCACCGATGGCGCGCTGTATCAGGTCTATGCGGCCGTGGGCCGCGTGACCGTGATCGCGCTCCAGCCCGGCGAGGAACTGGTGACGGTCGCCGCGGGCGACACGGTGCGCTGGATCGTGGGCGACACGTCCAGCGGCAGCGGTGATGCGCTGCGCGTGAACGTGATGGTCAAGCCCATCCGCTCGGGCCTCAAGACGAATCTGGTCATCACCACCAGCCGGCGCACCTACCTGCTGGAGCTGACCTCGACCGAAAAGACATGGATGGCCTCGGTTTCCTGGGAGTACCCGAAGGACAAGATGCTGGCCTTGCAGCGCCAGGCGCAGGCGGCCAGCACCGCCGCGCCTGTTGATACCGGCTTGTCGCTGGAGAAGATCCGCTTCCGCTACGCGGTCAGCGGCAGCAATCCGCCGTGGAAGCCGCTGCGCGCCTTCGATGACGGCGAGAAGGTCTATATCCAGTTCCCCGCCGGCATCGCGCAAGGCGAGCTGCCGCCGCTGTTCGTGATCGGTGCGCAGGGCGACGGGCAACTGGTGAACTACCGCTTCCGCGCGCCGTACTACATCGTGGATCGCCTCTTTGGCGCGGCGGAGCTGCGCCTGGGCGGCGACAAGGGCGACGTGGTGCGGATCGAGCGCACGGACGGCACCCGGAGGAACTGACCATGAGCAAGGACGACACCCCCGACCGTGCCGCGCCGCAGGCGGGCAAGGTCGCGCCCGAGGCGGTGGCGCTGCGCGCCCAGCCGCGCCCGGTCACTCGCCTGAACCGGCGCACGCTGGCGATGCTCATGGGCGGCCTGTCGGTCGCCGTGCTGGGTGCGACTATCTGGTCATTGCAGCCGCACCGGCGGGGCGCGGGCGAGCAGACCGAGCTTTACAACGTCGATCGCGTGAGCAAGTCCGAAGGGCTGGACGGCCTGCCTTCGGACTACTCGAAGCTGCCGCAGAAGGTGCCCGAGCTGGGGCCGCCGCTGCCGGGCGACCTTGGCCCCGCCATCGTGGCCTCGCAGCAGCCGGTAACGCCGACCTATGCGCCGCCCGGCCACGACCCAGAGGACGCCTTGCGCAAGGAGGCCGACGCCGCGGCGGCCTCATCGGTGTTCTTCCGCTCGGGCCAGCAGGGCAAGGCCGCAGCGCCAGCCACGGCCCAAACCCCTGCGGCTGCGCCGGGCAGCGCCTTCGACCCGCTGGCGGCCGGGCCGGCCTCGACAGCGGCCCAGCCCGCCGACCCGACCGCCACGCAGAACCGGCAAGACCAGAAGGAGGCGTTCCTGAAAGGCGGTTCTACGGAAACCCGCAATTCCGGCAACCTGCAAATGCCGGCATCGCCGTATCAGGTCATGGCTGGCACGGTGATCGCCGGGGCGCTCGTCACGGGCATCAAGTCGGACTTGCCGGGCGACGTGATCGCCACGGTGACGGAGCCGGTCTATGACTCGGCCACAGGCAAGTTCCTGCTGATCCCGCAAGGCTCGCGCATCATGGGCAAATACAACAGCCAGGTCAGCTACGGGCAGAGTCGCGTGCAGGTGGTGTGGAACCGGATCATCCTGCCGGACACGTCTTCGCTGACCATCGACAACCTTGTGGGCACCGACCCGGCCGGCTATTCCGGCCTCGAAGATGGCGTGGACTACCACTGGAGCCGCATCGTCGCCGGCGCGGCGCTGACGACGCTACTGGGCGTGGGTGCCGAGTTGGCCGCGCCGGAGAACCGGCAGGACGGCAACCGCATCGTGATCGCGGGGCGCGACAGCGCGCAGGACAGCATCAATCAGGTCGGCCAGGAGATGACCCGGCGCAACATGAACATCCAGCCGACCTTGACCGAGCGGCCGGGCCTGCCGGTGCGGATCATCGTCAAGCGTGACCTGGTGCTGCGACCGTACCAGCCGATGTTCTTCAACAGGGGGGCGATGCGATGAGCACGGGCAAGAAGCTGCGGCTCGGGCCACTGCCGAAACTGGAGTCCACGAAGCTGACCTTCGCGTGTCCGGCCAGCCTGCGGGCCGACCTCGACCGCTACGCCGCGCTGCACGCGCAGACCTACGGCGAGGCGGTCGATGCTGCGACGCTCATCCCGCACATGCTGGAGGCGTTCATGGCTGGGGATCGAGGATTCAGGAAAGGAGCAGTGGCGGCGGCGAAGGCCGTGCAACCGAAACAGGCCTGATTTTGTTGGTTCATCACGACGAAAGCGCAGCCTACGGGCTGCGCTTTCGCTTTTGGAGTGGATTGCACCAGGCTAGAAGCTACAACAGCGATGCGCCCCGGCTCGCCGGAGTGCCCCTACACTTGCCACCGCAAAGCGCCTATGTGGCACCTAGCCTAAAAAGCAGTAGGAGCGCGCAACGGTCGATTTTTGGCCTAACCTATTGCCCCACAAGACCTTTCATGTTGCTGCCTGTCCGCATCAAAGGCTTGACAGCGGACATTTTTCATTGGCGCGGCCGATCGACGGCCGCACGGTGTGGCGCATTCAACGCCGGCTCACATCTCGCCGCGCCGCGAGCAGATCGACATGATCTGCTGGATCGCATAGTTGTCGCGCACGCCCGGCAGCGATTGCACGACGCACTCGTGAAAGCGTCGCTCGCGCGGCAACAGCATCGCGTTGTTGCGATACAGCGCGTCGCAGGAGCGCTGGATCAGCTGGGCCGCCGCACCGTTGCGGCTTTCGCGCAGCGCATTGAGCATGCACTCGTCGTATTGCGCACTGCCGTCGGTCAGCGCGAACGCCGCACCTGGCAGCGCCAGCGCGACGGCCGCGAATGCGATGGCTCGGATCGCCCGTTTCATGTGCTCTCCGAAGGAGTGGACTGGGTCGGCCGACAGCATAACGTAAAGCCGCGAGCGCGGCTGACGCGTTGCGCCGGGCCGACGGGAGCCGCCGCCGGGCAGCCTTCGCGCGCGGGAGTGGCGCCCCGTCGGGCGCCGCGGACCGGCATCTTCGCGAAAGCGCGGAGTCAGGCGGTGGTCTGCGGAAATGGTATCCTCGTGCGTTCGCCGCTGCACGCCTTCCCGGGGCATGCGCGGGCCGGTCGCCACCGCGTTGCACGCGTGGCGGCGCCCGCATGACGGCGGCGGGAATCCATCATCCAGAACCGACACAATACGGGGGAGACACCCATGAAGCGTTTCAAGACTTTCGCGATCCGTTCGATCACGGCCGGCGTGGCCGCACTCGCGCTGGCAGGTGCCGCGCACGCACAGACCGTCAAGGTGCTGTCGATCGTCGATCATCCGGCACTCGATGCTATCCGCGACGGCGTGCGCGCCGAGCTGAAGGCGGAAGGTTACGGCGACGACAAGCTCAAGTGGGAATACCAGAGCGCGCAGGGCAACACGGGCACGGCCGCGCAGATCGCGCGCAAGTTCGTCGGCGACCAGCCCGACGTGATCGTCGCGATCGCGACGCCGGCCGCGCAGGCGGTGGTCGCGTCGACCAAGAGCGTGCCGGTCGTCTATTCGGGCGTGACCGATCCGGTCGCCGCGCAGCTCGTGAAGGGCTGGGGCCCGTCGGGCACCAACGTGACGGGCGTGTCCGACAAGCTGCCGCTCGATCGCCAGGTCGCGCTGATCAAGCGCGTCGTCCCGAATGCGAAGACGGTCGGCATGGTCTACAACCCGGGCGAGGCGAACTCGGTCGTGGTCGTGAAGGAGCTCAAGGAGATTCTCGCGAAGCAGGGGATGACGCTGAAGGAAGCGGCCGCGCCGCGTACCGTCGACATCGGCCCGGCCGCGAAGAGCCTGATCGGCAAGGTCGACGTGATCTACACGAACACCGACAACAACGTCGTGTCCGCGTACGAAGCGCTCGTGAAGGTCGCGAATGAAGCGAAGATCCCGCTCGTCGCCGGCGACACCGACAGTGTGAAGCGCGGCGGCATCGCGGCGCTCGGCATCAACTACGGCGACCTCGGCCGCCAGACCGGCAAGGTCGTCGCGCGCATCCTGAAGGGCGAGAAGCCGGGCGCGATCGTGTCGGAGACGAGCAGCAACCTCGAACTGTTCGCGAACACGGGCGCGGCCGCGAAGCAGGGCGTCACGCTGTCGCCGGATCTGCTCAAGGAAGCGAAGACGGTCATCAAGTAAGCCGCGGCCCGACCGCTGCGCTTGCGGGCCCGATCCGGGCCTGAACGACTTCGCCGGACGGGCGGCTCCCACCCGGGGCCGCCCGTTCGCTTCGCCCGGCCGTACACGTCCGGCCGGGAAGCAACAGGATTTCCCCATCATGTCTCTGTTCTCGTTTCTGGGCGCCCTGGAGATCGGTCTGATCTTCAGCCTCGTCGCCCTCGGGGTGCTGATCTCGTTTCGCATCCTCAACTTCCCCGACCTCACCGTCGACGGCAGCTTTCCGCTCGGCGGCGCGGTTGCCGCGACGCTGATCTCGGCCGGCTACGACCCGTTCAGCTCGACCTGCATCGCGATCGTCGCGGGCGCGGTGGCCGGCTTCATCACCGGTTGGCTCAACGTGCGCCTGAAGATCATGGATCTGCTCGCCAGTATCCTGATGATGATCGCGCTCTATTCGGTGAACCTGCGGATCATGGGCCGGCCGAACGTGCCGCTCATCACCGAACCGACCATCTTCACCGTGCTGCAGCCCGACTGGATGCCCGACTACGTGCTGCGCCCGGCGCTGCTCGCGATCGTCGTCGTGGTCGCGAAGCTCGGTCTCGACTGGTTCTTCTCGTCGCAGCTCGGCCTCGCGATGCGCGCGACCGGCGCGAACCCGCGGATGGCGCGTGCGCAAGGCATCGCGACCGGCCGCGCGACGCTCGCCGGGATGGCGCTGTCGAACGCGCTCGTCGCGCTCGCCGGTGCGCTGTTCGCGCAGACGCAGGGCGGCGCGGACATCTCGATGGGGATCGGCACGATCGTGATCGGGCTGGCTGCCGTGATCATCGGCGAAACGCTGCTGCCGGCGCGCCGGCTCGTGCTGACGACGCTCGCCGTCGTGCTCGGCGCGATCGTCTACCGCTTCTTCATCGCGCTTGCGCTCAACAGCGAATTCATCGGGCTGAAGGCGCAGGATCTGAACCTCGTGACGGCCGCGCTCGTCACGATCGCGCTGGTGCTGCCGGCGACGCGCAAGAAACTGTTCGCGCGCAAGAACGGAGGGGCCTGACATGCTGTCCGCACAAGACCTGAAACTCACGTTCAATCCCGGCACGCCGATCGAGACGCGCGCGCTGCGCGGGCTGTCGCTCGAGATTCCCGACGGCCAGTTCGTCGCGGTGATCGGTTCGAACGGCGCTGGCAAGTCGACCTTCCTCAACGCGGTCAGCGGCGACCAGGCGGTCGATGCGGGACGCATCTCGATCGACGGCACGGACGTCACGCGCAAGGCCGCGTGGGATCGCGCGCACCTCGTTGCGCGCGTGTTCCAGGATCCGATGGCCGGCACCTGCGAGGCGCTGACGATCGAGGAGAACATGGCGCTCGCGATGGCGCGCGGTGCGCGGCGCGGCTTCCGGGCCGCGCTCGACCGGCCGTCGCGCGAGCTGTTCCGCGACAAGCTGCGGCTCCTGAACCTCGGCCTCGAGAACCGGCTGACCGACCGGATCGGGCTGCTGTCGGGCGGCCAGCGGCAGGCGGTGAGCCTGTTGATGGCGTCGCTGCGGCCGTCGCGGATCCTGCTGCTCGACGAGCACACGGCCGCGCTCGACCCGAAGACGGCCGCGTTCGTGCTGGAGCTGACCGCGCGCATCGTCGCCGAGAGCAAGCTGACGACGATGATGGTCACGCACAGCATGCGGCAGGCGCTCGACTACGGCGACCGCACGGTGATGCTGCACCAGGGGCAGGTCGTGCTCGACGTGTCGGGCGACGCGCGCAAGGGGCTCGACGTGCCGGACCTGCTGCAGATGTTTGAGAAGGTGCGTCACGAGCAGCTCGACGACGACGCGTTGCTGCTCGGCTGACGGGCGGTGGGCGGGCCGGCGCGGTGTGCAGGATGTGCATCGTGCCGGTTGGCAGGCTGGCTGGGCTCTGCTCGGTTCGGCCCGGCTGCGCGATTCGGTTCGCATGCGCCACATCGGCGCCCGAGGGGTGTGGCGGGCGTCCGGACGGTGCGAGCCGGTGATGCCGGCGGCGACCCGCCGTAATATTGCGGACCCGCCGACTTTTCACCCGCCTTTCATCTGACGAAATACCGGTTTCGTACCAGTACTGTGCGGCGTGGACGCATTGCCATATACTGTATATCCATACAGTTGTGGGTGGCGTCATGCTCGCATCCTCCATTTCTCCCGAATCCCTTCATCCGTCGCTGTGGCGCGGCTCGCAACTCGCGCGTGGCGGCCCGCGCACGATCGACACGGGCTTTGCATCGCTGTCCGCCGAGTTGCCGGGCGGCGGCTGGCCGGTCGGCGGGCTCGTCGAACTGCTGGCCGCGCAGCCGGGCTGCGGCGAAATGCGGCTGCTCGCGCCCGCGCTCGCGCGCACCGTCAGCGCGCGGCGCCCGCTTGCGCTCGTCGCGCCGCCGCAGTCGCCGCATGCCACCGCGCTCGCCAGTCTCGGCGTGCCGGCCGACGCGCTGCTGTGGCTGCGTGCCGGCAGTCGCACAGATGCGCTGTGGGCTGCCGAGCAGGCACTCAAGACCGGTTGTTGCGGCGCGCTGCTGCTGTGGCAGGACGCGCGGCCCGATGCGCTGCGGCGCCTGCATCTCGCGGCCGCACGCACGGGCGACACGCTGTTCGTGATGCTGCGCCCGCTGTCGGCCGAGCGGCAACCGTCGCCGGCCGTGCTGCGGGTCGCGCTGTACCCGGTGCCGGGCGGCGTGTCGCTCGACATCGTCAAGCGGCGCGGCCCCGCCCGCAGCGAGCCGCTCGTGCTCGACCTGCCGTCGCCCATCGTGGAGAGCCGCTATGCGCGTCTTGCTCGGCATCCATCTGCCGCGCCTGCCGCTCGACGTGTGCGTCGCGCCTCCGTCTGACGGCGAGGCCAGCAGCGCCGGCCGTGCGGTGCTCGAGCAGGGTGTCGTGCTGATCGCCGACGCGGCCGCGCGCCGGCACGGCGTGCGCGCGGGCATGAAGCGCGGCGGCGTGCTCACGCTCGCGCCGCACACGCAGCTCGTCGAACGCGATCCCGCACGCGAGGCCGATGCGCTGCGCGCGGTCGCGCTCGCGTTGCTGCGCTTCTCGCCGTGCGTCGCGCTCGGCGACGAAGCCACGCTGCTCGTGGATGTCGGCCCGAGTCTGCGCCTGTTCGGCGGGCTGCCGTCGCTGTGCCGCCAGGTGCGCGCGACGCTCGTGGCGCTCGGCTATGCCGCGCGCCTGTCTGCCGCTCCGACCGGGGGCGGCGCGTGGCTGCTCGCGCGCGTGTCGGCTCGCGCACGCATCCGGCGCCGGGTCGCCGGGCAAGCGTCGCTCGTGCGCGTGCTCGACCGGCTGCCATGCGTGCTGCTGCCCGACGCGCGTCCCTATGCAGGCTGGTTCGACGGCCTCGGTTGCCGCACGCTCGCCGATCTGCGCGGCCTGCCACGCGCAGGGCTGCAGCGCCGCTGCGGTCCCGCGTTGCTGGCCGCGCTCGATCGCGCGTACGGCGATGCGGTCGAGCCGCTCGCGTGGATGGCGGTGCCGCCCGTGTTCGACGTGCGGCTCGAACTGCAGGAGCGCGTCGAATACGCGGAAGCCGTGTTGTTCGTTGCGCGGCGGCTCGTCGTGCAGCTCTGCGGCTGGCTGGCTGCGCGGCACCTGTCACTGGCCGCGATGACGTTCGATCTCGAACACGAGCGCGGCCGCCAGGCCGTGCCGCCGACGCCGCTCGAACTCGCATTCGCGGCACCCGTGCGCGACGAGGCGCACTTCATGCGGCTGCTCGGCGAGCGGCTCGCGCGCGTCGAGTTGCCGGCCGCGGTGATTGCGGTGCGCCTGAAGGCCACGCGCGTCGAATCGGTCGCGCCGCCGGCCGACGATCTGTTTCCCGAGCCCGGCGGCACGCGCGAGACGCGTGCGCGGCTGTTCGAGCTGCTGGTCGCGCGGCTTGGCGCGGACAACGTGTTGCGCGCGGCGCCCGTCGCCGATCACCGGCCCGAGGCCGCGAACCGCTGGCTGCCGCTCGACGCGCAGGCCGGCAAGCCGGCTGCCGGGCCACCCGCCGTGCCGCCGAGGCCCGCGTGGTTGCTGGCGGAGCCGCTGCCGTTGTTGATGCGTGGGGAGCGGCCGGTATTTCATACGCCGCTGAGGATGATGTCGTCGGTGGAGCGGATCGAAGCCGGGTGGTTCGACGGTCAGCTCGCTGCGCGCGATTACTGCGTCGCGCAGGACGAGGCCGGTGCGTGCTACTGGGTGTTCAAGGAGCGGGCGGGGAGCGAGGCCGAGCCGCGCTGGTTCCTGCACGGTCTGTTCGGGTGAACGGTGATGGTTGCGGAATTCAGCTGGCTGCCCGATTACGCGGAGTTGTTCTGCCGTTCGAACTTTTCGTTCCTGCATGGCGCGTCGCATGCGGAGGAACTGGTCGAGCGTGCATTCGAGCTCGGCTATCGCGGGATCGCGATCACCGACGAATGCTCGCTCGCCGGTGCGCCGCGCATGCACGTCGCGGCGAAGGCGAAAGGGCTGCCGTTCGTCATCGGTTCGTATTTCGAGGTCACGCCGGATGACGTCGCGCCTGGCCACGATCCGGGCCCCGGCGCGTTCGGGCTCGTGTTGCTTGCGCAGAATCGTGAAGGCTACGGCAATCTGTCCGAGCTGATCTCGTGGCGGCGGATGGCTTCGCCGAAGGGCACTTACACGCTGACGTCGCGGATGCTGTCGGCGCCGCCAGCGGAGTTTGCGCACTTGCGCGGCATGCCTGACTGCTTCGCGATTCTCGTGCCGGCGTATCCGGTGCGTGCGGATGTACTCGATGCGCAGGTCGCGTGGTTTCGCGCGACGTTCGGCGAACGTGCGCGGCTCGGGCTCGTGCAACTGCAGCGCGCGCTGGACGGTGCGCAGCGCGAGGAGATTCGTGCGGCCGGCGAGCGGCGTGGTGTGCGTATCGTCGCGCTGGGCGACGTGACGATGCACCGGCGCTCGTGCAAGGAGCTGCAGGACGTGATGACGGCGATTCGCGTCGGCATGCCGGTTTCCGAGTGCGGGTATGCGCTTGCGCCGAATGCGGAACAGCATTTGCGCGGGCGGAACCGGATCGGGAATCTGTATTCGCCGGCGGAGATCGAGGAGACCTGCACGATTCTCGATACGTGCGATTTCAAACTCGACTCGCTTCGCTACGAGTATCCCGACGAGATCGTGCCGAAGGGGCTCACGCCGACGAGCTATCTGGAGCAGGAAACCATGGCCGGGGCGGCCACCCGCTATCCGCAAGGTGTGCCGGAGAAGGTGTCGAAGCAGATCCGGTATGAACTTGACCTGATCGCGCAACTGAGCTACGAGCCGTTCTTCCTGACCGTCTACGACATCGTCAAATACGCGCGCAGCCAGAACATTCTGTGCCAGGGTCGCGGCTCGGCGGCGAACTCGGTCGTCTGCTTCTGCCTCGGCATCACCGAGGTGAATCCCGAGCAGAGCACGATGCTGTTCGAACGCTTCATCAGCGCGGAGCGCGGCGAGCCGCCCGATATCGACGTCGACTTCGAGCATCAGCGCCGGGAAGAGGTGATCCAGCATATCTACAAGAAGTACGGGCACAACCGCGCCGCGCTTGCGGCTGCCGTATCGACCTATCGCCCGCGTGGCGTGCTGCGCGAAACCGGCAAGGCGCTCGGCGTCGATCCGATGCTGGTCGATCGCGTCGCGAAAGCGCACCGCTGGTTCGACGGCAGCCGCGACCTGCTGCAGCAATTCTCGACGATCGGGCTCGATCCCGAGACGCCGCTCATCCTGGCGTGGGCCCGGCTCGCCGCACGGCTGCTGAACTTTCCGCGCCACCTGTCGCAGCATTCGGGCGGTTTCGTGATCAGCCGCGGCAAGCTCACGCGGCTCGTGCCGGTCGAGAACGCGGCGATGGACGGGCGGCGCGTGATCCAGTGGGACAAGGACGATCTCGAAGCACTCGGGCTGATGAAGGTCGACGTGCTCGCGCTCGGCATGCTGTCGGCGCTGCATCGCGCCTTCGACATGCGTACCGCGTGGCGCGGGCCGCCGGAGCCGGATGGCGAACCGTTCACGCTGAAGCACATTCCGCAGGATGACAAGGCGACCTACGACATGATCTGCCGTGCCGATACGGTCGGCGTGTTCCAGATCGAATCGCGTGCACAGATGTCGATGCTGCCGCGCTTGCGCCCGCGAACTTACTACGACCTGGTGATCGAGGTGGCGATCGTGCGGCCGGGGCCGATCCAGGGCGGGGCCGTGCACCCCTATCTGAAACGCCGCCAGGGAATCGAAAAGGTCAGTTATCCGAAGGAGGATTTGAAGCCTGCGCTCGAACGGACGTACGGCGTGCCGATCTTCCAGGAGCAGGTGATGCAGATCGCGATGATCGCGGCGGGCTTCACGCCCGGCGAGGCTGACGAACTGCGCCGCGCGATGGCCGCGTGGAAGCGCAAGGGCAATCTCGAGAAATATCACCGCAAGATCGTCGACGGGATGCGCGAGCGCGACTATCCGCCCGACTTCGCCGAGCAGATCTTCGAACAGATCAAGGGCTTCGGCGATTACGGTTTCCCCGAAAGCCACGCCGCCAGCTTCGCGAAACTCGCGTACGCCAGCAGCTGGCTCAAATGCCACGAACCGGCGATCTTCCTCGCCGCGCTGCTGAACAGCCAGCCGATGGGTTTCTACCCGCCGTCGCAACTCGTGCAGGACGCGAAGCGCCACGGCGTGCAGGTGCTGCCGATCGACGTGACGCAAAGCAACTGGGACGCCTCGCTCGAAGCGCTGCCCGACCAGCCGCCTCCCGATGGTCAGCCGGCCGTGCGGCTCGGCCTGTCGCTCGTGCGCGGTCTCGGCGAAGCTGCCGCGCGCCGCATCGAAGCCGCACGCATGGCGGCCGGCCCGTTCGACAACGTCGACACCCTCGCGCGCCGCGCTCAACTCGAACGCCGCGATCTCGAAGCGCTCGCCGCCGCGAACGCACTTGCAACGCTCGCCGGCCACCGCCGCGATGCGCTGTGGCAAGCGGTTGCAGCAGCCCCCGAACGCGACCTGCTCGCGACCGCTCCGATCGACGAAGCGGAGAAGCCCGCACTCGGCGCGCCGTCGGAAGCCGACGACATCCTCGCCGACTATCACACCACCGGCCTCACGCTGAACCGCCACCCGGTCGCGCTGCTGCGGCCCGCGCTACGCGCGCGGCGGCTGTCGTCCGCAGCCGAATTGCACGACCGCCCCGACGGCCGGCTCGCGCGTGCGTGCGGGCTCGTGACCGCGCGGCAGATGCCGGGCACCGCGAAAGGCGTGATGTTCATGACGCTCGAGGACGAAACGGGCTGCGTGAACCTGATCGTCCGGCCCGAGCTGCTCGCGCGGCAGCGCCGCGAAACCCTCGATTCGCGGCTGCTCGCCGCGTCCGGCGTGTGGCAGGTCGCGAGCGACGTGCGGCACCTCGTCGTACAGCACTTCGAGGATCTGACGCCGCTGCTCGGCGGCCTGCGCACATCGAGCCGCGAATTCCACTGACGCACCGTGGCGGTGGCGGCGCGCCTGCCGTCACCCGTGCATACCAGTCGGCTCAACTGGTTCTATTAAGGTCTTATATTCGTGCCCAAAACCTGGCCGAACCGCGTACTGGAACTGTCCCCTTGCATACCAATCCGGGTAAATCCCTATCCCGCACTTCGTTGTAAACAAAGGGTTTCTTTGAACTAAAACGCTTGCAGGGCAAGGCTTCCGGCGATTTTGGCGCGGCTAATACCAGTTCGTTGACTGGTATTATTGTGGTTATATAATGCCCTCACTTTCGACGGCCTGCGGTCGTCGTCCGACACCCGGAGGCACATGGAAACCGGCTGGTCCGAACTGGCGCCCGATCCCCTCAGCGACACGCCGCTCTATCTGCAGCTCGCCCGCAACCTGGCGAGCGCGATCCACGTCGGCGCGTGGCGGGCCGGCGAGGCGCTGCCGTCGGAGCGGCTGCTGTCGGTGTCGGTCGGTGTGTCGCGGATCACGGCCCGTCGCGCACTCGCGTTGCTGGTCGAGCAAGGGCTGATCAAGCGGGCGCGCGGGGCAGGCAGCTTCATCACGCCGCGTGTCGCCGATCCGCTGTCGCGTCTCGTCGGCTTCACCGCGAAGATGCAGCAGCGCGGCTTCGTGCCCGATTCGGTGTGGCTGTCGCGCACGCTGCGCGCCGCAAACCGCGACGAGATCACGCGTCTCGGCCTCGCGCCCGGTGCGACGGTGGCGCGGCTCGAACGGCTGCGCCGCGCGGACGGCATCGTGATGGCCGTCGAGCACTCGACGCTGCCGGCGGCAGTGGTGCCTGATCCGCAGGTGCTCGGCGCGTCGCTGTACGAATACCTCGACGCGCGCGGGATGACCGTCGTGCGCGCGCTGCAGCACTTTCGCGCGGCGAACGCGACCCACGCGATCGCGAAATGGATGGCAGTGAAGCCGGGTTCGGCGCTGCTGGTGATCACGCGGATCGGCTACGGCGCCGACCAGCGCGCGATCGAAGTGAGTGAAACGTATTGCCGCGACGATTACTACGACTTCGTCGCCGAACTGAAACGCTGACGCGCGAGACTGCCCGCGCGCGACACGCGTGAAGTAACGACACGGATTTGCAAATCACGACGCGGATGCCCGCGTCACCAGATCATCAAGAGAACGTCATGCTGACTGGAAACATCCTTACCCCCGACGGCTGGATTCACGGTTCGCTCGATAGCGAGAACGGCCGCATCACGACCCTCGACGGCAAGCCCGTCGATCCCGCGAAGAACGACGCGCCTTACATCCTGCCCGGCTTCATCGACCTGCACGTGCACGGCGGCGGTGGCGCCGACGTGATGGAAGGCGGCGACGCGATCGAGACGATCGCCCGCACGCACGCGCAATTCGGTACGACGAGCCTGCTCGCGACGACGATGACCGCGCCGCGCGACGAACTGATGAAAGTCGTCGGCAACCTCGGCACCGTCGCGCGCACCCGCACGCCGGGCGGCGCGCGCGTGCTCGGCGTGCACCTCGAAGGCCCGTACATCAACCCCGGCAAGCTCGGTGCGCAGCCCGACGCGGCCGTGTCGGCCGTGCTCGACGAAGTGCTGAAGTACCTGTCGATCGCGCCGATCCGCGTCGTCACGCTCGCACCGGAAATCGCCGGCCACATCGAGATCATCGGCGAGATGGCCGCGCGCGGCGTGCGCGTGCAGCTCGGCCATTCGCTCGCGACCTACGACGACGCGGTGGCCGCGCTCAAGCACGGCGCATGCGGTTTCACGCACCTGTTCAACGCGATGTCGCCGCTGCATCACCGCAACCCGGGCCTGGTAGGCGCGGCGCTTGCTCATGCCGAATACGCGGAAATCATCCCCGACCTGCTGCACGTACACCCGGGCGCGATTCGTGCTGCGCTGCGCGCGATCCCGCGCCTGTACGTCGTGACCGACAGCACCTCGGCAACCGGCATGCCCGACGGCGAATACCGGCTCGGCAGCCAGCACGTGACGAAGTGCCTCGGCGGCGTGCGGCTGGCCGACGGCACGCTCGCCGGCAGCACGCTGACGATGGACCAGGCGCTGCGCAACCTCGTGTCGCTCGGCCTGCCGGTCGCCGACGTGTCGAACCGGATGTCGCGTTATGCGGCCGACTACCTCGGCGTCACCGATCGCGGCCGCCTCGAGCGCGGCGCATGGGCCGACCTCGCGGTGTTCGATCGCGACCTGAACCTCACCGCGACCTACGTCGAAGGAGAATCGATTGTCGAATATGCTTAAGGAAGCGCGCGAGTCCGCCCAGGTCGTCGCCGCGCAGATCGCCGACACCACGCGCGTCGAAGCGCTCGCCGGCCAATTGCTCGATCACCCGCCGGCCGTCGCGCTGACGGTCGCGCGCGGCAGCTCGGATCACGCCGCGAGCTATTTCGCGAGCCTGACGATGAGCCGCCTCGGCGTGCCGGTCGCATCGCTGCCGATGTCCGTCGCCACGCTGCAGCAGGCGCCGCTGAAGGTGCAGGACCAGCTCGCGATCGCCTTCTCCCAGTCGGGCAAGAGCCCCGATCTCGTCAACACGATGGCCGCGCTGCGCGAAGCCGGCGCGCGCACCGTCGCCGCCGTGAACGTGCTGCCGTCGCCGCTCGCCGACGCATGCGAGCACCAGTTGCCGCTGCTCGCCGGCCCCGAACTGTCGGTGGCCGCGACGAAGAGCTATATCGCGATGCTGTCGCTGTCCGCGCAGATCGTTGCCTTCTGGCAGCGCGACGCCGCGCTGATAACCGCGCTGCGCGGTCTGCCCGACGTACTCGCGCAGGCCGGCCAGCTCGACTGGTCGCAGGCCGTTGCCGCGCTGGCGGGTGTCGAGCGGATGATCGTGATCGGCCGCGGGCTGGGCCTTGCGATCGCGCAGGAAGCCGCGCTGAAGCTGAAGGAAACGTCCGGCATCCAGGCCGAGGCGTTCTCGAGCGCCGAAGTCCGTCACGGCCCGATGGAACTGATCGACCGCGACTATCCGCTGCTCGTGTTCGCGCCGCCGGGGCCCGAGCAGGCCGGCCTGCTGCAGCTCGCCGCAGACATGCGCGCCCGCGGCGCGGCCGTGCTGCTCGCGGCGCCCGCCGGCACGCCCGGCGCGACGCTGCCGCTTGCGCAGTCCGCCCATTCGGCGCTCGACCCGATCGCCGCCATTCTTTCGTTCTACGTGATGGCGGCAGATCTCGCCGTCGCGCGCGGCCGCAATCCCGATACGCCGCGCCACCTGAACAAAGTCACCGAAACGCACTGATAGCCGAGACAGCCGATGAGACGCGCCGAGGAGTCCCAGTTGAAGAGCCCCACCCACGATCAGATCGTCCTGCTTGCCCCGCTGACGGGGCCGATCGTTCCGCTGGCCGACGTGCCCGATCCGGTGTTCTCCGGCGGGATGTTCGGCGACGGCATCGGCATCGACCCGCTCGCGGGCAAGCTCGTCGCGCCGTGTGCGGGCGTCGTGTCGCACCTCGCACGCACGGGCCACGCGGTGACGATCACGACGCCGCAAGGCGCGGAAGTGCTGCTGCACATCGGCATCGACACCGTCGAGCTGAACGGGCAGGGCTTCACGGCGCATATCGAGGCCGGCGCGCGTGTCGAGGCGGGCACGCTGCTGATCGAGTTCGACCAGGATGCGGTGGCGCGCAGCGCGCATTCGCTCGTGTCGGTGATCGCGATCGCGAACTCGGATGCGTTCGAGGTCGTCGATCGTGCCAGCGGCTTCGCGACGGCCGGCGAGACGCCGCTGCTCGCGCTGCGCGGCAAGGGCGAAGCGGCCGTGCAGGCGGCACAGGCCGGCGCCGCGGCGCAGAACGAAGTGCGCCGTGAAATCGTGCTGGCGCAACCGGGCGGCCTGCATGCGCGGCCGGCCGCGCGAGCACGCGAAGCCGTGCGCGGGTTCGACGCGACCGTCGACGTGCTGTTCGACGGCCGCACGGCGTCGATCGCGAGCGTCGTCGGCCTGCTCGGGCTCGGTGCCGGCGAAGGTGCGACGGTCGAACTGGTCGGCCGTGGCGCGCATGCGCAGCAGGCCGTCGATGCGGTCGAGCACGAGCTGCTGCGCGAAGCGCACGGCGAAGTCGAGGAAAAGCCGGCGCGGCTGAGGTCGCCCGCGCCACAGACGGTCGCACGCAACGTCGGCGCACCCATCGACCCGAACACGCTCGCGGGCGTGTGTGCGGCACCCGGCATCGCGGTCGGCACGCTGGTGCGTCTCGACGATGCGGAAATCGTGCCGCCCGAGCAGGCCGCCGGCACGCCGGCTGCGGAAAGCCGCCAGCTCGACCAGGCGCTGAAGGCGGTCGACGCCGAACTCGACGAAACGGTGCGCAACGCATCGGCGCGCGGCGCGGTCGGCGAAGCGGGCATCTTCGCGGTGCACCGCGTGCTGCTCGAGGACCCGACGCTGATCGACGCGGCGCGCGACCTGATCAGCCTCGGCAAGAGCGCGGGCTTCGCCTGGCGCGCGACGATCCGCACGCAGATCGACACGCTGTCGAAGCTCGACGATGCGCTGCTCGCCGAACGCGCGGCCGACCTGCGCGACATCGAGAAGCGCGTGCTGCGCGCGCTCGGTCATACGAACGGAGCCGCGCGTGCGCTGCCCGACGAAGCGGTGCTCGCGGCCGAAGAATTCACGCCGTCCGACCTGTCGTCGCTCGATCGCCAGCGCGTGACCGCGCTCGTGATGGCGCGCGGCGGCGCGACGTCGCACGCGGCGATCATCGCGCGGCAGCTCGGCGTTCCGGCGCTGGTCGCGGTCGGCGATGCGCTGTACGCGATTCCGGACGGCACGCAGGTCGTCGTCGATGCGAGCGCGGGCCGGCTCGAACACGCACCGACCGCGCTCGATGTCGAGCGCGCGCGGCACGAACGCCAGCGCCTGGACGGCGTGCGCGAGGCGAACCGGCAACTGGCG
The DNA here is from genome assembly GCF_030482905.1 of Burkholderia sp. AU45251. Classification (NCBI taxonomy): domain Bacteria; kingdom Pseudomonadati; phylum Pseudomonadota; class Betaproteobacteria; order Burkholderiales; family Burkholderiaceae; genus Burkholderia; species Burkholderia sp. AU45251. The sequence goes on along the minus strand of NZ_JAUJQH010000028.1, from coordinate 52,882 downwards.
GGTGAAGCCGCCGCGACGGTCGACGGTCGCGCGATCGAAGTCGCCGCGAACATCGCGACGCTCGACGACGCGAACACCGCGGTCGACAACGGCGCCGACGCGGTCGGTCTGCTGCGCACCGAATTGATGTTCATCCATCGCCAGGCCGCGCCGACGGTCGTCGAACATCAGCAGAGCTACCAGTCGATCGTCGACGCGCTGCAGGGCCGCACGGCGATCATCCGCACGCTCGACGTCGGCGCCGACAAGGAAGTCGACTACCTGACGCTGCCGCCCGAACCGAACCCGGCGCTCGGCCTGCGCGGCATCCGTCTCGCGCAGGTGCGCCCCGATCTGCTCGACGATCAGTTGCAGGGCCTGCTCGCGGTGAAGCCGCTCGGCGCGGTGCGCATCCTGCTGCCGATGGTCACCGACGTGGGCGAGCTCGTGCGCCTGAAAAAGCGCATCGACGAATTCGCGCGCACACAGGGCCGCACCGAGCCGATCGAGGTCGGCGTGATGATCGAGGTGCCGTCGGCCGCGCTGCTGGCCGACCAGCTCGCGCAGCACGCGGATTTCCTGTCGATCGGCACCAACGACCTGACGCAGTACACGCTCGCGATGGATCGCTGCCAGGCCGATCTCGCCGCGCAATCCGACGGCCTGCATCCGGCCGTGCTGCGCCTGATCGACATCGCGGTGCGCGGTGCGGAAAAGCACGGCAAGTGGGTTGGCGTGTGCGGCGCGCTCGGCGGCGATCCGCTGGCGGTGCCGATCCTGGTGGGCCTCGGCGTGACCGAACTGTCGGTCGACCCCGTATCGGTGCCGGGCATCAAGGCGCGTGTGCGCCGTCTCGATTACCAGTTGTGCCGTCAGCGCGCGCAGGATCTGCTCGCGCTCGATTCGGCACAGGCGGTAAGGGCAGCAAGCCGCGAGGTCTGGCCGCTCGACTGAGCGTCGACGGCAGGTTCGCGACCGGTTTCAAGACGAAAGCAATTAGGTCAACGACGATTAATGACGAGACAAGGATTGGAGGACTGAATGAACGGGAATCCGTTTCTGAAAATACAGGGCCTGGGCCGGGCGCTGATGCTGCCGATCGCGGTATTGCCGGTTGCCGGCATCCTGCTGCGACTCGGCCAGCCGGACGTGTTCAACATCAAGATGATCGCCGACGCCGGCGGTGCGATCTTCGACAACCTGCCGCTGCTGTTCGCGATCGGCGTGGCGGTCGGTTTCGCGAAGGACAATAACGGCGTGGCGGCGCTCGCGGGCGCGATCGGTTACCTGATCGAAACCGCGATCATGAAGGACATCGATCCCAAGCTGAACATGGGCGTGCTGTCCGGGATCATCGCGGGTGTGGTCGCGGGCCTGCTGTACAACCGCTATAAAGACATCAAGCTGCCGGACTACCTCGCGTTCTTCGGCGGCAAACGGTTCGTGCCGATCATCACGGGCCTGGTCTGCGTGATACTCGGCATCGCGTTCGGGTACGTGTGGCAGCCGGTCCAGCATCTGATCGACGCGGCCGGCCAGTGGCTGACGACGGCGGGCGCGATCGGTGCGTTCGTGTTCGGCTTCCTGAACCGCCTGCTGCTCGTCACGGGCCTGCACCACATCCTCAACTCGCTCGCGTGGTTCGTGTTCGGCAACTTCACGCCGCCGGCCGGCGGTGAGATCGTGCACGGCGACCTGCACCGCTTCTTCGCGGGCGACCCGACCGCGGGCACCTTCATGGCCGGCTTCTTCCCGATCATGATGTTCGGCCTGCCGGCGGCATGTCTCGCGATGCTGCACGAAGCGCCGAAGGAGCGCCGCGCGATGGTCGGCGGCCTGTTGCTGTCGATGGCGCTGACGTCGTTCCTGACCGGCGTGACCGAGCCGATCGAATTCAGCTTCATGTTCCTCGCACCGGTGCTGTACGTGATCCACGCGGTGCTGACGGGGCTGTCGCTCGCGATCTGCCAGATCCTCGACGTGAAGCTCGGCTTCACGTTCTCGGCCGGCGCGATCGACTACGTGCTGAACTACGGGCTGTCGACGAAGGGCTGGATCGCGGTCCCGCTCGGGCTCGCGTATGGCGCCGCTTACTACGGGCTGTTCCGCTTCTTCATCCGCAAGTTCAACATGGCCACGCCGGGCCGTGAGCCGGCATCGGCCGATGCGGCCGCGGAATCGTACGCATCGGGCGGCTTCGTCGCGCCGGCTGCAGGCGCTGCGCCGCGCGCGCAGCGCTACATCGCCGCGCTCGGCGGGGCCGGCAACCTGTCGGTCGTCGACGCGTGCACGACGCGCCTGCGCCTGACCGTCGTCGATCCGGAGAAGATCTCCGAGCCGGAACTGAAGTCGATCGGCGCGCGTGGCGTGCTCAAGCGCGGCGGCAACAGCGTGCAGGTGATCATCGGGCCCGAGGCCGACATCATTGCCGACGAGATGCGTACCGCCATCGGCAGCGGCGCGGCAGGCGCAGCATCGACGGCGACGGCCGCCGCCGCGCAGCCCGTCACGGGCGCGGCCGCAGGCCCGCTCGATCCGGAGCCGACACGCTGGCTCGCGGTGTTCGGCGGCGCGACCAACGTCGTGTCGCTCGACGCGATCGCGACCACGCGCCTGCGTGTGGTCGTGCGCGATCCGTCGGCGGTCGATCGCGATCGTCTCGGTGCGCTCGACGTCGCATGGGTGTCGGTCGACACGTTCCACATCGTCTGCGGCAACGCGGCCGCACGTTATGCCGAACAGCTCGGCGCGCGCCTGCCGCCGTCGGGCAGCGGGGCGGCCGTGCAACCGGCCTGATGCGATGAAGCCGGCCTGATCCGCGACGCGGGTTCGGGCCGGCCGGCAAAACGAAAACGGCTTGCGATGCGTCGCAAGCCGTTTTTCTTTGGTGCGGGCGATGGCGCGATGCCTGCGTCCGCATCGCGCATCGCCCGAGTGTTCAGCCGTTCACGGATTCGTCAGCGTGAAGGTCGGCTTCCGGTAGCCGACGCCGGCCCGGTCGAGCTTCGGCAATTCGCGTTGCGTGAGCAGCGTCGCGAAGCCGGCCCAGTCGCGCTGCAGCGCGGCCATGTCGACGTGATGCGTGTCACCGCGCTTGAAGCGCACGCCGGCCGCATACGGCAGCTCCCAGTCGGCCCGGTGCCATGCGCGCTCGGCCAGCGCGAGCAGCCGCGGATAGGCCATGTATTCGAGGAAGGTGTCGTTGCGCATCACCTCGCCCCACGCCTGCCCTTGCATGCCTTCGATGCGCGGCGCGGGGCCCGTGCCCGTCACCTCGAACGCGTTGCCGTCGCGGTCGCCCATCACCTCGGCGTTCTGCGGCAGGTTCTCGGGCGCGAGCGAGAACACCTTGTACTCGTCCGTCGCGTGCGAGCCCCAGTAGTAGCCGCGCTCGCGCGGGTTCAGCGTGTACGGGAAGTCGAAGTACAGGTAGTCGGGCAGCGCGAGCACCGTCAGGTAGCCCTTGCCGCTCAGGTCGCGCGCGCTGTCCGATGCGCCCCAGAAGATCGTGTCCCACAGCGACACCATCACGTGGCGCGTACTGAAGTCCTGCGGCCCGTTCGCATGCTTGATGCCGTCCTGCCACGCGGCCATCGTGCCGATTCCGTTCGCGCTGACCGCCGCGCTCACCTGTTGCGCAAAACGTGTCGGCAGCTCGTCGATCGACTTGATCTCGCCGCGCTGGAGCAGCGCCGTGCACGCGGGCGAACGCGCCCACGGCTTGTCCTGCGCGGCGAGATCGATGCGCCCCTTGTTCGGGTCGGTGCCGTTCAGCGGCTGGAAGCCCCCGCCGAGGAAGATGTTCTTCGCCTCGTCGCCGCCGTAGTGCCAGATGTGCAGCGGCGCCTGCGCGTCCGCATGCATCGCGGCGATCTCGCGGATCACCTTCGACGCGAAATTGAGCGCGCCGGGCACGCACGGGTTCAGGTCGCTGCGCCGGTCGTAGAACTGCACCGTCGTCAGGTTCGACGTGTCCTGCGGATCGAGCAGCCGGTATGCGTTCGCTTCCTGCTCGCGGCCGGCCGCATGCAGCCGCCGGTAACGTGCCTCCATCGTCACGACGGCCGCGCGCGCGTGCGCGGGCATGTCGATCTCGGGGATGATCTCGACGAAATGCGCGGCCGCGTAGCGCACCAGCGCCACGTAATCGTCGCGGGTCAGGTAGCCGCCGCCCGAGCGGTTGTCCGGGCCGGAGCCGAGCTGCGGCAGCAGGCAGTGCGTCTCGCTCGGGTCGTGGCAGCGGCGTCCTCCGATCTCGGTCAGCTCGGGCAGGCCGGGAATCTCGATGCGCCAGCCCTCGTCGTCGGACAGGTGCAGGTGCAGGCGATTGAGCTTGTACGCGCTCATCTGGTCGATCAGGCGGCGCAGCGTCGCCGGATGCTTGAAGTTGCGTGCGAGATCGACGTGCATCCCGCGATGCGTAAAGCGCGGCGCATCCTCGACGAGCATCGCCGGGATCGGGCCGCCGCCGGCGGGCGCGAGCGAGTAGAGCGTCTGCACGCCGTAGTAGAGGCCGGCGCGATCGTAGCCTTCGATCAGCACGCCGCGCGGCCCGATCGCGAGCCGGTAGCCGCCTGGCGTCGCGATGTCGGCCGGCAGCCGGCGCGGCGCGACAGCGCCACGTACCGGCACGCGCGCGCCGTCGAGTCCGAGTGTCGTCGCGCGTTCGCGCAGCGCCGCGACCTGCGCGTCCGGCAGGTCGGGCAGGGCGAGCTCGACGCCGCGCAGGTCGAGCGTGCCGGGCAGCGGCTGCTCGCGCTTCACGCTCGGCAGCGCGCGGCTCGCGTCGGGCCGCGCGGCCACCGGCGGCGCATTGCCGGTCGAGTTGTTCTGCGCGTCGGCCGGCAGCGATTCGACGTAGCGCAGCTCGTCGTCGGTGTCGTTGTAGCGGAGCACGGCGGGCGGAGCGCCGTCGACGACCACGTACGGGCGCGGGATCACGTCGCTGTAGCGCAACAACCAGTATTCGGCGACGAACGGCAGCTCGAGGCGCTCGCCCGGCGCAAGCCGCACCGAGCCCGGTTGCGGCGTCAGTTCGTACAGGTCGCCGGTGAGCCGCCGCAGCGCGAAGCCCGGACGGTCGATCCGCAGCAGGCGGCGGATGCTGTGCAGGTAGAGCTTCCAGCCGCCGTCGGCGATCGCCTGGTGGCCACGGTTCTGCAGGATCAGGCGGCCCGTCGCGCAGGCCGCGCCGTCGGCGCCGAGATCGGCGCACGGCACGCCGGCCGCGGCCGCGTGATTGTTGTCGACGGCGACGCGCAACGCGAGGCCGTTCGACAGCCGCGCCGCGAGATCGGCCGGCGGCACGGGGGGACGGGCGGTGCCGGCCGCCGCGACCGCCGCGCTCGACGCGCTCGACGCTGGCAGCGCGCCGAGCGCGACCGGCGACAGTGCCGCGATCAGCAGGCCGGTAAACAGGGTGGGCAAGGTTCGGTTCATGCGGACTCCTGAGAAAAAAGGGGCGTAGCGGCGTCACGGGATGACGTCGCCGCGGGTGGGTCTTTCAACGGAGCTGCGGGGACAACGGGGTGCGCGGGCGATGCAGCTGCCTTGCGCGCAGTCGGCACGCGTGGGCGTGCGGTTACGGAACGGGTGGCGGGCAGGCGTGCCGGTCGGATCGGCGGGGGCGGATGCGTGTCTTCATCGGTGGCGCGCGGCAGCGGCTGCTGCTGATGCCGTGGCGGCGCGGCCGGTGGCAAAGGCGCGCGTTCGACCTATACGGACGATGATGGCGACGCTCGCCGATGACGCGCAACCGGTCGCCGCACGGCGACGGCGAGACAGCGCGCAAGCGCGCGCCACATACGGGATTCGCATGTCTCCCCCACCCAGATGGATTCGGCCTGTCAGCGGCCGCGTCCAAAGATCTTATGAAACCTTTTATTGGTATTCAAGTGGTATCAATCTGGCGCTAAATTGGCATCGACGCGCAGGGCCTGCCCGGTCGGCCGGGACGAAAAAAAACCTCGCGCGAGGCGAGGTTCCTTCCGGACGGTGGCCGCGTGACCGGCCGTACGCGTCAGTCGCGGACGCGTGCTTCCTGCGTCTTCGGCCGCGCTTCGAGCCACATCGCATTGACGATGCCGAACGACAGCGCGACGCCGATACCGAGAATCCAGCTGAAATACCACATGATCCGACTCCTTGCGAAACGGTGGGCGAGGGCGTGTGCGCGCCCCGTCCCGGTTCAAAGCATCAATACATCGAATGCTTGTTCTCTTCGAGCACTTCGCGCGTGACCTTGCCGCGCATCACGCGATACACCCAGCTCGTGTAGAGCAGGATGAGCGGCAGGAACACGATCACCGCGAACAGCATCACCTGCAGCGTCATGTGGCTCGACGTCGAATCCCACACGGTCAGGCTGCTGCGCGGGTCGAGCGACGAGGGCATGATGAACGGGAACATCGAGAAGCCGGCGGTGAGGATCACGCCAGTGATCATCAGGCCCGTGCAGAAGAACGCCGTCTTCTCCTGCTTCGAGCCGGCGAGCAGCAGCGCGAGCAGGCCGCCCGCAATCGCGACGACGGGCGCCGCGATCATCCACGGGAATTCGCCGTAGTTCGCGAGCCACAGGCCCGAGCCCGCGGCGACGTCCTTGAGCAGCGGGTTCGCGACCGTATCGGTCGGCGCGGCATGCGTGATGTGGAAGCCGCCGATGGTGGACGCGATCAGCACGCCGGCCAGCACGAACAGGACGACCGCGAGGAACGACGCGACGCGCAGAGCGACCGATGCGCGGCGTGCGATCACGCCTTCCGTCTTCATCTTGATGAAGGCCGCGCCGTGCGCGATGAGCATCGTGAGGCTGACGAGCCCGCACAGCAGCGCGAACGGGTTCAGCAGCGCCCAGAAGCTGCCGTAGTAGGTCACGCGCAGGTCGCTGTCGAACTTGAACGGCACGCCTTGCAGCAGGTTGCCGAACGCGACGCCGAACACGAGTGCCGGCACGAAGCCGCCGATGAACAGGCCCCAGTCCCAGCCCGCGCGCCAGCGCGGGTCAGGCCGCTTGCTGCGGTAGTCGAAGCCCACCGGCCGGAAGAACAGCGCGAACAGCACGAGCAGCATCGCGAAGTAGAAGCCGGAGAACGACGCCGCGTAGACGAGCGGCCAGGCCGCGAACATCGCGCCGCCGGCCGTGATCAGCCACACCTGGTTGCCTTCCCACGTCGCACCGACGGTGTTGACGATGATGCGGCGCTCCTCGTCGGTCTTGCCGAGGAACGGCAGCAGCGCGGTCGCGCCCATGTCGAAGCCGTCGGTGACGGCGAAGCCGATCAGCAGCACGCCGACGAGCAGCCACCAGATCAGCTTGAGAGTTGCATAGTCCATAGCGATTCCTTGTTCCGTTTCAGGTGCGTGCTCACGCCGGGGCGCGCTCGCTGGCGGCCGCGATTTCGTGGTGATAGCGGCCGGTATGCAGCGACGACGGGCCGAGGCGCGCGTACTTGAACATCAGCTTGATCTCGATGACGAACAGCGCGGTGTAGAACAGGATGAAGCCCGCGAGACTCAGGTACAGGTCGCTCGGCTGCAGGCTGGACGCGGACAGGTGCGTCGGCAGCACGCCGGCGATCGTCCACGGCTGGCGGCCGAGCTCGGCGACGATCCAGCCGAATTCGATCGCGATCCACGGCAGCGGGATCGCCCACACCGCATAGCGGAGGAACCAGCGGCGGTTGTCCTGCAGCAGTTCGCGGCGCGCGCAGAACCAGAATGCGGCGATGAACGTCGCGACGAACAGGAAGCCGAGGGCCACCATGATCCGGAACGAGAAGAACACGGGCGCGACCGGCGGGATCGTCTTCTTCGCGGCGGCCTTGATCTGCTCGGGCGTCGCGTCGACCACGTTCGGCGTGAACTGCTTGAGCATCAGCCCGTAGCCGAGATACTGCTTGTGCTGGTCGAACAGCGCACGGGTCGCGTCGCTCGTGTCGCCCTGCTTGATCTTCTGCAGCGCGCCGTACGCGATCATCCCGCTCTGGATGTGCTCCTCGCTGTTCTTCGCGAGGTCACGCAGGCCGATCACCGGTTCGTCGATCGAGCGCGTCGCGATCAGGCCGAGCGCATACGGGATCTTGATCGCGTAGTCGGTGCGCTGTTCTTCCTGGTTCGGAATGCCGATCAGCGTGAACGATGCGGGGGCCGGCTGCGTTTCCCATTCGGATTCGATCGCGGCGAGCTTCATCTTCTGCACTTCGCCGGTCGTATAGCCCGATTCGTCGCCGAGCACGATCACGCAGAGCGTCGCCGCGAGGCCGAAGCCGGCCGCGACCGCGAACGAGCGCAGCGCGAAGTCGACGTCGCGCTTCTTCAGCAGGTACCACGACGACACGCCGAGCACGAACATCGCCGCCGACACGTAGCCCGCCGACACCGTGTGCACGAACTTCACCTGGGCGACCGGGTTGAACAGCACGTCGAACAGGCTCGTCATCTCCATGCGCATCGTCTGGTAGTTGAACTCGGCGCCGACCGGGTTGTTCATCCAGCCGTTCGCGACGAGGATCCACAGCGCGGACAGGTTCGAGCCGAGCGCGACGAGGAACGTGACCATCAGGTGCTTGACCTTCGACAGGCGGTTCCAGCCGAAGAAGAACAGGCCGACGAACGTCGATTCGAGGAAGAACGCCATCAGGCCTTCGACCGCGAGCGGCACGCCGAAGATGTCGCCGACATAGTGCGAGTAGTACGACCAGTTCGTACCGAACTGGAATTCGAGCGTGATGCCGGTGGTCACGCCCATCGCGAAGTTGATGCCGAACAGCTTGCCCCAGAACTGGGTCATGTCCTTGTAGACCTGTTTGCCGGTCATCACGTAAACCGCTTCCATGATGACGAGCAGCCAGGACAGGCCGAGCGTCAACGGCACGAACAGGAAGTGGTAGAGCGCCGTGATGCCGAACTGCAGACGTGACAGATCGACAACTTCACTACTTATCATGGTGGTCTCCCTCGGTAGTTGCAGGCGCCGGTACCGAGAGCAGCTTCTCGGCGACGGCGGCAGGCGGCAACGACATGTGCTCGGCCTGCGGATGATTGAAGAATGCGTATTTGAGCGACATCAGGAGGATCAGCTTGACGATCAGCACCAGGGTGATGTCGCGGGCGAGGGTCGGTCCGCGTGCCCACGCGGCGATGCGCGCGCGCCAGCCGATCGTACCGGCCGGCCGCGGAGGAGGCGCAGGCTCTTTATTGATCGAGATCAAGGCGATTATCCTGAATCGATTTAGGTCGGATTTGGGGCGACTTTACGTCGGATTTATGACGGCTGTGAAGCTGTTTTAATCCTTCTGCGCCTGATATGCCAATTTTAAAAGGACGGCTTTCCAATGCCGAGTGCTGCGCTGCGGCAGACCGTCGCGAAACACGGGCCGAAATTTGAGGCAGATCAAGGTTATGCGGAAGGGGCCCGCAAACGGCCTATTACCTGACGAATCAGGTCAATTAATCGGCAAAGAAACGGGTGGAGAAACGAACGAAGAAACGAATGAAATGCCGGGGAAAAGACAGGCGAAAAAAAACCGCTGCCGGGCGGGCAGCGGTTTTTGACGAAGCGCTCTAAATCGCAGCGATTTACGCGTATTCGGCGAGGGCAGTGCGCATCTTTTTCATCGCGCTCGCTTCGATCTGGCGGATGCGTTCCGCCGACACGCCGAACTCGGCGGCGAGATCGTGCAGCGTCGAGCCGCCCGAACCGTCGTCGTCGACGTGCAGCCAGCGCGCCTCGATGATGCGGCGGCTGCGTGCGTCGAGTGCGCCGAGTGCCTGCGCGATGCCGTCCGTCTGCAGCGTGTCGCGCTGGCGCGCGGCGAGCACGGCGGTCGGTTCGTTGTGCGAGTCGGCCAGGTAGGCGATCGGCGCGTACGACTCCTCGCCGTCTTCGACCTGCCCTTCGAGCGCGATGTCGCCGCCCGACAGGCGCGTTTCCATTTCGGTCACGTCTTCGCGCTTGACGTTGAGTTCCTTCGCGAGGCCGTCGATTTCCTCGGGCGTCATCGCCTGCAGGCCCTTCTTGTGGCTGCGCAGGTTGAAGAACAGCTTGCGCTGCGCCTTGGTCGTCGCGACCTTCACCGTGCGCCAGTTGCGCAGGATGTACTCGTGGATCTCGGCCTTGATCCAGTGGATCGCATACGACACGAGACGCACGTTCTGGGCCGGATCGAAGCGCTTCACGGCCTTCATCAGGCCGATGTTGCCTTCCTGGATCAGGTCGCCGTGCGGCAGGCCGTAGCCGAGATAGTTGCGCGAGATCGACACGACGAGCCGCAGGTGCGACAGCACGAGGCGGCGTGCCGAGTCGAGATTGTTGCCTTCACGGAATTCGGTTGCGTACTGGCGTTCCTCTTCGGCGGTCAGCAGCGGAATGCGGTTGACGGCCTGGATATACGCGTCGATGTTGCCAAGCTGGCCCGGCAACATCGATTGGGCTGCGAGCGCCAGCGAGCCTGCCGATGCGGCCTTGGCCGGCGTCGGGCTCAGGGTGTTCGGGAGGGTCAGGGCGTTGCTCACTAAAAAAACTCCTTTGGAATCAGGGACAAACCCCCGGTCTCGAATGAAATTCCGTGGGCCATCTTAGCACTCCCGCAAGACGAGTGCTAATTCCTTAGAGCAAGCGTGGGCATCGGAGTTCCCGCTCTTTCTATCGAGCCGCTCGAGCCGATAGTCTAATCTGCGACAGAGGGAGTGAAGCGAAGTTCCGTAAGCCGTTGTTTCTGATGGTAATCAGTAGACGATTTCAATTTTTGTCGTTTTGGAAGGAAGCCATTTCGCTTTGTGATGCCGATTCGAAAAGTCCTTTACCATACCATTCAGTTCGCTCGAGCCGGCCGAAGCGGCAGGCTCCATTCAACCCATAAAGTTGGAGTGTCAGATGAACAATAAGAAGAATCGCCGGCCCCGCAGCCGGCTTGCGCTGCACGCGATGCTGGCGGCGTCCCTTCTGGGTGGATCGGGTGCGGCATGCGCGGATCGATGGGGGATTCAGGCGGGCGGCGGCTTTTCGGATCGCCACGGGGTCGACAAGGCCGATCTCGGCGTGGTGTGGGATCCGGGCTGGAACTGGTGGGAAATCGGCGGCTGGCACTTCGCGTTCGTCGTGGAAGGGCACGCCGGCTACTGGCATACCGGTGGCAACGTCCACAGCAGCATCGGCGAATTCGGCGTGACGCCGATGTTCCGCTTCATCAAGAGCGCCGGGGCGATCCGCCCGTTCATCGAGGCCGGCGGCGGCGTCCGGCTGCTGACGCACCCGACGATCTCGGACAGTTTCTCGATGGGGACCGCGTTCCAGTTCGCACCGACCGCGGGGGTGGGCGTGCAGTTCGGCCAACGGCAACAGTATCAGGTCGGCTACCGTTTTGAACATGTGTCTAACGCGGGTATCAAAGAGCCGAATCCTGGTATAAATTTCCACCAGTTCTACTTGCAGTACAACTTCTGATCCGCACGCCCGCGCACGGCGTGCGCGTTGCCGAGGAGTCAGGCGATGGCGAAGGTGGTCGATGCGGTCCGCGCGCTCGAGCGCGACCGGTTCCGGGCGATGGTGGACGGGGACGGCGAAGCGCTCGACACGCTTTTGTCGGACAAGGTGTTCTTCGTGCACACCAACGGTAAACGCGAAACCAAGCAGCAGTTCATCGACGCCATCGTCGCCGGCCGCCGCCGCTATCGCCAGATCGAAATCCAGTCGCAGGACGTGCTGCCCGTCGGCGATGCAACCTGCGTCGTCACCGGGCGCGCGTTGATCGAGATGGAAACGAACAACGGCGGCCTGGTCTTCCCGATTGCGTATACCTCCGTCCACACCCACGAGCAGGGCCGCTGGTGCCTGTTCGCGTGGCAGGCGACGCGGTGCGCGACCGAGACATGAGCGCGCGTGGCGCTCCTTTTCATGTCCCGACCGAAGCGGCCGTCTGGGCCGCTTTTTGCTGCCTCGTGCGGCGCGGATCGCGCGGCGCACGGGCGGTCACGCCCCGCTCGCTGACGTTTGAACCCTGAAACGGAACCCGGCGCTCAGGCCGCCGCGCGGCGATCCGCGCAGTGCCAGGCCGAGCGGTTGATCGCGCTGACGACAGCATCGAGCGCGGCGCTCGCCGCGTCGGCGTGCAGGCCGACGCCGTGCCGCAGCGGCGCATCGCCGACCCGGCAGCCGACCGATACCGCGATCCGCCCGTCCGTCGTGCGCGCGTGTTCGCACGACGCGACGTCGATCGCGGCGTCGGCGGCCGCCGCGAAGGCCGCGGCCAACCGTCGCACGGCATCGTCGGGCGTCGTGTCCGACGCCGCCGGCGCCGCAGCGATCTCGCGGTTCCGCCAGCGCGCGCCACTGCCGTGACGCGCAGCCGGCCCGTCGGTGTCGAAGAATTCGCGTGCGAACAGCGCGCAGATCGCGTCGCCCGTCACTTCCTCGCCGGACGCGTCGGCGAGCGTCTGCACCGCATGGCTGAATTCGATCTGCACCCGGCGCGTCGGCGTGAAGCCCATCCCGCGTTCGAGCAGGAACGTCGCGCCGCCCTTGCCGGACTGGCTGTTCACGCGGATCACCGCGTCATAGCTGCGGCCGAGGTCGGCCGGGTCGATCGGCAGGTACGGCACTTCCCAGGCCGCGTCGGGGCGCTGCTGCGCGAAGCCTTTGCGGATCGCGTCCTGGTGCGAGCCCGAGAACGCGGTGAACACGAGGTCGCCCGCGTACGGATGGCGCGGATGCACGGGAATCTGGTTGCAGCGTTCGACGATGCGGCGCACCGCGTCGATGTCGGAGAAGTCGAGGCCCGGATCGATGCCCTGCGTGTAGAGATTCAGCGCGAGCGTGACGAGATCGACGTTGCCGGTGCGCTCGCCGTTGCCGAACAGGCAGCCCTCGATGCGGTCGGCGCCTGCGAGCAGCGCGAGTTCGGCCGCCGCGACCGCGGTGCCGCGGTCATTGTGCGGATGCACGGACAGCACGATGCTGTCCCGATACGCGAGGTTGCGGTCCATCCACTCGATCTGGTCGGCGAATACGTTCGGGCTCGCGGCTTCGACGGTGGCCGGCAGGTTGACGATCATCTTGTGATCGCGGGTCGGGCGCCAGGTTTGCGCGACCGCGTCGCAGATCTCGCGCGCGAACGTCAGCTCGGTCATGCTGAAGGTTTCCGGCGAGTACTGGAAGGTCCACTGCGTGTCGGGGCGCGCGGCGGCGTGCTCCTTGATGATGCGCGTGCCGTCGATTGCGAGCGCTTTCACGTCGGCCTTCGACATCCCGAACACGATGCGGCGGAACGACGGGCAGACCGCGTTGTACAGGTGCACGATCGCGCGCGGCACGCCTTCGAGCGCGTCGAACGTGCGGGCGATGAGGTCTTCGCGCGCCTGCACGAGCACTTCGATCGTCACGTCGTCGGGAATCCGCTTGTCGTCGATCAGCTTGCGGACGAAATCGAAGTCGGTTTGCGACGCCGACGGAAAACCGACTTCGATCTCCTTGAACCCGATCGCCACCAGCATCTCGAAGAATTCGAGCTTCTGCTCGATGCTCATCGGCTCGATCAGCGACTGGTTGCCGTCGCGCAGGTCGGTGCTCATCCAGACGGGCGCGCGCTCGATGGTGCGCGACGGCCATTTGCGGCCATTGAGGCGGACGGGCTCGAACGGGCGGTACTTGTCTTGCGGATTGCGCTGCATCTTCTGGACCTCGGGTCTCAAGTCGCGAGCGAAGACGGGCGGCATGGGCGACGGTTGGCGCTGCCTCGCTCCGCGGCACGTAAGCGCGCTGCGGATGCGGATGATCTTCGCGAATCGGCCGACGGATAGACGGACGAAGGCTGACGACTTCGGGTTGTAAAAACTGCGAGAGGGGTACTGCGAGGAACTGCTGGGAGGGACCGTGCGGACAGCACACGGCGCTACGAAAGCCTTAGGCTAGTCGTAGCGATAGCGGCCGCGCTAGGCGGCCGGAGGTAATTCGGGGGGTGTTCGGAAAGGAACGCATGAGGACAACTCTAAGTCAGGATGCGCTCTCGTGTCAAATGCCCTGCAAGCGGGGCCGGTTCGCGAGCGCGCCGTCAGCGCGCGATGCGGGCGATCTGCACGATCGTCGCGACCTGCCGGGCGACCGTGTCGGGCACCGGCACTTCGCCGCGCAATACGGCGTCGGTCCACGCGGCCGTCGTGGCCGCATCGCGCGATTCGGGCAGCGCGACGGGGGACGTATCGGTCGACGAGCGTTCGGCTTCGATCAGCGTGTCGCACACGCCGTCGTGCAGCCAGTCGACCTGCACCTGGCGTCGCGTATCGGCCACGGCTTCGCCCTCGGTGCCGCGTGCCAGCAGTGCGCCGCCGAGCGCGGCGTCCGGATGGTCGCGGAACAGCTGCGCGAGGCTGTCGCGGTACGGCGGGTGCGTGTAGTTGACGAGCCGCAGGCCGGCCGGCGCGAACGGCTGCAGGATCTTCACGAGCGTGTGCGTCGAGTTGCGCACGCCGAGCACGCTGCGCATCGACAGCAGATGTGCGATGCGCGGCGCCAGCACCTCGATCGACGCGAACGCGACGCGGCGCTCGGCGAGCGTGTCCTCGATCGCATCGTGCGATGCCGACGGCGCGAGCGACAGTGCCGAAAAGATCTCGGCGCTCGTCACGCGGCCCGGATCCTGCTCGACGCCATGCACGAGCACCGGCACGCCTTCACGCGCGAGCAGCAGCGCGAGCAGCGGCACGAGGTTCGGCTGCTTGCGCGCGCCGTTGTAGCTCGGGATCGACACGGGGCGGAACGCGGCGTCCTGCACGTGCACCGGCGCGAACGACGCCTGCGCGGCGGCGAGCATCGCGGCCAGCTCGTCGGCGGATTCGCCCTTCAGCCGATAGGCGATCAGGATCGCGCCGAGTTCGACGTCCGACACGCGCGCGTCGAGCATCGCACGATAGAGCTCGAACGTGTCCTCGGCGGACAGCGCGCGTGCGCCGTGCGGGCCGCGGCCGATTTCCTTGATGAAACGGGCGCACGGGAACGGAACGGCAGCGGGATCGTGGGAAGCGGTCATCGGGGCGTGGGGCGGGCGGCCGGTATCGGGCCGCGCTGTGAGCGGTGAGGAATGCCCCGAGTATCGCACGGGTGCGGCTGTCGCCAAGCGAGGCCGCGCGGCGCGGCGCGCTACACTCTGGTTCCCGGCGGGGCGCGCGCCGGCTGCGCCGCGCCCGTGCCGTTGCCGGCCGAATACGACTACGAGAGACATCCCATGAAGCTCTACAGCTATTTCCGCAGTTCCGCGTCGTACCGCGTGCGGATCGCCCTGAACCTGAAGCAGCTACCGTTCGACTACGTGCCCGTGCACATGCTGCGCGACGGCGGCGAGCAACTGAAGGACGCGTACCGCGCGCTGAATCCGGACGCGGTCGTGCCGACGCTGACCGACGGCGACGCGACGCTGCAGCAGTCGCTCGCGATCATCGAATACCTCGAGGAAACCCATCCGGAACCGGCGCTGCTGCCGAAGCAGCCGGTCGATCGCGCGTATGTGCGTGCGGTCGCGCTGCAGATCGCGTGCGAAATCCATCCGCTCAACAACCTGCGCGTGCTGAAGTACCTGAAGCACACGCTGCAGGTGCCCGAGGAGGCGAAGAACGCGTGGTACCGGCACTGGATCGAGGCGGGCTTCGAATCGCTCGAGACGCGTCTCGCGAGCGATCCGCGCACCGGCAAGCTGTGCTTCGGCGACACGCCTACGCTCGCCGACGTGTGCCTCGTGCCGCAGGTGTTCAATGCGAACCGCTTCTCGATCGACACGACGCGTTATCCGACGATCCAGCGGATCGTCGACCATGCGTCGACGCTCGATGCGTTCAAGGCCGCCGAGCCCGGTGTGCAGCCTGACGCCGAGTGAGCGGAGCGCGCTCTTGGTGACGAGAGGGCGCGCGTGAAAAAGGGCGCCCGAAGGCGCCCTGTGCGACGGATGCCGGCGGTGTTCAGCCGAGCAGCGCGTCCGCGAATTCGACTGCGCTGAACGGCTGCAGATCCTCGACCTTCTCGCCGACGCCGATGAAGTAGACGGGCACCGGGCGCTGCCGCGCGATCGCGGCGAGAATCCCGCCCTTCGCGGTGCCGTCGAGCTTCGTGACGATCAGGCCGGTGAGGCCGAGCGCGTCGTCGAATGCCTTGACCTGCGTGAGCGCGTTCTGGCCGGTGTTCGCGTCGATCACCAGCAGCACTTCGTGCGGCGCGCCGTCGTGTGCCTTCGAGATCACGCGCTTCACCTTCTTCAGCTCTTCCATCAGGTGCAGCTGCGTCGGCAGGCGGCCGGCCGTGTCGGCCATCATCACGTCGATCTTGCGCGCGCGCGCGGCGCTGACCGCGTCGAAGATCACCGCGGCTGGATCGCCGCTTTCCTGCTGCACGACCGTCACGTTGTTGCGCTCGCCCCAGACCGCCAGCTGTTCGCGCGCGGCCGCGCGGAACGTGTCGCCCGCGGCCAGCAGCACCGACTGGTCGAAGCTCTGCAGGTGCTTCGCGAGCTTGCCGATGCTGGTCGTCTTGCCCGCGCCGTTCACGCCGGTGATCATCATCACGAGCGGCTGCGCGCGGCCGAGCATCAGCGATTTCTCGAGCGGCGTCAGCAGCTCGACGAGCAGGTCGTGCAGCGCGGCCTTCACCTGCTGCGGGTCGGTCAGGCGGCCTGCGCGCACCTTTTCGCGCAGCGCGCCGAGCAGGTACTCGGTCGCGTCGACACCCGCGTCGGACATCAGCAGCGCGGTTTCGAGCTCCTCGTACAGATCCTCGTCGATCTTCGTGTTGACGAACACGCCGGTGATGCTCGAGCCCGTCTTGGCGAGCCCCGTTTTCAGGCGCGCGAGCCACGATTTCTTCGCGGTGGCGTCCTGCAGCGGCGGCGGAACGATTTCGACCGTCTCGACGACTTCGTCGCGGCCGTCGTTGGTCGGCGTGACCGTCATCACGACGGCCGGCGCGGCCGGTTGCGCGGGCGCTTGCGGCACTTCGACCGCAGGCGGAGCCTCGAGCGCGGGCGCATCGGACGGTTCGTCCGTTTGCTGCGCGTCGGCCGATTGCGATTCCGCCGGATCGGGCTCCTGCGTTTTCTTGAATCGTTTGAAGAAGCTGAACATGGTCTGACGTCGGGAAGAGGGCGGGCCGCCGCCAGGGGCGGGCACCGGACGGGCCGTTCTGCGTTCGCGCGGGCGCGGCGCACGGCGGCCGAAACCGTGCATTTTATCAGTGCGGCGGGGCGCTCGCGTCAGTGTGCGCCGCCGCTGTGGTAACGTGCGCCTGTTTGGCGGTGCGCCCCCGCGCGCGCCCGGTCCCTCCGTCGTCGATATTCCGTATGTCCCGTTCCTCTTCCGGCCGCCCGGCGGCCCCTTCCAGCCGCGGCAAGCCGCACACGATCCGCATCATCGGCGGTGACTGGAAACGCACGCCGCTCGCGGTGCTCGATCTCGACGGCCTGCGGCCGACGCCCGATCGCGTGCGCGAGACGCTGTTCAACTGGCTCGGCCAGGATCTCGAAGGCCGGCGTTGCCTCGACCTGTTCGCGGGCACCGGAGCGCTCGGTTTCGAGGCCGCGTCGCGTGGCGCGGCGAGCGTCGTGATGGTCGAGCGTCATCCGCGTGCCGCGCAGCAGCTGCGCACGATCAAGGACAAGCTCGGCGCGCGTGCGGTCGAGGTCGCGGAAGCGGACGCGTTGCGGCTCGCGGCCGGGCTCACGCCGGGCGCGTTCGACGTCGTGTTTCTCGATCCGCCGTTCGGCGATCTGGCCGTGCTCGAGCGCGCGATCGCGCTGGCGGCATCGCTCGTCGCGGCGGGCGGCGCGCTGTACGTCGAGACGGGGGCGGAGCTCGATCCGGCCGCGCACGACGCGCTCGCAGGCTGGCAGGTCGTGAAGCACGGCAAGGCCGGGGCGGTTCACTATCATTTGCTGCGGCGCGAAAATGATGAATAATGCGCGTTCCATACGAGGCGGCGCGCCGCAAAGGCGACGCATGCCCATCTCGGCAGCGGCGTGCGCATCGCACGGCTGCCATCCCGTTTGCGTGATGACAGGAGGAGCGACATGGTAGTCGCCGTGTATCCCGGTACGTTCGATCCGCTGACACGCGGGCACGAAGACCTCGTGCGGCGTGCGTCGAGCATTTTTGATACGCTGGTGGTCGGTGTTGCCGACAGCCGCGCGAAAAAGCCGTTCTTCTCGCTGGAAGAACGTCTGACGATTGCGAACGAGGTGCTCGGCCATTATCCGAACGTGAAGGTGATGAGTTTCACCGGCCTCCTGAAGGATTTCGTCCGCACCAACAATGCGCGCGTGATCGTGCGCGGCCTGCGCGCCGTGTCCGATTTCGAATATGAGTTCCAGATGGCGGGGATGAACCGCTACCTGCTGCCCGACGTCGAGACGATGTTCATGACGCCGTCCGATCAGTACCAGTTCATCTCGGGGACGATCGTGCGGGAAATCGCGCAGTTGGGCGGCGATGTCAGCAAGTTCGTGTTCCCGTCCGTCGAGAAGTGGCTGACCGAGAAAGTCGCTGCGATGGGAGGCCCTGCCGCGTGATGCGGCGCCGGCCGGTTTCGTTGCGAAGCCGGCCGCTGGCCTGAAGAAGTGAGATCAGTATGTCTTTGATGATTACCGACGAGTGCATCAATTGCGACGTGTGCGAGCCCGAGTGCCCGAACGGCGCGATTTCGATGGGCCCGGATATCTACGTGATCGACCCGAACAAGTGCACCGAGTGCGTCGGCCATTTCGACGAACCGCAGTGCCAGCAGGTGTGTCCGGTCGAATGCATTCCGCGCGATCCGCAGCATGACGAATCGCACGCGCAATTGATGGAGAAGTATCACGCGTTGACCGCCGGGAAGGGCGACGACGCGTCGTGACCCGGAGGTGACGCGCGCGCTCGAGTTCGTCGGCACGCACGTCACGCATCCCGATCGGCGCCGCCTGGCGCCGGTTCTTTCGTCTCAGGCCAGCAGCTCGCGCAACGCCGCGACGAGCGCATCGCATTCGGCGTCGGTGCCGACGGTGATGCGCAGGTGCTGGTCGATCCGCGGCAGCCGGAAGTGCCGCACGAAAATTTCCCGTTCCTTCAGTTTTACCGCAATCGCGCCCGCGTCGTGCGCGGGATGGCGCGCGAACACGAAATTCGCGGCCGACGGCACGACGTCGAAACCGAGCGTGTCGAGCGCGTGCGTGAGCCGCGTCCGGCTGTCGATCACGCGCCGGCAGGTTGCGCTGAAATAATCGGTGTCTTCGTACGCGGCCTGCGCGGTAACCTGCGCGAGCCGGTCGAGCGGGTACGAGTTGAAGCTGTCCTTCACGCGGTTCAGCGCGTCGATCAGCGCGGCATCGCCGAACGCGAAACCGACGCGCATGCCCGCAAGCGAGCGCGCCTTCGACGTCGTATGCACGACGAGCAGGTTCGGATGGCGGTCGATCAGCGTAATCGCGGACTGCGCGCCGAAGTCGACATAGGCTTCGTCGATCACGACGACCGACGACGGATTCGCGGCGGCGATCCGTTCGACGTCCGCGAGCGGCAGCGCGCGCCCGGTCGGCGCGTTCGGATTCGGAAACAGCACGCCGCCGGCATCGTCGAGATAGTCGTCGACGCGGATCGAGAAGTCGTCCGCGAGCGGCACGATCGACGTCTGGACGCCGTACAGGCGCGCATAGGTCGGATAGAAGCTGTACGTGATGTCGGGGAAGCGCAGTGGCCGGTCGTGCTTGAGCAGCGCCTGGAACGTGTGCGCGAGCACCTCGTCGGAGCCGTTGCCGACGAACACCTGCTCGGGCTTGATGCGGTGATGGGCCGCGACCGTCTCGCGCAGCGCGCGCGCAACCGGGTCGGGATAGCGGCGCAGCGTGTCGCCGGTCTCGCCGAGTTCGCGCGCGATCGCCGCGACGACGCGCGGCGACGGCGGATAGGGATTCTCGTTGGTGTTCAGCTTGACGGGGTGTGCGAGCGCGGGCTGCTCTCCCGGCACGTAAGGCACGAGTTGCTGAACGACGTCGCTCCAGTAACGGCTCACCGCTTGGCTCCTGTCGGGCAAAGCGACCAGATTACCGCATGTGCGCGCAGGGTGGGGCGGGTGGACCCGCCCGGTGACGCCGGACGGCCCGATGCACCGTCGCGGTGCGACGCGGTCAGTTGCGATGCAGCTGCATCGTCGCGCGGTCGAGTTCGCCCTTGACGACCATCGGCATCACGGCGAGCGCGCGTTCGATCGACGCGTCGATCACGTCCTGTTCCTCGCGGCGCGGCGGCTTCAGCACGAAGTTCGCGACGTCGGGCTTCGCGCCGGCGCGTGCACCTTCCGGAATCAGGTCGCGCGGATGGCCGATGCCGATCCGCAGCCGCCAGTACTGCTGCGACGACAGATGCGCGGTGATGTCCTTCAGGCCGTTGTGGCCGCCGCTGCCGCCGCCGAGCTTCAGTTTCACGGTGCCGGGCGGCAGGTCGAGCTCGTCGTGCGCGACGAGGATCTGGTCGGGCAGGATCTTGAAGAATTGCGCGAGCGCGACGACCGACTGGCCGGAGCGGTTCATGTAGGTTTGCGGCTCGAGCAGGTGGACTTCCTCGCCGTGCAGGCGCGCTTTCGCATAGAAGCCGTGGAAGCGGCGTTCGTCGCGCAGCGTCGTGCCCGCTTCGCGGGCGAGCTGGTCGATCAGCCAGAAGCCGGCATTGTGGCGCGTCGCGGTGTATTCTGCCCCGGGATTGCCGAGGCCGACGATCAGTTTGATCATGACGTTTCGAAGGCGGCAACGGCCGCCTGGGCGCAGAAAAAGAAAAACCCGCCGGGCAAGCCGCGGCGGGTTGCGTCGACCGTTTCGAGAAACGGATCGATGGGGCGCGTAAGCAGCCCGCTTAGGCAGCCGGCGTTTCGCCTTCTGCTGCGTCCGACACGGCACCAGCCGGGACCGTCGCCGATGCGACAACCGGGTTTTCCGCGTCGACGTGCGCGACCAGCGCGACGCCCTTCGGCAGCGTGATGTCCTTCGCGTGCAGCGATTGACCCGCTTCGATCTTCGACAGGTCGACTTCGAGGAACTCCGGCAGGTCAGCCGGCAGGCACTCGATTTCGATTTCCGTCGCGACGTGCGAAACGATCGCGCTCGACAGCTTCACAGCCGGGCTGACTTCAGCGTTCAGGAAGTGCAGCGGAGCCTTCGTGTGCAGCTTCTTCTTCGCGTCAACGCGTTGGAAGTCCACGTGCAGCACCAGTTGCTTGAACGGGTGGTATTGCACGTCGCGCAGCAGAACCTGTTGCGACTGGCCGGCCACTTCGAGGTCGAGGATCGACGAGTGGAAAGCTTCCTTCTTCAGGGCGTGCCACAGGGCGTTGTGATCGAGTTCGATCTTTTGCGGGGCTGCTTCGCCACCGTAAACGATACCCGTGGTCTTACCAGCGTTGCGCAGGCGGCGGCTCGCACCCGTACCTTGCTCTTGGCGCTCGAAAGCGACGACTTTCATGTGATTCTCCAATAGCTGCCCGCGACCAGGCAGTAAAACGGGGCCGTCAAACAGCGGCCCCCGATGAAACGGCGGGGTTTCGTCTATCCCGTCCGATTGTGCAAAAAGCGAAGCGTTGCCGCTTCGCTTTCTGCGCATGCTTTGTTCAGTCGATTCGCGATCAGGATTCCGCGAACAGCGACATCACCGAATCGCCGCGGCGGATCCGCGAGAACGTTTCGGCCAGCAGGCTCGCGCTCGTCAGTGCACGGATCTTCGAGCAGCCCAGCGATTCGGCGGACAGCGGGATCGTGTCGGTGACGACCAGTTCGTCGAGTGCCGACGCAGCGATGCGATCGGCTGCGCCACCCGACAGCACCGGGTGCGTCGCGTAGGCGAATACCTGCTTCGCGCCGCGTTCCTTCAGCACTTGCGCGGCCTTGCAGAGCGTGCCTGCCGTATCGACCATGTCGTCCATGATCACGCAGGTGCGGCCTTCGACTTCACCGATGATGTTCATCACTTCGGAGACGTTCGCCTTCGGGCGACGCTTGTCGATGATCGCGAGATCGCAGTTGAGCTGCTTCGCGAGTGCCCGGGCACGCACCACGCCGCCGACGTCCGGCGACACGACGAGCAGATCCGAGTAGTTCTGCTTGCGCAGGTCACCCAGCAGGATCGGCGTTGCGTAGATGTTGTCGACCGGGATGTCGAAGAAGCCCTGAATCTGGTCGGCGTGCAGATCCATCGTGATGATCCGCTCGACGCCGGCGATTTCCAGCATGTTCGCGATGACCTTCGCCGAGATCGCGACGCGCGCCGAACGCGGGCGGCGATCCTGACGGGCATAGCCGAAGTAGGGGATGGCTGCAGTGATCCGGCCGGCGGATGCGCGCTTGAGCGCATCGACCATGATCATCAGTTCCATCAGGTTGTCGTTCGTCGGTGCGCACGTGGATTGCAGGACGAAGACGTCCTTGCCGCGCACGTTTTCCTGGATCTCGACCTGGATCTCGCCGTCGGAGAAACGGCTGACCATTGCTTTGCCGAGGGGAATACCAAGGATATTGACGACTTCCTGGGCGAGCGCGGGATTCGCGTTGCCAGTAAAGACCATCAGGCCATCATGGCTGTGGCTGCTCATCGTGCACCTGCTTCAGGCTTGGGCGGGAAATGCGGGAAAATTTTTGGCAGGGGAGGAAGGACTCGAACCCTCGCATGCCGGAATCAAAATCCGGTGCCTTGACCAACTTGGCGACTCCCCTACACTTAACTGACTGCTTTACCGAACTCGTGTAGGCCGTTCGGCAAAGTAAAACTTCATGACGCGAAAGCGAAGAGCGGATGCTCGTTCAGGCTCTCGGCAACTGCACCATTCCAACCGGTGGGCAGCTTGGCTTGCGCCGCTTCTGCCTCATGTTTGCTGTGAAACGCTGCAAACACGCTTGCTCCGGAGCCGGTCATCCTCGCGGGGGTCACATCATACAACCATTTGACCACCTGCGCAACTTCCGCGTACTTACTTGTTACAACTTGCTGCATATCGTTCCGACCGAAACTATCTGGCCATCCCGCATCGCTGCTTTGCTGTGCAAGAAAGTCCGTAATTGTGACGCGCTTCGAATCTCTTGTCAACAACTCATCTGAAAATATTTCAGCGGTTGGGACGTGAACGCGGGGCGTTACAACCAAGAACCAGCGAGTCGGCAATTGTACCTCAGCTAATTCTTCTCCGATACCCTCTGCGAACGCATTTTTTCCAAAAATAAAAAACGGGACGTCTGCGCCGAGTTTTACCGCGAGCGACTGGAGCTCGGCACGCGGCAGGTCGAGTTGCCACAGGCGGTTCAGCGCGAGCAGCGTCGTCGCCGCGTCGGAACTGCCGCCGCCGAGGCCGGCTCCCATCGGCAGGCACTTGTCGATCTCGATGTCGACACCGTGCGCGGTGCCCGTATGCGCTTTCAGCAGGTTGGCCGCGCGCACGACGAGGTCGCTTTCCTCGGGTACGCCGGGCACGTCGGTGACGCGCGCGACGCGACCGTCGTCGCGCAGCGTGAAGTGCAACGTGTCGCCCCAGTTCAGCAGCTGGAACACGCTCTGCAGATCGTGATAGCCGTTCGGACGGCGGCCGGTGATGTGCAGGAACAGGTTGAGTTTCGCGGGCGCAAGGCAGTTGCGCAGCGAGCGGGTCGAATCGGTCATGCGTATGTCTGGGCTAGGCAGGTGCTCACTGATCGAGCACGAGCTTGATGTCGAGCGGCGGTGTCGCGCGCACGAGGTTGACGCGTTTGACGCCCGTGGCCGGGGCATCCGCGTAGGCGAGGTAGTCGATCGTCCAGCCGTCCTGGCGGATCTGCTTGACGCGCGTGCCGTCGGCCGGATCGCGCACCGTCTCCGCGTGCGTCGCGGGCGCGGCGGTCGGCAGCAGCCAGTAGCGCAGGCCCGCGAGCGGCAGTTCGAAGCCGAGCGTTTTCTGCATCAGGTCGCCGACGTCCGGCGCATATTGCGTCGGACGGTTCGGCAATTCGAGCGACGCCGCCTGCGGCGTCGACTTCACGACCGCGAGCGTCTGGCCGAGCGGGCTGCGCAGCTCGAGCGACACGTCGTCGCCGTGCTCCTGCCAGTCGAAGTTGCCGTACACGTTCTGCTGCTTGCCGAGACGGTCGTCGTACTGCACCGCGAAACGGCCATGGTAAGCGTGCGTTGCGGCAGTCTGCAGCGCCGCACCGGTCGGCGCGTTTGCCGACGGCGGCGTGCTCGCGCAGCCGGCGAGCGCGAGCGCCGCGCCGGCTGCGGCCAGCGTGCGCTGCGCGCGGGAGGACAGGGAAAACATCGGGAACATCTGCATCAGAGACCGTTGATCTGGAGGCGTTTCAGCGTCTGCACGAGCGTGTCGTTGTCCGGCTCGAGCTTCTGCGCGGCACGCCACGCGGTACGCGCGTCGTCCTGCGCGCCGCTCTTCCACAGCACTTCGCCGAGATGCGCGCCGATTTCGGCGTTCGGCTGCAGTTCGTACGCACGCCGTAGCACCTTCGCCGCGCCGGCCGTATCGCCCATCCGGTACTTCACCCAGCCGAGGCTGTCCATGATGTACGCGTCGTTCGGCGCGAGCGTCATCGCCTTGTCGATCAGCTTGCTGGCTTCGGGCAGCCGCTGGTTGCGGTCGGCGAGCGAATAGCCGAGCGCGTTGTACGCCTGCGGATTGTCGGGCTGCGTGCGGATCAGCTCGCGCAGCTGCTTTTCCATCGTCGTGTAGTGGCCGGTCTTTTCGGCCGCCATCGCGTAGTCGTAGCGCAGGTCGGGATCGTCGGGGAAGTCCTGGACCGCCTGCCCGAGCCGGGCCTCGGCTTCCGGGTAGCGCTTCGCGGTGAACAGGATCGACGCGTCGGTGCGTGCGACCACGGCCGCATCGCGCGGATCCGTGATCGGCAGGTCGTCGAGCACCTTGCGTGCCTCGTCGGTCTTGCCCTGTTTCTGCAGCAGTTGCGCGCGCGTGATCTGCGCGGGGAGGTAGTGCTGGCTCGTCTGGTCGACCTTGTCGAGCCATTGCGACGCCTGCGCGTCGTTGTCCTGGTCGATCGCGATCTGCGCGAGGTAGATGTAGCCCTGGCCGACGTCGAGGTTCGGCTGCTTGTCGCCGAGCTGGACGTACTGCTTCAGGTAGACGGTCGCTTCGTCGAGCTTCTTCTGCTGGATCTTGATCAGCGCGAGCGCCATCAGCGGCGTCGGATCCTTCGAGTCGAGCTTGCGCATCGTCTCGAACTGCTTCTGCGCGTCGTCGAGGCGATCGTCGGCGAGATAGAGCTGCGACAGCGCGAGCCGCGCATCGCGCGACTTCGGATTCTGCTGAACATACTTCTCGAACGACGCGATGCCCGCCGCACGTTCCGCGGGCCCCATCTGCGACAGCATCAGGGCGGCCGGCAGGTAGTCGGGGCGGATCTGCAGCGCCTGCTTCAGCGACTGCGCGGCACCGTCCTTGTCGTCGACGGCAAGCTGCTGGCGCGCGATCGCGAGCTGGGCCTCGGGCCGGTTCAGGTCGTTCTTCAGCATGTCCTTCAGCACCGCGAGGCCGCCGACGCGGTCGGAGCCGCGCACGAGCAGCGCCTGCAGCGCGAGGATCGCCGGGCCGCGCGTCTCGCCGGTCGCCCGTGCCAGCTCGCGCGCGAGCATCGGCTGCGCGTCGGCCGGCTTGCCGGCGAGCACCAGCAACGCGGCGTCGACCTGCGATGCGCGGTTCGAATCCGGGGAGTACTGGCGCCACAGGTTCGCGGCGGACAGCGCGTCGGCCGGGCTCTGCGCGCCGAGCGCGATCTCGGTCGCACGCTGCGCCATGCGCGGATCGCGCGTGTCGCGGGCGAGCGCGAGGTAGGTCTGGTAGGCCGGCGCCGGCTGGTTACGCTGGAGCGCGACCTCGGCGGCGAGCACCTGGTAGACGATCTGGCTCGTCAGCGGCACGCTGGGGAGATTCTTTTGCTCGTCCGGCATCACGTGCTCGAACGCACCCTGCGGCTCCGCGTCGTCCGATGCCGGATCCTGCGCGTGGGCCGGGAAGGCGGTAAGGGTCCAGGCAGCAAACAACGCGGCGCCGAGTGCACGGCGGACCGGGAAGGCGCGTGCGCCGCGCTCGGCGGCGGGGCGCTTCTGAAGCAGCTTCGAGGGCAGGGTCATGGAAATCCGTTCGATGTTTCAACCGATTGTAACGCGCTCGCTACAATACACGCACGATCGGTAATCCAGTCTCAGACCCGCAAACAATGCCAGAGTTGCCAGAAGTCGAAGTCACGCGCCGGGGCATCGAGCCCTTTGTCGCAGGCCGCCGCGTCGAGCGTGTCGACGTCCGTACCGCGATGCTGCGCTGGCCCGTGCCGGCCGGGCTCGCCGAGCAGTTGCGCGCGCGCGAGGTGCTCGCCGTCGAGCGTCGCGGCAAGTACCTGCTGTTCGAGGTCGATGCGGGCTGGTTCATCGTCCATCTGGGCATGACCGGCACGCTGCGCGTGCTGCCCGCGGACGGCGTGCCGGCTGCCGCGAAGCATGACCACATCGACTGGATCTTCGACGAATTCGTGCTGCGGTTCCGCGATCCGCGCCGCTTCGGCGCGGTGCTGTGGCACCCGCGCGAAGCGGGCGACGTGCATGCGCATCCGCTCCTCGCGAGCCTCGGCGTCGAGCCGTTCTCGCCGGCGTTTACCGGCGCGCTGCTGCATGCGCGCACGCGCGGCCGCACCGTGTCGGTCAAGCAGGCGCTGCTCGCGGGCGACATGGTCGTCGGCGTCGGCAACATCTATGCGTCGGAGAGCCTGTTTCGCGCGGGCATCCGGCCGACGACGGCCGCGGGCAAGGTCTCGCTGCCGCGCTACGAGCGGCTGGCCGATGCGGTGCGCGCGACGCTCGCCGACGCGATCGAGCGCGGCGGCAGCACGTTGCGCGATTTCGTCGGCAGCAACGGCGAAAGCGGCTATTTCCAGCTCGACTGCTTCGTCTACGACCGTGCGGGCCAGCCTTGCCGCGTATGCGGCACGCCGATCCGCCAGATCGTGCAGGGCCAGCGGTCGACCTATTTCTGTCCGACGTGCCAGCGTTGAAACCTTTTTTCACGATTAGATAACTTGAAGCCGCCCCGCATCGCCCCCGCTCCGTTCCCCGTTACGCCGCTGCACCGCACGTTCGCCACGCGCCTGGTCGCGTGGCAGCGCGAGCATGGCCGCCACGACCTGCCGTGGCAGAACACCCGCGATCCGTACCGGATCTGGCTGTCGGAAATCATGCTGCAGCAGACGCAGGTGTCGACCGTCATCCCGTATTACACGCGCTTTCTCGAACGCTACCCCGACGTCGCCGCGCTCGCGGCCGCGCCGACCGACGACGTGATGGCGCTGTGGGCGGGGCTCGGCTACTACTCGCGCGCGCGCAACCTGCACCGCTGCGCACAGGTCGTCGTCGCCGAGCACGGTGGCGCGTTTCCCGCGACCCCCGACGCGCTTGCCGAACTGCCGGGCATCGGCCGTTCGACGGCCGCGGCGATCGCGTCGTTCGCATACGGCGCGCGCGCGACGATCCTCGACGGCAACGTGAAGCGCGTGCTGGCGCGGGTGTTCGGCATCGAGGGCTTTCCGGGCGAGAAGCGGGTCGAGAACGACATGTGGGCGCTCGCCGAATCGCTGTTGCCCGACGCCGCGAACGCGGCCGACGTGAGCGCCTATACGCAGGGGCTGATGGATCTCGGCGCGACGCTGTGCGTGCGCGGCAAGCCCGATTGCGCGCGCTGCCCGTTCGCGGGCGACTGCGTCGCGCAATCGACGGGCCGCCAGCGCGAACTGCCGGCCGCGCGGCCGAAGAAGGCCGTGCCGACGCGCAAGACCTGGATGCTCGTGCTGCGCGACGGCGACGCCGTGCTGCTCGAGCGGCGGCCGCCGACCGGCATCTGGGGCGGGCTGTGGAGCCTGCCGCAAGCGGACGGCGACGCCGCGCTCGCGGAACTCGCGCGCGGCTTCGGCGGCGGCGGCACGGTGCCGCTCGCGCCGCTCACGCACACGTTTACGCATTTCCGGCTCGAGATCGAGCCGCGGCTGAGCGACATGGCCGACGGTGGCGGGCTGCCTTCGGGCGCGCGGGACGCGGACACCGCCTGGGTGCCGCTGAGCCGGCTCGACGCGTATGGCGTGCCGGCACCGGTGCGCAAGCTGCTCGATGCGCTGAGCGGGCCGCTGCTGTAACGAAGGGGAGGGGGCGCGCTCAAGAAAACGCCGGGCCGTCCCAAGTTTTCT
Source organism: Burkholderia sp. AU45251 (assembly GCF_030482905.1). NCBI lineage: Bacteria > Pseudomonadati > Pseudomonadota > Betaproteobacteria > Burkholderiales > Burkholderiaceae > Burkholderia > Burkholderia sp. AU45251. Next base: position 24,701 of record NZ_JAUJQH010000028.1, on the reverse strand, counting down.
TGACCCCCTCGGGGGCCTGGCGCGGAGCGCCAGGTCTGGGGGCCTTTATAACCAGCCGTGCCGGCCGAGCACGTGGTGCACGGCGTCGATGCGCGCGCCGACGTCCGGAAACTCCATCAGCTTCTGCCGCGCGCGCAGGTCGAGCGGCAGCAGTTCCGCGAGGCGGTTCGACACCCAGCTCGGATCGTCGAGGCGGAACGGTTCGCCGAACGGCATCTTGCCCGGTTCGGACTTCTTCAGCGCGTCGATGATGCGCTCGAGCACCTCGGCGCACGAGCCGAATTGCGCGAGCGTCTGCTCGCCTTCGAGCGGGATGTCGTCGGGCAGCGGCTCCGCGATGCCGACCAGCAGCCCGTTGCCTTCGACGCGATACGACAGCAGCTCGAAACGCTGCGTGCCGACCGCCTGCAGGTACAGCATGCCGAATTCGCCGGTATCGCACTCGGTGATGCGCGCCATGCAGCCGATGGTCTCGGGCACCGATACAGCACCGTCCTGCGCGACTTCGGGCCCGCTCTTCAGCAGGCACACGCCGAACGGTGCGTCGTCGCGCAGGCACGCGCGGGACATGTCGAGATAGCGCGCCTCGAACACCTTGAGCGGGAGCAGGCCTCCCGGAAACAGCACCGTGTGCAGCGGAAACAGCGGCAGGTCGATCAGGGTGGTCGATAGGGAGGACATGGCGCGCGGGCGTTGGGGCGTGCGTCGCTAGGGTCGGTCGACCTCGGAGACGAGCCGCGACGACGCGTCGACATCCACTGGCGCGTCACGATGCCGCACGATCACATTCGCCTCGTGCGCAAGGCGCGTGGCGAGCGTTTCCGCGATGAACACCGAACGATGCTGCCCGCCCGTGCAGCCGATGGCGACGGTCAGGTAGCTGCGGTTGTCATCGCGGAAGTGCGGCAGCCATTTCATCAGGAACGCATGGATGTCGTCGATCATCTGGTGGACGATCGGCAGTGCGTCGAGAAAGGCGATGACCGGCTGGTCGAGCCCGGTGAGCGGGCGCAACTCATGGTCGTAGTACGGATTCGGCAGCGCGCGCACGTCGAACATCAGGTCGGCGTCGAGCGGCACGCCGCGCTTGAAGCCGAACGATTCGAACATCACCATCAGGTCGTTGTTCTTCTGCTCGATGAAGCGCTTGACCCACGTACGCAGCGCGTTCGCGCGCAGCGTGCTCGTGTCGATCTGGTGGCCGAATTCGGCGAGCGGCGCGACGAGGTGGCGTTCGCGCTCGATCGCTTCCTCGAGCGACGACAGCAGGCCGACGTTCGCATCGTGCGACAGCGAACCGGACAGCGGATGGCGGCGGCGCGTTTCGGAGAAGCGCTGGATCAGCGCCTGGGTGCTTGCGTTGAGGAACAGCACGCGCACGTCGTGTTCGCGCGACAGCTCGCGGATCAGGCCGGGCATTTCGTCGAGCGACGCACTCGAGCGCGCGTCGATCGCGACCGCGAGCCGGCGCTGGCCGTCCTCGGCGAGGTAGCGGGCAAGTTCGGGGAGCACGTGCGGCGGCAGGTTGTCGACACAATAATAGCCTGCGTCTTCGAGCGCGTTCAGCGCGACGGACTTGCCTGAGCCGGAGATGCCAGTGATAAGGACGATGCGCATGGGAAGCAGAGAATCCTGACGTTTCATCATAGCACCGGCTCGACGCGTCGGCGTTGCGCGGCCGGCGCGTGCGGGTTACACCAGTTTGCCGGGGAACTGACTGTCGGGATCTTGCATCGCGAGTCGTTGCCGATCCATGAAATCGCGCAACGTGTCGATTCCGCGCAACTGCAGGATCGTGTTCCGGACGGCCGCCTCGACGAGCACCGCGAGGTTGCGGCCGGCCGCGACCTGGATCGTGACCTTGCTGATCGGCAAGCCGAGCACGTCGACGGTCTGGCTTTCGAGCGGCAGGCGCTGGAATTCGCCGTCCGGGCGCCGCACGAGCTGGACGATCAGCTTCAGCTTCATTTTCCGCCGCACGGCGGTTTCGCCGAAGATCGTCTTGATGTCGAGCAGGCCGAGGCCGCGCACTTCGAGCAGGTTCTGCAGCAGCGGCGGGCAGCGCCCTTCGACGAAATCGGGGCCAAGTCGGACGAAATCGACCGCGTCGTCGGCGACGAGGCCGTGGCCGCGACTGATCAGTTCGAGGCCGAGTTCGCTCTTGCCGAGGCCCGAGTCGCCGGTCAGCAGCACGCCCATCCCGAGGATGTCGATGAACACGCCGTGCAGCGTCGCGCGCGGCGCGAGGATCCGCGACATGTAGAGCCGCAGGCTGTCGATCACCGCGGCGGCCGACATCGGCGTGGTGAACAGCGGGGTCGACGAGCGCGTGCAGCGCAACACGAGTTCGGGGGGCGCGGCGGCGCCGCCGGCGACGACGAGAAACGGCGGCTCGAGCGCGATCAGCTCGGCCATGTGGCGCGAGCGGTCTTCGTCGGTCTGCCGCTGGTAGTAGTCGATTTCGGCTTCGCCGAGCACCTGGATCCGGTTCGGGTGGATCAGGTTCAAGTGGCCGACGAGGTCGGCGCTCGAGGTGGCATTGCCGACGGTGTCGGCCGAAAAGCCGCGTTCCCAGCCTTCATGCCCCGTCAGCCAGCTCAGTTTCAGCGTGGCCGCGTTGTCGTCGAAGATGCTCTGGGCGTTGATGCTGGACGTATCCATGACTTTCGTCACTCCAATGGGCCGGTGCGTGCGTGCGGCGACGGACATCGCCATGCCGGGCCGGCGCCGGGCGGCCCTGAACGGCGGCGTGTGCCGCCGCGTACGGGAAAATATTCCGCCCGGATCAACTCAAGGTTGCCACTGAGTGAGCAGGCGATGCAACTCGGCGACATCCGTTTCGTTGTGCAGACGCTCGCGCGCGTCGCGATCGGACAGCAGTTGCGCGATTTCCGACAGGATCTCGAGGTGCTGCTGGGTGGCTTGCTCGGGCACGAGCAGGAAAATCAGGAGGCCGACGGGCTGGCCGTCGGGGGCTTCGAACGGGATCGCATCGGCGAGCCGGACGAACGCGGCGAGCGGGTGCTTGAGACCCTTGATGCGCCCGTGCGGAATCGCGACGCCTTCGCCGAGCCCGGTCGAGCCGAGGCGCTCGCGCGCGAACAGGTTGTCCGTGACGGTGCTGCGGGCGATGCCGTTCTGATTCTCGAACATCAGCCCGGCTTGTTCGAACACGCGTTTCTTGCTGGTGACTGAGAGGTCGATGACGACGTTCTCTATGGGCAGGATTTTGGCTAGGCGATTCATGTTGGCAGGCGATTGGGCGGCCTGGGGTCTCCTTGCGGCGGCAGACTGATTACCCATGTTCGGCGATATCAAGGCGTTCGGCATCGGCAACCTGCAAGGCAGCTACCGCGTCCAGCGCCCCCCGGCGATAACCGGAACATTATAGAGCACAGCCGCGTGCGTGGCGCAGCGCGGACAGACCGGTTGCACCACTGCGCGGAGTCGCAAAAAAAACGCCCGGCGAACCGGGCGACGTGTGTGTTGCGTTGAAGGTTACTGCGGCGGCAGTTCGATCTGGTCGATCGACGGTTGAAGCTTGATCGGGTCGTGCGCGTGCGTTTGCAGGCGCTCCATGTGCTTGACGACCTGGCGATCCAGCTTGTCGATCAGCAGATCGATCGCTGCATACAGATTACCGTTGGCGCTTTCGACGAAGATGTCCTTGCCCTTCAGGTGCAGGTTGATTTCCGCGCGCTGCTGCTTGTCCTTTTCCTTGTGGTTGTCGACCGAGAGGATCACAGTGCCATCGATCACCTGATCGCTATGCCGTAGCACCCGGTCCAGCTTGGTGATCACGTATTCGCGAATTGCAGGCGTGACTTCGAGATGATGTCCACTGATCTTCAGGTTCATAGTGCTTCTCCAAGCGAGTGACCACCCGGCCGCATCGAGGCGGCGCTCCGGTCGACTTGCCCGTGCCGCACGAGGCGGCGTATCGCGGACAGGTCGCCCGGCCTGTTCCCCGTATGCGCGGTGGCCGGAACACGCCTGCCGCCGGGCAGGCAGCAGGCTTAAAGAGACTTGCGCAGATTCACTGCCGGGATCTTGAGGGCTTCGCGGTACTTCGCAACCGTGCGGCGCGCGACCACGAATCCTTGTTCTGCCAGCAGCTCGGCAATGCGGCTGTCCGAAAGTGGCGATTTAGGGTCTTCAGCTCCTATCAGTTGCTTGATGAGGGCTCGGATGGCTGTCGACGAAGCGGCGCCTCCGGTGTCGGTCGAAACGTGAGATCCGAAGAAGTACTTAAATTCAAGCGTCCCGAACGGGGTCAGCATGTACTTCCCGGTTGTCACACGGCTGACAGTCGACTCGTGTAGGCCCAGCGTATCAGCTATTTCCCGCAAAACCAAGGGGCGCATGGCAATTTCACCGTGCGCAAAGAAGTTCTTTTGACGCTCGACAATCGCCTGCGCGACACGCAGGATCGTGTCGAATCGCTGCTGGATGTTTTTGATCAGCCAGCGTGCTTCCTGGAGCTGCTGTTTGAGCGAACCGGCCGACGGATCGCCGCGGCTGTTGCGCAGGATGTTCGCGTAGAGGTTGTTGATCCGCAGGCGCGGCACGACCTCCGGATTGAGTTCCGCGAGCCATCCCTGGCCGGCCTTCTTCACGATGATGTCGGGCACGACGTAGTCGGCCTCGGCCTTGCCGTATGCGGCGCCGGGGAACGGCTCCAGCGAGCGGATCAGCGTGTGCGCGTCGCGCAGCGCGTCGTCGCTCGCCTTCAGGTGCTTGCGCAACCGCGTGAAGTCGCGGGCGGCGAGCAGTTCGAGATGCTGCGACACGATCTCGAGCGCGAGCGTGCGCGTCGGGGACGGATCGAGGCGCAGCAACTGCAGCTTCAGGCATTCGGAGGCGGAGCGGGCACCGACCCCGGCCGGATCGAAGCTGTGCAGCAGCGCGAGCGCCGCGTTCAGTTCGTCGCAGTCGATCTCCAGCTCGGGCGGCAGGTCGGCGAGCACTTCATCGAGCGTCGCGGTCAGGTAGCCGTCGTCGTCGAGCGATTCGATCAGGAACATCACGAGCGCACGATCGCGCGGGCCGGCCTGCGTGACGCGCAACTGCGCGGACAGGTGGTCGCGCAGCGACGTCGCCGCTTCCTGTACCTGCAGCGGGGGGAGGTCGTCGTCGTCGGATGCGCCGCTCGAGCGGCCGAATTCGTCGAGATTCCACTGCGGGCCGTCGTTGCCGTCACCGGACCCGTAACCGTCGTACTCGTCCGCGCCGGCCGGCTCGTCGCGCTCGGCGCGATCGCTCGACGAGCTGCTGCTGTTCGTCGAAGTGGGCTCGGTGTTCTGCGCGGGCGGCGTCTGCGCGATCAACGATCCGTCCGCTGCGACGCGCAGCGGGCTCGCGATCCATTCGTCGTCGTTCTCGAGCAGTGGGTTCTGCGCGACGGCCATCGCGACTTCCTGCTGCAATTCGAGCGTCGACAACTGCAGGAGCCGGATCGACTGCTGTAGCTGGGGCGTCAGCGCCAGATGTTGCGACAGGCGGAGTTGAAGGCTGGCTTTCATGGCAAGGAGGGAGTCATACCGGCAGTTTGCCACGACCCAGGCGCGTTGAGCCATCCGCGATTACGCGCGGCGCGCCGCCCGGCCGCGGGCATGGCCGCGAAGCGGGGCGCGGCCCCGCGCGGCGACGCCGGGCGGGGTGCAGCCAGCCACGAGGGGGGAGTTACATCCGGAAGTGTTCGCCGAGGTACACGCGGCGCACGCTTTCGTTTTCGATGATTTCGCTCGGCGCACCGGCGGCGAGCACCGAGCCGTCGCTGATGATGTAGGCGTGGTCGCAGATGCCGAGCGTTTCGCGGACGTTGTGATCGGTAATCAGCACGCCGATGTTGCGCTGCTTCAGGAACTTGACGATCTTCTGGATCTCGAGCACCGCGATCGGGTCGACGCCGGCGAACGGTTCGTCGAGCAGGATGAAGTTCGGGTTGGTGGCCAGCGCGCGCGCGATTTCGACCCGGCGCCGTTCGCCGCCCGACAGCGACAGCGCGGGGTTCTCGCGCAGGTGGCCGATCTGCAGCTCGTCGAGCAGTGCTTCGGTGCGCGACGAGATCGCGTCCTTCGACAGCCGCTTGCCGTCTTCGCCGTGCTGCAGCTCGAGCACCGCGCGGATGTTTTCCTCGACGGTCAGCTTGCGGAACACCGACGCTTCCTGCGGCAGGTACGACAGGCCGAGCGATGCGCGCTTGTGGATCGGCAGCAGGCTGATCGAGCTGCCGTTCAGCGAGATCTCGCCCGCGTCGAGCGGCACGAGGCCGACGATCATGTAGAACGACGTGGTCTTGCCCGCGCCGTTCGGGCCGAGCAGGCCGACGACTTCGCCGCTCTTCACGTCGAGCGACACGTCCTTGACGACCGTGCGCGAGCCGTAGCGTTTCTTCAGGTTGCGGACGACGAGCGAGCTCGTGGTGCCGGCCGGCTGGCGGTTCGGTAGCGCGTTCATTGGCCCGGCGCCCCCTGGATCGTGGTCGACGGCGACAGCTTCGCCGGCGCGCCGTTCAGCGGCGCAGGACCGCCGTTCTTCGGCGACAGCATCGCGCGCACACGGCCGTTCGGGTTGCCCGGCGCGGCGACGTCCTTGCCGCCCTTCGCGGTGTAGAAGTCGCGCTGGCCGTCGTACGTGATCACGCTGCCGTGCACGGTATCGGCAATCGTCGACGTGCCCTGCAGGCGGCGCACGGTCGCGGCGGTGGTCAGCGTGGTCAGGTCCTGCTTGCCGTCGTAGTCGATGCGCTCGGCGTCGCCGTCGATGTACTCGTCGATGCCTTCGCGCTTCTGGCGGAACGTCGCGTGCTTCTTGCCGCTGCCGAACGAGGTTGCGTACTGATAGCCTTCCGGATCCTGGCGCACTTCGACGCGATCGCCCTTGATGACGATCGTGCCCTTCGTGATCACGACGTTGCCGGTGGCGACCGTGACCTGCTTCAGGTCGTCATAGGTCAGGTTGTCGGCCTCGACGTTGATCGGCTTGTTCTGGTCGGCCTTCTCGGCATGGGCGAGCGGCGCCAGCCCGACCAGCGGGAGCGCCACGAGCGCCGCGGCAAGCGCGGCGCGGACGGCGCGCGCAGCGCCGCCGGAAATCTGTCGAGGGAACGGTTCGTTCATGCAGTCACGTGAGGGAAGCGTCACTTGGGTTGACCTTTCGAGCCGCCGGACGTGTCCGCCGCGGCGATCGTGCCGCGCACGTTGCCGTAAAGCTCGATGACCCGGGTGACGTTGTTGTACTTCATGCCGTCGGTCGCATTGACGAGCGACAGGCCGCGCTGAAGTTTAACCGGCTTTTCGGTCTGGATCACATCGTCATTGACGAAGATCCGGAAATGCTGGGAATCGGCCTGCATCTGCGGATCGCCGCCGCCGGCCGCACGCAGGATGCGCGCGTCGTCGTACAAGTCGACGATCGACACATCGCCGTTGACGGTGCCGCGCTTCGCGGTGGTTGTGACGACCGGCTTGCCGGGCTGGAACGCGCGCACGGCCGGATCGGTCAGGTCGCTGTCTTCAGTGTCTTCGTAATGGATCAGCTTCGCGGCCGTCAGCCGGTACTGGGTCGCGCCGGACTGGTCGAGCTCGGTGACCGAGAAGTTGTCGGCGAAATAGTCGGGCGTATGGCGCTTCGGCTGCACGGCGCCCTCGCCGGGCGGCGGCAGCGTGGCCTGCAGCAGCCACCAGGTGATGCCCGCGAGCGCGGCGACCGCGACGAGCGGCAGCAACTGGGTCCAGCGGAAGTGCTTGTTCATCCGTCAGGCTCCGCAGGCGGCCGCGAGCAGCGCGTCGTAGCGGCGCTGCGCGCGCAGGATCGCGTCGCAGACTTCGCGTACGGCGCCGTGGCCGCCGCGGGCCTCGGCCACCCAGTGCGCGCGGGCGATCACCTCGGGGTGCGCATTCGCGGGGGCGGTCGCGAAGCCGCAGCGCAGCATCACGGGCAGGTCGGGCCAGTCGTCGCCCATGTAGCCGCACTGGTCGGCGGTGAGGCCGAGCGACGCGATCAGGTCGGCGAACACGGTAAGCTTGTTCTCGACGCCCTGGAACAGGTGCGCGATCTTCATTTCCTTCGCGCGCGCCGCGACGATTTCCGAGCGGCGGCCCGTGATGATCGCGGTTGCGATGCCGGCTTCGCCGAGCAGCTTCACGCCGTGGCCGTCGAGCGAATTGAACGACTTCATCGTGTCGCCGGCCGCGGTAAACAGCAGGCCGCCGTCGGTCAGCACGCCGTCGACGTCGAAAATCATCAGCTTCACGCGGTTCGCGCGTTCGGCCGCAGTCAGCGCTGCGCTCATCAGATCACCTTCTTCGAAAACAGGTCGTGCATGTTCAGCGCGCCGATCAGCGCGCCGTTGGCATCGACCACCAGCATCTGGTTGATCCGGTGGCGCTCCATCAGTTCCACGGCCTCGACCGCCAGGTGATCCGGCGCGATCGTGCGCGGGTCGCGCGTCATCACGTCGGTGATCGGCAGCGCGCGGAAATCGCCGTCGCGCGCGAGCACGCGGCGCAGGTCGCCGTCCGTGAAGATGCCGGCGACCTTGCCGTCGGCGTCGACCACGGCGGTCATGCCGAGGCGCTTCGCGGTGATCTGGAACAGCGCGTCCGACAGCGTCGCGTCGAGCCCGACGTACGGGACGTCGTCGCCCGAGCGCATCACGTCGCGCACGTAGGTGAGCAGGCGCCGGCCGAGTGCGCCGCCCGGGTGCGAGCGCGCGAAATCTTCCGACCCGAAGCCGCGCGCGTCGAGCACGGCGACGGCGAGCGCGTCGCCGAGCGCGAGCGCGGCGGTCGTGCTCGCGGTGGGCGCGAGGTTCAGCGGGCAGGCCTCCTTCGAGACCGCGGCGTTCAGGTTCACGTCGGCGAGCGTGCCGAGGCTCGATTCCGCGCGGCCCGTGATCGCGATCAGCTTCGCGCCGATCCGCTTCACGAGCGGCAGGATCGCGACGAGTTCTTCGGATTCGCCGGAATAGGAGATGCCGATGAAGACGTCGTCGGAGGTGACCATCCCGAGGTCGCCGTGGCTGGCCTCGGCAGGGTGGACGAAGAAGGCCGGCGTGCCGGTGCTGGCCAGCGTGGCCGCGATCTTGCGGGCGATATGCCCCGATTTGCCGATACCGGACACCACCACGCGGCCGCGGCAGCCGAGCAGCAGCGCGACGGCCTGGACGAAGCCGCCGTCGAGCTGGTCGCGCAGCGCGCGCACGGCGTCCGCCTCGATGTCGAGCACGTCGCGGGCGAGCGCGAGCGCCCGATCATCATTGATTTTCGCTATCATGCGCGGAGTATAGCAAAGGCGTTTGTTCGCCGCGCCGGGCCTTCGGACTCGTCCGAGGTCGCCCGACCACCGCCACCACCCGCGCCCGCATTGCCGTGGCCCCGACGAACGAGGACGCTTCGCCTGTGATTTCCCCGCTCGAAATGACCCTGCTGCTGCTGCTGGCCTCAGTGGTGGGCGTCGTCGTATTCCGCTCGTTGAACCTGCCGCCGATGCTCGGCTACCTGACCGTCGGCATTCTGGTCGGCCCGCATGCGTTCGGCATCGCGGCAGATCTGGAACGAGCCGAGCATCTCGCGGAGTTCGGCGTGGTGTTCCTGATGTTTTCGATCGGCCTCGAATTCTCGCTGGCGAAGCTGAGGGCGATGCAGCGGCTCGTGTTCGGGCTCGGGTTGCTGCAGGTCGTCGCGACGCTCGTGCTCGCGCTCGTGCTCGGCATGCTGTTCGAGCACTGGGTACACATCACGTGGCAGGGCAGTATCGCGCTCGGCGGCGCGCTCGCGATGTCGTCGACGGCGATCGTGTCGAAGATGCTCGCCGAGCGGCTCGAGATCGAGACCGAGCATGGCCGCAACATCTTCGGCGTGCTGCTGTTCCAGGATCTCGCGGTGGTGCCGCTGCTGATCGTGATCGCCGCGTTCGGCGCCGAATCGTCGAAGGACCTCGCGATCACGCTCGGCTTCGCGGCCGTCAAGATCGTGATCGCGCTCACGCTGCTGCTGGTCATCGGCCAGCGCTTCATGACGCGCTGGCTCAACGTCGTCGCGCGGCGACGCTCGCAGGAACTGTTCGTGCTGAACCTGCTGCTCGTCACGCTCGGCGCCGCGTTCATCACCGACAAGTTCGGCCTGTCGCTCGCGCTCGGCGCGTTCATCGCGGGGATGCTGATCTCCGAGACGCCGTTCCGCCACCAGGTGGAGGAGGACATCAAGCCGTTCCGCGACGTGCTGCTCGGCCTGTTCTTCGTGACCACGGGGATGCTGCTCGACCCGCGCGTGATCTGGGAGCACCCGTTCCTCGTGCTCGCGTTCTTCGTCGGGCAGATCCTGTTCAAGGGGACGATGATCGCCGGGCTCGCGCGGCTGTTCGGCGCGACGCCGGGCGTCGCGATGCGCACCGGCATCGGCCTCGCGCAGGCCGGCGAATTCGGCTTCGTGCTGTTGAACCTGATCCTCGACCGCCATCTCGTCGATGCGACGCTGCTGCAGGCGATCCTCGCGTCGATGCTGCTGTCGATGCTCGCCGCGCCGTTCCTGATCCAGAACGCCGACCGGATCGTGATGCGGCTGTCGTCGACCGAATGGATGCAGCAGTCGCTGCAGATGACGCGGATCGCGACGCAGAGCCTCAAGCAGCGCGGCCACGTGATCATCTGCGGCTACGGCCGCGCGGGCCAGAACCTGGCGCGGATGCTCGAACAGGAAGGCATTTCGTACGTCGCGCTCGACCTCGACCCCGATCGCGTCAGCGCGGCCGGCGCGGCCGGCGAATCGGTCGTGTTTGGCGACGCGGCGCGCCGCGAGTCGCTGCTCGCGGCCGGTATCCACCGCGCGGCGGCGGTCGCGATCACCTATGCGAACACGCCGTCCGCGCTGCGCGTGCTGCATCACGTGCACGAACTCGAGCCGACGCTGCCCGCGATCGTGCGTACCGTCGACGATGCCGATCTCGAGAAGCTGCTCGCGGCCGGCGCGACCGAGGTGATTCCGGAGATCGTCGAGGGCAGCCTGATGCTCGCGTCGCACACGCTGGTGCTGGTCGGCGTGCCGATGCGCAAGGTCGTGCGGCGCGTCGAGGAGATGCGCGACGAACGCTACAGCCTGTTGCGCGGCTATTTCCGCGGGGCGGACGATGCGGACGACGACGACCACGAGCAGGTGCGGCTACAATCGGTGCCGGTCGATGCGCGCGCGGACGCGGTCGGGCGTTCGCTGGAAGAACTGGGGCTGTATGCGCTCGGGTTGGAAGTCACGGCGATCCGCCGGCACGGCATCCGCGGCGTCGAACCCGATCCGCAGACCAAGCTGCGCGCGAGCGACATCGTCGTGCTGCGCGGGCTGCCCGAGGCGCTCGCGCTCGCGGAGGAGCGGCTGTCGCGCCATCGGCGCGATCCGCCGGCCGCAGCCGCCTGAGCCCGTGCTCGGATTGATAACCTGACCCGTATTTACTCGAAACGGTGCCCGATCTTCGCGCACCGTTTTTTTTGGAGAGTTTCATGCCGCATTCGTCGTCGGGCGCACCGCTCGATCCGGTCGCCTTCATCCACAGCCAGATCCGCACGGTGCCGGACTGGCCGCAGCCGGGCGTGATGTTCCGCGACATTACGACGCTGCTGCAGAGCCCGAAGGCGCTGCGCATCCTCGTCGACCTGTTCGTCGAACGCTATGTCGATGCGAAGCTCGACTATGTCGCGGGCCTTGACGCGCGCGGCTTCATCATCGCGCCGATCGTCGCATACGAACTGAGCGTCGGCTTCGTGCCGATCCGCAAGGTCGGCAAGCTGCCGTACAAGACGCGCTCGGAATCGTACAACCTCGAATACGGCAGCGCGACGGTCGAGATTCATGAAGATGCGTGCCGCCCCGGCGACCGCGTGATCATCATGGACGACCTGATCGCGACCGGCGGCACGATGATGGCGGGGCGCAACCTGCTGCAGCGGCTCGGCGCGGAAGTGGTCGAAGGCGCGGCGATCATCGACCTGCCCGATCTCGGCGGCTCGGCGCTGCTGCGCAACGCGGGACTGCCGGTTTATACCGTCACCGAATTCGCCGGCCACTGAACGCCGGCCAGCCTGAATCCACCTGAGTTCACGTTAGCAGCGAGGTCACGATGCCCAACTTCATGCTGTTTCTCGCCACGTCGATCGCGATCACGTTCGCGCCGGGTCCCGACAACCTGCAGGTGCTCGCTCGCGGCATCTCGCAGGGCCGCGCGGCCGGCTTCGTCGCCGCGCTCGGCTTCACCGCCGGGATCCTGTTCCACACGACGCTCGCGGCGCTCGGCGTCGCGGCCGTGCTGCGTTCGTCGCCGGTCGCGTTCGAGATCCTGAAGCTCGCGGGCGCCGCGTACCTCGTGTGGATCGGCATCAAGGCGCTGCGCAGCCAGGGCCTCGCGAACGCGCACGCGCGTCCGCCGCAGCCGCTCGGCACGATCTTCCGGCAGAGCGTGATCGGCAACCTGATGAACCCGAAGGTCACGCTGTTCTTCGTCGTGTTCCTGCCGCAGTTCGTCGATCCGCACGGCGGGCAGAGCGTGACGCTGCAGATGTTCGAACTCGGCGCGCTGTTCATGCTGCAGACGGCCGCGATCTTTTCGCTGTTCGGCGTCGGCGCGGGCATGATCGGCGCGTGGCTGAAGCGCCGCCCGAAGGCCGGCGTGTGGCTCGACCGGATCGCCGGCGCGACGTTCATCGCGATCGGCATCCGCGTGGCGTTGAAGGACTGATAGACGATGACGTTTCCGTGCATTGCGGCCGCGCGCCGCTTCGATCCGGCCGCGCACCTGCGTTTCGAGATCGCCGGCCAGGCGGTCGGCTGGGTGCGTCGCCAGGACGTCGCGATGCTTGCCCGCTGGCCCGACGTGTTCGAGCTGACCGACGAGCGCGTCGTGCTGTCGGCGCGCTACGACTCGGTCGATGCGCGCAGCATGGCGCTGGCGAGCGCGATCGGCGCGCTCGCGGCCGAAGGCGCGATTCCCGGCTGGCGCGACGAGATCTACGCGATCCGCAACCGCTTCGACGATCCGCCGCTCGCGTACATCGAGCGCGCCGCGTCGCGCTTCTTCGGCACACAGACTTACGCGGTGCATCTGAACGGCATCGTAGAATATGCGGTTGCACCGGGCGAGCTGTCTGCGGCGGCTGTCCCGCAGATGTGGCTCGGCCGCCGCAGCGAGACCAAGGCGACCGACCCCGGCATGCTCGACAACGTCGTTGCCGGTGGTATCGGCTGGGGCCTGGGCGTTCACGAGACGCTCGCGAAGGAATGCTGGGAAGAAGCCGGCATTCCGGCCGAACTGGCGGCGCGCGCGATCGCGGGCCGCGCGGTGCAGGTGCTGTGCTCGCTGCCGGAAGGCACGCAGTCCGAACTGATCTTCGTGTACGACCTGCCGTTGCCGCGCGACTTCGCGCCGCGCAACCAGGACGGCGAAGTGGCCGAGCACCTGCTGGCCGGTGTGCCCGAGGTGATCGGCTGGCTGCGCGCCGGCCGCGCGACGATGGATGCGAGCCTCGCGACGCTCGACACGCTGCTGCGCCATCGCTGGATCCCGGCGGCCGACGCAGCGGGTATCGACGCACTGTTCGCACCGGCCGCGTGACGCGTGCCGCGCACGCAGCCTGGCGGCGCGAACGGGCAATTTGACGAATACGGAAACGAAGGGAGTAGCGGTCATGCCGACCGATCACAGCTTTATCTTGAAACTGTCGTGCCCCGACCGGCACGGCATCGTCCATGCGGTCTCGGGCTTCCTGTTCGAGCGCAGCAACAACATCCTCGATTCGGCGCAGTTCGGCGACAGCCGCACCAGCGAATTCTTCATGCGCGTGCACTTCGAGCAGGACGGCGGCGGCGTGGACGCCGCCACGGCGCTCGACACGCTGCGCCGGGAGTTCGCGCCGCTCGCGGAGCAGTTCTCGATGCGCTGGGAAATGCACGACGCGGCCGTGAAGCCGCGCGTCGTGATCATGGTGTCGAAGATCGGCCATTGCCTGAACGACCTGCTGTTCCGCTATCGCACCGGCCAGCTGCCGATCGAGATCCCGGCGATCGTGTCGAACCACAAGGAGTTCTACCAGCTCGCCGCGAGCTACAACATCCCGTTCCATCACTTCCCGCTGATCGGCGGCTCGTCCGACGCCGCGAAGGCCGCGCAGGAAGCACGCGTGCTGGAAGTGATCGACGAGCATCGAGCCGATCTCGTCGTGCTCGCGCGCTACATGCAGATCCTGTCGCCGAATATGTGCCAGCAGCTCGCCGGCCGCGCGATCAACATCCACCATTCGTTCCTGCCGAGCTTCAAGGGCGCGAAGCCGTACTACCAGGCATTCGATCGTGGCGTGAAGCTGATCGGTGCGACTGCGCACTACGTGACGACCGATCTCGACGAAGGCCCGATCATCGAGCAGGAAGTCGAGCGCGTCGATCACAGCATGACGCCCGACCAGTTGACCGCGATCGGCCGCGACGTCGAATGCGTGACGCTTGCGCGCGCGGTGAAGTGGCACGTCGAGCACCGGATCGTGCTGAACGGGACGAAGACGGTCGTGTTCCGCTGATTCGTCGGGCGCTGGACAGCCGGCTGCGGGATGGCCGGCCCCCGGATGGCCGGCCCCCGGATCGCCGGCCGCCGGATCGCCGGCCGCCACAAACAAAAACGCCGCGCCCTTCACGGGGCGCGGCGTTTTTTTATCGCTTCTGACGCGCGGGCTGTTTCAGATCAGCCGCAGCAGGTACAGCTCGCGCTTCAGGTACGCATAGAAGATCGGCGCGGCGATCACGCCCGGCAGCCCGAACGCGGCTTCCATGATCAGCATCGCGAGCAGCAGCTCCCACGCGCGCGACTCGATCTGGCCGCCGATGATCTTCGCGTTCAGGAAGTATTCGAGCTTGTGGATGATGATGAGGAACGCCAGCGATGCGATCGCGGTGCCCATGCTGACCGACAGCGACACGGCGACGATCAGCGTGTTCGAGATCAGGTTGCCGATCACGGGCAGCAGGCCGACGATGAACGTGACGAGCACGAGCGTTTTCGACAGCGGCAGCCGCTGGTGGAAGATCGGCAGGGCGACGAGCAGGTAGATGCCGGTGAACACCCCGTTGATCGCCGAGATCTTGATCTGCGCGAACACGATCCGGCGGAAGGCGTCGGCGAAGCGCGACACGCGCGTGACGAGTGCAGTGGACAGCGGCCGGCGCACCTTGCCGTGCTCGACGCCGATCGCGATCATCGCGCCGATGATCATGCCGAACAGCACGTGGCCGAAGCCGCGCGCGACGCTCTTGCCGCTTTGCTGGAGCTGGTCCATGTGCGAGTGCATCAGCACGGCCGCCTTGGTCTTCATCTGCTCGACGTCGACGGGCAGCAGGTTCGCGATCCAGGCTGGCGTGCGGGCGCGGGTCTGCTCGACGATCTGCATCAGCTGGTCGAGCAGGCTTTGCAGGTTCGGCACCGTGCGTTCGAAGTGTTCGATGATGCCGATCGTCAGGCCCGTCAGCCCGCCGACGATCGCGATCGCCAGCAGCACGACGGCGACCCAGCGCGCGCGCATGCTCGTGGTGTGGCGTTCGATCACGGGGGCGATCGTGTGGATCAGCTGGTAGACGAGCAGGCCGGCCAGCAGCCCGCCGAGCAGCTTGAGCTCGATCACGAGCCACATCGCGACGATCGCAAACACATAGCTGCCGATCTCGAGTGCCGACAGCTTCGGCAGGCTGAAATCGCTCGTCAGCCGCACGCTGCGCAGGTGCGGTTCGCGATTCTGCGCATCGCGAGACGAGTCGGGTTGCTTCTCCATCGTGGATTCCTGTCGTTCGTGTGTCATGCCGCGGAATGCGCGGCAGAGCCGTGTTCGCCCGGCGCCGCACCGGATTGGTGCGGACGGCGAACCTTACGACCGTAAAGTATAGCCGCCATTATGGTCCGCAACGGGGCCGTTTGGCGCATGGTGTAAACGCAGAAGGGAAAACGAGAAGAGGCCGGTTGTACGGTGCGCAGCGGCGCGCGCGGCCGGGCGGCCGCGCGCGGGAGGGGCGGGCGGGACGCGTCAGCCCGCGGCGACCTTGCGGGTCGGGCGCTTGAGCAGCGGCGCGAGGTACTTGCCGGTAAAGCTGGCCTTGGTCTTCGCGACCTGCTCGGGCGTGCCCTGCGCGATGATCTGGCCGCCGCCGGCACCGCCTTCGGGGCCGAGGTCGATCACCCAGTCGGCCGTCTTGATCACGTCGAGGTTGTGCTCGATGATCACGACCGTGTTGCCCTGGTCGCGCAGCCGGTGGATCACCTCGAGCAGCAGCGCGATGTCGTGGAAGTGCAGTCCGGTGGTCGGCTCGTCGAGGATGTACAGCGTGCGGCCGGTGTCGCGCTTGGAGAGTTCGAGCGACAGCTTCACGCGCTGCGCCTCGCCGCCCGACAGCGTCGTGGCCGACTGGCCGAGGCGGATGTAGCCGAGGCCGACGTCGAGCAGCGTCTTCAGCTTGCGCGCGATGACCGGCACCGCGCTGAAGAACTCGTACGCTTGCTCGACGGTCATGTCGAGCACTTCGCTGATGTTCTTGCCCTTGTACTGCACTTCGAGCGTTTCGCGGTTGTAGCGCTTGCCGTGGCACACGTCGCACGGCACGTAGACGTCCGGCAGGAAGTGCATTTCCACCTTCAGCACGCCATCGCCCTGGCACGACTCGCAGCGGCCGCCCTTCACGTTGAACGAGAACCGGCCCGGATCGTAGCCGCGCTCCTTCGAGGTCGGCACGCCCGAGAACAGTTCACGGATCGGCGTGAACAGGCCCGTGTAGGTGGCCGGGTTCGAACGCGGGGTGCGGCCGATCGGCGACTGGTCGACGTTGATCACCTTATCGAAGTGTTCGAGACCCTCGATCGCCTCGTGCGCCGCCGGCTCGGCCGACGACCCGTACAGGTGGCGCGCGACCGCGTGGTACAGCGTGTCGTTGATCAGCGTCGACTTGCCGGAGCCCGACACGCCGGTGATGCAGGTCAGCAGGCCGACCGGCAGCTCGAGATCGACGTGCTTCAGGTTGTTGCCGTGCGCGTCGACGATGCGCAGCATCCGCTCGGGATCGGGGGCCATCCGCTCGTCCGGATACTCGATCGTGCGCTTGCCGACCAGGTACTGGCCGGTGAGCGACTGCGGGTTCGACTGCACCTGCTTCGGCGTGCCTTCGGCGACCACCACGCCGCCGTGCTCGCCGGCGCCGGGGCCCATGTCGACGACGTAGTCGGCCGTGCGGATCATGTCCTCGTCGTGCTCGACGACGATCACCGAGTTGCCGAGGTCGCGCAGGTGCTTGAGCGTCGAGATCAGGCGGTCGTTGTCGCGCTGGTGCAGGCCGATCGACGGCTCGTCGAGCACGTACATCACGCCCGTGAGGCCCGAGCCGATCTGCGACGCGAGCCGGATGCGCTGCGCCTCGCCACCCGACAGGGTTTCGGCGCTGCGCTCGAGCGACAGGTAGTCGAGGCCGACGTTGTTCAGGAAGGTGAGGCGCGCGACGATTTCCTTGATCACCTTGTCGGCGATCTCGCGCTTCGCGCCGTCGAGCGTCAGGCCGTCGAAATAGCCGAGCGCGTCGCGCAGCGGCCAGCCGCTGATTTCAAAGATGCCGCGCGCGTAGTCGCCCGTGCCGATCCGCACGTGGCGCGCTTCGCGGCGCAGGCGCGTGCCGTCGCACGACGGGCACGGCTGGTTGTTCTGGTACTTCGACAGCTCTTCGCGCACCGCGACCGAATCGGTCTCGCGGTAGCGGCGCTCGAGGTTCGGGATGATCCCTTCGAACACGTGCTCGCGGATCGTCGTGCGGCCGCGCTCGTTGATGTACGAGAACGGGATCGTCTGCTTGCCCGAGCCGAACAGCAGCACCTTCCGGATCTTTTCCGGGAGATCCTCGAACGCGGCGTCGATGTCGAATTCGTAGAACGCCGCGAGACTCTGCAGCATCTGGAAGTAGAACTGGTTGCGGCGGTCCCAGCCTTTCACGGCGCCGGCGGCGAGCGACAGCGACGGGTGCGCGACGACCCGCTTCGGGTCGAAGAACGTGATCTGGCCGAGGCCGTCGCATTCCGGGCACGCGCCCATCGGGTTGTTGAACGAGAACAGGCGCGGCTCGAGCTCCTGCAGCGAGTACGAGCAGATCGGGCACGCGAACTTCGAGCTGAACAGGTGCTCGTGGTCGGTGTCCATCTCGAGCGCGATCGCGCGGCCGTCGGCGAGGCGCAGCGCCGTCTCGAACGATTCGGCGAGGCGCTGCTTCATGTCCGGGCGCACCTTGAGACGATCGACGACGACGTCGATCGTGTGCTTGTCGTTCTTCTTGAGCTTCGGCAGCGATTCGACTTCGTAGATCTTCGCGATGCCTTCGTTCGCGGCGCCGCCGCCCGAGCGCACGCGAAAACGCACGAAACCCTGCGCCTGCATGTCCTCGAACAGCTCGGCGTGCTCGCCCTTGCGGTTCGCGACGACGGGCGCGAGGATCATCAGCTTGGTTTCCTCGGGCAGCGCCAGCGCGGCGTCGACCATCTGCGACACGCTCTGGGCTTCAAGCGGGATGTCGTGGTCGGGGCAGTACGGCGTGCCGACACGTGCGTACAAAAGTCGCAGGTAGTCGTGGATTTCCGTGACCGTGCCGACGGTCGAACGCGGGTTGTGGGACGTCGCCTTCTGCTCGATCGAGATCGCGGGCGACAGGCCTTCGATCAGGTCGACGTCGGGTTTCTCCATCAGTTGCAGGAACTGGCGGGCATACGCAGACAGGCTTTCGACGTAGCGGCGCTGGCCTTCGGCATAAAGGGTGTCGAACGCGAGCGACGACTTGCCCGACCCGGACAACCCGGTAATCACGACCAGCTTGTGGCGCGGCAGGTCGAGATTGACGTTTTTCAGGTTGTGGGTTCGTGCCCCACGGATACGGATCTGTTCCATGAACCTGGCGAAAATGGAGGGAACCAAACCTGCTACTATAACGGCTTTTCGAGGCCGTCGTTTGGGGCCCCCAGCCTTAGCAGCAGGTGGCAGCAAGGTGGCACCTGTGCCGGGAAAGCGGCCGCGCCGCGTGGTTCCGGGTGGCCTGCGGGCTGCCTGAATCCTGCCCCGACGTGTCGCCCGCCAAGCCCCCGGGCCGCTGGTCCTGATCTTCCGCCGCCCGGTGTCGGGCGGACATTCCGATCATTCGAAATTCATTCCCGATGTCCAATCCGTCTGCCACGTCTTCCCGCATGACCGCGCCCGAATTGCGCGCGACCACGTCGCTCGCGGCGATCTTCGCGCTGCGCATGCTCGGCCTGTTCATGATCATGCCGGTGTTCTCGGTCTACGCGAAAACCATCCCGGGCGGCGACAACGTGCTGCTCGTCGGTATCGCGCTCGGGGCCTACGGCGTCACGCAGTCGCTGTTCTATATCTTCTACGGCTGGGCGTCCGACAAGTTCGGCCGCAAGCCGGTGATCGCTACCGGCCTCGTGATCTTCGCGATCGGCAGCTTCGTCGCCGCGTCCGCGCACGACATCACGTGGATCATCGTCGGCCGGGTGATCCAGGGGATGGGCGCGGTGTCGTCCGCGGTGCTCGCGTTCATCGCCGACCTGACCTCCGAGCAGAACCGCACGAAGGCGATGGCGATGGTCGGCGGGTCGATCGGCGTGTCGTTCGCGGTCGCGATCGTCGGCGCGCCGATCGTGTTCCACTGGGTCGGGATGAGCGGGTTGTTCGCGATCGTCGGCGTGCTGTCGATCCTCGCGATCGGCGTCGTGCTGTGGATCGTGCCCGACGCGGCGAAGCCCGTGCACGTGCCGGCACCGTTCGCCGAGGTGCTGCACAACGTCGAACTGCTGCGCCTGAACTTCGGCGTGCTGGTGCTGCATGCGACGCAGACGGCGCTGTTCCTCGTCGTGCCGCGCCTGCTGGTCGATGGCGGCCTGCCGGTCGCCTCGCACTGGAAGGTCTACCTGCCGGTGATGGGGCTCGCATTCGTGATGATGGTCCCGGCGATCATCGTCGCGGAAAAACGGGGCAAGATGAAGCCGGTGCTGCTCGGCGGCATCCTGGCTATCCTGATCGGCCAATTGTTGTTGGGCAGCGCGCCGCATACCATCCTGATGGTGGCGGCGATTCTTTTCGTGTACTTCCTGGGTTTCAACATCCTGGAAGCGTCGCAGCCGTCGCTCGTATCGAAGCTCGCGCCCGGCTCGCGCAAGGGCGCGGCCACGGGCGTCTACAACACCACGCAGTCGATCGGGCTCGCGCTCGGCGGCATCGTGGGCGGCTGGCTGTTGAAGCACGGTGGCGCCAATACGGTGTTCTTCACCTGCTCAGGGCTCGTTGCCGCGTGGCTTATAATCGCGGCCAGCATGAAAGCGCCGCCGCGCAAGGCCTGAACTTACTTCGGGCAGGCACCGGCGGCGTTCGCCGGCTTGCCCGGCGGGCCGCACCG
The DNA here is from genome assembly GCF_030482905.1 of Burkholderia sp. AU45251. Lineage (NCBI taxonomy): Bacteria > Pseudomonadati > Pseudomonadota > Betaproteobacteria > Burkholderiales > Burkholderiaceae > Burkholderia > Burkholderia sp. AU45251. The sequence goes on along the minus strand of NZ_JAUJQH010000028.1, from coordinate 4,260 downwards.
ACAGCATGCGCGGGCGGCCCGGCATCGAATTTACTGGAGAAACACATGGCATCCGTCAACAAGGTCATCCTCGTCGGCAATCTCGGCGCCGATCCTGAAGTCCGTTACCTGCCGAGCGGCGACGCGGTTGCGAACATCCGTCTCGCGACGACCGACCGTTACAAGGACAAGGCGAGCGGCGATTTCAAGGAAATGACCGAGTGGCATCGCGTCGCGTTCTTCGGTCGTCTGGCGGAAATCGTCAGCGAATACCTGAAGAAGGGCTCGTCGGTCTATATCGAGGGCCGCATCCGCACGCGCAAGTGGCAGGGCCAGGACGGCCAGGATCGTTACTCGACCGAAATCGTCGCGGATCAGATGCAGATGCTCGGCGGCCGCGGCGGTGCGGGCGGCGGTGGTGGTGGTGACGAAGGCGGTTACGGCGGCGGCTACGGTGGTGGCGGCGGCGGCCGTGGCGAGCAGATGGAGCGCGGCGGTGGCGGCGGCGGTCGTGCTGGCGGCGCACCGCGTGGCGGTGCAGGCGGCGGCGCGCAGAGCCGTCCGAGCGCACCGGCAGGCGGCGGCTTCGACGAGATGGACGACGATATCCCGTTCTGATCGGCAAGCCGGCATCCAGCATCACGATGGGCCCGAATGTCCGAGTCAAGCCAGCTGCTTGGCCCGGGTCTTCGGGCCTTGTTTCGTTTACGTCGATGTTTCTTGCGCGCCAGGCAAACCGTGGCTGACGAACTCCCCGACCTCATCGCTCCGCATCTCGACGTGCTGTTCTGCGGGATCAACCCGGGCCTGACCGCGGCCGCGACCGGGCATCACTTCGCGGGGAGAAACAACCGCTTCTGGCGCGTGATCCATCTCGCGGGCTTCACGCCGGCGGAAATTTCGCCGCAGGACGACCACGCGATACTCCGGTACGGCTGCGGCCTGACGGCGGTGGTGAAGCGGCCGACCGCGAGTGCCGATCAGCTTTCGCGCGCGGAATTCGTCGCCGCGGCTGCCGAGTTCGAACACAAGGTGGCGCGTTATGGGCCGCGCTTTGTCGCTTTTCTCGGCAAGGCCGCATACTCGGCGCTTTCCGGTCAGCGGGAAGTCGGGTGGGGTTTGCAGCCGGCCCGCATGCAGGGGGCGAGTGTCTGGGTGCTTCCCAATCCGAGCGGGAGAAATCTCGCGTTCAGCCTCGACGATCTGGTCGACGCATACCGTCAGCTTCGTCTGCAGGCGAAGACCGTTTCCGGCCTTCAACCGGAGGGGCGGGATGCGGCGCAGTGACCCCGCGCCCCGGTGGCCGGGCTCCGTGCTGCCGCGTGCGTTCTTCGACCGCGTGGCTACCGACGTCGCGCCGCAACTGCTCAACAAGATCCTCGCGGCAGCGGACGGCCGGGCCGGCCGCATCGTCGAAGTGGAAGCCTATGCCGGCGCGATCGACCCGGCCGCGCATACCTATCGCGGCAGGACGCCGCGCAATGCGACGATGTTCGGGCCGCCGGGTTACCTGTACGTCTATTTCACATATGGCATGCACTGGTGCTGCAACTGCGTGTGCGGCCCGGACGGCACGGGTACCGGTGTGCTGATTCGTGCACTGGAGCCGCTGCACGGACTCGAGCAGATGCAGGCGGCGCGGCCGCCGCAGACGCCCGATCGCGACCTGTGCCGCGGGCCGGCGCGGCTGACCCAGGCGATGGGGATCGGCGGCGCGCAGGACGGCGTCGATCTGGTCGGTGCGCGCGAAGGGTTCGCGATCGTCGACGACGGCATGGCGCCGCCCGCGAATCTGGCGGGCGGGCCGCGCATCGGCATTCGCGTCGGCCAGGATCTTCCGTGGCGGTGGTGCGTGCCTGGCAACCGGTACGTGTCGGGGGCCCTGCCGCGTAGCTGATGCGTGCCGTACACAGTCGCACGCAATTCGACCTGCGTCACGCGGCCGCCATGATTGACCGGCTAAGCTGGTCCTTTCGACGTTCGATCGAGGGGACACCATGCGGCGGGTCGTATTCAACCAGAAAGGCGGCGTGGGCAAATCGACGATCGTCTGCAACCTGGCGGCGATCAGCGCGAGCGAAGGGCTGCGCACGCTCGTCATCGACCTCGATGCGCAGGCGAACTCCACCCGCTACCTGCTCGGCGATGCCGCGGCCGACGCGCAGCCGGGCGTCGCCGATTTCTTCGAAACCGCGCTGACCTTCAACTTCCGTCCGGTCGACGTCGCATCGTTCATCCATCCGACCCCGTTCGAAGGGCTCGATGTGATGCCCGCGCATCCGGATCTCGACACGCTGCACGGCAAGCTCGAATCGCGTTACAAGATCTACAAGCTGCGCGACGCGCTGAACGAGCTCGACACCTACGACGCCGTGTACATCGACACGCCACCCGCGCTGAATTTCTATACGCGCTCCGCGTTGATCGCGGTCGAGCGCTGCCTGATCCCGTTCGACTGCGACGATTTCTCGCGCCGCGCGCTGTACACGCTGCTCGAGAACGTGAAGGAAATCCAGCAGGACCACAACGCGGCGCTCGAGGTGGAAGGGATCGTGATCAACCAGTTCCAGCCGCGGGCGAGTCTGCCGCAGCGGCTGGTCGACGAGCTCGTCGAAGAAGGGCTGCCGGTGCTCGCGTCGAGGCTGTCGGCGTCGGTGAAGATCCGCGAGTCGCATCAGCAGTCGAAGCCGGTGATCCATCTGGAACCCGGGCACAAGCTCGCGCAGGAGTTCCTCGCGCTGCATCGCGAACTGGCCGGCTGATTTCGCGCCTGCCCGCTGGAGACGCGGCTGCATCACGCGGCCGTTTTCCATTACGACCCGCAATTCATCCGATCATTGATCCCGTCATTAATAATCGCGGAAACGGTTTCATAATAAATCCAGAAAAAACGATTACATAAGCGACCGCTCCATTTTCAATGCGTCCCGGTTTTCTAATAAATGGAATAATGGATTGGTAAATGTTGCGCGACGTCATGATCCGCTATCCTGTAAAAAGGTAAAAATACATTGCGGGACAGAGGGGTATGCATTTTTGTCTGCGCTATCGGCGCATCGCGCGTTCCAGCGGTCGCCTCGAATAGAAATAAGGGTTTACACCTAGTATTAATGCCATTTAATTGACAATTAATCGATCTAGAATGGGCTCCTTCAACTTCCCGTACTCAAATAAGTGACGGGTTGTCAATAAGGAAGTCTGCTGTCGATCCGGCTTCCAATTTTCTTTACGTCGTCTCTCGCATTGCTAACAGGAGCGTGCCCGATGTCCGTATTTGCCCCCGAAAAACTCAACGCCGAATATCAATCCGGTATCGCCGCGTGGTTCGCGATTGCCCGTCCGGCGATCCAAGGTTTCGAGGCTGTCGTCGAACTCAACCTGCAAGCGGCCCGGACGGCGCTCGAGGAATATGAGGACAAGCTGAAGAACGCGTTCAACAGCAGCAATCCGGCCGCGGGTTTCGCCCAGCAGGTCGCCGCGCCGCAGGAAGCGGCCGGCAAGGCCGTGTCGTATGGCCGCCATCTGTTCGACATCGCGGTGTCGACGCAGTCCGAATGGGCAAAGGTCGCGCAAGCGCAATACGAACAGAACGACAAGCGCCTGAAGGACGTGCTGGGCGAGCTGTCGAAGCATGCACCGGCCGGCTCGGCGCCGGTGGTGGCCGCGCTGAACTCGGCGCTGTCCGCGGCGACGGCCGCAGCCGACTCCGTGCGCGCAGCGACGGGCCAGGCGATCGAAGCGGCCCAGAGCGGCTTCGATGCGGTCAGCGAAACGGCAACGCGCGGCGCGAAGCAAACGGCTGCCGCCGCACGCAAGGACGCAGCAGCCGCACGCGAATCGGCTTCGTAATCGCGTAGCCACGCAAGCACGTGTCGCGCACGCGCGCGACACGATTGATCGGCGCCGGATGGCGCCGGACGCCGCGTGTGCCGCGTGGCGTTCGGCGAACGTCCGGTTTGCCGCAACGCGCCGGTGACCCGGCGAGCCGTACCGGTGTGCCGTCCGTGCGAACGGGCGCCGCTCGCCCGTACGGCGGCGTGCGACCGCTCTCGCGCCGGATGGCCCGGGATGCGCGAGCGCCAGCCGAGGCCGGCTCGCGCCGGTGTCAGAGCCGGTGTCGGAACGACGAACTGATTTCAATGCAGGAACTGGACATGACGGATGTAGTGATCGTATCGGCCGCGCGGACCGCGGTCGGCAAATTCGGCGGTTCGCTTGCGAAGATTGCGGCGCCGGAGCTGGGCGCGACGGTGATCCGCGCGGTGCTGGAGCGTGCGGGCG
>NZ_JAUJQH010000027.1:0-109175 GCF_030482905.1 Burkholderia sp. AU45251 | reverse complement strand
AAAGCGGCGGGGCGATCACGCTGTTCATCGCGTCGTTCCTCGGCATTCCGGTATCGACCACGCATACGATTACCGGCGCGATCGTCGGTGTCGGCGCGACGCAGAAGCTGTCGGCCGTGCGCTGGGGCGTGGCCGGCAACATCGTGTGGGCGTGGGTGCTGACGCTGCCCGCGGCTGCGTTGTTCGCAGCCGGCGGATGGTGGCTTGGGCATCGGATCTTCTGATGCAGGCGGCCCGCGAGCGTCACCGCGGCGGGCTGCCCGTATCGGTCGAGCCCACCGTGATGCCGAACAGACGTTGACCTCCCGGCGTGTCCTCGACTCTCCAGCCCTCGGCGCTCAACGCTTCCCGGATCCGGTCGGCTTGCGTCCAGTCCTTGTCCGCCCTCGCGCGCTCACGATCATCGAGCAACACGCGGACGCGTTCCGGAACGTCGAACGCAACCGGCCGCCATTCACGCAAACCGAGGCCAAGCACGGCGTCGAAGCTGTCCACGGTCGCTTTCAGGGTCGCCGGCGGCAGATTGCTCCTGACCAGATCCCACAGCACCGCGAGCGCCCTGGGCAGATTCAGGTCCTCGTTCACTTCGGCGTCGAATCGCGCAGCGAAATCCGCATCGACACGCCCGCCGTCCGGCCAGCCCGCATAGACCTGCCGCAGCCGATTCAGCGCGGTTTGTGCCGCCTCGAGCGACGCCCACGAGAAACGCAGCTTGCTTCGATAGTGGGCCGTCAGGCACAGGTAACGGTACGCGAGCGGATCGACATTTCGGCTCTGCAAGGTCTGCAGACGGACGAAATCGCCACTCGACTTCGACATCTTCGCATCGGCCTCGGCATCGGCATCGCGTGTCAGAAAGTGCCCGTGCATCCAGTAATTCGCGAGCTGCGTGCCGTGGGCCGCCCGCGTCTGCGCGATCTCGTTGCTGTGATGCACGGCGATGTGATCCTCGCCGCCGCAATGGATATCGAACAAGGTCCCGAGATACTTCGCCGACATCGCCGAGCATTCGATATGCCAGCCCGGGAAACCGCGCCCCCACGGGCTGTCCCATTCCATTTGCCGCTTGACGTCGGCCGGGCTGAACTTCCACAACGCAAAATCCGTGATGCTCCGCTTCTCGCCCAACGCGACCCGCTTGCCCGCCTGCAGCCCGGTGCGGTCCAGCCGCGCGAGATAACCGTAGTCATCCTGCCGACTGGTGTCGAAGTAGAGGCCATCGTCCGTCCGATAGACGTAGCCGGCCCGGTCGAGCGTCTCGATGAACGCGATCTGTTCGGCGATGTGGTCGGTGGCACGGCACCAGACCGTCGGCTCGAGCAGGTGGAGCGCGCGCCAGTCCCGGACGAAAGCCTCGGTGTAGCGCCGGGCGATCTCCCACGCCGATTCACCGGTTCGACGGCTCCCCTTCTCCATCTTGTCTTCGCCTTCGTCCGCATCCGAAGTCAGGTGGCCGACGTCGGTGATATTGACGACGTGCCGGACCGCGTATCCGTTGCGCGCCAGCACGCGACGCAGGAGATCCTCGAACACGTAGGTTCTCAGGTTGCCGATATGGGCGTCGTCGTAGACCGTGGGGCCGCAGCAATACATGCCGACCTGCCCGGGATGGATAGGCGTGAACGGGCGCACGGTACGCGACCAGGTGTCATACAGCGCAAGCGGCATCGAGTTTCTCCGTCCGGAAAGGGTCGGCCCAAAAACAAAAAGGCCGCCTGTTTTGCATCACAGGCGGCCGGAAGGCGATTGCTTGAATGTTTAGCGAGTTCGCTAGACGCAACTTCCCCCAGGCATGTTCTGACAACATGCGCGGATCAGCGAGAAGGGGGAAATGGTGCGCTCAAGCATGCGGACGATGCTAACGCCTATAGACGGCAATGGTCAACACCGTCGAGCCGTCGTTCCCGGCGACGATCCCGGGGCAGTGGCCACGCGGCCGGCACTGGCCGGACGGATCTCAAGCCCGATTACACCGGGCAAAAAAAAGCGCGAACCTCGGTTCGCGCCAAAGAGAGACCTCTCGCTGAAGACGTCACTACCCCACACAACACTGCTCAGAACGAATGCCGCATCCCGATCCGCACGTCGGCCTGCGTCTGCGTCGTCGACGGCGTGAAGCTGTAGCCGACCACCGCATCCACACCTTGCGACGCGCGCAGGTAATCGCCGGAGAGGTACACGTCCGTGCGCTTCGACAGCATGTAGTGCAGGCCCGCCGTGCCCTGGTTCCAGTGATGGCCTTCGAAGCGCGTGTGCTGGTAGCCGGCGATCAGGCTCAATGCCGGCGTGAACTGGTACGAGCCGCCGCCTTCATAGACCTGCATGTGCGACGACTGGCCGAAGCCCTTGATCGTCGTGTACGAGAAGTTGCCGTCGAGCGTCAGCTTGCCGATCGTGTAGCTCGTGCCGATGCCGAAGGTGCCCTGGCTGTCGACATTCATCGGCGTGTTCGCAAACAGGTCGGTGCGTGCGCCGGTCGCCGGATCGACGGTGACGGTCTGCTGGCCGAGGAACGTATGCGTGCCGATCATCGCGTACGGGTCGAACGCATAGATGCCGTTCGGGTTGTTCAGGCGCGTGTACGCGGCACCGATCGAGAAGTCGCCCTTCGTGAAGCTCGCGCCCGCGCTCCATGCGCTGTTGCGATGGAAGTTGCCCGCGACGTTGCCGAACGAGTACATCGCACCGAACTTGAAGCCACTGAGGTCGTTCGACAGGAACTTCACCGAGTTCGGCAGGCGGTCGCCGTTGAAGCGGTCGAAGTCGCCCTGGTGGATCGCATAGCCGCTGCCCCACGCGGAGATGTTGTAGATCGATACGAGTTCGTTCGTGATGTCGAGCTGGTTACCGAACGACAGCGTGCCCCAGTCGTTCTGCAGGCCGACATACGCCTGGCGGCCGAATTCCGAGCCGCCGAAGCCGAGCTGCCCGGTGCCGAGGCGGAAGCCGCTCTCGAGGGTGAACACGGCCTTCAGGCCGCCACCGAGATCTTCCGTGCCCTTGAGGCCGAAACGGTTCCCGTACGCGACGCCGTCGTCGAACTTGACCACGTGCGAGCCGCCCGTGTTGTTCACGTACGTGATGCCCGCGTCGAGAATCCCGTACAGCGTCACACTGCTCTGCGCATGCCCGATGGCAGGTACACAGGCCGCGCATGCAAGCGCGGCGGCTACGGCAACTTTCGTATGCTTCATTATCGACCACCCTCCCTGAACCGTTCGATGGAAAGAACCTCGTCCCGGCGCGCGCTGCGATGCGCCGGTGGATTCAAATTCGGTACGCCAGCTGGCTTTGGTATTTCGTTTTCCGCAATAACGCAGCCATTGGCGAAAAATACAAACCCATATTTCGCGCCACCCGTCTGAAGGCGACACCAAATGGTCACGATGCGACTGGTCGGGAAAACACGTAGACGGGCGGCACGGTAAAAACCGGCCGCCGCGAGGGCGGGAATCAGTGACCGTCGAGGGCCGCGCGCACGGCCGGCAGGCCCGGTGCGCCGGCCGCCGTCGTCACGCCGTCCAGCCAGCCGGCCACCAGCGCCGGGTCGGCTTTCAGCGCATGCTGCGCCGCGAGCGCGGGCGACGTCTTGTGGTCGAGCATGTCGGCGATCATCCGGTTCTCGACGTCAACGGAAAACGTCATCTGCCGGAACAGCCGCGCGAGGTTCGTGCACTGGCCGGCGAACCCGGCGCGCGTGACCGTATTGACCGTCGCGCCGCCGTAGTTCGGGCCGAAATACGCATCGCCGCCCGACAGGTAGGTCAGGTGGAACTTCGTGTTCATCAGATGCGGCTCCCACGCCAGAAACACGATCCAGCGCTTGTCGCGCACCGCGCGCTCGACCTGCGTGAGCATGCCCGTCTCGCTCGATTCGACGAGCGACCAGTTCGCCGGGCCGAGCGCATGGTCGGACAGCAGCCGCTTGATGTTCTGGTTCGCGGGCGCGCCGGGCTCGATCCCGTAGATCTTGCCGCCGAAGCGGTCCGCGTAGCGCGCGAGATCGGCGAACGTATGCACGCCGGCGGCCGCCACGTAATCGGGCACCGCGAGCGTGAACTTCGCGCCGCTCAGGTTCGCGTGCAGCACGTCGATCGATTTCTCGTCGACGAACGGCTTCACGAGCGGCGCCTGCGCGGGCATCCAGTTGCCGAGGAACACGTCGACCTGCCCCTTCTTGAGCCCCTGGTACGTGATCGGCACCGACAGGTTCGCCACGTCCTGCCGGTAGCCGAGCGCCTTCAGCACGACACCCGCCATCGCATTCGTCGCATCGATGTCGGTCCAGCCGGGCGCCGCCATCTTCACGTCGCTGCATGTCTGCGGGTCGGCCGCGTGCGCGGCCTGCGTCGTCATCACGCACGCGGCCGCGGCGAGCGCCGCACCGATCCGGATTGCTGCATTGCATTGCCGTTCCATCGTCCGCTTCCTCCGTCGTTCGTCAGTGATCGCGATCCGGGACGCTCAGCGCCCGACGCGCGGAAAACGCGCCATCGCCTCGAGCGTGTCGAGTTCGATGTGATTGCGCATGTAGCGCTGGCTCGCGTCGGTGAACGGCTGCCAGTCCCACGCCTGGATGCGGCCCTGCGTCGTCGCCGCGTAATGGAAGCGCCGGCGCCGCTGGCTCGCGCGCACCTGCCGGTCCAGTTCGGGCAGGTTCCAGCGCTGCGCAGCTTGCGCGCGGAACGCGGCGAGCACGTCGGCCGCCTCCGGCGTGCCGGCGAGGTTCGTCAGCTCGCGCGGGTCATCGGAGAGGTTGTAGAGCTGGTCGGGATCGGCCGGGCAATGCACGTACTTCCAGTCGCCGCTGCGGATCATCACGACCGGTGCAACCGCGCCTTCCGCGAGGTATTCGCCGAGCGCAACGTCGTGTGCGGGCGTGCCGTGCAGGTGCGGCACGAGGCTCGCGCCATCGACCGGGTCGGGCCAGCCGCCGGCCGGTGCGGCGCCGGCCAGGTCGACGAGCGTCGGCAGCAGGTCGACGTGCGACACGGGCCCGCGCACGCGCGCGGCACCGAAGCGGCCCGGCGCATGGACGATCAGCGGCACGCGGCAGCCGCCTTCGAAGAACGTCATCTTGTACCAGAGCCCGCGTTCGCCGAGCATGTCGCCGTGGTCGGACGTGACGATCACGATCGTGTCGTCGGCGAATCCGCATTGTTCGAGCGCGGCCATCACGCTGCCGAACTGCGTGTCGACGTAGGACGTCGCGCCGTAGTAGGCGCGGCGCGCGGCGCGGATCTGCGCGTCGGTGGGCGGCGTGCGGTCGTTCTCGCAGACGAAGCGCAGCCGCTGCGAATGCGGATCGCTTTGCGCCGCATCGAGCCGCACGGCCGGCAGGTCGATCTCGTCGTCGCTGTATTGATCCCAGTATTCGCGCGTGATCGCATACGGGTCGTGCGGATGGGTCAGCGACACGACCATGCAGAACGGCCGCGCATCGTGCCCGGCCGCACGCTCGCGCGCGACGTCGTACAGCTTCTGTTTCGCGGCGAATGTGACCTCGTCGTCGAAATCGAGCTGGTTCGTGCGCACGCACGGGCCGGCCTCCAGCACCGAACTCATGTTGTGATACCAGCTCGGCCGCTCGGTCGGGCTGTCCCAGTCGGGCACCCAGCCGAAATCGGCCGGATAGATGTCGGTCGTGAGCCGCTCCTCGAAGCCGTGCAGCTGATCGGGCCCGCAGAAATGCATCTTGCCGGACAGCATCGTCCGATAGCCGCCCGCGCGCAGGTAGTGCGCGAACGTCAGCGTTTGCGCCGGTAATTCGGCGGCGTTATCGTAGGCGCCGATCCCCGACGGCAGCTTGCCGGTCAGCAGCGAGAAACGCGACGGCGCGCACAGCGGGCTCGCGCAATACGCGGCATCGAATACGACGCCTTGCGCGGCGAGACGGTCCAGCGTCGGCGTGCGCGCGACGCGATTGCCATAGGCCGGCAGCGCGAACGGCGTGAGCTGGTCGGCCATCAGGATCAGGATGTTGGGTGTCGGGTTCGTCATCGGCAGTCGTGGGGAAAACGGTGTTCGAATGGAACGGCGCGCCGCTCGCGCGGCGAGACGTCCGGCATGACGGAAGCAGCACGAAGAAAGTGCCGCACGTGCGGCCCGCGACTGGCTAGAATCGCGGAATGCCTTGCGCGGCGGCCCTGAAGCGGGATGCGAAGCGCGTGTGCCGTACCGTCCGATGCACTATCGCCCGCCCGAATTCGCGCGGGAAGGCGTCCGGCCCTTATGGGGCCATTAGAGAGACTTATGTCGAAATCCGAACCGTTACCGTCGATGCAGGCGCTGCGCGCGTTCGAATCGGCCGCCCGGCTCGCGAGCTTCACAGCCGCCGCGCGCGAACTCGGCTCCACCCAGCCGGCCGTGAGCCAGCAGGTGTTCCAGCTCGAGGCCGAACTGGGCGTGCCGCTGTTCGAGCGCAGCCCGCGCGGCGTCACGCTGACTGCCGACGGCCAGTGCCTGTACGAAGCCGTGCGGCTGAGCCTCGACACGCTGCGCGGCGCGACCGCGACCCTGCGTGCGCGCCGCGAGCATGGCGCGCTCACGATCGTCACCGACTTCGGCTTCGCGACCTACTGGCTGATGCCGCGCCTGGCCGGGCTGAAGCGTGTGATGCCGGATGTCGATGTGCGCGTCGTCACGTCACAGGATTACGACGCGCAGCGCGACCACGGCGACATCGCGATCCTGTTCGGCGACGGCCACTGGCCGTCGTGCACGGCCGCCCGCCTCTTTCCGGAATCGGTCACGCCCGTGTGCTCGCCCGCGTTCCGCGACGCGCACCCGCACGTCGCGCGGGCCGAGCACCTGCTCGCGATGCCGCTGCTGCACGTGCAGCCGACTCGCCCCGAGCGCTGGCTGTCGTGGTCCGGCTGGTTCGACGCGCACGAGCTCGATACGGCGGCCGCCGCGCGCGGCGTGACCTTCAACAGCTACGCGCTCGTGATCCATGCGGCACTGCTCGGCGAAGGCGTTGCGCTCGGCTGGTCGCCGCTGGTCGACGAACTCGTCGCGTCCGGGCAGCTCGTGAAGCTCGTCGACGCGCCGGTCGTCACGTCGCGCGGCTACTTCCTGGTGCGGCCGCCGCAGCGGCCCGAACCGGACGCGACCCACGTGTTCCGGCGCTGGCTGCTCGACGCGTGCGCGAGCGCGTGACGCCCCCTGCCCGCCCCCGCGCGCTGGCGCACCGATACCAGCCACACGGCGCGTTGGTTCTATCCGCCCCAAAATCGTCCTGATTTACTTGAGCCTCCCGCTACCCGCGCGGCGCGGTGCTTTCGTGCGCCGCCGCACGGCCGTGCGCCCATGCCATCCGAGGAGTCTCATGACCGCCGAGCACCGCCCCGATCAATTCGTCCTGACACTGTCGTGCCCGAGCGCGGCCGGCCAGGTCGCCGCCGTCGTCGGCTTTCTCGATCGCCATCGCTGCTATGTCGATGCACTGAACGTGTTCGACGACGACCTCAGCACCCGCTTCTTCGTGCGCTGCGTCTTTCATCCGACGGATGAAACGCTGCAGATCGATGCACTGCGCCACGAATTCGCGCCGATCGCGGCCAGCCTCGGCGGCGAGCAGGGCGACATGCAGTGGGCGATCCACGACGTGAATGCACGGCCGAAGGTGCTGATCATGGTGTCGAAGCTCGAGCACTGCCTCGCGGACCTGCTGTTCCGCTGGCGGATGGGCGAGCTGAAGATGGACATCGTCGGCATCGTGTCGAACCATCCCGACTTCGAGCCGCTCGCCGCGCAGCACGGGCTGCCGTTCCGCCACTTCCCGATCACGGCCGATACGAAGGCGCAGCAGGAAGCGCAGTGGCTCGACTTCTTCGAGTCGAGCGGCGCCGAGCTCGTGATCCTCGCGCGCTACATGCAGGTGCTGTCGCAGGAGACGAGCGCGAAGCTCGCGAACCGCGCGATCAACATCCATCATTCGTTCCTGCCCGGCTTCAAGGGCGCGAAGCCGTATCACCAGGCGCATGCGCGCGGCGTGAAGCTGATCGGCGCGACCGCGCACTTCGTCACCGACGATCTGGACGAAGGCCCGATCATCGAGCAGGTCGTCGAGCGCGTCGATCACGCGTTGCGCCCGGAGCAACTGCTCGCGGTGGGGCGCGATGTCGAGTCGCTCACGCTGGCGCGCGCGGTGAAGGCGTTCATCGAGCGGCGCGTGTTTCTGAACGGGGATCGGACGGTGGTGTTTTCGTAACGCGCGAAGGGCGCGACGCTCATGTGGATGCCGACGGCACGCGCGCGGGCGTCGTGCCGATGCGACGCGCCCTGCGCCGCAGGTACAGGTTGTTCAGGATCAGCGCCGCGCCCGTCAGCGCGGCGCCTGCGATCTGCGCACGATTGGGCACGACGCCCGTGAATGCGGAAACGGCGAAGGCCGTGATGGGCACGATGTCCATGAACAGCACGCCGTTCATCGGCCCGAGAATCCGGTTGCCCGTCATCCAGAGCAGGATCGCGCCGAAGCCGGCCACCGGCCCCATGTACATGAGATGCGGCAGGACCGCGTGTACCGCGGCGAGTGACGGTGCCGCGATCCGGTGCGTGACCACCAGCAGCAGATTGACCGCGACGATCGTGGTCAGTCCGAGCCACGTCGTGAAGGTCGTGTATTTCAATGCCGACCAGCGGGTGAAGCGCGCCGCGCCGAACGTATAGACGACCCAGCACAACGCGCCGACGATGATCAGCGCGTTGGCCGCATAGTGCTGCGGCTCGTGCAGCGCGGCAATCACGTCCCCGCGCGTGATGACGAGGGCCACGCCGGCAAAGGACAGCACGACGAACAACACCGACACCGGCGCGGGCGCGACCCGCCGCACCAGTGCGTTGAGCAGCAGCCCCATCATTGGCTGCGTGGCCATCATGATCGACGCGGTCAGTGCCCCTTCGTCGCCGGCCAGTTGCTGGCCCAGGAACACGAACGCCCCGAATCCGCAAAAGCCGACGGAGCCGAGCAACCACGCGAGTGCCACGGGCTCGCCGGCCGAACGGAACGCACCGGGCCCTTCGACGAGCCGCAGCAACGCGACGAAACCGATGCCGGCGATCAGATAGCGCAGCGACGTGAACGTAAAGGGATCGATGTACCGCAACGCATCGGTCATCACCGGAAACATCACGCCAATCAGGATCGTCGCGGTCACACATGCCACGACGCCTTTCCCGTACGCGTTCGCGGCGGGCGTTGCGAGTGCTGCATCATTCATGACTGACCATTCCCAAATTAATTGAACAATGATGCCGGTGCGGCTGCGCGCAGCGGCCGTGTCACATCAACTTCGTTGCTGTCGTTGCCTGCCCTTCACGGTCTCGATGCGGGCACCCGGAATGCCTCCCGACATTTGAAACCGATCGTTCTCAAAATAATCAAAAAAAATCAGGTCAGCGCCCGCATGGCGATATCGACGATCGATGCCAATTCCGCCTCCGACGCGCGCGACTTGCCCAGCACGCGCATCCCCTGGATCAGGCACAGCAGGAACCGGCCCACCTCTTCCGGATCGAGATTCCGGTCGAAATCGCCCGACTGCTGGCCGCGCGCGATGGCCAGGCTGAATTGCGTGCCGATGCGCAACAGGGTCGACTCGATGTACGGGCGCAGTGCGTCGTCGCCGGGCAGGAGTTCGACGGCCGAATTCGTGATGAAGCAGCCGCGCCGCTCCGATAGCCGCACACCGATTTCCGTGTAGTACAGCAGCGCATCCCGAAGTGCCTGCCGCGGCGGCAGATCCGCCGCGAGACGCTCCTTGAGCCGTGCGATCGCGCCTTCCGCGTACCGGTCGAACGCGGCGACCAGCAACCCGTGCTTGTCGCCGAACGTACGGTACAGGCTGCCGCGAAAGACGCCGGTCGCCTCGCACAACGCGTCGATCGACGTCGCGTGATACCCCTGCTCCCAGAACACGCGTGCTGCCGCGTCGATCACCTCGTCGGTGTCGAATTCACGTGGGCGCCCCCTGTCACGGGTGCCGGAAGATGTCGAGGTCGGGCTCATGGAAGCCGATATTAGAACCGATCATTCCCAAAATCAAGCGGCCACGCTTGGTGGCGTGACCGGACTTCCGGAATGGGACACGCCGGCCCGATCAGCATGTCGACGGATCGAAGCCGGGAAACTGCTGCGCGGCGTCGCCGGGCGAGAGGTACGCGATCGCGCGCTCCAGCGCGCCGGTCCGGATCAACTGTCCGCACGCGCGGCAGCGATAAAGCGCGGACTGCATGGTTTCATTCACGGCCATCTCATCGTAGTTCGACGTGGGCACGGGAAACCGCCGGCATTTGAAACACGGCATCGCCCCCTCCGGACGAGAATCCGATTCCCGGCGCGCGTTCAGCTTCCGGGTTGATTCGTTCGAGAAGCGGCCAGCAAATCCTCGGCAAAATGATAAAACCCATGTGCGGCGTGCGTGTTGACGATCCACCTGACAGGAATCCGCGTCTCGCCGTAGCTGGCGCCGGCCAGCTGGCCAAAGACGGCGCCAATGGTATCCGCGTCACCCGCGAGATTGACTGCCGCAAGCATGCCCGACTCGAAATCGTCGTTGTGATAGAACGCCCACAACGCAGCTTCCAGCGTGTCGATCACGTAGCCCGACGATGAGATTTCATCGCGCGTCTTTTGCTTGTACGCGCCGCGCGCAATTCGCTCTACCGCCGGCGCGAGCGGATGTTGATCCCAATACCCCGGCAACGGTGAAAACCGGTCGCTCAGAATCTCCTCTTTCGAAAACCCCGCGAACGCCCCCCACATCAATGCCGCAAAGAACCGGCAGGCATCGACCGCTTCCTGCGCGCCATGCGTGAGCCGCGAGCTTTCGGCCGCGAAGTGCACGGCCTTGTCGAAGTCGCTCGCATAGAACAGCACGACGGGAGCCAGCCGCATCAGCGAGCCGTTCCCGGCCGAATTCGGATGCGTATCGCCAGAAAACGCATTCCCCGTTTTCAAATAACGATCGAGCGCGGCCCGCGTGGTGCCGCCGATATCGAAGCACTCCCCCGTCGGGCTGTATGCGCCGAACCGATACCAGTAGGAAAAAGCCAGCATCGCATGGTCGGGATTGAATCCATGCGAATGGACAAGACTGTACGCGAGACAGCATGCCATGCTCGTATCGTCGGTCCAATCGCCGGGCTTCAGATGAAAGGGACCGCCACCGACGATATCGGTGACCGTCGCCCTGTCTCGCGGCGAAAATTCGAGGGTGGTGCCCAGCGCGTCGCCGATTGCCAGCCCCAGCATCGCGCCGCGGAATCGATCGATGATATCCGAGCAATCGGCACCGATCTGCTGCTGAACGCCCCGTAGTGTTTCACGGTCAGCCAGCGGATTCCGGTTCCGGAACTTGAAATACTCGCTCAGCCACGGTGTCTTGAGCACCACATCCGCATTGGTGAATCGTCCGGAATACGGCATGAACCCCATATCTTCGGGATACTGACTTCGTCGCGCTGCACGCGCGGCAGCCCGCTCGACGGCCGCTCTCTGCTCTGCCGACAACGCGGCGTCCTTGTCGCTCATCACTGCTGTTCCATTGTGATATTCCATGAACCGTTCGCGGGATCGTGCGTCCGATCGAGCACGTTGAACGGGGTATCAGGCTTGAACAATACCTCCGCTTCCCGAGGATATTCGGAAAGCGTGCTGACCGAAACACCCGTGCGGGACGTGATGTTTATCGTTACCTTGCCCGGGAATACGCCATCCAGATCGGTCGTCGTCGACAGGAAGGCCTTGTCCTGGAAGACCCCGCCGACCGGGAACAACTGTTCAACCTGTTCATTGGTCAACCGCACGTTGCGCACGACGTCGCCCACATGCGCATACCCATTGTCTGCGAGCTTGGTCAGACCGTTCGTCGCTTCCTCGGTCAGCCGCGCCCATTCACCCGGGTTCCCGGCGCGCAATGCCGGGTTGATTTCCTCGTACAGGTTGGCCGTATAGCCGCGTACCGCGAGGTACTCGTCGTCCGTCAGCAACTTGTCCAGCACCGGATTGTTGCGTTTCGCCTCCAGCGCGTCCGCAACGTTCTTGCTCCCCCACTTCTCCTTCAGGAACTCGCGGAATTCACACCCGGCAAGGCCGAGAGGGTCGACCCACTGGGTCGGATTGGCCACATAGCCGTGAGTCCGAATGCCGCCAGCCAGCCCGATCGGATCGACGGACAGATATTGCCCGGAATCCGGATCGTAGTACCGGTTCAGGTTGTAGTTCAGTCCGGTCTCGTCGTCCGCCCACTGGCCGGGAAAGCGCAGCGTCGTATCGATCGACGCGCGGCAGCCGTCGTTCGCAGCCCGTCTGGCCGGCAGCAACTTGCCCCACAACGAGTACGACGCCTTCCATACGGACTGGCCCTGTCCGTCGAACACCTCGGTCGGCAGGCCGACCTGGTCCGTCAGGACGGCGTACAGCCCGTCGTCGGTCTCCTGCGCGAGCGGCGAGTAGCTGCCTGGCTCGATATGCCACGTCACCACCTGTCCGGTCGTGCCGTCCCGTTGCTCGACCCAGCGCTCCGCCATGGTCGAGCCGTCCCACAGAAACCTCACGGTTTCGCGACTGCCCGCCTGCTGCTTCTCGACCCGGCGGTTGAACGCGTCATAGCGATACAGCCAGACGCCGCGCTCGGGCGTCACGACCTTCACGAGCCGGTTGAGGCCGTCCCACGTGTATTGCCACGTTTTCGGCCGAAACCCGGGCTGCTCGACGGTCTTTTCGATCGTACGGCCGCGTGCGTCGTACCGGTAGCGCGCATGACCGATCCGTTCCGGCAGGCCGCCGCGGCCGTAATGGTGAACGTCCACCGGCGCCTGCCGACCGTGCGCGACGATGTTCATCGCCGCGTCGTAACGATAATGCTCGGCCGGCTGCACCAGACTGTCTGCCTGCACGACCTGGCCGCGCACGTCACGCCGGTAGGTGAGCGTGTCGGCGTCGGTGTCGACCCGCTCCAGTTGCCCGGCCGCGTCGTAGTGATAGACCTGTCGCGTCAATTGCTCGAGCGCACGTGCCGGGTCGGCCTGCAACGCGTCGATCGCCGCGGCAGGGCCGGCGACCTGCCGGCGGATCCGGCCCAGCGCATCGTATTGCCGCTGCGTGGCGAATTCCCCCGCCTGCCGCCCCGTCTCGCGTCCCAGGCTGTCGCGATGGATCGTCAGCCCGCCAACCTGCGTCAGCGCACCCAGTTCGTCGTATGCGTAGGCCGTCTCGCGGTGCGGCGTCATCCTCAGACGACGCTGCCCGTCGGCGTCGTAGACGTGCCGCAGCAATTCGCCGTGCTGATCCTCGCCGATCAGACGTCCGTTCCGGTCGTAAGCGAAACGCGTCACATGGGACTGCTCGCCGTGCACCTCCGCGGACGCCGGCCGGCCCGATTCGTCGTAGCGATAGACGAGCTTCACGTCACCGGCGTCCACTTCGGTCAGCCGGTCCTGTGCGTCGTACGCATAGCGCCACTGGCCACCGTCGGGCAGCGTCTTCGCCAGCAAGCGCCCGGCGGCATCGCGCTGGTACGCGGTCACGCGGCCGCCCCAGTCGATCTCGTCGGCGAGACGCCCGGCCGCGTCGTAGCGATAGGTGTAGACATCGCCCAGCGGGTTGACGACCTTCGTCAAGCGCGTCGCGTGATCGTATTCGAACCGCGTCTGCTGCCCGGCCGCGTCGGTCGACGCCACCAGCAGATCGAACGGACCGTAGGCGCGACCGACCGTACGCCCGAGGGGATCGGTCAACCCGACCAGCAGGCTCTCGCTGTTGTATTGCGCGCGCGAGGACGAGCCGTCCGCGTGCGTGACCGCGCGCAACTTGCCGCGCGGGTTGTCCGGGCCGTCGCTATAGTCGAAGCGGGTCGTATGCCCATCGGGCGACGTTTCCTCCAGCACCCGCCCCAGCACGTCACTCCTGCGCCGAATGCGCGCGCCGCCCGGTAACGCGATATCCGTCAGCCGCAGTCGCCGGTCATAGTCGAGCCGTGTCTCGCGATCCCCCTGAACCACGCGCAGCAGTTCGCCGCGGGAACCGTAGCGATACTGCGTTTTGGCGCCGTCCGGCTCGGTTCGCGCAATCAAGCGGTGCAGATGATCGTACTCGAGCGTGATCCGGCCGCCGGTCGGCAGGCCGACCGTCGTGAGATGCCGCTCGTCGTACCCGAGGTCGATCGCTCGCCCCGAGCTTTCCGTGATCGACACCAGTTGCCCGATATCGTCATAGCGGTAGTCGGTCCGGCGCCCCAGCGGATCGATCCGCGCCATCAGCCGGCCCAGCTCCCATTCGGAGCGCGTGCAATGGCCGAGCGGATCGGTTTCGGCCGTCACGAGACCTTCGCCGTTATAGGCGTAGATCCACTCGCCGTCGGCATCGAACACGCGCGTGCGATCGGCCTCGTAGACGAACCGGCCGGTGTGGTAGCCCTGCCGGGTACCGGTCTCGACCACGCGCCCGGCGGTGTCGTACCGATAGCGGACATCGGTCTGGTCCGTATCCCGCCATTGGGTCATCCAGCCGTGCTCGTCGTAGGCGTATTGGAACTGGCCGGACTGAAAGCTCGCCACGCGAGCCAGCATGCCGTCCTGATAGCCGTAGTCCACGAGCGTGCGAGCGCCGTCGTCCGGATCGTGAAGCACGATTCGCTCCGGCTGACGGTCCCGGCCGTGATAGACGACCTCCAGCCGATAGCCGTCGCTATGGGTCAGTCCGCTCAGGCGCCCGGCGGCATCGTACGAGAAGCCGATTGCATTGCCGTCGAGATCCTCGATCCGCTCGAGGCGGGACGAACCGCCGTCGACCAGCGGCGAGAAAATGCGCAATTGCCGCGTGTCGCGATCCAGCAGGCGCGGCTCGAACCGGCTGCCGATCAGCCGATAACGCGGCTCGCGCAAGTTGATGCCGTCGAGCGCCGTGTCCGGCGCATCAAAGCCGATCGCGAGGCCGGCGCCGTCATGGAATCGCACGAAGCGGCCATCGTCGAGCGTCAGGCACTGTGACCAGTTGTCCGACCAGCGGCGCCCGAGCAGCCCGCGATCGTCCGAGCGGGTCCGGTAGCGACGCTTGAGCTCGAGCGGCAGCACGCCCGGAATCGCCAGATCGACACGTACCTCCAGCACTTCGCCGGTGGCGACGTCGACCGGGTCGTTCACGCACTTGCTCAGCGTATCCTTCACACCACCCTGCTCGGCCGATTCGGTCGATTTCGGCTTGAATCCCTTACCGATGGTCCGCCCAATCGCACCACCCGCCAGCGCGCCGAGCAGGCTCGCCCAAAACTCCTCGGCGGCCGTCAGCTCGGGATTTTTCGGACCATACTGCGCGGTCGTCTTGTCGATCCAGATACTGTTGCGACCAGCATTGACCTTCGCGCTGCAGTGCGTTTCGTGGCCGATCCGCACAAGCGGCAGGTCGTTCACGAACACGGTCCGGCTGCCTTCGACGAGCGGTTGCGGCACGCCCGAGTGCTGGTCGCACTTGACGAGATCGGTGACGCGCGCAACCTGGCGGCCCTCGAAGTACACGTCGTGTGAGCCGGTCAGGATCTGTCCGCAGTCGCTGCCCATCTGCTGGCTGGCGGACGCCAGTGCGCTGCCGAGGCTGAGGCCGCCCGCCATGCACGCGCCGACGATCACCGCGCCCGCGAGCCCGCCGGTCGCGACCGTTGCCACCACCGCCGCAGCGACGATCGCCCCGACCGCGACGCCCACCAGCAGGCCGCCGAAAAGGCCCCATGCGCCCATCGAGTGGGCAACCGCATCGCCGACACAGGCAGGATGCGGATCGCCATGGCCGATCGTGAGACCGAGCTCGTCGCCGATCGACACGAAACCTCGCGACATCGCTCCCGTGACACCGAGCTTGTCCAGTGCCCACGCGCCGCCGATCGCGATCGCGACCGGCGCGAGTTCGACCGCGAGCGCACCGGCGATCGCCGACCCCGATGCACCCGCGGTGATCCCCGCATCGAGGACGCTGGCCGTCGCCCAGCCGACGTCGCCGCCGAGCATGACATTGTTGACGTTCTCGTAGAACGGTTGCTCGGCGGCCTTGGCCGCCTCGCCATCTTCCAGATGGCCGAGACGCTCCAGGCGTTCCGCAGCGCTACCGCTCGGCTCGTCGTATACAGGCGTGTCCGACATGGTCAGGAGTCCGTCAATTCGGGTCGCGCAACTGCAGGCTCTGGATCACCGCACTGACCTGCTCACGCTGCGTGTCGCTCAGCGCACCCGGCGCGGTGAAGGTCAGCATCATCGCGACCTGTCCGTACTCGACCATCGTCAATTGCTGATGAATCGACGCGTGGTTGTTGGTCCACGTGAATTCATGAACGTGTGCGTCGCGGCCCGAGACGGTCGCCTTCGCACTCGACACTTCCGCGTATTCGGGCACCTTCTTCGCGATCTTGCGAATCTCGCTCGCCACGTACTCGTCGAACTTCATCCCCCAGGGCAGCCGCTCGCGCGTAATCACCAGGCTGACACCCTCGGTGCCGGTCGCTGCCGACACGAATACGTTCATCGTCTTGTCTTGCCATTCGACCGACAGCGCCAGCGTGCCCTCATGCATCTGGTACATGTGTTGTTGTCCTGTTCAGTATCAGCCGTTCTTCGGATTGATGTCGGTACGCGACGCCTGGATGCTGATGTTCGCCGTATCGAGATGGATCACCGAATCGCCCTTGTAGATGTCGATCGCGTCTGCCGTCATGTGGATCCGCGTGCCGCCGTTGCCGCCGATCTTGATCCACAGCTCCTTCGCCTCGATCGTGTGCACGCCCTGCGGTGTCTGATGGAGCGTATTGCCTTGCGACACCACGTCCGTCAGGTTACCGACCGCCACCGTCGTCGCCTGGTTGCCCTTCCCGACCTGGATCGTCCGGTCACCCTTGAGCACGGTGTTGATCTGCGCATCCTCGACGACGACGTTCATGTCCTTCTGCGCATGCATGTACAGCATCTGCGCGCCGGCAACGTCGCTCATCAGCAGTTCGTTCGAGCCTTCGCCCTTGTGCGTCTGGCTCTTGATCCCCATGGTCTGGCCCGCCGCGCCATGGTAAGGATTGCCCTGCTCCCCGTTGAACATGCGGCCGACGATCACCGGATTGTCCGGGTCGCCCTGATTGAATGCGACGATCACTTCCTGACCGATCCGCGGAATGGCGGCCGCGCCCCAGCCATCGCCGGCCCACGGCTGCGATACACGAATCCACATGGAATCCGCCCCATCGCGCTTGCCGCGGCGGTCCCACAGGAAATGCAGCTTGACGCAGCTCCCGTTCGTATGGATCTGCTCGCCCTTCGGGCCGACGACTATCGCGGACTGCGTACCGTGAATCACCGGCTTCGGCGTCATGCGTGGCGCGCGGAACGGAATCCTCATCGGCAACAGCACGAAGCTGTTCCGGTACGGCAACTGCGCGGAATTCTGCGTGTAATCGTTCACCGCCTCGTGCCGCACATGCAGGATCGCGTAGTCCTGGTTGTTCGTCTGCACCGGATGATCGACGACCTTGACCTGGCCCGACGTGGTCATCTTCCATGCGTAGCCGCTACCGAGATAGCGATGCGAGATGGCTTCCTCCGCCTCCATCGCATAACGCGCATAGCGATTGCCGTCGTCTCCATGATCGTAGAGCGACTGGTGCTCGAACCGCTCGGTGGTCGCGAGCCTCGCATGATCGAGATGCTGCGGGCCGGCCTCGACCCGCATCAGTGGCGACGAAGGCTGCTGATGATTGAAATCCTGGTAGGTAATCTTGCCGACGCCGAAACGCCGCCCCTCGTCGAGCCGGTCGATCCCGTTGAGCTCGCTCGATTCGGTGCTCGAGAACGGCATCGACGCGAGACCGTCGATCGGCCTGAAGACGAGATTGCCGTCCCCGATCACGAGAACGTGCTTGTCCTTCTCATAACGGTGCGTCCAGACCAGGCCTTCCTGCTCCATCAGGCGCGCGCAGAAATTGAAGTAGGACTCCTGGTACATCACGACGTACTCGAGCGGCTTTTGCTCGGTGTGAAGATCGAACGAGAAATCCGCGAAGCCGTGCTCCTGAAAAATCTCGCGCAAGATGTCCTGCGCGGTCTTGTTCTGGAAGATCCGGCAGTCGGTCGAGCGCGTCAGAAACCAGAACCACGGCACCACGGTCATCTGGTATTGCGTCACCTTGCCGGGATTGCCGACGCGATCGAACGACGACACGTAACCGTCGAAGTAGCGAGACTCTTCGCCGGCATTCGACGCGGTCAATCGTTCCAGCGACAGCATCCGCGACTGTTGATCGAACTTGAGCCGCACCGGCTGCCCGATCAATTGCTCCGGCGTCAGACTGTGACGGTGCGAGAGCAGATCCAGATGGATCTCCGGCAACCGATTCACGTACTCGTCAACGATCGCCGCACTGACCAGCAGGACATCGGGCCCGAGCGGCGTCTCGATCGTCGCGTAGCGGTTGAGCTGGGTCAGGCGCGCGACACCGCCGGCGGCGTCGTTCAATGCCTGGGCGACCGCGGTGGGCGTCTTCTCCATCAGGGAGAAACCTGTTTGCGCGAGTTGCAGCGCACGCTGGACCGTGTCGACATGGCCGGCTACGCCGGCCAGCGGCCCCAGGTTTCCTGCGATAGTCGATGCCGCAGGCCCGATCAGGCCGCCGAGCGCGCTCAACGAACCCAAAGGGCTGCCGCCGAGGCCGCCCGGCAGGCCGCCATTCGGAGCAAAACTCATTTTCTATTCCTTTCTGTCTCAGGTTCTGCCCCGACAGGCCATCGGCCCGAGGCACCGCCACTGTAGGGGATATCACGTCGGAGTGGAAGTGTAGCTCAAGCGAATGGCGGTTCAGTCTTCGCGTGCCCGAGCGGGCCGCCGCGATGCGCGTGGGTAGCGGATATCGATACGAAACGGCACGGTTTTCGCGCCGAGGTGCGAATCCCGGCCCGGATACCATCGCGACCGGTCGTTCCGACGGCCGGTTGTTCCGACGGTCGGTCGAGCGAAGCGGCGACGGGAAAGCGTATGACGCGGAAAGGGAATCGCGCCGAGGAAAACGGCGACAGAACAGGCGAGCGTGAAAT
This sequence comes from Burkholderia sp. AU45251, assembly GCF_030482905.1. NCBI lineage: Bacteria > Pseudomonadati > Pseudomonadota > Betaproteobacteria > Burkholderiales > Burkholderiaceae > Burkholderia > Burkholderia sp. AU45251. The sequence goes on along the minus strand of NZ_JAUJQH010000027.1, from coordinate 90,110 downwards.
TTCCCGATGAACGGAACACGCATGCCGTCGTTGGAAGCGGCCGCCGCGACATCGGCGGCCTGATGACCGGGCAACGCACCTGATCCGCCGCGCGATGACCCCGTGTGCGGTTTCCGGGGCCTCGCGCGACGAGCCAGGGTTAAGTGCTCACTTCACCCAGGCAAAGTAATACGACAACCAGATCGTCAACCCCGCGCCGATCAGCGCCGCATAGGGCATCAGGTTCAGCCACATCGCGCGCTTCGGCACTTCGAGCTCCATGTCGCGCTGCATCTGCGCGGGGAAACGGCCGCGATCCTGCCAGTAATGGCGGAACAGGAACACCGGCACGATCAGCAGCATCGCGATCAAGCCGTTGCGCAGCGTGCCGTCGCCCTGCAGGTTCGCACCCGCGCCGACATACACGAGGTTCGCGTAGCCGCAGATCGAGCCGGCGACGAGCAGCCACGTCGGACAGCGGAACGGCCGATCCCAGTTGCCGCGATCCATCCGGTGGATCCAGCCCGACTGAAGATTCAGGAATACGAACAGCATGTAGCAGACGTTCGAGATCGACAGCACCGTCATGTAGTCCGACATCATCAGCAACACGAGGTTGAAGCCGAGATCGGTCCACATCGCGCGCGTGGGCGAGCCGTGCTCGTTCACGTGCGACAGGTACTTCGGCAGCCAGCCGTCGACCGATGCCTGGTACAGCGTGCGCGACGAGCCCATCATCGACGTCATCACGATCAGCAGGATCGACAGCATCAGCATCACGACGACCGCATTCGCGACCCATGCACCGCCGCCGACGATCTTCGCCATCGCGGCCGCGACGCCGGTGCCGTCGCCGATCGACGGATCGAGCATCGCCTGCGTACCGAGCGCGCCCTGGAACGCCAGTGGCACGAGCGTCATCACGACGAGACACAGCGCGCCCGACCAGAAGATCGCCTTGGCGGTATCGCGACGCGGATCGCGGAATTCACGCGTGTAGCAGACGGCCGTCTCGAAGCCGTACGACGCCCAGCCGGCCATGAACATCGCGCCGAGCGCCATCGTGACGCCCTGCCCGTTCCACGAGCCGAACGTCGCGGCCGTGAGATTGCCGTGCGCGTCGTGACCGAGCGGCAGCAGCGGGAGCAGGTTCGACATCGGCACGTCGCCCGTGACGAACGGCACGATGCCGACGATCAGCAGCGGCGTGAGCGACGCGATGCCGAGAATGCGCTGCGTACGCGCAGCCTTCGATGCACCGCTGTGCTGAAGCTTGAACGTAATGAGAAGCAGGATCGTCGCGATGATGAACGTCGCATTGATCCGCAGGGACAGACCCGGCTTGATGAACCCGAGATCCGCAACCTTGAGCTGCCAGTGCAGCACCGCCGCATCGGCGGGAAAGAGACTCGTGAGCGCATAGCTCGCCGCGAGGCCGCAGCCGAGCGCGAGCATCGGCGACCACGCGAGCCAGTTGCACCACACGGAAACCGGGGCAATCAGCTTGCTGTAACGGACCCAGCCGATCGCGCCATACACGGACGCGCCGCCCGATTTATGGGGAAATAGCCCCGATATTTCCGCATAAGTCGCGCTTTGAACCAGCCCCATCGTGATCGCGGCGATCCAGATCGCCCACGCGGGCTGACCGATCGTCGCGCATACGCCGCCGATCGTGAACAGCACGCCTGCCGGCACGCCGCTCGTTACCCAAAAAGCGTCTTTCCAAGTCAGGCCACGATGCAGCGTGTGGCCCGTCGAATCATGTGAGATGGTTGCCTCAACATCACTGGTGCGGTTCGCACGCAGTCCTGCCTGACTCATCCAATTCCTCCTGTGATGACTCCGCACAAGGGCCGTAGTGTAACAATTTACGGGCTTTTTTGCAGAATCAAAAAAATTATTCCGGGACTAGGCCGTGTCGCAGCGTCATTATTTCGCACTCCTGCCAACCAATCCCGGACTGTCTCTGTATCTATTTATCGAGGTGATTCATCTCTGGCTTACTGCGCGCCTTCCGTCCACGCATTCACGCGATCCGCGTGCGCGGCGATCCACGCATCGGCGGCCGCATCGGGCTTCGAGCCGTTCTGGATCGCCAGCATCACGCTGTCGATTTCACCCGGCTTCCACTGGAATTTTTTCAGGAACGCGACGACCGGCTTGGCTTTGGTTTCGAGCGCCGGATTGACGACGCTGTCGACGTGCTCGGCGCCGCCGAACACCTTCTTCGGATCCTCGAGGAAGCGCAGCTTCCACTTCGCGAACATCCAGTGCGGCGCCCAGCCCGTCACGATGACCGGCTTGTTCGCATTGACCGAACGCGACAGCTCGGCCGTCATCGCACTGCCCGAGCTCGGCATCAGCGTGTAGTTCAGCCCGTAGCTCTTGATCGCATCGTCGGTCTTGCGCATCACGCCGGCGCCTGCATCGATGCCGACGATCCGGCCGCCGAAGCTGCCCTTCTCCGCGTTCAGGTCGTCGATGCTCTTCGCCTTCACGTATGCAGGCACGATCAGGCCGATCTTTGCATCCGGGAAATTCGCGCCGAGGTCGACGACCTTGGCCTTGTATTCATCCCAGTACGAGCCGTGCGTGACCGGCAGCCACGCGGACAGCGTCGCGTCGAGATCGCCGCGCGCGACACCCTGCCACATGATCCCGGCAGCGACCGGCACGAGCTGGACCTGGTAACCGAGCTTCTTCTCGATCACGCGTGCCGCGACGTTCGACGTCGCGACGCTGTCGTCCCAGCCTTCGACGTAACCGATCTTCAGCGTGGGCTTCGTATCGGCGAGCGCCGAGGCGCTCAGTGCCACCATTGCCGACAGTGCGCCGGTCCACAACAGTTTTCCGAACAGCTTCATGGTCGATCTCCTTGATGTGCGCACCGTGCGCGTTGTCTCTCTAGGTTCTTCAACCACAAATCCGCGGTATCGTTGTTTTCCGACGGATGCTTGTCCGGGTGCGACGCACCCGGACAGCCGATGGTGTGTTGCGACTACTTGTCGATCACGAGGTCCGACAGCGGCTTGCTGCAGCACAGCAGCACCATGCCCTGGTCGATCTCGCGCTGGCGGATGCCGCCGTTGTGTTTCATTTCAACCTGCCCCGACACGAGCTTCACCTTGCAGGTGCCGCACATGCCCTGCGTGCACGAGGCCGGCAGCCGCACACCCGACTGGCGTGCCGCGTCGAGCACGTGCTGCTCCGAGCCGCACGAAATCTCGCGATTGCTCTTTGCGAAGCTGACCGTGTACTGCTTCGTGTCGGTGTCGGCGCCTTCGGCCGGCGGGGCGAGATCGGCGAGTAGCTCGTCGCTCGCGGTCTGCGCGAGCGTTTCGAACGAGAAGCTTTCCTCGTGATACTGCTTGCGATCGAAGCCGGCTTCGTCGAGCAGGTCGCGCACGGCCTTCATGTACGGCGCGGGGCCGCACGTGAAGATCTCGCGCTCCATGAAATCCGGTGCGATCAGCTTCAGCAGCGGCAGCGTCAGGAAGCCCGTGACGCCCGGCCAGTTGGTGCGCGCACCGACGCGCTCGACGACGAACGACGTGCGGAAGTTCGTGTGGTTCGACGCGATCAGGTCGAGCTCGCGCGCGAAGATGATGTCGTCCGGCGTGCGCGCGCTGTGCACGAACAGGATGTCGCGATCTTCCGCGAGATCATGGTGCGCGCGGCTCATCGACATCAGCGGCGTGACGCCCGATCCGGCCGACAGGAACAGGTACTTGCGCGCCGGATGCCGTGCGCACGTGAACTCGCCGGCCGGGCCGAGCACGCGCACCGGCGAGCCCGGCTGCAGGTTGTCGTGCAGCCAGTTCGACACCTTGCCGCCCGGCACGCGCTTCACCGTGATCGACACCGTGTGCGGCCGCGCGGGCGACGACGAGATCGTGTAGCAGCGGTTGATCGTTTCGCCGTCGATGTCGAGCTCGAGCGTGAGGAACTGCCCGGGCTCGAACGAAAACGAGCGGCCCTGCGGCGAACGGAAGAAGAAACTCTTCACGTCGTGCGTTTCCTGCCGCACGTGGCAACACACCAGCGTTTCCTCGACGTCGCTCGTCCAGCGCTCGGGAAGGGCGTTCCAGAACGCCGGGTGCGTCACCCGGCTGTCCGTCGGCTCGAAGTTGGCCGCATCTCGCATCATGGCAACCTCCGCCGGGCCGCCCCAAGGAGGTTGGCCGCCCCCTTGGGGGGCAGCGAGCAAAGTGAGCGTGGGGGTTGTTTCATCAGTGACTCCGCTTGTCCGCTGCTGTACGCTTATTCGCCGGTTTTTTCGGCGAGCCGGCCGATGTACCAGGCCGAGAATTTTTCGACGAGACCTTCCGTGAACGGCGAATACGGGCCCGGCTCGTACGCGCTGCTGGTTGCGCCGCGCTGCGAGAACTCGACGAGCGCGCGATCCTGGTCGTTGGTCGCGTTCCACACGGCCGTGAGGTTCTTCACGTCGTAATCGATGCCTTCCTTCGCGTCCTTGTGCACGAGCCACTTCGTGCGCACGAGCGTCTTGCCGGCCGACAGCGGGATCACCGAGAACGTCACGATGTGATCGCTCATGAAGTGGTGCCACGAGTTCGGCTGCGTCCAGAACGACAGCCCGCCGAGGTCGGCCTTGTCGAAGCCGCCGAGCAGCTTCCTCGACGCGACCTTCGCATCGAGCGTCTGCGATTCGCCGTGGCGATCGAGCGGCAGGCGCTGCGTGCGGAAACCCGTCACGTCGAGCAGCTTCTCGATCTCTTCGGACGGCAGGCCCATTTCGGCCCACTCCTTGCCGCGACGCACGCACGTTTCAGCGAACGCGTCCATGCCTTCGGCGTTCGCGTCGGAACGCTGGTAGCCGAAGCCGTATTCGTACAGCGAGATGGTGAGCTCCGGATGGTTCGCGACGCAGTGATAGCACTCGCGGTTGTTCTCCATCGTGAGCTTCCAGTTGCCTTCCTCGATGATGTCGATCTGCGCGGCGATCTTCGTGCTCGGCAGATCGTGCGGCAGCAGGTACGGCTCCATCTCGGCGCGCAGCTGCGCGAAGTCGGCGGGCGGCTCGTCGGCCAGGCAGACGAAGATCAGGCCCGCGAGGTTCTCGACGTGCACCGACTTCAGGCTGTGCTTGCAGCGGTCGAACTTCTCGCCCATGTGCTCGGCGAACATCAGCTGGCCCGTCAGGTTGTAGGTCCAGCTGTGGTACGGGCACACGATGTTGCCGACCGAGCCCTTGTCCTCGTTGCACAGGCGCGCGCCGCGGTGACGGCACACGTTGTGGAACGCGCGGATCGCCATGTCGTCGTCGCGCACGATCAGGATCGAATCGCTCCCCAGTTCCACGGTCACGTAGTCGCCCGGCTCCGGAATGTCCGGTTCGACCGCCACCTGGATCCAGTGCTGGCGGAAAATCGCCTCCATGTCGAGCGCGAAGATGTCCTCGCTCGTGTAGAACGGCGCTTCGAGGCTGTGCCCTTCCTTGCGCCGCTCGATCAATGCACGAATGTCTGCCGATACTTTCATCGTTTGCTCCGGATTCCTTGCATCCCTGGGTTCTTGCCGACAGGCATCAAAATCAGTAGTCGATGAGCTGATGCTCGCGCAAATACGCGAGGATCACTTGTGCTTTTTCGACCGAACTCCCTTCATTTACGACGTTGCCGCCACGGCTTTCGGTCGTCGTCGCGGACAGCATCCGGGCATGCCCGGAGCGCTTCTCGGCGGCGACCAGCTTTACGGGTTTACGCTCGATCGGGCCGACCTTCCACGCGGCCGCGTCGGCGTCCGCGCCGGGTGCCGCGAGCGCGGGCCGGATCGCGCCGGCGCGCAGCCGCGCATACGCGTAGCGCGGCTCGGCATTGGCCAGCGGATGGACGGCGACGACGGCCGGCAGCGCCGCGTCGACGCGCCGCCGCAGCCCTTTCGGCAAAAATTGCCGGACGGCCACGCGACCGCCTTCAACCGTCACGTCGACGGCCGAGCCGACGAGCGGATAGCCGAGCGTCGCGGCGATGCGATACGGCAGCATCCCTGTGTCGTACGCGCCCTCGGCGCGCGTGCCGGTCAGCACGAGGTCGTAGTCCTCGACGCGAGCGGCGAGCGCGTGCACGGCATCGTCGTCGTCGCGGCAGGCCAGCACCTCGACCTCCCGTGCGCCGAGCGCGAGATATTCGGCAAGCGCAGCATTCGCGGGGTCGCCCGCATGGATCACGTCGAGCTTCGCGTGATGCCGCTCCGCGAGCTGGCGGCCGGTTTCGAGCGCGGCTGCGTCGTTGCGGCTATAGCGCGCGACGCCGCTGACCGGGTGGCGGCCGACGGACACGAGCACCGCGATGCGTTGCAACTGGCGGGGGGCGTTCATGCGGCGACTCCTTCCGGTTCACGGGTGCCGACCGCGGCCGGCGATTCGCCACGCGCGACGCGCGCAGCCTGCACCTGTTCGATCAGCGCGGCGATCGTGCCCTGCGCGTCGCCCACCACCGTCAGGTTCGCGCGCTTCGCGATCGGCGCACTGCCGTCGAGGTTCACGGCGATCACGTGGCGGCAGTCCTTGATCCCCTGCAGGTGCTGCACCGCGCCCGAGATGCCGAACGCGATGTACACGCTCGCCTCGACCGTCTTGCCGGTTGCACCCACCTGCTTGTCGCGCGTGAAGTGGCCGTTGTCGACCGCGACACGGCTCGCGCCGATCGCCGCGCCGAACGCGCCGGCCAGCCGCTCGAACGCGCCGATGTCGGACACGCCGTTGCCGGCCGACACGATGAAATCGGCTTCCTCGAGTGCGACCTGGGCCGCATCGATTTCGTCGAGACCGAGATCGCGGTACGGCTGCGCGGCGTCATGCACCGGGCGGATGAAGTCGGCGGCCAGGCGTTCGCCCGCACCGACGAACGGCAGCTTCGCGTCGACCGCGTTCTGCGCGAGCAGGATCACGTCGGGCAGCGCTCGGGTGGCGAACGCGCGCCCGGCGTGCGCATACGCGCCGACATGCTTTGCGTCGATCTCGACGACGTGCGTCGCGACGCTCGCACCGGCGGCCGCTGCGTAACGCCGGCCGAGATCGCCGTCGCCCGTCGCGTTATCGGGCACGAACACGTGTTTCGGCGCGAGTGCCGCAACGCATGCCTGCAACGCTTGCAGTTCGCTTTCAGGGTCGAACGCACGGCGCTCGAAGCCGGCGAGTTCCAGCAGCTTGTCGACGCCCAGTTCGGCCACGTCGTCCTTCAGCTCGCCGAACGCGAGCAGCGCGACTTCGGTCTGCGCATCGGCGAGCAGCGCGGCGGCAGCGATTGCCTGCCGCGAATGATCGTCGAGCGCGCCACGTTCACTGTGCGCGACCACCAGCATCACGTGCTTCGGATCCTGCACCGCGCGGCGCGGCTTCGCGGCCGCTGCGCCATGACCGTGCACGGACCCGTGCGCGGCGTTCTCATCGGCGCTGCCTTCCTCGCCGAGCGTGATGCGCTTCAGGCCGGCGGCCGTGATGATGAACGGCCGGCGCGGATCGATTCGTTTGATCGTGTTCATCGATTCACTCCAGCGAGGCGGCAACGAGTTCGGCCACGTCGAGCACGTCGGGGCGCGGGCCCACGACGCCTTCGAGCATCGCCGTGCAGTTCGGGCAGGCAACCGCGACCACGTCCGCGCCGATCGTGCGTGCATCGGCGATACGGATGTCGGGAATGCGCTGCTTGCCGGGGATGTCGGTCAGCGGCGCACCGCCGCCACCGCCGCAGCAGCGGCCGCGCATGCCGTTGCGCTCCATTTCGACGACCTGGATGCCGATCGTCTTCAGCAGCTTGCGCGGCGCTTCCGTCTCGCCGTTGTAGCGGCCGAGGTAGCACGGGTCGTGATACGTGGTGCGCTTCTCGCGCAGCGCTTCGACGGCCTTCGGTGCGATCTTGCCGCTCTCTGCCAGTTCGGCGAGGTAGGTCGTATGGTGCTTGACCGTCACGCGCAGCCCGAGCGCACGGTATTCGTTGCGCAGGCTGTGCATCACGTGCGGGTCGGCCGTCACGATCTGCTTGTACGACAGCGTGCCGAGCGTGCCGATCAGGCGCTTCGCCATCTGCTGGAACGTCGCTTCGTCGCCGAGCCGGCGTGCGACGTCGCCCGTATCGGTTTCGGTCGAGCCGAGCACCGCATAGTCGACGCCCGCCTTGTTCAGCACCTTGACGAACGCGCGCAGCGTGCGCTGGTAGCGCATGTCGAACGCGCCTTCGCCCGCGACGAACAGCACGTCGACCGGCTTGCCGGGCTGTGCGACGGGCGCGCTCAGGTCGACCGACCAGTCGTAGCGCGCGGTCGTGTCGTAGCCGCCCATCGTGCCGGTTTCACGCAGGTTCGCGAGCACTTCCTGGCCCTTGCCCGGCACCGTGCCGTGCACGAGCGTGCGGTTGCGGCGCATGTCGACGATCGCATCGACGTGCTCGATCAGCATCGGGCATTCCTGCACGCATGCGCGGCAGGTGGTGCACGACCACAGCGTCTGCTCTTCGATCAGGCCCGACACGATCGGGCCGTTCGGCTCGCCGCGATGCTGGCCGACCGCGAGGCCCGGCGACGGGCTGCCCGCGTATGCCGCATCGGTTCCGCCCGCCATCCCGACGACCAGATCCTGGATCAGCTTCTTCGGGTTCAGCGGCTGGCCCGACGCGAACGCGGGGCACGCGGCTTCGCACTTGCCGCACTGCACGCATGCGTCGAAGCTCAGCAGCTGGTTCCAGCGGAATTCGACCGGCTTCTCGACGCCGTACTCCTGATGCTCGATGTCCGGCAGCTTCAGCGCGGTCGGCGGCGTGGCCGTACCGTTGCCCGTGAACGATTCGCGGGTGGCCGCGAAGCGCTCCTGGCGCGGGTGGAAGGCCAGGTGCAGCAGGCCGGCGATCGCGTGCTTCATCGGCCCGCCCTTCGCGGCGCCGACCGTCATCGTGAATGCACCGACACCGATCAGCACGGCACAGAGCACCGCGAACGCACCCGACATCGCGCCGATCGGCACCAGCATGAACAGCACGAGGCCGAGCGCGAACGAGCCGAGCAGCCAGGGCAGCGTATTCCACGGGCCGCGCGACAGGCGGGCCGGCACGTCCTTGGCCGCGCGCCGGCGCCACACGAACACCGCGCCGACCAGCATCGCGAGCGCCGACAGGAAGATCAGCTTGTCGAGCCACGGCGAGTAGATCGCGAGGCCGTAGTTGATGAACACCAGCGCGAGCGCGCCGATCGCGCCACCGGCGGTCGCGACGTGCGTCTTCGCGATGTACGGATCGCGGGCGACCACGTGGTGCAGGTCGACGAAGTAGCGCTTCGGGATCGCGAACAGGTTCGCGACGCCGAACGAGCCGGGCGCGGTGGCCCGGCCGAGACGCCAGTATGACGAGCGCTTCGCGACCGCGAACGCGAGCCCCGCCATCGACAGCCACAACAGGGCGGTAATGAGGAAGGACGGGTTCATCGTTTAGAAATCCTTCACGAGACGCAGCGAGTCGTAGATCGCACCGTGGACGTTGTGCATCGAGATGCAGTCGCCGACACGGAACAGCAGGAAACGGCCATTGCCGAGTTCTTCCGACAGGCACGGCTGCGGCTCGGCCGCGAACAGCGTGTGCGGATCGATCTGGCCGCGGTTCACCGATTCCGGCTTGAGCTTCCAGTACAGCTCGTCGTTCGGCGACGAACCGTTCTCGATCACCACCTGGTCGACGGCGCGCTCTTCGAGCTCTTCCGTGTACTCGTTGCGCAGCACGGCGATCAGCTTGCCGTCCTCTTCATAGACGCGATCGAGCATCGTGTTCGGCGTCGGGATCACGCCGAATGCGTACAGGCGGCGATAGAAGATCGGGAACGTCGTGCCGCCGCAATCGTCGGCCACCTTCACGTCAGGCGTGACGACCTCGACCTTCGAGCCGCGGCTCGCCATGAAGTCGGCCACGCCGGCGCCCGCATGCGTGCTCACGCCGTCGAACAGCAGCACGTTCTGCTTCGGCTCGACCTTGCCCGTCAGGATGTCCCACGAGCTGACGGCGAGGCCCTCGGCCACGCCCCAGCCCGGCACCTGCCACGTGAAGCTCGACCCGCCCGTCGCGAGCACGACGATGTCCGGCTTCTCGGCCATGATCATCTTCTCGTCGGCGGCGACGCCGAGGCGTCGATCGACGCCCAGGCGCTTCGTTTCCATGTCGAACCAGCGGATGATCCCCGACATCTGTTCGCGTTGCGGCGCCTTCGCCGCGATCATCACCTGCCCGCCGACTTCCGCGTTCTTTTCGAACAGCACGACGTCGTGGCCGCGCAGCTTCGCGACACGCGCCGCTTCCAGGCCCGCCGGGCCCGCGCCGACCACCACGACCTTGCGCTTCGGGCCGCGCGACTTCTCGATGATGTGCGGCATCGTCGCTTCGCGCGACGTCGCGGCGTTCTGGATGCACAGCACGTCGAGGCCGTTGTACTGGCGGTCGATGCAGTAGTTCGCGCCGACGCACTGCTTGATTTCGTCTTCGCGGCCGTCGCGGATCTTGATCACCATGTGCGGATCGGCGATCTGCGCGCGCGTCATGCCGACCAGGTCGATCATGCCGGTCGCGAGCAGGCGCTCGGCCTGGCCCGCATCGCGGATGCTCTGCGCGTGCATCACCGGAATCTTCACGACCGACTTGATGCCGGCCGCGAGGTGCACGAACGGCTCCGGCGGCAGCGCCATCGGCGGCATGCAGTTGGCGATCGTGTTGTGCGTATCGCCGCCCGAGCCCACCACGCTCAGGTAGTCGATCAGGCCCGTCTCCGACATCGCCTGCGCGATTTCCTTCAGCGCTTCGTGATCGAGGCCATCCTCGTGGAATTCGTCGCCGCACATGCGCAGGCCGACGCAGAAATCCTTGCCGACCGCCTCACGCACGGCCGTCAGCACTTCGATGCCGAAGCGCAGCCGGTTCTCCAGGCTGCCGCCCCATTCGTCGGTGCGGTGGTTCGAGCGCTTGCTCCAGAACTGGTCGATCAGGTGCTGGTGCGCAGCCGAGATTTCGATGCCGTCCATGCCGGCCGCCTTCACGCGCTTCGCGGCCGCCGCGAAATCGCCGATGATGCGGCGGATTTCCTCGATCTCAATGATCTTCGCGTTACCGCGGTGCACGGGTTCGCGCACGCCCGACGGCGACATCAGGTGCGGCCAGTGCTCGCCGTGGAACGACGAGCGGCGGCCCATGTGCGTCGCCTGGATCATGATCTTCGCGCCGTGCTTGTGCATCGCGTCGGCCAGCCGCGTAAGCGGATCGATGATCTTGTCGTTCGACAGGTTCACCGATTTCCACCAGCCCTGCGGGCTGTCGATCGACACCGGGCTCGACCCGCCGCAGATCGCGAGGCCCACGCCACCCTTGGCCTTTTCTTCGTAGTAGCGGATATAGCGGTCGCCCGGCAGGCCGCCCGGCTCGGCATACACCTCCGCATGCGCGGTGCTGACGATCCGGTTGCGCAGCGTCAGCTGGTTCAGCTGCATGGGTTTGAACAGGTGGGGATAACGCATCGCTGGCGACCTCTGGCGTTCGAATGTCTCGTGTTGCGGGTGTTGTTCTGTTTCGGTGAATCAGTGCGTCAGGGCATCAGTGCGCGATCGGCGACACTTCGAACACGCAGTGATCGTGATGCTCGGCCGCGCACTGCACTTCCTTCGATTGCGCGCGCGGGGCGCCCTTGCCTTCCGGCGTCGTGTCGTTGACCCAGTCCATCGCGCCGGCGAACCAGCCCGCGAACATGTAGCAGAGCTTGCCTTCCTTGCCCGGCTGCTGGAGCACGAACGACGAGTGGCGCAGCTCGATCCTGGCGCGCGCGCTGGCCGGATCGGCCTCGATGATCGAGAACAGGCCCCAGCCGCGCTGCGACAGGCGCTTCAGGTAGTGCTCGAACACGGCCATGCCGGTCAGGCCGTGCAGCTTGGCTTCCTTGTCGCACCAGTGGTATGCGGACTTGTAGCCGGCCTTGTAGAGGATCTCGGCATACGCTTCGACGCCGAGCGCTTCCTCGACGGCGACGTGGTTGTTCGTGAAGAAGTGGCGCGGCACGTACAGCATCGGCAGCGCGTCGGTGGTCCAGACGCCGGTATCGGGATCGACGTTGATCGGCAGTTGCGGTTGCATCGTGTGACTCCGTGAGGAAAGTGGCCGCGCGGCTCAGTGCGCAGGCGCGACATCGTCCGCGCGCCCGCGCGGCTTGCGCGGGCACGTCCCGATTTCTTGTAATGTTGAATCGCTGAGGGTGGTTCGGCGTTCGCGGCGCTTACGCGCCCCACACGTCCTTGAACACGCGCACCCAGTTCTCGCCCATGATCTTGCGGATACGCGACTCCTTCCAGCCGTGGCGTTCCATCGCCGCGGTCAGGTTCGGGAATTCGCCGATCGTGCGGATGCCGTCCGGGTTGATCACCTTGCCGAAGTTCGTCAGCTGGCGATAGCGGCCCTTGTCGTGCGTCAGCATGTCGAAGAATTCCTTCGCGAAATCCTGCGTGAAATCCGTGCCGATGCCGACCGCGTCTTCGCCGATCAGGTTCACGACGTACTCGATCGCCTCGATGTAGTCGTCGATGTTCGCTTCGATCCCGCGCTTCAGGAACGGCGCGAACATCGTCACGCCGACGAAGCCGCCTGCATCGGCGATCTCCTTCAGTTGCTCGTCGCTCTTGTTGCGCGGATGCTCCTTCAGGCCCGACGGCAGGCAGTGCGAGTAGCACACCGGCTTCTTCGAGAACGCGATCGCTTCCGACGACGTGTTGCCGCCCACGTGCGACAGGTCGACCATGATCCCGACGCGGTTCATCTCGGTGATCACTTCGCGGCCGAAGTCCGACAGCCCGCCGTCACGCTCGTAGCAACCGGTGCCGACCAGGTTCTGCGTGTTGTAGCAGAGCTGCACGACGCGCACGCCCATGTCGGCGAACGCTTCGATGTAGCCGAGGTTGTCCTCGAACGCATGCGCGTTCTGGAAGCCGAGGATCACGCCCGTCTTGTTTTCCTTCTTCGCGCGGAAGATGTCTTCCGTCGTGCGCACCAGCGTCAGCAGCTCGCCGTTGTCGCGGATCTTCTTCTTCATCACGCCGATGTTGTCGACGGTCTTCGTGAAGTTCTCCCACACCGACACCGTACAGTTCGCGGCGGTGATGCCACCCTTGCGCATGTCTTCGAACACCGGCTTCTCGAACTTCGAGATGTTCAGCCCGTCGATGATGATGCTGTCTTGATGCAGCGTGCTCATGTGTTGCTCCAGTATTGTCGGGTCGGTGGGATCAATAGATCGGGAAGCGTTCGCACAACGCGAAGATCTCGCGGCGCACGCGCTGTTCGGTCGCGTGGTCGCCTTCCGGGTTCGCGCGCAGCGCGTCGAACACTTCCAGGATCAGGCGGCCCACCTCGCGGAATTCCGCGACGCCGAAGCCGCGCGTCGTGCCGGCCGGCGTGCCGAGGCGGATGCCCGACGTGACGGTCGGCTTCTCGGTGTCGAACGGAATGCCGTTCTTGTTGCAGGTGATGCCCGCGCGTTCGAGCGCCTGCTCGACCGGCGCGCCTTTCAGGCCCTTCGGGCGCAGGTCGACCAGCAGCAGGTGGTTGTCGGTGCCGCCCGTGACGAGATCGACGCCGCCGGCCTTCAGCACTTCGCCGAGCGCCTGCGCATTCGCGAGCACGTTGTCGATGTAGGCCTTGAAGTCCGCATGCAGCACTTCGCCGAACGCGACGGCCTTGCCGGCGATCACGTGCATCAACGGGCCGCCCTGCAGGCCGGGGAACACGGCCGAGTTGATCTTCTTCGCGATGTCCTCGTCATTGGTCAGCACGAAGCCGCCGCGCGGGCCGCGCAGCGTCTTGTGGGTGGTCGACGTGACGACGTGCGCATGCTCGACCGGGTTCGCGTGGCGGCCCGCGGCGATCACGCCGGCGATGTGCGCCATGTCGACCATCAGCTTCGCGCCGACGCTGTCGGCGATCGCGCGGAAGCGTGCGAAATCGAGCGCACGCGGGTACGCCGAGAAGCCGGCGATGATCAGGTTCGGCTTGTGCTCGTGCGCAAGCGCTTCGACCTGGTCGTAGTCGATCAGCATCGTGTCGCGGTTCACGCCGTACTGCACGGCGTTGAACCACTTGCCCGACAGCGCCGGCTTCGCGCCGTGCGTCAGGTGGCCGCCGGCGTCGAGCGACATGCCGAGCACCGTGTCGCCCGGCTTGGCCAGCGCGAGCATCACCGAGCCGTTCGCCTGCGCGCCCGAGTGCGGCTGCACGTTCGCATAGCCGGCGTTGAAGATCTGCTTGACGCGCTCGATCGCCAGCGCCTCGACTTCGTCCGCGAACTCGCAGCCGCCGTAGTAGCGCTTGCCGGGATAGCCTTCCGCGTACTTGTTGGTCAGCACCGAGCCTTGTGCCTCCAGCACCGCACGCGACACGATGTTTTCCGACGCGATCAGCTCGACCTGCGACTGCTGACGCTCGAGTTCCTTCAGGATGGCGCTGCGCACCGGCGCGTCGCGCTCGGCCAGGGGCTGCGAGAAGAAAGGCTGGGTGTTCGACATAGTGCGTCCGTGACGAAGAATAAGGGGCTGAAACCGAAGCTCAAGGCCCGCCCTGCCTGGGTTTCCCGCTCGTCCCGTACAAGGCTGCCGACGGCTCTATTCTTGTCGTTCGGATTTTCGGCGGATTGATGAATTTAGACGCGTTCTTTGCCTTTTCCGCCATCCGCGTCCGTTTTATACAAGTGACCGGTCGTGCTTTTTCGGATGACCAAGCAAACCGCCTCCTGTCGTTCACCTATGAACAGGCACGCAGGCGGTGCGATTGCCGCCCGGTCGGGGTGCAACGCGTCACGAATACGGTGCAGTGCAGCATGCCGCTTTCAGCCATACAACGTATGGAGCTAGGGTTTAGCCGTATGGCACGCTTGTTGCGCTGGCTCACACAATACCGCAGCCCGATCCGTGCCTCCCGGGCGTATAGCTATTAGAGATTCAAGGAACGCTCCCCATGTCGCCCGACCGCACAGCGTCGCTGTCCCACTTCGCGTTCATGCCATTACCGAATTTCACGATGATCGCATTTACGAATGCGATCGAGGTGCTTCGGATGGCGAACTACCTGAGCGGCCAACCGCTCTACCGCTGGTCGGTCATCAGCCCGGACGGCGGCCCGGTCACCGCGAGCAACGGCCTGACGGTCGACACCGGCCCGGCCGAATGCGTGGGGCAACCGGACATCGTGTTCGTGTGCGGCGGCGTCGACGTGCAGCGCGCGACCACGCCCGCCCATCTGTCGACGCTGCGCCGCTTTGCGCGCTCGGGCATCCCGCTCGGCAGCCTGTGCACGGGCACCTATGCACTCGCAAAGTCGGGACTGCTCGCGGGCTACGCATGCGCGATCCACTGGGAAAACATGTCGGCGCTGAAGGAAGAGTTTCCGGACACGCGCTTCCTGAAGGAACTGTTCGTGATCGACCGCGACCGCATCACGTGCACGGGTGGCGTCGCGCCGCTCGACATGATGCTGAACCTGATCGCCGCGCGCGTGGGCACCGCGCGCGTCACGCAGATCGCCGAGCAGTTCATCGTCGAACACGTGCGTGACACGAGCGCGCAGCAACGCATGCCGCTCGTCGCGCGCCTCGGCTCCGCGAACAAGTCGCTGTTCGAAGTGATCTCGCTGATGGAAAACAACATCGAGGAGCCGCTGTCGCGCGAGGAGCTCGCGCGGCTCGCGAACATGTCGCAGCGGCAACTGCAGCGCCTGTTCCGCGAACACCTCGGGATGACGCCGACGCACTACTACCTGACGCTGCGGCTGCGCCGCGCGCGCGAACTGCTGCTGCAGACCGACATGTCGATCATGCACATCACGATGGCGTGCGGCTTCCAGTCGGCGTGCCATTTCAGCAAGAGCTATCGCGACGCGTTCGGCGTCGCGCCGACGCGCGAGCGCCGCAAGCAGGTCGCGCCGCTTGCGCAGGGTGCGACGAGCGCCAGCCCGGCATTCCCCACGCATGTGCTGCATGCGTGAGCCTCACCGCGATTGCCCTATGAAAAAAGCGACCTCGAAGGTCGCTTTTTTCTTTGCGCTTACGATCCCCACACCTGCATTTCGTCGAGCGAATAACCCCACTGCGTCGCGCGCTTCGTGCCATACATCCGCACGTAGCGCCCATGCCCGTTCAGGTTCGGCAGCGTCACGTGGCCGTATGACA
Source organism: Burkholderia sp. AU45251 (assembly GCF_030482905.1). Taxonomy (NCBI): domain Bacteria; kingdom Pseudomonadati; phylum Pseudomonadota; class Betaproteobacteria; order Burkholderiales; family Burkholderiaceae; genus Burkholderia; species Burkholderia sp. AU45251. Next base: position 73,940 of record NZ_JAUJQH010000027.1, on the reverse strand, counting down.
CGCCGTTGTTCGTCGAGTAGATCGTCGTCCAGTTCGCGTTGTCGTTCGACACCTGGATCTGGTAGACGAGCGCGCCCGCATCCCAGTAGAGATCGATGCTGTTGATCGTCTTCGTCGCACCGAGATCCACGGAGATCCATTGCGGATCGACGCCCGCACCCTCCGGCGAATCCCAGCGCGTGCTCGTGGTGTTGCCGTCGAACGCCTTGTCGGGCGTGAGCGACGCGTTGTAGCTCGCCGATGCGGCAGCCGGGTGGCCTTGCGACAGCAGTGTCGGCTGTGCGGCAGCCGGGCCACCGTAGTAGCTCGACCCGAGCTTGGCCTTCGTCGTGTCGGCGTTCACGCCGAACTGCGACAGGCTCCAGCGCTGGCCGGTCGTCACGTCACCGACGTAGAGCTGATAGCCGCCCGCCGTCGTCGACGAGAAGAACACGTAGTTCGTGCCGCTCACCGGTGCCGGATCCGAGTTGTTGCTCACGCAGTCGTTGATCGGCAATGCGTTCGGCGTCGACGCCGGGTCCGCGGTCTTCGTATAGATCTGGTCGGCCTGGCCGCTGTCTTTCCAGCGTGCATAGAACACCATGCCGTCCCCACGCACGATCGGGTAGTACGTCTGCAGCCCGGCCGGGTGATCGAACGTGGCGGTGACACCGGTCGCGAGCGTGCGCTTCATCAGCCCCATGTTCGCGCCGGTGCCGGTCGCGTAGTACACGGCGCTCGCATCCGGCGCGAGGAACGGCATCGAGTATTCGGCGCCGGCCGGCGCATTCGTCAGGCTCACGACCGACGTGAAGACCGGGCCCGCGCTCGTGTACGACAGCGTCGCCTGCTTGACGTCGCCGTTCTGCTTGAACACGAGGGTCTTGCCGTCCGCGCTGAATTTCGGATCCTCGTTACGCGTCGCGCCGGTGCTGTTCGTCAGGTTGACCGGCGGCGTGCCCGCGCCGAGCTGCAGCATGAATACGTTCCATGCGCCGTTGCTGATGCCCATGAACGCGAGCCACTTGCCGTCGGGGCTGAACACGCCGTTCATCGGATCGGTGATGCCCCACGCGCTCTTGCTCAGTTGCGTCAGCGTATGGGCCGAGAAGTCGTAGAGGAACAGCTGGCTCGTGCCGTCGCCGTACTTGACGTAGCTGTGATAGACGAGCTTGCCGGTCAGTGTGGCGGGAAACGTCGCGTTGGATTGCGTCGGCGGATTGCTGATGCAGGCGGCCTGCGCGGCGGCGCCGAGCAGGTTGAGGGCGAGGCCGGCCACGAGGCCCGCGACGAGAGTATTCGATTTCACGCTGAAGGTTTCCGGTTAGGGTCATGACACCGCTGACTAGACCTCGCACGCACCGGCGCACGGGCCACGGATCAGCCGGCGGACAGCGTGAATTCCGTATCGGTCAATGTCGGGAACGAAGATTGCTTGAGCGGCGAAAGCATGCCAGCGAGTCGCGCCGAAAAACAGGATCAGAGCCCGTGAAAAACAAGCGGATCACGGGATAACGAGGCCTGTCGCGCAGCGCGCGCCGTGCTACTCTTTTTTCGGCACAAAGCTGCTCGACTTGAGGCAGGCATGAAGCGTTATGCGATGCTCGCCCGGACGATTTCCGAGTCGATCCGGCGTGGAGATCTGGCCCCCGGTGCGCGCATCCCGACCGTGCGTGCCGCGTGCCGTGCATACGGCGTAAGCCCGTCCACCGTGTTTCGCGCGTACTACGCGCTCGAAAGCGAGGGTCTGATCGTCGCGCGCGCACGGTCCGGATATTTCGTTGCGAACCTCGAAGACAAACACCTTCGATTCGGCCACGATCCGCCGCGCAAGCCGGCCGCCGCACCCATCGGCGACGACGACACGCTGTTGCGTCTGCTCGATTCGCTCAAATGCGACGACGTCGTGCCACTCGGCTCCGCATTCGCCAGCTATTCGCTGTTCCCGATGAGCAGCCTGTGGCGCTACGTTGCGTCGGCGGCGCGCAGCATGGACCGCACGAAACTGCTCTCGGGATTGCCGCCCGGCTACGACGCGCTGCGTCGCCAGATTGCATTGCGCTACCTGAACGCGGGCGCGGCGTTGCCGATGGATGAGATCGTCATCACGACCGGCGCGCTCGAAGCGCTGACGCTGAGCCTGCAGGCGCTCACGCGCCCCGGCGACATCGTCGCGATTGAACGGCCCGCGTTCCATGCGGTGCTGCATGCCGTGCAGCGCCTGCACCTGAAGGCCGTCGAGATTCCGGTCGACCCGCGCACGGGCCTCGACCTCGATGCACTCGCGCAGGCACTCGACACGCATCCGGTGCGCGCGTGCTGGTTCATGACGTCGTTCCACAACCCGACCGGCGCGACACTCACCGACGAGCGCAAGCGTGCGCTGATCGACCTGCTCGCGGCACGCAACGTGCCGTTGATCGAGGACGACGTCTATGGCGAGTTGCATTTCGGCACGGCACCCACGCGCCCCGCCAAGCTGTATGACGACAGCGGGCTCGTCCTGCATTGCGGTTCGTTCTCGAAGTGCCTCGCGCCCGGGTTCCGGATCGGCTGGGTCGCGGCCGGACGCTACGTGCGGCAGATCCGTCAGGCAAAAGGCGCGAGTGCGCCGGCGGCCGACGTGCCCGCGCAGATGGCGATTTCGAGCTACCTGCGCGACGGCGCGTACGACCGCTTCCTGCGCAGGCTGCGCCGCAATCTCGCCGCCCATCAGGCGCAGATGCTCGCGGCCGTGCGCGCGTATTTTCCGGCCGGCACCGAGGTATTCGCGCCGCGCGGCGGGTATTTCCTGTGGATCGAACTGCCGCCGCGCGTGGATGCGATGCATCTGTTCGACGATGCGATGGAAGGCGGCGTCAGCATCGCGCCGGGGCCGATCTTTTCCGCGACCGGCGGATTCCGCCGCTATCTTCGGCTCAATTACGGCCGGCCGTGGACACCGGCCGTCGAGCACGCGATGCAGACCATCGGGATGCTCGCGGCCCGGCAGCGGCAGGACGCCTAGCCGCGAATCAGACGAATTACAGCGGCCTGTTGTGCCTTGCGTTTCACGCGCCTGCGACCAAGAATGAAGCGGTAGGCCGCCACGGACGAACGCGTTCCGCGCACCCGACGTCATGGAGAACCTCATGAGCACCGCATGCGAACGACCGTCGACGACGCATGCTCCACCGGATTCCGGCACGAGCCGACCGGCCGCCTGGCAGGAAAGGATCGTGACGACCGGCGACCGTTCGCCGCGTTGACGGCGCCCACCCGCTTCCAGCGATGCGAGTCCTGCCCAACCGGACAAGCCGCGCGCGCGACGACTGGCGTGCAATCCTGAACGCGCGAGCCGAAGCACGACGCACCACCTGCTGCCGCTGCAGGGAATGCGGCTTCGTGGCCTTCCGCGCACTCGAGCACTGCCCCGTCTGCCGCCAGCGGAACTGGCCGTTCGATCCGGTGCGCCAGGCCTCGGGCGACACGCCTGCCACCCATGCGGCGCACTCCTTTCACACGTGGTCGTCGCGCGTCGCACGGGCGCTTCGCAACGCGGCGTTCCGGCGGCCGCGCGCATCGAGCGCACCGATCCTGAGCATCCTGACGCTCGTGCTGCTGGTCGGCGGCTACGTGACGGTCGACCGGACGTGCAAGGCCGATCCGGTCTGTCGCGGTTCGAATGGTTCGGGCGCGACGGCAAGCGATGCCGGCCCGTACGCGTCGAACGATCCCGTGCTGCCGGTCTTGCCGGCGCCCGTCTATCCGTTTCATTCGACTGATGGAACGCAGGTGGCCGCCGCCCGACAGGGTAGCCCGGATCTCGGCGAATCGGCCGGACGGACGGCCGTCGCGCGAGCGGTGCCGGCCATGCGTGCGCGCGACCGGCCGCACCCCACCGCCACGGTTCGCCTGGCGGACTGGAAGGCCAGCCGCAGTGCCGCGCATCGTGCCCGCGCATTCCACCGCGTGAGCGTGCACACCGTGCATGCGCGACGCGCCACCGCCAGCAATACGCAAATCGCGCAGCTCTATCGCGGCCACTGAGCGCGCGTGCGCAGTCCGTGCATGCGTGTCCGTCGATTCATTTTTCTAAACCGCCCGTCACAAAACCTCGTTTGCGTCGCGACTCGCGCGTGACGTTCAATGGGTCATCCGCCCGCGCCGGCGCGTATCGCGTTCCGGCCGGTCGCCCGATCCACCGAACGGAGTCGTCGATGAATGCACTACAGCTCGTGACCCTGGCTGCCATCTGGGGCGCGTCCTTCCTGTTCATGCGCATGGGCGCACCGGAATTCGGCGTCGTCCCGCTGATCGCGCTGCGCGTCGCGATCGCGGCCGTGCTGTTGTCGCCGGTGCTGCGCCACGCGCAGGCGCGACAGGAATTCCGCTCGCATCTGGTGCCACTGTTCGTCGTCGGCATCGCAAACTCGGCGCTGCCGTTCTGCCTGCTGACCTACGCGGCACTGTTCGTGTCGGCCGGCACCGATTCGATCCTGAATGCGACGACACCGCTATGGACCGCGATCGTCGCGTACGTGTGGCTGCGCGCGCCGCTGACGAAGCCGCAGGCGCTCGGTCTCGCGCTGGGCTTTGCCGGCGTCGTCGTGCTCGCCGGTTCGGCGGTCGGTGCCGGTACACCCGGCGCACCGCGCGCGATCGCCGCGGCAATGCTCGCGACGCTGTCGTACGGGTTCGCCGCGCATTACTCGAAGCGCAAGCTGGCGAACGTCAGGCCGTTCGTGTCGGCATTCGGCAGCCAGTTGTTCGCGGCGGTCGCGCTCGTGCCGCTCGCGCTGCCGCTGTGGCCACACGGCCCCGTTCACACGTCTGCGTGGATCGCGGTGGTGCTGCTCGGCGCGATCTGCACGGCCGTCGCCTACCTGCTGTATTTCGGGCTGATCCGCCATGCGGGCGCGCAATATGCCGCGTCGGTCACGTTCCTGATCCCGATCTTCGGTGTCGTATGGGGGGCGATCTTCCTGCACGAGACGATCTCGGTGCAGACGGTCGCCGGGTGCGCGATCATCCTGCTCGGCACCGCGCTCGCGACCGGCAAGCTCAAGGGGTTCGCGGCCACCGCCGTGCGCGGGTCACGCCAGTAGATCGCGCGGGCCGTCGTCGTCGCTGCCGATCTCGCTCGCGAGCCAGTCGCGGAACGCGGCGATCTTCCACTCGTGCTGGCGCGCTTCGCTGCACACGACGTAGTAGGACAGTTCGGTCGGCCAGGGCCGTGCGAGCACACGTACCAGCCGGCCGGCCGCGACTTCGTCCCGCGCATAGATGTCGCGCACCAGCGCCATGCCCTGCCCGGCGACCGCCGCCTTGATCAGCAACGCATCCTCGCTGAAGCTCGCGCCGCGCGGCGCACGGGCATCCTCGATCCCTTGCGCGCGCAGCCACAACGCCCAGTCGGCACGATCCGCGTCCTGCAACAGCGGGTACGACAGGCAGTCGGCCGGCGTGGCGACCGGACGGGCGGGATCGAACAGTTGCGGGCTGCAGACGGGCCACAGCTCGGGGGTCCAGATGCGGAACGATGCGTGCCCGGGATAGCGGCCCAACCCGTGCCGGATCGCGACGTCGACATAGTCGCGACGCAAGTCGACCAGCTGCCCGCGCGTCTCGACCGTGATTTCGATTTCCGGGTACGCGGCATTGAACCCGCCGAGGCGCTGCACGAGCCACGTGTTCGCGAAGGAGGCGGTGGTCGTCACCGCGAGGCGGACGACGCGCCGATTGGCGCCGTGCACGTTCGCCCACGCGGCCTCGATCTCGTTGAAGCCGCCGGCGAGCTGGTCGAACAGCGCACGGCCCGTGCCGGTCAGCTCGAGTTCGCGGCCGGTGCGCTCGAACAGGCGCACGGCGAGGCGATCCTCGAGATTGCGGACATGCTGGCTGACGGCGCCCGGAGAAATGCAGAGCTGGTCGGCCGCCTGTTTCATGCTGCCGCAGCGCGCCACTTCGACGAACGTGTGCAACGCTGCGAGGGGAAGTGACTTGGCCATCCGTGAATGTGCCGCCGGTCGGCGGCGGTGGGGTCGGGAACGGGCGATGATTATCGCAGCAATTTCGTATGGCGGGGATCGCCGGGCGCCAGCGCTCCGGGCCGCGCGGCGTGCGACTTCGCCCAGCCGAGGCCGAAGCGGAGGCTCAGGCCGCCGTGCTGCGCGGCCTTGTCCTTCGCGCCCGGATCGTCCGTCACGTACAGGCCCGGGATGCCGATCGCATCGGCCGGCCGCGTGATTTCCATCCGTGCGCCTCAACGACGGCCGACCGCCGACCTCCACGGTCGAACACGCGATGCAGCCCATCGGTGCGCCGGCCTCGCGGCACTGGCACACGCACCCGCCCTGGCACGGACGATGCCACCCGAGCGCGCCAATCAGGCGCGGCACGCGCCTTGCGTTCTGGCCGGTGCGCGACAAAGAATGAAATCGGCAGGCGGCGTGACAATGTGACGAAGTGAACAGCGGGCGGCCGGCACGGCCGCATGGCGGTTTCAGCGGAGGAATTCCATGAGCACCGAGAGCGCACTCCAGGCGACGATCCAGGCACTCGTTCAGGATGGCAAAGGCTTGCTGGCGGCCGACGAAAGCGGGCCGACCATCGCGAAGCGCTTCAAGACGATCGCGGTCGAATCGACCGAAGAGAACCGCCGCACATGGCGCACCCTGTTGCTGTCCACACCGGGCCTCGGTGAATTCGTCAGCGGCGTGATCCTGTATGAAGAGACGCTCGGGCAATGTGCGGACGACGGCACGCCGTTGCCCGAACTCGCCGCTCGCCAGCAGATCGTGCCCGGCATCAAGGTCGACGCGGGCAAGATCCCGCTCGCGCTCGCGCCCGGTGACGAAATCACGCAGGGGCTCGATGGGCTTGCGGCGCGCCTCGACGGCTACCAGCGGCAAGGCGCGCGGTTCGCGAAATGGCGCGCGGTGTACAACGTGTCCGCCACGCTGCCGGGCCATGCGGCGATCCAGGCAAACGCCGAAGCGCTGGCGCGCTATGCGGCGATCTGCCAGGAGGCCGGCGTCGTGCCGATCGTCGAGCCGGAAGTGCTGATGGACGGCGATCATTCGATCGGCCGCTGCGCGCAAGTGACCGACGCCGTGCTGCACGCCGTGTTCGACGCGCTGCACCGGCATCGGGTCGTGCTGGCGCACATGTTGCTCAAACCGAGCATGGTCGTCGCGGGCAGCACGCACACCGCACCGCCGGCCCACGCCGAAGTCGCAGAGGCGACGGTGCGCCTGTTGCGCAGCGTCGTGCCGGCCGAAGTGCCCGGCATCTTCTTCCTGTCCGGCGGACAGACGCCCGAGGAAGCGACGGCGCATCTCGACGCGATGAATCGCGTTGCCGGGCGGCCGTGGCTGCTGAGCTTTTCCTATGGGCGCGCACTGCAGGAGCCGCCGCTGGCGGCGTGGAAGGGACAGGCGGCCAACGTACGCGCCGCGCAGGATGCGCTGCTGCTGCGCGCACGCCTGAACGGTGCGGCCTGCCGCGGTCAGTACGACGCCACGATGGAGCGCACCACGTGAACGGAGCCGGGCGAACGTCGCCCGGTCGATCGTTCACGCGTGAGCTGCTCGCCCGGCGCTATCGCAGGCACTGAGCGCACGCATTCCCGAATGCACAAAGGGCCGGGGCGCTCAAGCGCCCCGGCCCCTTCGATTGCCGCGTGGTGATCGGTCGCGTTACGCCGCCAGCAACCCGTGCGGGTCGATGACGAATTTGCGCGGCGCGCCGCCGTCGAACTTCTTGTAGCCTTCCGGCGCCTGGTCGAGCGAGATCACTTCGACGTTGACGATCTTCGCGATCGGCAGCCGGTCGAACAGGATCGCCTGCATCAGGTTACGGTTGTACTTCAGCACCGGCGTCTGGCCCGTGAAGAACGAGTGCGACTTCGCCCAGCCGAGGCCGAAGCGGATGCTCAGGCTGCCGTGCTGCGCGGCCTTGTCCTTCGCGCCCGGATCGTCCGTCACGTACAGGCCCGGAATGCCGATCGCGCCGGCCGGCCGCGTGATTTCCATCAGCGAGTTCAGCACCGTCGCGGGTGCTTCTTCCGAATGGCCCGACGAACCGTGACCATGCGCCTCGAAGCCGACGCAGTCGACCGCGCAGTCGATCTCCGGCACGCCGAGGATCTGCTCGATCTGCTCGCCGAGCGAGGCATCTTTCGACAGGTCGACCGTCTCGAAGCCCATCGCCCGCGCATGCGCGAGGCGTTCCGCGTTCATGTCGCCGACGATCGTCACCGCCGCGCCGAGCAGGCGCGCCGATGCGGCCGCCGCCATCCCGACCGGGCCCGCGCCCGCGATATAGACCGTCGAGCCCGGCTTCACGCCCGCGCTCACCGCACCGTGATAACCGGTCGGCAAAATGTCGGACAGGCAGGTCAGATCGCGGATCTTCGACATCGCCTGATCGCGATCGGGGAATTTCAGCAGGTTGAAATCCGCGTACGGCACCAGCACGTACTCGGCCTGGCCGCCGATCCAGCCACCCATGTCGACGTAGCCGTAGGCGCCGCCCGCACGCGACGGGTTCACGTTCAGGCACACGCCCGTGTGCGTGTCCTTGCACATCGCACAGCGACCGCATGCCACGTTGAACGGCACCGACACGAGATCGCCGAGTTTCAGCGTCTCGACGTCGCGGCCGATCTCGACCACTTCGCCCGTGATCTCGTGACCCAGCACGAGGCCCACCGGCGCGGTCGTGCGGCCGCGCACCATGTGCTGGTCGGAACCGCAGATGTTCGTGCTGACCACTTTCAGGATCACGCCGTGGCCGATCGCACGGCCGGTCGGATCGACCATCTTCGGATAATCGATTTTCTGAACTTCGACCTGGCCCGGCCCAAGATAGACGACACCTCGATTGCTGCTCATCGTATTGTCTCCATGTCTCGTTGGATGGCGCCGCGGCGCGCCGGCTCATGCGGCGCACGCGCAACGTGCTGTTCGAGAGTAGTCCCGGAGGCAGGGGCGCCGATGTCTCAAACGCGACATGCGTTTGAACGGCGCCGACATCGATGGCGGAAAACCGAAAGTCGGGCGGGAAACGACGGGAAGGTGGCGCACGCGGCATTCACCCGCAGCACGACGCGCCGGCGGGCGGGCCGGCCCTGACGACCGGCCTCCCCCGCCTTTGGGCAGGCGCTACCCGCCCTGATTCTCGCGGACGATCGCGGCGGCGGCGCTTTCCGCTTCGCTCGCGACGCCGTCGTGCACGCGCGTGCTGACGGCCGGCGTCGGCGGCTCGCTGTCGAGCGCGTGGCCGTTGCGGTCGTGCGTGTCGACCGTCGCGCGCATCGACAGCCCGACGCGCAGCGGATGCGCGGCGAGATCGCGCGGCTCGATCGCGATCACGACCGGCACGCGCTGCACGACCTTGATCCAGTTGCCGGCCGCATTCTGCGACGGCAGCATCGAAAATGCGCTGCCGGTGCCCGCCGAGAAGCCCTGCACGCGGCCACGATAGCTCACGCGCGAGCCATACAGATCCGACACGATCTCGACCGGCTGCCCGATGCGCATGTGGCGAATCTGCCCTTCCTTGAAATTCGCCTCGATCCACAGCTGATTGAGCTGCACGATCGACATCAGCGGCACACCGGGCCCGACCTGCTGGCCGACCTGCACCGAACGCTGCCCGATCGTGCCGTCGACCGGGGCGACGATCGTCGTGCGCTTCAGGTTCCGGTACGCGAGCTTGAACTGCGCGGCCGCCTGCACGACGGCCGGGCTTTCGTCGACGGGCAGCTTGGTGCCGAGCGCGCGTGCCGCGTCGAGCTGCGCCTGCGCGGCCGCGAGATTCGCCTGCGCGCCGGCGACCGCCGCGCGCGCACGCGCGAGTTCCTCGGGGGCGACAATCTCGACCGCCGCGCCCGAGCGCGCGGCGAACGCACGCTGCGCGAGCGACAGGTCGGCGCGCCGCGCATTCACGGCCTCGACGTACATCGTGTTCGAGATCTTCGCGTTCGCAACCTGCCGCACGGCCTGTGCGAGCTGCGCCTTCGCCTGCGCGAACGCGACCGACGCTTCGGTGTCGTCGAGCTTCACGAGCGTCTGGCCGGCGCGCACGGCCTGCGTATCGGCGACCACGACGTCGGTCACCGATCCGGGGATCTGCGCGGCGACCTGCACGATGCTGCCGGCGACGTATGCGTCGTCGGTGTCTTCGTAGTAGCGATCGCTCAGCAGCCAGTACGCGATCCATGCAAGCGCGGCCACCAGCACGACCGCGAAGAACACGATGAAGCGCTTGCGGCGCGTCGCGCGGCGCGCGTCGAGTGCCGGGTCGTTCAGGGCAGCCGGCGGCGCGGCGGTATGAAGGTTGTCGTGGTGCATCAGTCGCTTTGCGTAACGATCAGACGATCGTGCTGGAACAGGGGGATCGGCGGCATGACCGACGGGCTCGGCGCCGGATTCACCGCGGCCGCGCGCGCGAGAACGGGCGTGCCGCGAGGTGTCGCACCGACAGCCGGCGTGCGTGCCACGTCGTCGCGCCGTGCCGCCCCCGCATTCGATGCAGCGACGGCCTGCGGCACGGCCGCACTCGCCGCCCGCGCATCGGCCGACGGCCCCGCCATCGATCGGCTCGCGGTCGCGGCAGCGGTCGGCGCGGGCGTGACGGTCGCCGCAGCCACGGCGGTCGCAGCGGGCGCGACAGTCGACGCGCCTCGCTTCGCCGCCCCGCCACGCGCGCGATGCCCGGCCGGCGCCTGCGCGACCGTTGCGCCCGCATCGAACCCGCCGCCCAACGCGCCGATCAGCCCGACGCGCAGCGTCCGCTGCCGGCCGAGCAATGCGATCATCTGCGCGCGCTCGTCGATCAGCGTGAGATCCGCGACATCCACATCCTTCTGCATCAGCACGCCGCGCCGGTGACGGTCGGTCGCGATCTCCACGATCTTCTGCGCGGCCGCTACCGCGTCCTGCTGCTCCGCGACGAGCGTCTGCGACGTCTGCAGCGACGTGACGATCTGCGCGACCTGCCCGAGCGCATCATCGACGGTCTTGTTGTACAACCCGATCGCGACGTCGGCCTGCGCGACATCCGCACCGAGCTTCGCCTTCAGCCGGCCGCGATCGAAGATCGGCAGCGAGATCGCCGGGCCGATGGAACCGGCGAGCGCATCGCGCGAGAACAGCGACGCGGGCGTCAGCGCGAACACGCCGCCGAGCGCGACGAGGTTCACGTCCGGATAGAACTGCGCGCGCGTCGAATCGGCATTCGCGAACGCGGCTTCGACGCGCAACCGCGCGGCGACGATGTCGGGCCGGCGGCCCAGGAGATCGGCCGGCAGCCGCGCGGGCAGCGCGCCGCCCGCGAATGCGCCGACGCGCGGCCGTTGCAGCGCGAGCCCGCGCTCGGGGCCGCGGCCCGACAGCACGCCGAGCTGCAATTGCGCAAGCTTGATCTGCTCGTCGTTCAGCGCGATCTGCGCGAGCAGCTTGCTGCGCTTGATCGATGCGTCGCTCGCGTCGTACGCATTATCGAGCCCGCGCGCGGTGCGCTCGCGCAACACGGTCGTCACGCGCTGGCTGACCTTCAGTTTCTGCTGCAGCAGCTCCTGCGTCGCATAGGCCTGGTCGAGCTGGCAGTACACGGTGACGATCGCCACCGCGAGCGTGAGCCGCACCTGCTCGGCCTCGACCCGCGCCGCTTCGCGCAGCGACATCAGGCTTTTCGTCGCGGCGCGGTTCTTCCCCCACAGGTCGAGCTGGTAGGTCAGCCCGACGAACACCGACGATGGCGAGGTGTTCGGATCGCCGAAGATCTCGACGGGTACACGATAGCCGCCGGCCGATACGTCGGCGACGTCGTTGCCCGGCTTCGGCATGCGCGCGCGGCTGACCGTCGCGCCGGCCGTGCCCGTCAGCCCCGTCAACGAATCGAACTGCTGAAGCTGCGCCTGCGCGATCCGCAGCCGTGCCTGCGCGACCTGCAGGTCGGGGTTGTGCTGCGATGCCTCGGCGACCAGTGCGTCGAGTTGCGGATCCCGCAGCTGCTTCACCCAGTCGGGCGCAGGCCACGCGCCGTTCACGCCGGGGCCGGCCGTATGCGCGAGCGCATCGTCGGCCGGCGCGCGCAACGACAGCGACGGCAGGAAGCCCGACGGCACGCATCCGCTCAACGCCAGCGACACCGCCGCGGCGACGATCATCATCGAACCGCCCTTCACGCCACGCGCCCGATCCACCGTCTTTTTCACAAGCCGCATCGCGCCCCTCATCCCTGCTGAACGCGCTGCGCACGCGCGGCGAGACGCGGCCGCGTGCGTTCGAGCGGGCCGAGCCGGCCGAACAGGCCATCCGCGACGCCGAACAGGATGCCGGCGAGCTTCGCGCGCTTGTCGCGTTCGACGAGCGCGATCTGCACGACCTGCCACAGGGTCAGCAGGTTCGGCACGATCGCCACCGGAAAGCGCAGCCCGTACTGCATCCCGAGTTGCACCGCATTGCGTGCGCTGTAATAGCGCCGTTGCCACGAGTGATTCATCGACGTCATTTCAAAAGGGCCGATCGCGTGACGCTGCTTCGCGCCGATCCGGTGCGGCAGCACCAGCGACGGCACGACATAGAGCGGCACGTTGCGCGCCAGCGCGCGGAAGCTGTATTCGGTGTCGACGTGATCGATGAACAGCGTCTCGTCGAAGCGGCCGAGCACGTCGAACGCGTCGCGCGACACGACGCAGCCCGACGAGATCAGGAACGCGCAGCGCTGCAGCGGCGCGCCCGGCTCGATGCGCAGGCGGCGCAGCCCGATCCCGTTGGTCGAGAGTTCGGGCAGGAAACTGCGCGCGTTCTCGTCGAAAATGCGCGGGCCGGCCAGGAACGCACGCCCCGCGAGCCCCGCGCAGACGTCGCGCATCGCGGGGAAATACGCGGCCGGCACCGACGAATCCTGGTCGAACAGCGCGACGGCATCGATGCGGTCGCGAAACAGCGCCGCGAGCCCCGCGTTGTACGCGCCCGCGATCCCGCCGCGGTTGCCATGATGCAGCAGCGCGATGCCTTCGCGCGCGCACAGCGCGCGGGCGCGCGCATCGGGCTGCGGCGTGTTGTCGACGACGAGCAATGCGTCGCACGCATGCCGCCACGCGCCGAGCGCGTCGAGCTGTGCATCGCTCGGGTGATACAGGATCACGAGTGCGCCGAGTGTCGTCATGTTCCTCTCCTCAATGCCCGAACGACGCCGCCGCGCCGCGCTTCGGCCGCGTCAGCCACATCATCGCCGCGAGCGCGAGACACGTCATGCTCGCCATCCAGAACATGTCGTTGGTCGCCATCATGTACGCCTGCTGCATCACGACCTGGTGCAGCGTGGATAGCTCGCGCACGCCGTCCACCCCCATCCCGTTCAGCGTGTGCACGAAGCGCTGCGTATTCGCCGATGCCTGCGTGACGGATTGCGACACGACATCGTAGTGATAGGTCGCGCGGTTGTCCCATAGCGTCACGCTCATCGCGGTGCCGAACGCGGCCGACAGCGTGCGCAGGAAATTCGACAGGCTCGACGCGGCCGCGAGCCGGTCGTCCGGAACGCGCGACAGCGTCGCGGCGGTCAGCGGAATGAAGAAGCACGGCAGCCCGATCCCCTGGATCAGCCCCGGCGCGGCGATCTGCGCGAACGTCATCTTCAGCGTGAAATGCGCATCCCACGCGAGCACGGCCGCGAACACGAGGAAGCCGAAGGTCGCGAGCACGCGTGCGTCGAAGCGATGCGCATGGAGCCCGACGACGATCGAGAACACCAGCGCGAGCACGCCGAGCGACGCGGTGGCGAGCCCCGCGTGAAACGCGTTGTAGCCCATCACGGCCTGCATCCACAACGGGAACACGACGCCGACCACCGAGAAGCTCATCATCCCGAGCGAGATGATCAGCACGCAGAATGAGAACGTGCGATCGCGGAACAGGCTCAGATCGACGACGGGATGCGCTTCGCCCGCCTCCCAGATCAGCAGCGACACGATCGACAGCCCCGCGACCACCGCGAGCGTGACGATCAGCGGCGACCCGAACCAGCCGCGATCGTGGCCGAGATCGAGCATCGCCTGCAGCGAGCCGACGCCGATCACGAGCAGCACGATACCCGGCACGTCGACCGGGCCGGCCGCGCCGCGTTGCGCATCCGGGCGCAGCATCGCGGTGCAGACCGCGAACGAGAACAGCCCGATCGGCAAATTGATCAGGAAGATCCACGGCCACGAGAAGTTGTCGACGATCCAGCCGCCGACCACCGGCCCGAAGATCGGCGCGAGCAGCACCGTCATCGCCCACAGCGCGAGTGCGATCGTGCGCTTGTCCGGCGGGAACGTGCGCAGCAGGATCGTCTGCGACAGCGGCACCATCGGCCCCGAAAACAGCCCCTGCAGCGCGCGGCAGATCACGAGCACGTGCAGGTCGCGCGCGAGCCCGCACAGCAGCGACGTCAGCGTGAACAACAGCACCGCGCCGACGAACAGCCGCAACTCGCCGACGCGGCGCGCAAGCCAGCCCGTCAGCGGCACCGCGATCGCAGCCGCGACCGAATACGAGCTGATCACCCACGTGCCCTGGCTGTTCGAGACGCCGAGACTGCCGGAGATCGCCGGCACCGCGACGTTCGTCACGGTCGAATCGAGCACCTCGATGAAAGTCGCGAGCGACAGCGCGAACGTCAGCAGCGCGAGCCGGAGGCCGCGCACCGGCTGCGCGGCCGGCACGGGGGCCGGCACGTCGAACGCGGATGGCGCGACAGGCCCGTCGCGAAACGGCGACGCGGTGCTCATGCGCCGGCCACCACGACTTCGGGCCGCGCGGCCGCTCGCCCGCGCGGCGGCGCGAACCGTTCGATGAAATCGGCGGCGGCTTCGCAACCATCCCGCTCGGCCGCCAGCAGTGCGCGTGTACGCGTCGCGTGCGCGGCAAACGCGGGCTCACCGAGCACGCGCGCGAGCGCTGCGCCGAGCCGCGCGCCGTCGATCGGGCCGTCGACCCGCACGCCGCAGCCGCTCACGGCGACCCGTTGCGCGTTGTCGAACTGGTCGTGGGCGAATGGCGTGACGACCTGCGCGATCCCGGCTTCGAACGCCAGCGCCGCCGTGCCGATCCCGCCGTGATGCACGAGTGCGCGGCAGCGCGGCAGCAGCGTGCGCATCGGCACGAAGCGGCGCACGAGCAACCGGTCGCTGTCCGGCGCCGCATCGTGCGGCGTCAGCAGGATCCCGCGCGCGCCGGTCGTGCGCAGCGCGTCCGCCACCGCGCGCGCATAGGCCGCGTGATCGACGCGTGTCGAACCGGCCGTGAACACGACCGGGGGTTCACCGGCCGCGAGATACGCATCGAGTGCCACATCTTCTTCGGGAGTCGCAATATCGTTGAACAACGGGAAGCCGCTTTGCAGGTGATTCGACGGCCAATCCGGCTGCGGCGGCGCGAACCAGCCGGGAAACAGGCACAGCACGCCGTCGGTCGAATGCAGCCAGCGGCCCAGCACGCGCCGCGCCGGCGCGAGCCCGAGCGCGCGGCGCACCGCGTTGAGCGCGGGGCCGCAGGTGCGATCGAGCACCTGCCGCTCGATCAGCGTCATCAGCGCCGCCTTCACCGGCAACGGCCAGCGCGCGGGAATCGTCAGGCGCGGGTGCGTCGGCGGCGCATGCGCGGACAGCAGCGTCGACGGCGACACCTGCACCGACACGTACGGCGTGCCGTGCAATTCCTGCATGAAGCGTGCGGAGAACGCCCACAGCGTGCCGACGAGCACCGTATCGCCGTCGGTCAGCGCGCGCAGCGTGTCGTAATGCGGGCGCAGCGTCGGCGCGATCACCTGCCACAGCGTGCGAAACGACGTGCGCGAATCCCACAGCGCGGGGTTCGCCATCGCGGCCTCGTATTCGGCCGCGGTGCCGATCGGCACGAACGCGAACCCGCAACGGCGCACAGTTGCCTCGAACGGCGCATGCGTGCAGAACACGACGTCGTGACCGCGCGCCGCGAGCGTGCGCGCGACGCCGAGCAGCGGATGCACGTCGCCCGCCGAACCGATCGCGGTCACGATCATCTTCGCCATCGCGCGCCTCGCGGGTGTCAGTAGAAGCCGGGAATCAGCGCCGCGACCTCGCGGCGGTACTGCGTGTACGCCGGCCCGAAATACCCGGTCAGCCAGCTCTCCTCGACGCGCACCTTGTACGCGAGCGACGCGAACACGAGCAGCACGCCGATCGCGCCGCGCCATTCGCCGCCGATCAGCGCGGCGCCGACGAGCGCGATCAGGCAGCCCGTATAGATCGGGTGACGCACGAGCCCATACGGCCCCGTGCGGACGAGTTCATGGTCTTCCTTCAGCGTGACCGACACGCTCCAGTTCGTGCCGAGGTGCAGCCGCGCCCACACCGAGAACAGCAGGCCGGCCACCAGCACCGCGAGCCCGCCCTGCGCCTGCAGGCCGAAACGCTGCCAGTCGGGCACGAGCGCCTGCCACGACGGATCGGGCAGGATGATCAGCGCGCCGCCGACGATCAGCGGAATCGACTGCAGCGTGCGCGAGCGCGACGCTTCCTTGCGCACGGTCGTCTTCGCGCCTTGCGAGGTGACGATCCAGTAGGCGAGCCACGCGGCCCACGGAACGACGATGGCGATGGTCTGAACGATATTCACGGCTGGCCTGCCTCGTTGGGATGGGAATTCGGATGCGTCGGGCGTACCGGCCGCCCGGCGTGCGGTGTCACGACGACAGCGCGTGCATCGGTGCGGGCACGCACACCTGCGCAGCGGCGAGCGCGATGCCTGCGGCAAGCGACGACCCGCCGCAGAAAAAGTCGAGCAGCGCCGAGCGCGTGTATTCGCGCTGCGCACGGCCTTCGATGTCGAGGAAATGGCCGGCGTCGGGCACCGTCGCGAACCGCGCGCGCGGCACGTGCGCGCCGAGCTGGCGCACGTCGGCGGGCGTCGTGTATTCGTCGCGCTCGCCGTTCAGGAACAGCAGTTCGCAGCCGATGTTCGAGAACTCGCTGAAGTAGCGCTCGGGCTGCAGCGACAGGATCTGGTCGACGTGAAACGCGACCTGGTCCTGCTCGTCGCGCGGCAGGCGCGTGAGGTAGCGGTAGTTGTACAGCTTCATGATGCGCGGCAGGTAGCGGCCAACGGTATCGTTCAGCAACTGCGCGGCCTTCAGGTTCTCGCCGGCCGCGATGTGGTCGCGGGCGCGCGTCACGTAGTCGACCATCGCATCGTTCAGGAACGGCGAGAACGAGCAGATCGCCGCGCGCCGCACGCTCGGGCAGCCGCGCGCAAGCGCGAACAGCGACGCGACGCCGCCCCACGACACCGATACGAGGTACGACGGCGCGAAGCGTTCGACCAGATGCTGCAGGATCGCGGCTTCGTCATCCTTCGTCAGGATGAAGCAGCCCGGGTTGTGCTGACGCGACTGCCCCGCATACGGCAGGTCGAAGCAGATCGTGTTGATCCGCTCGCCGAGATACTGGACGGTCTGCCCGAACGACGCGGTCGTCGCGAGCGCGCCGTTGACGAGCATCGCCGTGTCGAACGCCGGGTCGAACACGTTCCGTTCGACGTAGACCTTCAGACCATTCGGCAGCGGGACCACGTGTTTTTCGGTCAGCATCGTCGTTCTCCGGTGGATGCGGCGTCTCGACGTCGCGGCATGCTGCAGGTGCGCAATGACTGCGCCGGTTGTTTGCGCGCAATCCGAATCGCGCGATTGGCCAATGCACCGCGGCAATACCGGCGGCATCGATTCATTCCTCGTAGTGCGGCGCCATACTAATACGGACAATATTACTGACTCAAGTCATTCCAACGATACCCTCTACTCCATTAGGAAATTCGGCAGATTCAAATTATTCCCGCATTTTTTATGGTAAGCGGAATGCTTTCGAGGGTGAGCGCAATCGTTTGCGGAACGGTGCCCGACACCCGACAAACTGACCTGCATCCCTTTAAAATCAATGTATTGCTCCGTTTAATTCGCTTATTTAAAACGGATTTTCATGAATGAATCGTGACGCCGATTCGCAGGCCGACTTCCCTGTTTCATCGAATATCACATAGCTCAATACTCTTTCATTCCGTAATCGCTTCAGCACCCGCAACGATTAACCAGATTGATCGCTCGCTTCAGAATGCGTTTTAAACAAACTCCAGCTTTTTTAATCATCTTTCAATTATTTTTCCGCACCTGCACAACGCGCGAGCGGGGGCCGCGCTCACCGCCGCACACCCGCCTTCGCCGTCAGACCCCGATTTTTTGTTGATTGAACGATCAATAAAAAACCGCTAAGCTCTCGACTTCCATGGACGGCCCGTCCGGGCGAAGGGAGTCGCGATGCCGAAAGTCGGAATGCGGGAGATTCGCCGCGCACAGTTGATCGACGCCACGCTGCGCTCGATCGACGAGGCGGGCCTGCCCGGCACGACGCTCGCCTCGGTCGCGCAACGCGCGAACATCTCGACGGGCATCGTCAGCCACTACTTCGGCGACAAGGACGGCCTGCTCGAAGCGACGATGCGGCATGTGCTGCGCGATCTGTGGTCGGCCACCACGCGCCGCCGCGGCGGTACACGCAAGGACCCGCGTTCGCGGCTGCGTGCAATCGCCGCCGCGAACTTCGACGACACGCAGGTCAGTGCGCCCGTGATGAAGACGTGGCTCGCGTTCTGGTCGCAGAGCATGCACGACCCGATGCTCAAGCGCCTGCAGCACGTCAACACGCGGCGCCTCCATTCGAACCTGTGCGCGGAATTCGCGAAGGCGCTGCCGCGTGCGAAGGCGCGCGAAGCCGCCAGCGGCCTCGCCGCGCTGATCGACGGCCTGTGGCTGCGCGGCGCGCTCGCCGGCGGCCCGATCGACACCCGGGCTGCGTTGAAGCTCACCCACGATTACATCGACCTGCTGCTCGCGTCCGCCTGACGCGCCACGCAGTCGCCCTCAAGGAGATCCTCATGTCCGTATACGGTTTGCAGCGCCTCTACATCGGCGGCGATTACGTCGACGCCACGAGCGGCAAGACTTTCGACACCTTCGATCCCGCCACCGGCGAACTGCTGGCGCAAGTGCAGCAGGCGAGCGCCGCCGACGTCGATCGCGCAGTCGCGTCCGCGCAGGAAGGCCAGCGTGAATGGGCCGCGATGACCGCGATGCAGCGCTCGCGCATCCTGCGCCGCGCCGTCGACCTGCTGCGCGAGCGCAACGACGAACTCGCCGCACTGGAAACGCGCGACACGGGCAAGCCGATCGGCGAGACGCTCGCGGTCGACATCGTCACCGGCGCGGACGTGATCGAGTACTACGCGGGCCTCGCGACCGCGATCGAAGGGCTGCAGGTGCCGCTGCGCGCCGAGTCGTTCGTCTATACGCGCCGCGAGCCGCTCGGCGTGTGCGCGGGCATCGGCGCATGGAACTACCCGATCCAGATCGCATGCTGGAAGACGGCACCCGCGCTCGCCGCAGGCAACGCAATGGTGTTCAAGCCGAGCGAGGTCACGCCGCTCACCGCGCTCAAGCTCGCGGAAATCTATACGGAAGCCGGCGTGCCGGCCGGCGTGTTCAACGTCGTGCAGGGCGACGGCTCGGTCGGCGCGCTGCTGACGGTCCACCCGGACATCGCGAAGGTGTCGTTCACGGGCGGTGTCGAGACCGGCAAGAAGGTGATGTCGCTGGCCGGCGCGTCGTCGCTGAAGGAAGTGACGATGGAGCTCGGCGGCAAGTCGCCGCTGATCGTGTTCGACGATGCGGACCTCGACCGTGCGGCCGACATCGCGGTCACCGCCAACTTCTTCAGCTCGGGCCAGGTCTGCACGAACGGCACGCGCGTGTTCGTGCACCGTTCGATCAAGGATGCGTTCACGCAGCGCGTGCTCGAACGCGTGAAGCGCATCCGCGTCGGCAAACCGACCGATGCCGATACCAACTTCGGCCCGCTCGTGTCGGCCGCACAGCTCGACAAGGTGCTCGGCTTCATCGAAAGCGGCAAGGCGGAAGGCGCGAAGCTGCTCGCGGGCGGCACACGCCTGACCGACGGCCACTTCGGCAACGGCCAGTACGTCGCGCCGACCGTGTTCGGCGACTGCCGCGACGACATGAAGATCGTCCGCGAAGAAATCTTCGGGCCGGTGATGAGCATCCTCGATTTCGAATCGGAGGACGAAGTGATTACCCGCGCGAACGACACGCACTATGGCCTCGCGGCCGGCGTCGTGACCGAGAACCTGTCGCGCGCGCACCGCACGATCCATCGCCTCGAAGCCGGCATCTGCTGGATCAACACGTGGGGCGAATCGCCGGCCGAGATGCCGGTTGGCGGATACAAGCAATCCGGTGTCGGACGCGAGAACGGCATCACGACGCTCGAACACTACACTCGAATCAAGTCGGTGCAGGTCGAGCTCGGCCGCTACAACCCGGTGTTTTGAGAATCACGAAAGGAGACTGACCGTCATGACGACACGCGAATACGACTACATCATCTGCGGCGCAGGTTCCGCGGGCAACGTGCTCGCAACGCGCCTGACGGAAGATCCGGACGTGACGGTGCTGCTGCTCGAAGCGGGTGGCCCCGACTACCGCTTCGACTTCCGCACGCAGATGCCGGCCGCCCTCGCCTATCCGCTGCAAGGGCGCCGCTACAACTGGGCATACGAAACCGACCCCGAGCCGCACATGGACAGCCGCCGGATGGAATGCGGGCGCGGCAAGGGGCTCGGCGGCTCATCGCTGATCAACGGCATGTGCTACATCCGCGGCAACGCGCTCGACTACGACAACTGGTCGACGCACAAGGGCCTCGAGAACTGGACGTATCTCGACTGCCTGCCGTACTTCAAGAAAGCCGAGACGCGCGACGTCGGCCCGAACGATTATCACGGCGGCAACGGTCCCGTGTCGGTCACGACCAGCAAGCCGGGCGTGAACCCGCTGTTCGAGGCAATGGTCGACGCGGGCGTGCAGGCCGGCTATCCGCGCACCGACGACCTGAACGGTTATCAGCAGGAAGGCTTCGGCCCGATGGACCGCACGGTCACGCCGAAGGGCCGCCGCGCGAGCACCGCGCGCGGCTACCTCGACCAGGCGAAGGTCCGGTCGAACCTCGAGATCGTCACGCACGCGCTCGCCGACCGCATCCTGTTCGACGGCAAGCGCGCGTCGGGCGTCACGTACCTGCGCGGCAGCGAGCGCGCGACCGCGCATGCGCGCCGCGAAGTGCTCGTGTGCAGCGGCGCGATTGCGTCGCCGCAACTGCTGCAGCGCTCGGGCGTCGGCCCCGGCGCGTGGCTGAAGGAACTCGACATTCCGGTCGTGCTCGATCTGCCCGGTGTCGGCCAGAACCTGCAGGATCACCTGGAGATGTACATCCAGTACGAGTGCAAGGAGCCGGTATCGCTGTATCCGGCGCTCAAGTGGTGGAACCAGCCGAAGATCGGCCTCGAATGGATGCTGAACGGCACGGGCCTCGGCGCAAGCAACCACTTCGAGGCGGGCGGCTTCATCCGCACGCGCGACGACGATCTGTGGCCGAACATCCAGTATCACTTTCTGCCCGTTGCGATCAACTACAACGGCTCGAACGCGATCGAGATGCATGGCTTCCAGGCACACGTCGGCTCGATGCGCTCGCCGAGCCGCGGCCGCGTGAAGCTGCGCTCGCGCGATCCGAACCAGCATCCGAGCATCCTGTTCAACTACATGGCCGAAGCGCTCGACTGGCGCGAGTTCCGCGATGCGATCCGCGCGACGCGCGAGATCATGCGGCAGCCCGCGCTCGACCGCTATCGCGGCCGCGAGCTGAACCCGGGTGCGGACTGCAAGTCCGACAAGGAACTCGACGCGTTCGTGCGGGCCCGCGCGGAGACCGCGTTCCATCCGTCGTGCTCGTGCAAGATGGGGTATGACGACATGGCCGTGGTCGATGAAGAAGGCCGCGTGCATGGGCTCGAGGGCCTGCGGGTCGTCGATGCGTCGATCATGCCGATCATCACGACCGGCAACCTCAATGCGCCGACGATCATGATCGCCGAGAAGATCGCGGACAGGATTCGCGGGCGCAAGGCGCTTGCGCGGGTGGAGGTGCCCTATTTCGTTGCGAATGGGGCGATGGCGAGGAATGTCGCGAAAGCTGTGCGGCAGCCGGAGACGGTCTGATAACGGCGGGCCTGCTGCCCGCTCATCAATGTGCCGACGAAACGCCGCCGACAGTCATTGTCGGCGGCGTTTTGCATGCGATCGTCAGCCGCTGTTCACTTCTCGCTTCAAACGCTCGACGTCGACGTTTTTCAAGTAGTTCGTGATGTTCTGCCAGATCGGATGGAACCCGTAACCACCGTGCTGCAGCTCATCGAGTGCCTGCTCGCGTGTCCAGCCTTGGTACACCACCCGGTACAACGCCGACACGAGGCCGGTACGATCGGCGCCGTGCTGGCAGTGGATCAGCACCGGGCCGTCCTGGTCGGCCGTCCGCAGCGCCCTCAGCGCGGTGACCATGTCTTCGTCGCGGATGTCCCACGTGTTGATCCGGATGCGTTGCATCTTGATCTGCGTGCCGGCCAGGATGCTGTCGTCCGCATGAAACGAACGGAAGCTGATGACCTTGCGGATCCCGAGTTTCTGCAACTCCGGCACGTCGCTGCGCGACAGCTGCGCGCTGCGGTACAGCGACGGCGTGATGCGATGCAGGTTGTTCACATGCGCATCGGTCACGCTCTGCGCCCATTTGATCGGCCGGGCGGATACCTCGGAGGCTGGGTCCGCGCTTGCCGGCTGAGCGAGCCCGGCAAGCGTGACGGCGATCGCGGCAATGATGGCGAGTTTCATGTCGGTTCAATAAAATGCGCGCTTGCGCTCGCGGGAAAGAATGAACAGCACGATCGCGGCGGCGCTCATCGTCCAGTAGTCGGTCGGCGCCACGCCGAGCCAGTGGATATGCCAAGGCACGTTGGCCGGATTGAAGCGGGCCAGACCGTAAGCCGGGTTCAGCACGAACCACAGGAAATCCTCGGTCAGCCAGAACACCATGATGCACGCGACGATGCGCGCCTCGATGCGCCACGACCAGCGCCCGTTGAACACGGCCGGCAGGTGAAAGAACAGCGCGACGAACGGGAACACCCACGCGTGGTAGCCGGTCATCGGCCGCCCGCCCCAGAAGATGTCGAGCAGCCAGTGATGTTCGATGCGCCAGGTCGGCAGGTTGGCGGCCCAGCCCGCGCTGCCTTCGATCTGGATCTCGACGTTCGCGAAGAAGTACGCGAGCAACACGACCCACGCGACGACGAACACCGTATGGCGCGTCGGCACAAAACGCGCGACGCTCATGCAGCCGGCTCCAGGCCCAGCACGCGATCGAGCACGAAGCGGCCGGCGAGCGGCCGCCCGAGCGGCGCGAGACGGCGGCGCATGTCGGCGAGACGCTCGGGCGTCTGCAGCAACGCGCGGATCCGGTAGACGAGCGCATCGTCGTCGATCGCCTTCAGCGCGACACCCTGTTCGAGCAGGAAATCCGCATTGCGCTCTTCCTGGCCCGGAATCGGCGAATTGACGATCATCGGCAGCTGCATCGCGAGGCATTCGGATGTCGTCAGGCCGCCCGGCTTCGTGATCACGAGGTCGGCGCAGGCCATCAGGCGTTCGACCTGCTGCGTGAAGCCCTGCGGAAACAGCCGGCCGGGATGCTGCGCAGCCAGTGCCTGCAACGACGCCAGCATCGCCTGGTTCTTGCCGGCCAGCGCGATCAGCTGGAAGTCGGCATCCATCTCCAGCAGGCGCGCAGCCAGCACGTCGAGCCCGCCGAGGCCCGCGCCGCCGGACATCATCAGGAAGGTCGGGCGCGCGGGATCGAGGCCGAATTCGGCCGCGCAGGCCGCGCGATCGAGCGGCTGGCCGAACGCCGGCATGATCGGGATGCCGCTGACGTGCACCGTGTCGGGTGACATGCCGCGCGCATGCATGCGCCACGCGATCTCGTCGTTGGCCGCGAAATAGCCGCGCATGTTCGGCACGACCCACATGCTGTGCAGGTCGAAATCGGTGACCTGCACCCACACCGGCGTGTCGACGCGCCCCTTGCGAATCTCGCGAGACAGCAGTTCGGCGGGCAGGAAGTGCGTGCAGATGATCGCGTCCGGGCGCTGCCGTTCGATCTCCGCGAGCAGCGGCCGGCAATTGAGCCGCTCGATCGCGCGCCGGATCTTCTGCGACGGCGCGGCGGGATCGACTTCGTCGGTCTTCTGGTACAGGTAGCCCCACAGCGCCGGCTGGCTGCTGACGAGCTTGATGTAGAGATCGGTGTACAGCTTGCGGAAGCCGGTGGACACGAAATCCATCACGTCCAGGTGGGTGGCGTCGACACCGGCGGGATGGTGGTCGGCGAACGCGCGGATCGCTTCGGCCGCTCGGGTATGGCCGGCGCCGGCGCTCACGCTCAGGAGGAGAATCTTCTTGTTTTGCTTTGACATCTGACTGACCGTTTCGATGAAGGTGGTCCGGACGTGGGTTCGCGGCGACGCTCTCACGCGGCGGCGGTTCGCGTCCGGCGTACAACAAGCTTGGCAGATCTTCGGCGGTGCGGGCGGTTACAGCAACGCGATCGCCGGCATCGTCTGCGGAATCATACTGCGTTCGGTCGATGGCGCCCGGATCGGGGGTGACACGCACGCGGTCAAGATGGCGTGGCAAGGCGCGTGGCCAGTGTACACACCGACGCCATGACGTCTTGGCGTGCCGCCGCCTGACGCCCGCTCGCACGTGCGAACGGGGCCCGGCATTTCGGCGCGAACCAGGCGGCTCGCGCACAGATCGTTTGGAATCCTTGCGTATTGGTTCGGCACAGGCGGTGCATCCGCCCGCCTTGGCCCCCTGTTCGCCGAATCATGACGTCACAACGGCCCGCCTCCCCATCCGTTTCCCGCGGACGATCGGATTCCATCGCGAGGTCAGGCTCATTGCGCCACGCAGGCGCTCGAACGCGGCGTCCTCCTTCGGCCCGAAGCGGCTCACTGCCGGCCAGGCGAGCACATGATCGAGCCATGCCTGCCACTCGTCGCCATGAAAGCGGCCACCGATTTCCCGCACGGCCTCCGGCGCCGCGATCACGATGCCCGCCAGCAGGTAGCAAGCCCAGAAACTGCCACCACCGACGAGTTGATCGAGCCTGCACACGGAAAGCGCCGCGAGCAGCCCGTCCACCGACGCGAGATCCGCGCGATGCATGCGGATCGCCCGCGCAACGAGGTTGTGCTGACCGCCATACGCGGCAACGGAGGTCCCGTCGCCGGCAGCAAGCGCGGCCGAGAACGCCACGAGCGCCGCCATCTCGTCGATGCGCGATGCATCGTCACGCGGCCCGCACGCGCGCAGCACGATCGCGTCGATGACGGCGCCAGGCATGGCCGACGTTTCCCCACTCGCCGCCGCGGCGACGGCCAACCTCTCTCTCAGGTTCTTCGCAGGCGGCGTGTCGCCCTGCGCGCTCTTTTCATGTTCAGTACATTCACCGTCATCGCCCCCGCAGCATTCGACACCGCCGGCAATCCGCTCGAGCGCGGCCCAGCCGACATCGGGATCGTCGAATGCGCACGCATCGATCACACCGTACGCGGTGTCGAACGCGGCGCGCGAGCCGGGGCAGCTGCGTTCGGCTTCGTCTAGTTGCTGCATCGAAGGCACGTGCGAGCACGCACCGAACGGGTCGGTCAGGTCGCATGCGCAGGCGCCGCCGTCCGATGCAGTCCACGGCGCGAGCCGGTGAAGCATCGCCGTTGCTTCTCGGGACAGGGTCGTGCCGGCTCGCACGCGCAGCGCGTATGACGCGAGGACAGTCGTGTCGTCGGCGTCACCCGCCTCCGCCGCGCGCGCGGCAGCGTCGAGTCGCTCGATCAGGTACTGCAGCCACGCGGCCGTGCGCAGCCGGTCAGGCGTCGCGCCGCGGGCATCGCCATACTTTGCTGGATCGGTAAGCATGGGTCTTCCGGGATAGTTCCGGCCAATTGGAATGGTGTTGTTTCAATCGAATCGGGCAGCGCGGCACGCCGCGCCAGCCCTGCATGTCCACCCGGATCGGATTGCGACACGGGCGGTCAGCCGGCCGTCGCGCCGATACGCGCGACGACACGAATGCGTCGAGAAAGCGGGAACACACGTGCGTGCCGCGCGGCCCTCGCGCACGGCGTGCACCTCGCTTCGCTCCGCGATGCTTACTGCACGTGGAGCTTCGGCGACGTCACGAGCTCGCCGGCCAACCTGCAATCCGGTGTCAAGTCGACATTGTTGAACGTCAGCGACGATTTCGAATCGTTCCATGCCTCAACAACCTTGCCGGGCCCGCAGGTTCCGAGCAACTTGATACTCACCTGTGCGTTGTCGATCGAAATCTGCGTCGCGCTTTCCACCTGCCCCGTCCACGGCGACGCACTACTCGCGGTAGTGCTGACAAACGGGCACCAGTTGCCCCCGTTGAACTGCGCCGACGTGACATTGACGATACCTGCCGGCGTAATCGTCCCGTTAAACGTCAAGGTACAAACCGTGTTGATCGCACCTTTGGTCAGCGACATCACCCCCGACGCAGAAAACGCTTCGGCGTTCGGATTCATCGGCTGCCCATCCGCGCGCGACACGGTCACCGCAAAAGCGGGCGCAGCCGAAATCGTGGTGAACACCACTGCAGCAACAAGCGATGCAATTTGACGAATGTTCATCTGTACGGCCCTCTCTCTTGATATGTGGCGGCCTTACACGAGAAACACGACCGCTCTGCCGAACGAATCCGGCCGCCGCGCCGATACACGCGACAGCACGAACCCATCGAAACCGCGGAAACCCGCCGCGCATACCGCACGGCCCTCGCGCGCGGCGGGTACCCGCTTCGATCCGCGACGCTTATTGCACGTGGAACTTCGGCGACGTCAGGACCGTGCCGCCCACCGTGCAATCCGGCGTCAGCACGGCGCTGTTGAACGTCAGCGACGAGTTCGTATCGCTCCACGCCGTCACGACCTTGCTCGGCCCGCAGGCGCCGAGCAGCGTGACGTTCACCTTCACGTTGTTGATCGTCAGCTGCGTCGTGCTGTCGGCCTGACCCGTCCACGGCGACGTGCTGCTCGCGCTGCCGCTGATCAGCCCGCACGTCGCGCCGCCCGAGAACGTCGTCGACGTGATGTTGACGATGCCGGTTGACGTGATCGTGCCGTTGAAGGTCGCGTTACACGCCGCACTGATCGATCCCTTGCTGAGGTTCGTGAGCCCGGTCGCCGAGAACGGCTCGCCGTTCGGGTTCATCGCCTGGCCATCGGCCCGCGTAACGGTGACTGCGAAAGCAGGCGCGGCCGAAACCGCGGTGAAAGCCACTGCAGCAACAAGCGATACGATTTTGCGAATGCTCATTTGAACTGCCCCCTCTCTTCACAAATGGCGGCACGCCGCCAGGAACGCGATCTCCCGGCCGGAAGGGTCCGGCCAGCCGGTCGCAGGAAACCGCCGGCGCGCGTCATGCGCGCCGGACGGCTCAGAACTTGTAGGAAATCCCCACGAACGTGATCAGCGGATCGGCCTTCAGCCGCGTGCGCGTGGTGGCGAGCGTCGAGCCGTCGGCCGCCTTGATCACGAGCGACGAGTACGTCTTCAGCGGCATGTAGGTCAGCGTCGCCGTTACGCCCCAGTGCTTGTCGATCGCATAGCTCGCGCCGACGTTGTAGACCGGCGTGAACGACGACGACGCCTTGCCCTCCACCGACGTCGCACCCGGCTTGCCAGCGCCGGCCGCGAGTACGCTGCCGAGGTTCTCGTTGATGTCCTTCGCGAAGTTGCCGTTCAGTTCGATGTTGCTGAACCAGCTGTAGGCCACGCCGATCCCGACGAACGGGCGGAACCGCGCCGTCGGCGCGTTGAAGTAGTACTGCAGGATGACCGTCGGGCTCCACTGCCGCGCGTTCTTCACGGCCGGCTGGTTCGCCGACTTGTCCATGTCGACGTTGCCGAGCGCGCCGGCCGGGCCCGGCGGCTTGATCACGCCGTGGCCGGTCAGCGTGAACTCGGGCGGCACGCCGAGCACCGACGTCACCGCGATGTGGTCGGTGAAGAAGTGCGTGAGCGTGAGGCCGACCGTATCGGCGTTGTTGACCGTCAGGCTCGTGCCCGGCGACGTGAACGAACCGGGCAGGCGCAGCGGCCCGTTGATCGGCATGCTCGCGAGATTCGTCGTCAGCCCGTTGGTCGAATCCTGCGGCATGATGTGCAGCCAGCCCAGCGTCGCGACGTTGTCGCCCGCCTGCTGGGCCGATGCGAGCGTCGACACGCCTGCGACGACACCCGCGACAATCAGCTTCTTCATGAAGTCTCCCCCTCATTCTGTCGGGGCGCCGCGCATCCGCGCGCGGCGCCGCCGTGTCTCCATCCACATGCGGTCACTGCACGAACGCGCCGACCGTGAAGTACGGGTTGCTCGTATCGACCATGTCGAGGAACCCGAACACGCCACCGGTGAACACGAACTTGCCGGTTGCCGGCCCCGACGCCGCGTCCGCATGCACGGTCGTCACGACGCCCGGCACTTTCTGCGTGTAGTCGAGGTTCAGCGCGCGCGTCAGCGCGGCCTGCGACGCGTTGAACGGATCGAGCAGCGTGGCCTGCGCGCCGATGAGCGCGGTCGCACGGTAGTTGAACGCGCTGTCGACGCCCGTGTACTCGCCGTCCTGCGAGCCCTGCGTAATCGCCGTCTGCGGGCTCAGGAACGAGATGCCCGATTCGTCGTCCGCGCTCGGCGGGCCTTGCGTGAGGTCCGCGTTGGCGGCGCCGGTGCGGATGAAGATCGGCACGAGCTGGTTGCGCAGCTTGCCGACGATCAGGATCCCCTTGCCGGCCTTCGCCGGATCGAGCGCGGCGAGCGTCGGCGGAATCTGCGGCTGATAGTTGAGCGACTGGAACGCCGGCGCATCCGGGCGCAGCGTGAACGGCTGGTTCACGGTTGCGCTCGACGCAAGCGGCTGCCCGCCGTTCTTCTTGCCGAAGTTGTCGGTTTCCGTATAGCTGCCGTCCGCGTTGATCGTCACCTTCTGGTCGAGCGCCACCGGCTGGAAGTTCTGCGACGGCACCTGGTGATAGCCGAGCTGGTTGTACGTGCCGGCGATCTTCGTCAGGTCGGTTTCCAGCGACGAGAAGCTGATGAACGGGTAGTACGGGAATGTCGTCTTCGGGATCTTGCCGACGCCGATCACGCCGTCGAACTGGATCGTCGCGCCGGGGATCGCGCCGCCCAGCACGCCTTCGCCGAGGAACAGCCGCGCCGGCCGGCTCGGGTCGAGGCTCGCGTTCTGCATCCGGAACGTGCACTGGTTCAGCTTCACCGTCGGCAGCCCCGTTTCGTCGGCCAGCGTGCCGTCGACCACGTTGGCGGGGGCCATATCGCGGGTCGGCTGCACGGTGCCCGCGGTGGTCGGCACCGGCGATGCGAGGTAGGTCATCCGGTACGTCATCTTCGTCGTGTCGAGCTGCACCTTCACAAGCTCACCCGACCCCGACCCGCCGATGAACACCGTGTTGTAGTCGATCGTCTGCGGGCACAGCCGGACCACCGGCGCGGGCGGCGGGTCGCCGTCGCCGCCGCACGCGGCCAGCACGGGCGCGAGCGACGCCGCGGCCATCCATTGTTTCAAATTCATAGGAATCCTCTTGAAATTCGATTCGCCGGCGGCGACGCATGCGCCGCCGGTGTTACGTGTTCAATGCAGGGTCACTGGACGAACGCGCCGACCGTGAAGAACGGGTTGACCTTGTTGTTGTTGACGACCATCGCGTAGACGTTGCCGGCCGTCACGAGCCAGCCCGTGTCGCCCTTGCTGAAGATCGCCACGTTGCCGCTCGCCCCCTTCGCGTTGAAGTCCTGCGTGGCCGTGACCTTGATCTTGCCGGGCGTGGCCTGCGTATAGTCGAGCGCGAACTGCGAGGTCACCGACGACGTCTGCGGATCGATGAACGCCGCGGTATTGCCCTGGAACAGCGTGGACGTATAGTTCGCGGCCATCGTCGACACGGCAGTGCCGTCGTTGCAGGTTCCTGCTTCAGACATGAAGTTGCCGTCGATGAACTTGCCGGGCAACTCCGGGTGCGGCACTTTGGGATCGAAGCTCGGGCCTGCCGCCGGGTAGAAGCTCGTAACGCCGAGCGACGTCACGACGCCGCAGGCGGATGCGCTGGTCGCGCCGATGTAACCGCCCTTCAGCGAATTGGCGGCAATCGCGGTGGCCGACGACAGCATCGAGATCCCGACTTCGGCATCGGCGACCGACACGAGCGGATTGGCCGTATCGACATACGTATAGCCGACACGAATCACGACCGGTATCCGCACGCCGTTCAGCTTGCCGACGATCATGATGCCTTTGGCCTGGCTCGATGCAAGGAGGATGACCGACGCCCCCTGCCCCGCCATCGGATACGAGACCACGCCAAACGCGTTCGGCAGCCCGTTGCTCACGAACACATTGTCGGCCGACCCGTCCGCGTTCTTGCGCAGTGTCCACGGCGTCCCGGTCGTCTGGCACGAGTAGTCGCTGCCTTGCGTGATCGTGCATGAGCCGTCCGCATTGAGCGTCTGGTTCCAGTTGACGACGTCCGGCTCCCAGCCGACCAGACCGGCCGTGCTCTGCCCGCCCCCGCCGAGCGGTGACAGATGAATGCCGACCTCGTTGTAATTGCCGGCGACCTTCGAAAAGTCGGTTTCCGTTTCGATGAAGCCGATGAACGGATAGAAGTCGAACGTCCGCGACGGCACGTAGCCGATGGGCGTGGGGGTCCCGAGGTCGATACCCTTGTACGCAATCGTCGCCCCCGGAATCCCGCCACCCACCACGCCATTGCCGACGAACAGCATCGGCGGATCCGCGCGGTTGATCGTCACCGCATACGCGCCGTTGCTCGTCGCGCCGTTGTCGAGCACGAACGCGCAGCGGTTCTGCTCGGCGGTCGGGAGGGTGGTCGGATGATGGAACGACCCGCTGATCGTCAGGCCCGCGCGGGTATTGTTGACCTGCCCTGCCGACGTCGGCACCGACGATTCGAGGAACTGCATCTGATAGGTGAGCTTCGTCGTGTCGAATTTCACCTTCACGTACTCGCCGCTGCCCGCGCCGCCCGTGTAGGTCGTCGTGTAATCGAGCGCGTCCGGACACAGCTTCGTCACGACAGGCGGCGTCGTTTCGGCACCGCTCGGCCCGCATGCGCTCCCCGAGCACTGCGGCACGGTGATCGGCCCCGGGTCGTCGCCGCCGCCGCAACCGGCGACGAACGGCAAAACGACGACCGCGCATGACAGGATCGCTTTCCGCCATTCAGGAATGCAAATCATCAACCCCTCCTTTTCAGGTACGACAAGTCTCGTCCGGACAGGCTGCATGGCCCGCCGGTTGGTATCGCGCCGCCGCACGAACGCGCGGCGCATGACGGTGTGCGCAAGGCGGCCGCGATGCCGGTCAGGCAAATGCGGCATACGCCGCGGCGGCAGACAAGCGCGCTCCCGCAGCGCCGTCATGCGGCACGGCGCCGTCGGAACGATCGAAACGGGAAGTGGTTCGCCGCTACACGGCGAAATGACAACGCAGGGACGCGATCTGCATCGCGCCTGCATTCAGCGAAAAAACGGGAAACGGCAGTCCGACTGGCCCCGCGGATAGGCGTCTCATGAATTGGTCTCCGTACGTACGCTTGATTCGTTATCGTGATGCGTCGTTTGTGGAAACTATGATCGGACGATACCCACAAGTAAATGGATGCAGAGTTCCAAACGACCGAAACCGCGCAATCCTAGCGCGTGCAGGGGATTTGACAGTTTTTCAAACAGCCTTCGATTTATTTGCTCAGACAAATACCTGCCCCATCCAACGCGCGTTTGAACAACGACGCCCAACCCGCGCCCGGCCTTGCTGGCCGGCCCGCGACGGGCCGTATCGATGCTGCAGCGCAACCTTACACGTCGATGATCGCGAGCGTGCCGTGGCTGCCCGGCAGCACCGCGTGAAGCGTGCCGGCGAGCGCGAGGTACATCTGCCCGGCCTCGACGACGACCGTCTCGCCCGCGACCTCGAGCATCATCCGGCCGTCCAGCACCAGCAGCCCCTCGTTGTAGTCGTGCACTTCCGCCTCGTAAGCCTGCGCATCCATGCGCAGTACCTTGATCCTGGCCGGCCCGACCTCGCCAACGATCGTGGATTTCCACGCGACGGCCTGCGCAGCCGCCACAGATTTGAAATCGATCAAAGACATGCGCCCCGCTCCATGAACGATGAAAGGAACGCATTATCGCGAGCGCCGCGCATGCCGTCCCGGTACGGCGCGACGGCGTTCGGGCGGCACAGTCGGCCTGCCAGCCGCGCCGGAATGCAATCGCCGCCCGCTTCGTCGAAAACGGCACAAATTGTTCACCTGGCGCAAATAAAACAGCGTTTTATTAAATAATGCCGCGGCAATTCGCGCAAATCGGACACCGGCAACGCGCGTCCTTTCCACCAGCATGCATTTCCATCTATCGATTGCTAATATGGCGATCCCGCGATCCCGCACCACAACGCCGTTCGACATGACGCCCGTTCGCCATGCCGTCCCCGGTCCCGGCCGCTGCACAGCGGCGGCGGCACCGGGCACGCGCGGCGCATGCCGTCACGCCGGCCGGCCGTGCCATCCGTGAGCATGCAACCGATCCTTTCCGTCTCCGACCTCTCCAAGACTTACGCGTCCGGCTTCCAGGCGCTGAAGCATGTGACCCTCGACATCCGCCCCGGCGAGATCTTCGCGTTGCTCGGGCCGAACGGCGCCGGCAAGACGACGCTGATCGGCTCGATCTGCGGCATCGTCACGCCGACCGAAGGCCGCGTGACGGTCGGCGGCCACGACATCCGCGATCAATACCGTGCGGCCCGCGAAATGATCGGCCTCGTGCCGCAGGAACTGACGACCGACGCGTTCGAGACCGTCTGGGCGACCGTGTCGTTCAGCCGCGGCCTGTTCGGCAAGGCGCCCGATCCCGCCCATATCGAGAAGACGCTGAAGGCGCTGTCACTGTGGGACAAGCGCGACAACAAGCTGATGACGCTGTCGGGCGGCATGAAGCGCCGCGTGATGATCGCGAAGGCGCTGTCGCACGAGCCGCGCATCCTGTTCCTCGACGAACCGACGGCCGGCGTCGACGTCGAGCTGCGCCGCGACATGTGGAAGCTCGTCGATTCGCTGCGCGAGAGCGGCGTGACGATCCTGCTGACCACGCACTACATCGAGGAAGCCGAGGAAATGGCCGACCGGATCGGCATCATCCTCGGCGGCGAGCTCGTGCTCGTCGAGGAGAAGCGCGAGCTGATGCGCAAGCTCGGCAAGAAGCAGCTCACCGTGCAGCTCGAGCATCCGCTCGCGGACGTGCCGCCCGCGCTCGCGCCGTTCGGGCTCGAACGCGCGGACGACGGCGCCGCGCTCGTCTACACGTACGACTCGCAGCGCGACGACGCGAGCATCGCGACGCTGATCAACGCGCTCGGCTCGGCCGGCATCGGCTTCCGCGACCTGCATACGACGCAGAGCTCGCTCGAGGACATTTTCGTCAGCCTGATCGACAACCGCCGCAACGGCGTGCAGCAAGGAGCCTGACGCATGAACCTGCATGGAATCCGCGCGATCTACCGCGCAGAAATGGCCCGCACGCGCCGCACGCTGATGCAGAGCATCATCGCGCCGGTGATCTCGACGTCGCTGTACTTCGTGGTGTTCGGCTCCGCGATCGGCTCGCGCATCAGCGACGTAAACGGCATCGGCTACGGCTCGTTCATCGTGCCGGGGCTCGTGATGCTGTCGCTGCTGTCGCAGAGCATCTCGAACGCGTCGTTCGGCATCTACTTCCCGCGCTTCACGGGCACGATCTACGAGATCCTGTCCGCGCCCGTGTCGTACTGGGAGATCGTGATCGCGTATGTGGGCGCGGCCGCGTCGAAGTCGATCCTGCTCGGCGTGATCATCCTCGCGACGGCCGGCCTGTTCGTGCCGCTGCACATCCTGCACCCGTTCTGGATGGTGCTGTTCCTCGTGCTGACGGCGATCACGTTCAGCCTGTTCGGCTTCGTGATCGGCATCTGGGCCGACAGCTTCGAGAAGCTGCAGCTCGTGCCGCTGCTGATCATCACGCCGCTCACGTTCCTCGGCGGCAGCTTCTATTCGGTCGACATGCTGCCGCCCGCGTGGCGCGTCGTCACGCTGTTCAACCCGATCGTCTACCTGGTCAGCGGCTTCCGCTGGTCGTTCTACGGGATCGCCGACGTGCACGTGGGCGTCAGCCTCGGCGCGACGTCGCTGTTCCTCGTGATCCTGCTGGCGATCGTCGCGTGGATGTTCCGCACCGGCTACAAGCTGAAGAATTGAAGCCGCACGCGCCGCCGCCGATGACGCATTTGGGCAAGCAGGCGGCGCTTTTCCTCTGATGCGGCAGTTTGTGGTCGCGTCTACTGAATACCGAAGCATCGGGGCCTTGGAGCATGCGCTGCGAGGCCCCTTTTCATTTCAGAGGACGCCATGCCCGCCGCCACCGCTCCCGCCTCCGCCGCCGCCCGGCTCGAACGCCTGCCGTTCTCCGGCTATCACAAGCGGATCTTCTTCATCATCGCGATCGCGTTCTTCTTCGACTCGGTCGACCTCGGCACGATGACCTTCGTGCTCGGCTCGATCCGCAAGGAGTTCGGGCTGTCGACCGCGGCCGCCGGCCTCGTCGCGAGCGCGAGCTTCTTCGGGATGGTGCTCGGCGCGGCCGTCGCCGGCCTGCTCGCCGACCGCTTCGGCCGCCGGCCCGTGTTCCAGTGGAGCATGGTGCTGTGGGGCGCCGCGTCCTACCTGTGCTCAACCGCGCAGAGCGTCGACGCGCTGATCGTCTACCGCGTGCTGCTCGGGATCGGGATGGGCATGGAATTCCCGGTCGCGCAAACCTTGCTGTCCGAATTCGTGCCGACCGAGAAGCGCGGCCGCCTGATCGCGCTGATGGACGGCTTCTGGCCGCTCGGCTTCATCACGGCCGGCATCGTCGCGTACTTCGTGCTGCCGCAGTTCGGCTGGCGCACGGTGTTCGCGCTGCTCGCGATTCCCGCCGTGTTCGTGCTCGTCGTGCGCCGCATCGTGCCGGAATCGCCGCGCTGGCTCGAGCATGCGGGCCGGCACACGGAAGCCGACACGGTGATGCACACGATCGAGGCGAAGGTGATGCGCTCGGCCGGCGTCACGACGCTGCCGCCGCCGTCGCGGCTCGCGGAGCCGGTCGTCGCCCGCGGGCGCGGTGCGCTGCGCGAGATCTGGAGCGGCGCGTACCGCCGCCGCACGGTGATGGTGTGGCTGCTGTGGTTCTTCGCGCTGCTCGGCTTCTACGGCCTCACGTCGTGGCTCGGCGCGCTGCTGCAGCAGGCCGGCTTCGAAGTCACGAAATCGGTGTTCTACACGGTGCTGATCTCGCTCGGCGGCGTGCCGGGCTTCCTGTGCGCCGCGTGGCTCGTCGAAAGCTGGGGGCGCAAGCCGACCTGCATCGCGTCGCTGCTCGGCGGCGGCGTGATGGCCTACGCATACGGCCAAAGTGCGCTGTACGGCGGCAGCACGACGCTGCTGATCGTCACGGGCCTCGCGATGCAGTTCTTCCTGTTCGGGATGTGGGCCGCGCTGTACACGTATACGCCCGAGCTGTACGGCACCGGCGCGCGCGCGACGGGCTCGGGCTTTGCGTCGGCGATCGGGCGCGTCGGCTCGTTGATCGGGCCTTACGTGGTCGGTGTCGTGCTGCCCGTGTTCGGCCAGGGCGGCGTATTCACGCTCGGCGCGCTGTCGTTCGTCGCGGCCGCGTTCGCCGTGTGGACGCTCGGGATCGAGACGAAGGGTCTCGCGCTGGAACAGCTCGCGGCGGGCGACGAAACGGGCGGCAGCGGCCAATACGCGGCGGCGGACAAGATCTCCTGAGCGCCGGATCAGCCTGGGTGTTCATGACGGCCGGGACGGCGTTCAGCGCTACGCCCGGCCGGCTGCTGCGTGAACTGACAGGATTCGCGGCCGGACCGACACTGCTAGACTGAGTCGAGGCACCGGGTCGCGCGCCTGCCCGGCGCATCGCGGCGATCGCGCGACGGTGGTGTCCGGCCCCCACTGCCCGCGCAAGGATTGCATCGATGGACAACGCCCGTATCGAAGAAATCCGCAGCGGCCTGTTTCGCGCAACGACCTATATCGACACGCTGAAACTCGGCTTCAGCCAGTTCTTCGTCCGCTCGCCGAACGGCGACGTCGTCTGCATCGAAACGGGCACGCGTTCCAATTTTCCGCAACTGACCGCGAGCCTCGCGACCGTCGGCATCACGCCGTCGATGGTGAGCAGCGTGATCGTTCCGCATTTCGAAGTCGACGAGATGGGCGCCCTGCCCGACTTCCTCGCGGCCAATCCGGCGCTCGTCGCGTATGCGCATCCGATCTGCACGCATGGGCTGGCCGATATCTTCGGTGTGCGCGCGCAGCCGCTGAAGGACGGCAAGCCGACGACGATTTCCGGTGTCGACGTCGTGCCGATCTTCACGAAGCATGTCCATCAGTGGGATGCGCTGGTCGTGTACCTGCCGGCGTACCAGGCGCTGCTGTCGTCGGACATCCTGATGCGCTTCGGCGACGAAGCGGCGGACGACCCGCTGCCGGCGATTCTCGATTCGATCCGGCGCTCGGACTACCTGCCGTCGCTCGCCCATCTGGCGAGTGCGCTGCGCCGGATCCAGGCGCTCGATCTCGACGTGATCCTGCCGATGCACGGCCCTGCCATCACGCACGACATCCCGCGCGTGCTCGCCGGCGCGATCGCGCATTGCGAGGCGGCGGCCGCGTAACGGGAAAAAAGCCGGCAAAAACCATCGCGCGCGGGCCGGTTCGCCCGCGCGGCATCCAATCGATATCGACAGGAAAAGCCGTTTGCGCGCCCGCCACGCGGCCGCGCAAACGACGATGGCGCGGCCTAGGCGCCGGTGACGACGAACTCTTCCGCCGCCTTGCGCTGGATCGCGGCCATCTTCGCGAGTTCGCGCTTGCTGCGCGGCTCGCTGGACGCGACGCCCGTCGCCTGCTTCGCCTTCGCACCCAGCGGGTAGAAAGCGAACGACGCGCCGGCCGGGGCATCCGGCTCGGCGCGCAGGCGTTTGTTCAGGATCTTCAAGTACTTTTTCTTCGAGACTTCCTTGGCTGCCATGGCATCCTCCCGCGTGAACGTGGTGCGGTCAGGATACCAGCTTTGGCCGTGGACCCGGAACGGCGTTTGCGCCCCAATCCCGCGCGCCGCCGGAACGGGCCCGCCCGGCAGCACACGCGTCAGGCCGCCGGCGCCCGGTGACGCATCACCGGCGCCGCCCACGATTGCGACCGGTCGCGGCTCGGCGGGCATCCGAACCGCGACTTGTACACGCGCGAAAAATGCTCGATCGATTCGAAGCCCGTCGCCGCGGCCACCTGCGATACGCTCAGCTCCGTCTGCTGCAGTAATTGATGCGCGGTCGCCACCCTCAGGCTCAGGTAGTACTGCAAGGGCGCGGTCGCCATATGCCGCTTGAAGTGACGCTCGAGCTGCCGCTTCGACAGCCCGACCGCCTGCGCAAGCGACTCGCACGACATCGGCTCCGCCACCGACTCGCGCATCAGCCTGACTGCCTTCGCCACCGTCATGCTCGTCGAGGCCGGCGCGGCCTCGCCCTCCGCGAGCTGCAGCGCGTCCGCGCCGCGCAGCTTCGCATGCAGCAGGTGACGGGCGATCTCCCGCGCGAGCTCGGCGCCCTCCGACCGGCCGATCCATTCGAGCATCATGTCGATGATCGCCGTGCCGCCCGCGCAGGTGATGACGCGCGGCTCGATCGTGTAGAGCCGCGTGGTGGCGCCGACCTTCGGATAAGCCTCCTGGAAGCCTTCGACGTTGTCCCAGTGCACGGCCGACGGACGGCCCTGCAGCAAGCCGGCCGCCGCAAGCAGTTCGGTGCCCGTCTCGATACCGCCGATCTGCGTGCCGAAGGCCATCTGGTTCTGCAGCCAGGTCTTCACGCCGCGATGCTTCGCGTGACGTTGCGCGTCGAAACTCGCGATCACGAAGATCGTCGTGAATCCGCCGCGCGCATCGCCGATCGGCCGCGTCGGCGTCCACATGCCGTTCGTGGCATCCACGGGTTCGCCGTCGATCGACAGGACGGTCCACTCGTAACGCACGCGCTGGGCCAGCCAGTTCGCGAGCGACATGGCCTCGATCACGAGCGCTAGCCCGAGGTGGGAGAACTGGGGCATCACCAGCAGCCCCACCCGATGCGGCGCGGGTACCGCCGCCGCTTGCATGTTCCGTGAAGTCATCGCGATACCGATCAAGGCCGGGCCGGCCGATTGAGCGAGGGCGCGCGGGCGCGGCCCTCGCGAACCATTACTCTGCCGCGCGCGACGGGCCGGAACTTGATGAAAAGCGACATCGCCATGTCGCTTTGTGCCGGCTTTCCGCCACCCCATTGCGTCCCGGCCGGATCGGCCCGTCATGGCCGTGCACGCGCGTCGCACGCCGTCGCATTCGATCAAGCGAGCGGCGCCGGCCGACCTTATATTCAGCTCGCGTTCCGCTCCGCACGGGCGGGGCACGCCGATCTTCCGACTCCGTGGAACCAGCACATGCACATCAAACAGCTCTACATCGACGGCGCCTGGCAACCCGCCGCCGCAGGCGGGCAGCGCGCCATCGTCGATCCTGCCACCGGCGAAACGATCGCACGGGTCGCCTACGGCTCGGCCGCCGACGCCGGGCACGCGATTCACGCGGCGCGCGCGGCCTTCGACGCGGGCGCGTGGCCGCACTTGCCCGCCGAAGCACGGGCGGCCTGTCTGCGCCGCCTCGCGAACGCGCTGCGTGACGAAGCGCCCGCACTCGCCCGCATCGAAACCGCGAACACCGGCAAGACGCTCGCCGAATCGTCGTCCGACGTGCACGACGCCGCGGCGGCATTCGACTACTTCGCGAGCCTCGCCGTTACCGAGACGGGCAGCATGAATGCGGCGAAGCCGCACGTGCTCAGCGTCACGCTGCGCGAGCCGGTCGGCGTCTGCGGTCTCATCACGCCGTGGAACTACCCGCTGCTGCAGGCGGCATGGAAGCTCGCCCCGGCGCTGGTGGCCGGCAATACGGTCGTCGTCAAGCCCGCGTCGCTGACGCCGCTGTCGACGCATCGGCTCGTGGAACTCGCGCATGACGCGGGCCTGCCCCGTGGCGTCCTCAATCTCGTGACGGGCGGCGCCGACGTGGGCGACGCGCTCGCGGCGAGCCCGCAGGTCGACCTGATTTCCCTGACCGGCAGCAACGCCGCCGGCGCCAGCGTGATGCGCGCGGCCGCGGGCAATTTCAAGCGCGTGTCGCTGGAGCTCGGCGGCAAGAATCCGAACCTCGTGTTCGCCGACGCCGATTTCGACACGGCGCTCGATTACGCGCTGAACGCGGCCTTCTTCAACGCCGGCCAGATGTGCTCGGCTGGCTCGCGCCTGCTGGTCGAACGCACGCTGCACGATGCGTTCGTCGATGCGCTTGCCGCGCGCATCGCGGCCATCCGCGTCGGTCGCGGTGACGACGATGCCACCCGGATGGGCCCGGTGATTTCCGCGCAGCAACGCGACCGCGTGCTGGCGCTGATCGGCGAGGCCGCCCGCGACGGCGCGCGCATCGTGTGCGGCGGCCGAGTACCAGTGGGCGACGTGTTCGCAACCGGCTTCTGGGTCGAACCGACGCTGATCGCGAACGTCCGGACGACGATGACGATCGCGCGCGAGGAAGTGTTCGGCCCGGTGCTGACCGTCGAGGCGTTCGACGGCGAAGACGAGGCCGTGGCACTGGCCAACGACACGCCGTTCGGGCTTGCAGGCGCGGTCTGGACCCGCGACTTCGCGCGGGCGAACCGGGTCATGCGCCGGCTGCGGGCGGCGACGGTCTGGATCAACGACTACAACGTCACGCTGCCGGGCGCGCCGTGGGGCGGCTACAAGGCCAGCGGCATCGGCCGCGAACTGTCGCGCAGCGGCCTCGACGAATACACGGAACTCAAGCACGCGTACCTCAACTTCGAAGCCAGCCCGCAACGCTGGTTCTGATCCCTCTCGCAACGGGAGCCCGACATGCTCACAGCCACGCAACCCGATCAGGCGCATCGCGCGACCCGCGCGGACCTCGCCTGCGCGTTCCGCTGGACCGCGCGCCTCGGCATGCACGAATCGATCGCCAACCATTTCAGCGCCGCCGTCTCCGACGACAACCGGCAATTTCTGATCAATCCGCGTGGGCGCCATTTCTCGCGGATCCGCGCGAGCGAACTGCTGCTCGTGAATGCCGACGACCCGGAGACGGTCCGGCGCGAAAACGCGCCCGACATCACCGCGTGGGCGCTTCACTCGGAAATCCACAAGCGCCACCGGCACGCGCGCTGCGTGCTGCACGTGCATTCGACGTACGCGACCGTGCTGTCGTGTCTCGCGCAGCCCTCGCTCCCGCCGCTCGACCAGAACTGCATGCGCTTCTTCGAGCGGGTCGCGATCGACACCGGCTTCGACGGCATGGGGCTCGGCGACGAGGCGTGCCGCGTCGCCGACGCGCTCGACGACAAGCCCGTGCTGCTGATGGGCCAGCACGGCGTGATCGTCGTCGCTTCGTCGGTCGCGCAGGCGTTCGACGACCTGTACTACTTCGAGCGGGCATGCGAGACGTATGTGACCGCGCTGCAAACCGGCCAGCCGCTGCGGTTCGCGACCGACGCCGTCGCGCGTAAAACCATGCTGCAGTGGCGCGACGACTATGCGGGGTTCGCGGAGCAGCATCTGGCGGAGCTCCGGGCCATTCTCGACGAGGAAGCGCCGTCGTACGCGTGGTAGCCGCCGAACGGCGCGGCCCGGCAGGGCTGCGCCGTTCGTGCGAACGCGTGCATCGCCGGCGTGCCGGGGGGCCGCGCAGCGCGACTCGCGTCAACGCGACACCGCACCCACCGCCACGCGTGCTACCGCGCAGTCAAGCCGCCATCCACGAGGATCGACGTCCCGGTGACAAAACTGCTTTCGTCCGAGGCCAGGAACAGCGCGACGTCGGCGACCTGCTCCGGGGTCCCCATCCCGAGCGGCTGAACCTCGTCGAGCAGCGCGTCCATCGCGCCGCGCCCGCCGAGCGCGTCGATGAACGGCGTATTCATCGGGGTATCGATCCAGCCCGGACAGACGGCATTGGCGCGGATGCGATCCTTCGCGTGCTCGATCGCCGCGCAGCGGGTCAGCATCAGCACCCCGCCCTTCGATGCGCAATAGGCCGCATGAAGCGGTTCGCCGACGAAGCTGCTCGTCGAGCCGATATTGACGATCGACCCGCCGCCGGCGCGGATCAGCGCCGGAATCGCGTACTTGCAGCCGAGGAACACGCCCTTGAGGTTGACGTCCATGACGGCATCCCAGTCCGCTTCGGTGGTGTCGACGAGCGGGGCCTCGCGAATGACGCCCGCGTTGTTGCACATGACGTCGAGCCGGCCGAACCGGCGCTCCACGAAGTCGATCAGCGCCTCGACCTGCTCCGCCGATCCGGCATCGGCCTGCCTGGCGACGATGACCCCGTCGCGTGCCAGGCGACAGGTCTCGTCGAGTTGCGCGGTGTTGCGGCTCGTCGTCGCGACCACGCTGGCGCCTTCGTTCGCGAATCGCAGCGCAATGCTCCTGCCGATGCCGCTCGCGGCGCCCGTCACCACGGCAACTTTCCCGGCCAGCCGGCCGGTGCGGTTGTGGCTCATCGTCGTTTCTCCCGAAAAGGATCGAGCCGAGCATATCGCGCCCGGCCCCCGGATGCACAGCGCTCACGCCGCCGGTATGGCGGCGGTTGTTGCGCTCAGCCGGCTCAGTGAAGATTCAGCGCGGCCTGGACGGCCGCCTGCGGATCGCGGCCGTCGACCGTCCTGACCCCGGCCAGCCATCCCTTCAGCACGTCGGGATGCTGCTGCAGCCACGCCTTCGCCGCGACTTCCGGTTGCTTGCCGCCGGCGATCGCCTTCATCACCTGATTCTCCATCTCGGTCGTGAACTGCAGGTTGGCAACCAGCCGCGCGACGTTCGGGCAGCGCGCCGCATAATCGGGCGACGTCATCGTATAGACCTTCGCCTCCCCGTAGTTCGGGCCGAACAGGCTGTCGCCACCGGCGAGGTAGCGCATGTTGAAGTCGAGGTTCATCGGATGCGGCTCCCAGCCGAGAAAGACGACCCACGCATGATCGCGGATCGCGCGCCGCACCTCGACCAGCATGCCGGCCTCGCTCGATTCGACCAGCTTGAACTTGCCGAGGCCGAACTGGTTGCCCGCGATCGCCTTGTGGATCAGTTCGTTGCCATCGTTCCCCGGCTCGATCCCGTAGATCCGGTATTGCAGCCGGTCGGCGAACTTCGCGATGTCGTCGAACGAACGCAGTCCGGCGTCGTACGCGTAGGCCGGCACCGCGAGCGTGTACTTCGCGCCGACGAGATTCGGCCGGTCCAGCACCTTCACGGCCCCGCTCTTCACGAACGGCGCGCTCGTGGCGTCCATCGACGGCCGCCAGTCCCCGAGGTAGACGTCGATCTGACGTGCCTTGAGCCCGGCCAGCGCGATCGGAATCGAGGCCATCGTCTTGGTCGGCTGGTAGCCGAGGCTCGACAGCACGGTCGACGCGAGCGCGGTCGTCGCGGCAATGTCGGTCCAGCCGATGTCGGCAAACCGCACCGCGCGGCAGGTCGCCGCTTCCTGCGCGGCGGCCTGGCCCGTACACACGGAAGCCAGTGCGATGCACCCGAGCGTGTTTCTGACGTTCATCGTGACTTCTCCTGATAAATGAAAGGATGACTAAAGATCGAGAACGAGACGCGAGGATTTCGCGCGTGACACACAGATGTAGATCAGGTTGTTCGCCCGCCGCTCGGCGTCGGTCTGCAGGCAGTCGCGGTGCTCCGCCTCGCCGTCGAGCAACGTGACCGCGCAGGTGCCGCACACGCCTTCGCCGCACACCGAATCGACGGCGATCCGCTCGTCGCGCAGCACATCGAGGATCGACCGGCCCGCCGGCACCGCGACGCGGCGGCCGGTGCGGGCCAGTTCCACTTCGAATGCCTGCGCGCCCGCCTCCGGCTCGCGCGGCACCGCGGCGGCGCCGAACCGCTCGAAGCGCACCGCGCCGGCCGGCCAGTCACGCGCCGCGTCGAGCACACCGTCGATCAGGCGGCCCGGCCCGCACACATACACCTGTGCACCGGCGCGCGGCACACCCAGCAGCGTGCGCAGGTCCGCTTCGCCGTGCTGTTCGCTGCAATGCAGGCGGGTGTTCTCCCGCAGCGGGCCGCATTCGATCGCGTCGCGCAGCGCCATGCGCTCGCGCGACCGCGCCAGGTACAGCAGCGTGAACGACTTGCCGAGCGCATCGAGCCGCCGCGCCATCGGCAGAATCGGCGTAATGCCGATTCCGCCCGCGATCAGCATGTACTCGCTCGCGTGCTCGTCGAGCGCGAAGTGATTCCGGGGCGTGCTCACGTCGAGCGCATCGCCCGGCGCAAGCCGTTCGACGAGATACGCAGACCCGCCGCGCGAGCGCGGCTCGCGCAGCACCGCGATCCGGTAGGTCGAACCGTCGGCCACGCGTTCGACGATCGAGTAATGACGCACGATGCCGCCCGGCAGGCGGACTTCGACATGTGCGCCGGGTTCGGCGGCGGGCAGCGCCGCACCGTCGGCTGCCGCCAGCACGATGCCACGGATCTCCGGCGTCAGCATGGCCGCCTCGACCACGACTGCGGCGATGCGATCGCCGGGCGGGAACGGGATGATCGGTGCCATCGCGTTCACCGCTGGCAGGTGCGCCAGTCGGGCTGCGCCCAGACCGGCGCCGCCGACGGCGCCAGCGGCGTGCGCCCCAGCACGAGATCGCTGCCCTTCTCGCCGATCATCACGGTCGGCGCATTGGTATTGCCGCTGACGATCGTCGGCATCACCGACGCGTCGATCACGCGTAACCGTTCGATGCCATGCACGCGCAGGTCGGGGCCGACCACCGCCTCCGGATCGTCTGCCGGGCCCATCTTGCAGGTGCCCGCCGCGTGATAGCCCGTTTCGGTGATGTCGCGCGCCCACGCATCGAGCGCGGCATCGTCGGCCTTGCCCGCGCCCGGCGACAGTTCGTCGCCGCACAGCGCGCGGAACGACGGCTGCGCGAGGATCTCCCTGACGAGCCGCACGCCCGCGCGCATGTCGGCCCGATCGCGCTCCGTCTTCAGGTAGTTGAACAGGATCCGCGGCGGGATGCGCGCGTCGCCGGACGCCAGCGTCACCGCGCCGAGGCTCGTCGGGCGCATCAGGTCGATGTGCACCTGGAACGCGTGCGCGCGCACGCTCTCGACGCTGCCCGGCTGCACGGCGAGCGGCATGAAGGTCAGTTGCAGGTCCGGATGCTCGACGCCCGCGCGTGAACGAATGAACGCCCCCGCCTCGAAATGGTTGCTCGCGG
The DNA here is from genome assembly GCF_030482905.1 of Burkholderia sp. AU45251. Lineage (NCBI taxonomy): Bacteria > Pseudomonadati > Pseudomonadota > Betaproteobacteria > Burkholderiales > Burkholderiaceae > Burkholderia > Burkholderia sp. AU45251. The sequence continues at coordinate 29,439 of NZ_JAUJQH010000027.1, read as the reverse complement.
CAATCCCGGCGCGGTTCGCGAACCATTTCGCGCCGGTCCACCATTTGCGCGGGGCGACCGTCCACGGGTAGATCGAGACGGGTTTGCGGCACAGATACTGCACCACCGTATCCGGATGATCGGAGAGCCGGCGCCCGACGCCCGGCAGGTCGTGTCGCGCACGCACGCCGAGGCCTTCCAGCTCGTTCGCCGCCCCGATGCCGGACAGCAGCAGCAACTGCGGCGTATTGATCGCGCCACCGCAGAGCAGCACTTCGGCGCTCGCGCGAACCTGCCGCGTCTCGCCGTCGCACGCGTACTCGATGCCGGACGCGCGCTTGCCGTCGAACAGCACGCGCAGCACGAGCGCGCCGGTCACGACCGTGACGTTGCCGCGCCCGAGCGCCTCCGCGAGATAGCCGCGCGCGGTACTCCAGCGCGACCCGCCCCACGTCGTGCGATCGACGCGGCCGAAGCCTTCCTGGCGAAAGCCGTTCACGTCGTCGGTGTGCGCATAGCCCGCATCGACACCGGACGCGATGAACGCACTGGCGAGCGGCGTGTCGGTCCGGCCCGCCGTGACGTGCAGATGGCCGCTGTCGCCGTGATAGGGATCCGCGCCGAGCTCGTGCCGCTCCGCGCGGATGAAATACGGCAACACCTCGCGATAGCTCCAGCCGGTGCAGCCCTGCGCGGACCAGCCGTCATAGTCGCGGGCGTGACCGCGGATATAGACCATCCCGTTGATCGACGACGATCCGCCCAGCACGCGCCCGCGCGGCGTCGCGATGCGCCGCCGGTTCAGGAACGGTTCGGGCTCCGATTGATATTGCCAGTTGAAACGGTTGCCGCCCACCACGATACCCATCGCGGACGGCATGTCGATCGACCAGTGCCGATTCGTCGGGCCGGCCTCGAGCAGCAGCACCCTTACGCCCGGATCCTGCCCGAGCCGGTTGGCCAGCACGCAGCCGGCCGATCCCGCACCGACGATCACGTAGTCGTAGTCGCGACGCACGGCGTCGATTCCCTGTGGTTTCTTCATCGCTTGCATGCAGTTGATCGAGATCATGGAACACGAGTGCGCGAAACGGCGTCGCCGTCCCGGCGCCGGAAGCGGAACGGGGTGTGGGGAGCGGCGCTCCCCACCGGCTATGCGCCGTGGATGCCGTCGTGCACGAGCGTATGGAAGTGGTGCACCAGATGCTCGCTTTCGTTGCTGCGCTGCGCATCGATCACGTAGCGGCCCTGGTTGTAGCCCATCGAATGCAGCCCCTTCTGCACCGAGATGTTCAGGCGGATGTCTTCCGGGCCGAGATCGGTGTTCATCCAGTCCATGCACGCCTTCGTCACCGCAGGCACCGCGTCGTGCGTCGAGTAGTAGCCGAAGCGCAGCAGCGTCTTCTCCGGTTCCAGCGGGATGATCAGGAACGTGGCGAGGAAATCCGAGTACGGGAACGTATAGAACGTGTTGTGCGGCCAGATGCCGATGTTGAAGAAGCACTCGTCGGGATTCCTGTCGCCGAGCGGTACGCCGTAGGCCGAGGTCGCGTCGCGGTTGGCCGGCGCGATGTAGGTCCACCACTTGTCGTGCTGCGTGAGCCGGTAGCCGGCGAAATCGATCAGGCCGGCCAGTTCGACGTGATGCGGGCCCGACAGCGAGAAGTGATAGCCCTCGATCGAGTTGTCCATGATGACCTTCCAGTTCGCCGGCACGATCACGTCCTTCTCCTCGATCAGCCGGTATGCGTCCAGCTTCGGGAACACGCGTTTCATCTCCGCGTCGGCGCCGGGGAACAGGTCGCGCATCGACGGCGCATCGGGATCGAGATTGAAATAGTAGAAGCCGCCGAGTTCCTCGATGCGCACCTTCGGGATGTTGTGAGCCGCGAGGTCGAAGTCTTCGACGCGATCGGTACGCGGCGCGCCGCGCAGGCTGCCGTCCGCGCCGTAGCACCACGAGTGGTACGCGCAGCGGAACAGGCCCTTCTGCTCGCCGCGCCGCGCTTCCACGAGACGATTGCCGCGATGCTGGCACACGTTGTGGAAGGCATGGACCTGGCCGTCGCGGCCGCACGCGGCGATCACGCTCTGGTCGAACACGTCGGTCATCACGAATTGCCCCGGGGTGCTCAGCTCCGAAGTGTGTCCGATCACATGCCAGGCCGACATGAAAATGCGATCGCGCTCGGCCGCGAATACCGCGTCGTCATAGAAATAGCGCGACGGCAGCGTAAGCGCGCGTTCCGGCCGTTGCTGCTTCCAGCGGTCGGCGGTGACGATGTCTTGCTTCTTCACAACGGAGATCGGTTGCATGGGCGGAGTTCCTGTTTCTGTCGTTCGTCGAAGGAGCGGCGGCCCGGTCTGCTGGCCGTCCGCCTTGAAGCGAACTTTATGAGGCCCCGCCGGCCCGCACTTGATGGTTCGCGACGTCGCGATGTCGCCGCCGCCGGGCGAACCGTCGCGATTCAACCGCACGGATATTTTTTTTCGTGATGTCGATTTCGGCGCCGCCCGCCCGTCGTATCGTTGCAAACCCGAGAAGGCCGCGTTGCGCGGCCTGCATGCCCCTCATCCATTCACCGAAGGAGAAACGACCATGCGCGTCCTGGTAATCGTCAAGGCCACCGCCGATTCCGAATCCGGCCGGATGCCCGACCCTGAAATGGTCGGCGCAATGAGCCGGTTCAACGAAGAACTGGCGCAAGCCGGCATCCTGCTCGCCGCCGACGGGCTGCACCCGAGCATGCGCGGCAAGCGCGTGCACTTCGCCGGCAAGAACCGCACCGTCATCGACGGCCCGTTCGCCGAAACGAAGGAACTCGTCGCCGGCTTCTGGCTGTGGCAGGTGAAATCGATGGAAGAAGCAGTCGAATGGGTGAAGCGCTGCCCGAACCCGATGCCCGGCGACTCCGACATCGAGATCCGCCCGCTGTTCGAGGCTGAAGACTTCAGCCCGGCCTTCACGGCTGCGTTGCAGGAGCAAAAGGCACGGCAGAGCGCGCAAGCCGAGGCCGGGAAGCACGCGTAAGTCCGGCCGCGTCCGACGGTTTCGCATACTCGCCGGGCGCCGCCCCTACCCGCTGACGCGTGCGCGGCTGACGCGCGTTTGCGCGGCACCGCGAGCCGCTCGACCGCCCCGCCGAAGTCGCGCAGCTGATCGAACAGGCAGCCAAGGGCGCCGGCAAGGCGTGACGCAACGCATTGCCCGATTCCGCCCGTTGACACTGCCTGGCGAGTAACGTATCGTTTTGACACGTTACTCGCCAAGACCCTTCCGTCATGCATTCCCGCTTCGACCGCTTTCGCATCACACCGCTCGGCGCCCAGCTCGAAGCACTGATCGTGCAACCCGGGCACTACGTCGAGTTCGCCGCGCTGTCGCGCGTGGGCGTCGCCGCGATCGGCGCGATCCAGCACGAGATCGCACTGAAATTCCCCGAAATCGAAACCGACACGACGGCCCGTCAGTTCTGCGGCGCGATGGTCGCGGAAGTCATGCGTCGTCACGGCCACGACGTCGTGCAGGCACGCGGGCGGCTCGGCGGCACGTTGTTCAGCTATGGCGCGGTGTTCAGCGCGTATCCGCAGTTGCTGCCGTTCGCCGACGTCGTCGCCGCGCTGGCCCGCCTGCCCGATCGGCTCGCCGCGTATGCGGCGCACGTGCCAGCCGCGCTGTGGACACGCCGCCCCGACGGCACGGGCTTCTCGCTGGTCGAGCATGCGTGCCACCTGCGCGATCTCGACGCGGTGTTCGCCGAACGCATCGACGCCGTGCGCACGCTCGAATTGCCGGTGATCGCGTCCGTCGACGGCACCGTGCTCGCCGCGCAACGCGACTATCTCGCCCAGCCGCTTGACGCTGCCGTCTCGGCATTCCGCACGGGGCGCGCCACGCTGCGCGCAACCGCGGCCGCGCTCGATCCCACGCAACTCGCACGCTGCGGATTGCGCGACGGCATCCGCCGCATGTCGCTCGAGGAACTCGTGCGCGAGCTGCTCGACCATGACCGCACGCACGTGCTCGAACTCGACGAACTGCTCGCCGAACTCGAATTGCCGCCCCTTCCTTCCGCGCCCGCCGCATGAACTCGCCCACGCCCGCCGTCTTCATTCACGGGTTCATCGGCACGCTCGACGTGCGCGGGTGGAACGGCCCGCACCTCGCCCCCGACCTGCTCGGCTACGGCGCGCATCGCGCGGTACCGTTCGATGCGATCACGCTCGCCGCGCAGGTCGAGCATGTCCGCCATACCGTCGATACGCACTTCGGCGCGCAGCCCGTCGATGTCGTCGGCCACTCGGTCGGCGGCGCAATCGCGATGCTGTTCGCGCATGCGCATCCCGAACGCGTGCGACGGATCGTCAACGTCGAAGGCAACTTCACGCTCGACGATGCGTTCTGGTCGGCATCGGTCGGCCGCATGACGCCCGCCGAAGCCGATGCGATGCTCGACGGGCTGCGCGCCGATCCGCCCGGCTGGCTGCGTGGCGCGATCGACATGCCGTCGCCAGGCCTGCTCGACGACGCCCGCCGCTGGCTCGCGCATCAGCCGGCCTCGACGCTGCGCGCGATGGGTCGCTCGGTCGTCGCGACGACGGGTGAGCCCGGCTATTTGCCGGCGCTCGCGCAGGTGTTCGAGCGTCACCCGGTCTGGCTGGTCGCCGGCGAACGGTCGCGCGCAGGCTGGCACGTGCCCGACTGGGCGCTCGCGCGCTGCGCCGGCTTCGATACGATCGAGCACTGCGGGCATCTGATCCCGGCCGAGCAGCCCGATGCGTTTCGCGCGGCGGTCGAGCGCATCGCGTATGCAGCGCCCGCCTGACAACCCGTAGGATTCGCCGAAATATGGTTGAAAGGCGCGGTTGCTAGAGTCGCCCGAACAGGGTTTCCCGGCGCCCGGCGCCGGACGGGGTCGACACATGCGAGGATCGATGTACCTGGCACGCGCCTTCTGGCTGCTTCTGCTGCTCGCCATTTCAGGCCCTGCTCTCGCCTTCCACGCGCGGGTCGTCGCGATTCCCAGCGCCGCGATGAACGAGACGCTCAAGGCCACCGTCGTGCTGCCCGACGCTTACGCGCGCGGCAGCCGCGACGGCGACCGCTATCCGGTCGTCTATCTGCTGCACGGTTCCGGCGGCGACCATACCGACTGGACGTCGAACACGCACATCGCCGCGCTGGCCGACCGTTACCACGTGATCCTCGTGATGCCCGACGGCGGGCACGAGAGCTGGTACATCGACAGCCCGTTCGACTCGGGCAGCCGCTACGAGACCTTCATCGGCGACGAAGTCGTGTCGTACGTCGATTCGCACTTCCGCACGATCGCAACCCAACGCGCCCGCGCGATCACCGGGCTCAGCATGGGCGGCTTCGGCGCGCTGCGCATCGCACTCGACCGGCCGGACACGTTCGGCGCGGTCGGCAGCATCAGCGGCGCGGTCGATCCGCGCTGTTGCGAGGACGAGCCGGGCATCGACCACGTGTTCGGCGACCCCGGCCGCCATCCGTCGTTCTGGAACCGCAACGTGATCGTCGCCAGCGCCAGCGCGTTCGTGCGCGCGCATCTCGACCTGACGATCGATTGCGGCCGCGACGACGCGTTCGTCGGCTCGAACCGCACGCTGCACGAACGGCTCGTCGCGCTCGGCGTGCCGCACGATTACGCGGAGCGGCCAGGCGGCCATACGTGGGATTACTGGGCGAATGCGATCCGCTACCAGATGCGGTTCTTCGCGACGTCGTTCCAGCATGGCGGCTATGCGTCCCATCCGGCGCCCCATGCGCCGGGCATGACGCGCGCAGGCTGACGCGCGCCGCGTCGCAACGCGGCCCGGTGAACCCGGTGGTACGATGCGCTGGCATCGACCACCCGACACCTTCCATGCCGCGCGACAACTTTGCGGACCTCCTCGCCTTCATCGCCGTCGCGCGCGAGCGCAGTTTCACGCGTGCGGCCGCACAGCTCGGCGTCTCGCAATCCGCGCTCAGCCATACGATCCGCTCGCTCGAAACGCGCCTCGGCGTGCGGCTGCTGACGCGCACGACACGCAGCGTCGCGCCGACCGAAGCCGGCGAGCGCCTGCTGCGCAACCTCGCGCCACGCTTCGACGAAATCGAGGCCGAACTGACGGCGCTCGCGGAACTGCGCGACCAGCCCGCGGGCACCGTGCGCATCAACGCGACCGACTTCGTGATCCGCACGCTGCTGTGGCCGAAGCTCGCGCCGATCCTGCGCGACTATCCCGACCTGAAAGTCGAGTTCGTGAACGACTACGGGCTGTCCGACATCGTCGCGGAACGCTTCGACGTCGGCGTGCGGCTCGGCGACCAGGTGGCGAAGGACATGATCGCCGTGCGCATCTCGGCCGACATGAAAATGGCGATCGTCGGCGCACCCGCATATTTCGCGGAACGCACGCGCCCGGTGTCGCCACAGGATCTGGTTGCGCACGACTGCATCAACCTGCGCCTGCCGACGCACGGCGCGCTGTACGCGTGGGAACTCGCACGCGGCGACGACATGCTGCAGGTGCGCGTCGACGGGCAGGTCACGTTCAACGGCACGTACGAAACGCTCGACGCGGCGCTCGCGGGCTACGGGCTCGCCTATGTGCCCGCCGAACTCGCGGCGCCGCATGTCGCAGCCGGCCGCCTCGACAGCGTGCTCGACGACTGGTGCCCGACGTTCCCCGGTCATCACCTGTACTACGCGAGCCGGCGGCAATCGTCGCGCGCGCTCGCGGTGATCGTCGACGCGCTGCGCTATCGCGCCTGAGCCGACGGCGCGCGGCTCTTGCGCCGCGATTCATGAATCCGGTCGATAAGTGCATGCGCATTGCCGGGGATTATCGATAGACGCCCCGGTGGCTACCATCGTCGGTGTTCCCTACCTTCCCCGGAGCCCTCGATGTCCGAACCGACTTCCGCCGCGCGCAAAGCGTTCGGCGCCATCGCCCCCGCCCTCGCCAACTACACCGACAACGTGCTGTTCGGCGACGTCTGGCAGCGCCCCGGCCTGTCGCCGCGCGATCGCAGCCTCGTCACGGTCGCGAGCCTCGTGTCGCTGTATCGCATCAACGAACTGCCGTTCCACCTGAAGAAAGCGCTCGACAACGGCCTCACGCGCGACGAGCTGGTCGAAGCGATCACGCACCTCGCGTTCTACTCGGGCTGGCCGACCGCCAGCTCGGCGCTGACGATCGCGCAGCGCGTGTTCGACGAAGCCGGCGTGTGAGCGAGCGCGGCGTCCCCTCATTCAACCGGCGGGCATGCGCCCGCATGGAGTCTCTATGGATTACCGCTATCTCGGGCGCAGTGCGCTCAAGGTGTCGCCGCTGTGTCTCGGCGCGATGATGTTCGGCGGCGAGACCGACGAAGCGACCTCGGCGCGTATCATCGACAAGGCGTTCGACCAGGGCGTCAACTTCATCGACACGGCCGACGTCTATCACGCCGGCCGCTCGGAAGAAGTCGTCGGCCGCGCGATTGCGCCGCGTCGCGACAGCTGGGTCGTCGCGACGAAGTTCGGCTTTCCGGCCGGGCCGGACGCCGGCCCGAACCGGCAGGGCCAGTCGCGCAAATGGATCGTCGAATCGGTCGACGCGAGCCTGAAGCGGCTCGGCACCGACTACGTCGACATTCTCTATTTCCATCGCACCTTGACCGATGCGCCGCTCGACGAAGGCATGCGCACGATCGCCGACCTGATCCGGCAAGGCAAGGTGCGCTACTTCGGGCTGTCGAACTTCAAGGGCTGGCGCATCGCCGAGATCGTGCGGCTCGCGGACCAGCTCGGCATCGATCGCCCGGTCGCGAGCGAACCGCTGTACAACCTCGTCGATCGCACGGCCGAGGTCGAACAACTGCCGGCCGCCGCGCATTACGGGATCGGCGTCGTGCCGTACAGCCCGCTCGCGCGCGGGGTGCTGACCGGCAAATACGCGGTGGATGCACAGCCGCCCGCCGATTCGCGCGCCGGCCGCGGCGACCGGCGCATCCAGCAAACGGAATGGCGGCCCGAATCGTTGCACATCGCGCAGCAAGTGGCCGCGCATGCGGCCGCGCGCGGCACGACATCGGTTGCCTTCGCGCTCGCGTGGGTCATGAAGAACCGCATCGTCAGCTCGACGATCGCGGGGCCGCGCACCGAGGCGCACTGGGACAGCTACATCGATGCGCTGACGCTCGAACTCGGCCCGGACGACGAACGGTTCGTCGATGCGCTCGTGCCGCCCGGGCATGCATCGACGCACGGCTATACCGATCCCGGTTATCCGGTCGAAGGCCGCAAGGTCTGAAGTCGGAACGGGATGATTGAATGACATGCCGGGCGCGATGCCCGGCAAGATGATGAACGCGCGTCGCCCGACGCGCGAACACGGGGTAGCGCCGGGATCAGTTGTCGTGCGCTGTTGTGCCGGCGCTGACGACGCGATCGAAGAATTCCTGTGCACGCGCCAGTTCGTCGAGTGCGCGATCGAGGCGTGACATCGCGCGTGCGTATTCGGCTGACGAACCGTCGTCGTCGCTTTCGCCGCGCACGGCGCGAAAGGCCTGATCGACGTTGCGCGTGGCTTCGACGAAGCGTTGCGCGGCCCGGGCTTCCTGCGAACAGATGTGGGTCGACATCGACACTCCTCCCTCAGGGTTGCAGTGTGAAGCACGCCGACGCTCAGTGTGCGTGGTGCGCATGTCGGCGGCGTGAACCACGACCCATCGAGTGTCGACGCATCGGCCGCCGCGCAGCGCGCTTCGTGCCGATTGTCCCTCTGCGCTCGCCGCTCCGCTATGGCGAGATTGCAACAAATTCTTGCGCGATCTGCGGCGCGCGATGCGTCACGCGCGCCCGATACGCGGATGCGACAGACCCGCGAACGCGGCCGCTTCGCCGGGCGACAGGTCGAACAGGTCGCCGGTGAGATCGCGCGGATGCTCGGCCGCAGGCCGATTGCGCAAGCGCGCCACGTGCGTGGGCGCAACGTACGCAGCCGCCGTTTCGATCGGCGGCACGTCGAACAGATCACGCGTGACGCCGCGCTCGGCGTCCGTCGGCGAACGGCCGCGCAAGCGCGCAACGAGCTCGACGAAGCGATCGAAATCGCCCGCGCGCGTGGCCTTGTTCACTTCCGCGAGATCGCGCGCCTTCAGCACGCACGGCTGTGCGAGCCGGACGAAATACGGTGCTTCGAGCTCGACCGACAGCGCGAGCGGATAGCTCTTGCCCGTCTGCTCCTTCGCGCGCCCGACGCAATCGACCACGGCCGCACCCTGTGCGGCGCCGAGCGGCTGGCCGGTGCTCACACTGCGCAGGTGATCGGGAAACACGCGCAATTGCGTGCCGACCGTCAGCGCGGTGGATGACGCGCACACGAGCGCGTAGTGCTGTTCGCGACGCCGACCCGACGGCAAGGTCGCGCGACTGGCGATGAACGTGTGCGGCGGCAACGGCCGCACCTGCCCGCTCGCGTCGACCCATGCATTCCACAGCAGCATGTCTTTCCGCTCGCCTGCGCGCGGGCGCGACGCGACCGGCGAAAACAGCGCGAGCAGCGAGCCCGTGCGATGCGCGGCGACTTGCGCGCTGCTGCCGAGCGGCTGGTTGATACCCCACAGAAAACGCCCGCCCCCGAGCCGGCGCTCCCATTCCTTGCGGAGCACGACGGTCGGCAGTTCCTCGCCGGACTCGGTACCGATCTTGGTCCAGCAGAACGTGGGTGGGAGGTGTTTCAGTGTCATCAACTTTCTCGGGATACAGCCTCGCTGGTGACAGCAAGCCCATTCAACAGCCGTAACTGTATAGGTATAATGCATCGCATGGAAGCCCCGGACCAAGATTTTCCCGTTCAAGACCTGTTGCGCCGCCTGATGGCAGATACACGCTCGTCCAGCGAAATAGCGCGACTCTCCGGGGTCAGCCAGCCGACCGTATCGCGCCTGAGGCTGTCGAACGGGCACCGGCTGCGCCGCAGCGCGCCATTCAATAAGCTATGCAGTTTCTATGGTGTCGATACCGGGCCGTCGCGCCGCCAGTACAACGACCTGCTGCGCGAAGCGATCGTCGACGCGTGGGATGGGTCGGACGAGCACGGGCGCGCGCTGCTGGTCGTGATCCAGGGGTTGAAGGGGCTGCAGGCGAAGGCGGATGATGGGTAATCGTGCGGGTGGGGCGTGACGTGCCCGCGGCTACGGCCAACAACGGAAGAGAAGAAGAGAACGCGCGTCGGAGATTGCAATGGATGTTGCTTGACGCCCCGCAAGAGACGCGCAGCATTCTTGAAAGCCGCCATTCGGCCGAACCCTGCGTTGGCTTCGATGCGCGGCATCAGCAATAGAGGCAGGCTGAATCGGTGCTGCCATCTCGACCTGCAAACCAGGCAAGTTGCGCCCGCTTGTCAATCGAGATACTTGCCGAAATACTGCTTCACGGCAGCTTCGTTGTATTTGTCCTCGCCGCGCCAGTGCTCCACGAAATGCCAATCGTGCCTTCCTCGCGAGGGCCTGTCGTAAGACGACGGTCTCAGAATATCAACGCAAGCCAGAATTTCCATCAACACGTCGCGCTCGTGTTTCGACGATTTGATGACCGGCGCCAGGTTGTCCCTCAGCGCACTCGGGTAGTCATCTGACTGACTATGAGCGATCACTGACAGCATCGACTTGAGAATGTCGATGTCGGCTTGCGTGGGCTCCGAAATTTCTTCGCGCAGGAATTGCTGCAAATCGAACAAGGTATACATCCGGTCGCCGAGACGCACACCTCCCCATTTGATGCGCTCGAAATTCAGTACGCTCAAATCCACATCCTCATACTCCAGGGATCCATCGCAGACGCCGCAGCGATAAGAGGTGTGTGTGATGACACCGTTCGTGTACCCGTGTCCGCTCACCTTCGGCACGTATCCATGCGGCGGCGACAATCGTTGTGCACACACGAAAGAAGCCAGCGCCGAACGCCACTCCAGCCGCCGCGTCGAGAGGCTGCTTAAAAATGCCCTGGCTACGGCATCCTGCGCAACCTTGGGCAGAATGTCCTTGATTGCCGTAATGCTCTGGTCGTGCGTCAGCGTGACGGGCGAAAACATCACGCCGTGTTCCTTTGCATAGGCAAAATCGGCTTCGCTGATGTTCCTGTTCTTTCTGTCTACCCATCCATTGCTGCTCCAATAGGTGCTGACCAGGATGTTTCTTGCCTTCTTATCCATTAGATGCCTCATAAGTGGACTGCATCGATCAGCAACGGCTGACTAGATCGTTCTCGTCGTGATGACTGCAACTGGCCGAATGCAGCCCCGCGCAATCTGCGCATGTAACCCGTTCCCGCGCACGACTCACCCAAGCACCGATTCTCTCAACCACTCACGCGCGATCGCCGTGCATAGCGACGGCCGCTCCAGGGTCGGGAAATGGCCGCATCCGTCGATCGCTTCGAATCGGGCATGCGGCATCAGGCCGGCGATGCGCCGACCGACGTCGACGGGGACGAAGCGATCCGCAGCCCCCCAGACGAGCAACGCAGGAACCTGGCTCGACGCCAGCGTCGACCAATGATCCGAGCGCGTCAGCGTGGCATCGGATTGTCGCGCAAACAGCTCCGCCCCGGCATCGTGGGCCATCTGCACGAACGCAGCCCGTGACCCGCCGTCGTGCGCCGGAATCGCCTGCTCGGCGAACTCCGCAATCACCCGCTCGTGCTCTCCGGCGCGAATTCGCCGGCTGGTGGCACGAACGGCGTCCGGATCCGGATGAGCGCCCGGCTGACAATTCATCAGCCAGAGTCCGCGAACGCGATCAGGCGCTCTCGCGAGCACTTCCATCGCGAGACACCCGCCATATGCCGTGCCGGCAAGAATGAACGCACCGCTTGTCGATGCCAGGAGCTGCTCCGCACTCTCCGCAAAGGTTGCATGCGCGAGTATCTTCACGGTCGGCGAAGCAAGATCCTTCAGCGCTTCGATCTGGTCGGCATACATGCGGCCGTCGCACGGCATCGCGGGTAGGAATATCAGCGGCAGCAACATCAGAGTGATTCAGACAGGTAGTTGATCACGCTTCGAAACCATCCAACGTAATCTCGATCGACTTCGAGTTTCTGAGCCCAAGCTCATCGGCAACGGCGGGAACTGTGCAGAAGAAAATCGGCTTCACTGTACATTTCATCCCGCTTCTACCTAAAACACAATGCCCGTCAAGCTCAGGATCAGAAAATCCGGACGGGCCTTCTGCATGCCAACCGTGGGTATAAGACGATCAAAGAAATCCGGCCCGCTCAACGCATCACGGCGGCGATAAAAACTGGATGCCAACTCGATGAAACCATCCGCTGCCCCGCTTCCGTCTTCGCTCGCCGCTGCCACGTTCGTTCCATTCCTCATCGCGAGCGTCGCGCTTGCCGCCGCCTACGGCGCCAGCTTTCTCCTCTCCGAGCATTTGCGTCAGAGCGGCCTGGATTCGTCGATGGCCGGCGCCGTGATTTCGACCGGCATCCTGACCATGATCGTCAGCTCCCTTGTCGCCGGATGGGTAGCACAACGAATCGGCTTGATGTCGACCATCGTGGCCGCCGCTGCCGTCATGGCCCTTTCCATGCTCGCGTTCAGCCTGGCAGCGCACGATTTGAGGATCGCATTCATCGGCGGCCTGCTTCTGGGAATGGGATGGTCGGCTTTCTACATACTCGCGCCGCTTCAAATCATTCATCACCTCAGGCCCTCCGCGCGGATCAAATACCTGACCTTGCTGTCCGGCGGTCAAATGGTCGGGCTGGGTCTCGCATCACCGATCGGCCATTTCGTCGCCAGCCGCTCCGGTTCGTACGCCATCGTCTACGCAGGCCTGGCATGTCTCTGCGTGATTGCCGCCATCGCATTTTCGATTGTCCGAAAACGGACGGAACGCCTACCCCACCCGCCCGCAGATGCAACCGGCCTGACCGCCGCGCGGGTTGCCGAGATACTGCGCCATGCCACCCGGCTGCCGATCATCATGATCGGACTCGCCGCGTGTGTCTTTTCCGCGCTATCGAATTTTCAGGCGATCTATGCGGAGTCGCGACATCTGTCGCCCGATCTCTTTTTCGTGACATTCACGTTGACGACCGTCTTCTGTCGATTCACGCTGGCGCAGACGATCAGCCGATTGCCGGTCCGAAAGCTCGCCTTCACGCTGTTCGCCATGACGCTCGTGGCGCTGGTCATTTTTGTGTCCAATCCGGGCAGCGAAATCCTGTACGTGATCGGCTCGTTCATCTTCGCGATCGGCTACGGACTCAGCTACTCCACCTTGAACGGCATGGCGGTCAATCTCGCCAGCGAAAAGGGCTTGTCCGCATCGGCAAGCTCGCAAGTCTTCACGATCGCCTACTTCATGGGCCTGTTCGGGTTTCCGTACGTAGCGGGCGTATTGGTGACCCACGGCGGGGTGAACTGGATGATCGTCGCAACGATCGCCGTCGTCGTCATCAACTTGCTGATGCTCACTCACACGAGTCTTCGCCGCGAAAACGCGCAGATCGCGACACGCTGACCGCGAACGCGCGCTACGGATACAGATACAGCGCCTATTGCTCCAACCCGACTGCCAGCGGCCGCTGATCGCTACGCCCGCGATATGAGTCGGACGAGCACCGGCGTGCGCTGCTGGTTGTCATCCAGGGCTTGAAGGGGCTGCAGGCGAAGGCGGAGGATGGGTAACGTCGCGGCCGGGCGGCGCCGTCAGGTCGCGTCGTGCGGCCGCAGCAGCGGAGCGCCGCGCGCGATCGGCCGAGTGCGGGATCGGTAACGAAACCGACCTTCGCAAGGCCGCCTGCCCGCGCCGCCGACAGCAACTTCGCGACGCTGTCGTAACAGGACGATCGCGGACGTAAATGCATGTCTCGCCCGTCCCTCGCGCATCGAAGGCAGCCGTGCTCAACACGCCCTCCATCCGGTGTTCCATCACCTCGCCCGGACGCAACACGCCGCCGCCATGAAGAGGACAGCGTATCGACTGCCACGATCTTCATCGCTTTGCCCTGCCCCGCGCCTTCTCGTCGTCGTCTTCACCGTACTCCGTCATCAGTCGCTCGCTGTCCCACATCGCGCAAGCGAATTCTCCCGGCTGCGAAAAACCATCGGCTGTTCGTCGCGCGGCTCGCGACGTCGCGCGAATTGCACGGTCTGCTCGACCTGGCCGTGGTGCGGGGACTTCTCGCACACCGGATCGGCCTCCTTCGGATCGCCGGCCAGCAGATAGGCCTGGCACCGGCAACCGCCGTGATCCGCATGCCGTTCGTCGCATGTGCGGCACGGCTCGCGCATCCAGTCGTCGCCGCGAAACGCGTTGAATGCATCGCTGTCGTACCAGATTTCCCGCAGCGACCGGTCGCGCACGTTCGGCAGTGCGAGTCCGGGCAGCGACCGCGCGGCATGACACGGCAGCGCGGTGCCGTCCGGCGCAACGCCCAGGAACACCGAGCCCCAGCCATTCATGCATGCCTTCGGGCGCCGCTCGAAATAGTCGGGCACGACGAACAGGATCTTGCAGCGCTCGCCCACCAGCTTTCGATAGCGATTGACCGTTTCCTCGGCCTCGCGCACCTGCTCGACGGTCGGCATCAACTGGTCTCGGTTCAGCATCGCCCAGCCGTAGTACTGCGTGTTCGCGAGCTCCAGGTAATCGGCGCCCAGGTCAAGCGCCATCTCGATGATCTGTCCCACGTGCGGCAGGTTGTAGCGATGCAGCACGCAGTTGAGCACCATCGGGTAGCCGTGCGCCTTGATCAGCCGCGCAACGCTGCGCTTCAGCTCGAACGTGCGGGTACTGCTCAGGAAATCGTTCAGCTCGCGCGTCGAATCCTGCAGCGACAGCTGGATGTGATCGAGCCCGGCCGCCTTGAGCCGCTCGATGCGCGCAATGTTCAGCCCGATGCCCGACGTGATCAGGTTCGTATAGAAGCCCAGCCCGCGCGCATGCGCGACGAGCGTCTCGAGGTCGCCACGTTGCAGCGGTTCGCCGCCCGAGAAGCCGATCTGCGCGGCGCCGAGCGCGCGCGCATCGTTGATGACCGCGCGCCACGCATCGGTATCGAGTTCCGCGCCGTGCGCCGCGAAGTCGACGGGGTTGTAGCAGAACGCGCAGTGCAGCGGGCAACGGTACGTGAGTTCCGCGAGCAGCCACAGCGGCGCGGACGGACGGGAAGTGTCGGGAACCATATCAGTCGAGCCAGCCGCGCAGTCGCGCATGATCGAGGAACCGGTAGACGTCGGTCGCGAGGTCCGATTGGCGGAACAGGCGCTCGAGTTCGCCAATGATGTCGTCCAGTTCGCGCGTGCCGTCGCAGCGCGCGAGAATCTCGCCCGCACTCGGGTTGAGCTTGACCATTCCCTCCGGATAGAGGAGCACGTACGCATCCTGGGCCGCCTCCCATTGCAGGCGGTACATGCCACTGAGACAGGGGCGCAGCGGTACGCCGCTAGCGGCTTCGATCGCGTTCATAGGGGGTAGGCCTTTTCGACGGCGTCGAGCATCGACCACAGAATGTCGAGCTTGAATTGCAGAATGCCGAGCGCGCGCTGCTGCGCTTCCGGTGTCGTGAAATGCTGCAGCGTCACGGCCAGACCATGCTCGACGTCGCGCTGCGCGAGCGGGACGCGGCTGCGGAAGTAATGCAGCCCGGCCGGCTCTATCCACGGGTAATGCGACGGCCAGCCCGCGAGGCGGTCGAGATGGATTTGCGGCGCGAACATCTCGGTCAGCGACGAGCACACGGCTTCCTGCCATGGCGCGCGCCGTGCGAAGTTCACGTAGGCGTCCACCGCGAAACGCACGCCGGGCAACACGTGTTCGAGCGACCACAGTTCGGCGCGCGCGAGACCGCATGCCTCGCCGAGCCGTACCCATGCCTCGATGCCGCCTTCGTTGTCGCCCTGCCCGTCGTGATCGACCAGCCGCTGAATCCAGCGGCGACGCGTGTCACGGTCGGGGCAGTTCGACAGGATCGCCGCATCCTTGAGCGGAATGTTGATCTGGTAGTAGAAGCGGTTTGCCACCCAGCCGCGGATCTGCGCGGGCGAACAGGCGCCACTGTTGAGCCGTCGGTTGAACGGATGATGGATGTGATAGCGCGATTCGAGCGCACGCAGGCGCGCCTCGAATTCGGTCGCGATCCAGGGCGTTGCGTGCAACGCCGTAGCGGGAATCGGTGCGTTCATCGTCAGACCTGGAATTGCATTCCGTCGTGTGCGACGTCAATGCCGTGCGCGCGCAGGAGCGCGTGCTCGACGGAATGCGGATCGAGAATCGGGTTCGTGTTGTTGATGTGCGTGAGCACCTTGCGCGTACGTGCGGGCAGCGTGTCGAGCCAATCGATCATGCCGGGCCGCCCGTGTTCCGCACACTGCGCGAGATGCCCCATGTCGGCCGCGTGCTTGCCCGACAGGCCGAGATCGATCATTTCGGTCCCGGTCCAGAACGTGCCGTCCACCAGCACGAGATCGGCGCCGTCCATGGCCGCACGTACGTCGTCGTTGACTGCCGCGAGCCCTGGTGCATAGAACGCGCGGCGGCCGCTCGCGACATCTTCGATCGACAGCGCGACGTTGTCCCCGGGCGCGGCCGACGCGCGCCGCGGCGAATAAGGCGGCGCCTTGCTGTCGACGGGAATCGCGGTGAAACGGATCCCGCGCGCCGCCGGCACCTCGAACGGCTCGCCGAGCGTGATCGTGTGAGCGGCGACGCCGCAGTAATGACCCAGCAGCGGCACGAGCGGCAAGCCGGTCGACAAGTCGTCGAGCACGGGTGCGCTCGCGTAAAGCGGCAGCGGCGTCGATCGCTCGCGCAGCATCAGCAGGCCCGTCACGTGATCGATCTGCGCGTCGCACAGCACGACGGCAGCGATGCCGCTGTCGCGGATCGCGCGCGCCGGTTGCAGGTCCGGATCCGCGCGCAACTGGGAAAGAATGTCGGGTGACGCATTGACGAGGATCCAGTCGATGCCGTCGTCGCTGACCGCGATCGACGACTGCGTGCGCGGCAGCACGTGGCCGCTTCCGCTGCGCGCACGGCGACAGTTCGCGCAATTGCAGTTCCATTGCGGCAGGCCGCCGCCGGCTCCCGAGCCGAGTATCTTGATCTTCATGGGCGTCAGCTCCCGAGGCCGCCCGCGCCGACACGGCGAAACGGGCGGCACGCGCGGCGATCAGCGGTTGGCGATGTACATCGTGATTTCGAAGCCGAAGCGCAGGTCGGTGTAAGTCGGTGTCGTCCACTGCATGATGTGTCTCCTGATTGAGTTGATGAGTTGCCTGGTGAGTCGAACAACCGCGGAAATCGGGCGGTCGGTTCCTCTTCAGCAAGGAGCGTGCCGAAACCGTACGTTGGCCGCCCGGCGGCGGCAACGGGCCGTCATTCGGGCATCGGGATGACATCCTTACGAATAGCCGACACGATTCATACGGATAGGGGCGGCCGCCCCGGCTGCGGGATGCGCGGGGGGAGCAACAGGTGTTGAATCGTTGAACACCGGTGTTGCAACTTGACACACCGGCTGTGACAGGGCGCGCTGTGCGCAGGCCGCGATCCCGCGTCCTGCGCGTCAGCTTTCGTCCGACGGGCGGCGTTCCACGTCGGCTGCCGGCATCTTCCGGTAGATCGTGTTGCGCGAGACGCCGAGCGCGCGCGCCGCAGCGGACACGTTTCCGCCATGACGGGCGAGCGCGGCGGCGATCGCAGACGCGGCAACGTCCTGCAGGCGCGCGTCGGCCGGCGGGAACGCGTCCGCGACGTACGATCCGGCAGACGGATCGTGCTCAGCCTGCGCAACCTGGGCGGCCTGCGCGTCGCCGCGGCGCAGGTCGTCGAAGAAGTCGTCCGGCAGGTGCTCGCGCCGGATTTCACCATCGTCGTCGACCATTGCCGCCGCCGTGCGCAACAAGTTGCCGAGCTGGCGAAAGTTGCCGGGCCACATGCAGCGCACGAACAGCGCCATCACGTCGGGCGCGACGGACAGCGGCGGCCGGTCCGGCCCCGCGAACGCCTCCCGGTGCAGCATCTTTTGTACGACCACCGCGATATCCGTGCGGTCGCGCAACGGCGGCAGGCGCACCACGAGGCCATTCAGCCGGTAGTAGAGATCCTCGCGAAAGCGGTTCTGCGCAATCATGTCGCGCAAATCGCGATGCGTCGCGCAGATGATCGCGATGTCCACGGCGATCGTCTTCGTCGAACCGAGCGGGTTGACGAGGCGCTCCTGCAGCACGCGCAACAGCCGCACCTGGAGCGGATACGGCATGTCGCCGATCTCGTCGAGGAACAACGTGCCGCCGTTCGCCTGCAGCAGCTTGCCGATCGCCCCCTTGCGACGTGCGCCGGTGAATGCGCCTTCCTCGTAGCCGAACAGCTCGGACTCGATCAGCGCCTCCGGGATCGACGCGCAGTTGACCGCGACAAACGGCGCGTCTCGCCGCGGCGAGTCGTTGTGGATCGCCTGTGCGAGCAGTTCCTTGCCAGTGCCCGTCTCGCCGGTGATCAGGATCGGAATGTCCTTGCCGATCACCTTGCGCACCTTCGCGATCACGCATGCGACCTGCGAATCGCCGGTGTCGAGATAGTTGAGCCGCGACAGGCCGGCCGACGTGCCCGCCGCCGGCGCAGGCACCGCATTCGCGCGCGCGGTTGACCCAAGCGCATCGTGGACGTCCGTTGGCCGACTGCCTTCGGCGAGCGTCGCTCGCCGGAAGTGCACGCGCGCGCAAACCACCGCGCCGTTGCCGAGATTCAGCGTCAGGTGCCGGTCGGTGCTCGCCCGCATGCGGTCGATCAGCTGCGCGCTCGTAATGTCGAACAGTGACGACAGCGTGTGTGCACGCAGCGCGGCGAGCGGCATCCCGAGCTGGAACTGCGCGCTGCGATTGGCCGACAGGAAGCGACCGTCGGCGGTAAACGCGACGATCCCCTCCATCAGCGTGCCGAGGAACTCCGGGCGACCATGGAACGATACCTGCAGCGTCTCCTGAAAGGTCGTCGTAAACAGATGATTCTCGATCATCTGCACCGACATCTTCGCGAGCGCCATCGTGTGCTGGTGATAGCTGCGGTGATCGCCGGTCACGTCGAGCACGCCGATCGCGTCGCCGTACGGATCGAGGATCGGCACGCTCGAACAGGTCAGGAAACGGTTCGCGGCCAGAAAGTGCTGGTCGCCATGGACGACCATCGGGCACAATTCGGCAAGTGCCGTACCGATCGCATTGGTGCCCTGCCGGTTCTCGGCCCAGTTTGCGCCCGGGCGCAGCGCCACCTTCTCCGCGCGGCGCAGAAAATCATCGTCGCCGATCGAATGCAGGATCAGCCCTTCCGCGTCGGTCAACACGATCATGCTCTGCGTGTTGACGATCTGCTCGTGCAGCGTTTCCATCACCGGCATCGCATGCACGCACAGTACCCGGCTCTGCTCGCGCTTGAGCACCAGCGCCGAGCTCGGCAGCACGTCGTAGTCGGGCTGTGCCGATACCTGCAGGCCAAAGGTCTCCGACCGCTCGTGGGCCTTCTGGATCGACGGCGCAGGCCAGCCGGCGGGATGCGCGGCCCGAGATCCGGCCGCCTGCTCCATGTCATCGCGCATTGTCTCCTCCGGGGGATCCTTCCGGTCATTTGCCGGACTCTTTGCCGTCATTGCAAGCAAGCATCGGGCCACGCCGGCGCCACGCCCGAGTTGAAAGCAATGCGTAATGCACGCCACGGGCGCGACCGTGTGTGTCGGGTCACGCGACAGGCCGGCTTCGTGATACCGCGATTTCCGGACGCGTGAATACCCGTGCGAATCCCGATCATCGCGGCTGGCCCGTTTCTGGCTTTGTCGCAGATCATCCCCTGCGACCGCCCGGGCACCCGCACGGCCGCGTGACGGTCGCCCCGATTCCAGCGAGCCAAATCGACATGACACACCGCCCGATTCGATCCACGCCGCCGCCCGCGACGCGGATCTTGCCCGACCCGCCGGCGTCGCCGGCCGCGCCCGCTGCCCACCGCCTGCGGCGCGATGGGCAATCGATCGCGTTCGCCGTGGCCGGCGCCGCGCACGGCCACCCGGTCGTCGTGCTGCACGGCGGGCCCGGCAGCGGCAGCCAGGCCGGCATCCTGCGACTGTTCGACCTGACGCGCGTGCGCGTCGTGCTGATCGATCAGCGCGGCGCGGGGGCATCTGCACCGCGCGGCGGTACGCGTCACAACAGCACCGCGCGGCTGATCGGCGATCTGGAGGCAGTGCGCCGTCAACTCGGCATTGCGCGCTGGGGCGTCGTCGGTGGATCGTGGGGCGCCGCGCTCGCGCTCGCCTATGCGGGCACGCATCCCGAGCGGGTGACCGGCGTCGTACTGCGCGGCCTGTTCCTGACGTCGCCGCGCGAAGTCCGCCGGCTGTTCATCACGTCGCGCACGCGCGCGCCGCGCGAATGGCGGCGCCTGCATGCAGCAGCCGGCGGCGGCCAGCCGGAGCGACTGCTGTCGTGCTGCGCGCGGCGGCTGCGCCGCGGCGCGAGCGCAGCCCGGCAGCGCGCAGTGGCGCTCGCGTGGCACGCGTACGAAGACGCCGTCCTCGCATCGGTGCAGACGCGCCGCTCGCCCGCGCGGGCGATCCGCTCGGAGAAAACGGTCGGCAGACTGATCGACAAATACCGGATCCAGGCGCATTACCTGCAGCACGGTTGCTGGCTCGGCGAGCGCAGCGTATTAGCGCTCGCGCGCCGGGCGGCACAGGCCGGTGTGCCGCTGTTCGCCGTGCACGGGATACACGATCCCGTTTGCCCGGCCGGCAACGCCGCCCGCCTCGCGCGTGCGGTGCCCGAGGTGAAGATCGAACGCGTGCATGCCGGACATCTGGCAGGCGACCCGGCGTTGGCACGCAGCGTCGCACGCGCCGCGGCTGCGATGTTCGCTACTGTCCCGTGTACGTGACGCTCATGCCGGGCGCAATCCGGCGCCTGCTCACGTCATGACGCGACAACAGGCGCGACCGCATCACACTCAATCCCATGCATAGCGCACACCGGCCCACGCACCGCGCGGCGCACCCGGCCCGACGAACTGTTCGTTCACCGGACTGGTGCCGTCGAACGTGTGGTTCGGTCCGTTGAAGAAGTTCTGGCCGAGCGCGCCGAAGCTCGCGTAGCGTTTATCGAACAGGTTCGTCACGCTCGCGAACACCTCGAACCGTTTCGTGATCCGGTAGCGCATGTCGAGATCGACGAGCACGTAGCCCGCGATCCTGCCGTTCACGTCCTGGTTGTTCTCGTCGCCGCGCGCGTACACGCCGCTGCGCCACGTGACGTTCGCGCCGATATCCCATGCGTGCGTCGCCGCGTAGTCGAGCCTCAGCTTCACCGTGTGCGCGGGAATGCCGGGAATGCGGTCGCCCGGCTTGACCTTCACGTTGCCGTCCGCGTCGGCCGCCGAATTCGCCGGGCTGTGTTCGGTCCACGACGAACGGTAGGTCGCATCGACATAGCTGTACGACAAGCCGACAGCGAGCGGGCCAAGCCGCGTGCGACCCGCAAGTTCGA
This sequence comes from Burkholderia sp. AU45251, assembly GCF_030482905.1. Classification (NCBI taxonomy): domain Bacteria; kingdom Pseudomonadati; phylum Pseudomonadota; class Betaproteobacteria; order Burkholderiales; family Burkholderiaceae; genus Burkholderia; species Burkholderia sp. AU45251. Next base: position 7,920 of record NZ_JAUJQH010000027.1, on the reverse strand, counting down.
GACCCTGCCGCCGCGTATCGCCGACATTGCGGAAATAGCCCTGCGCGCTTGCCGGACTGCTGATGAACTGGATGTCGTCGGTCAGTGTCGTGCGGTAGGCCGCGGCGCTCCAGGTCGTCGCCGCGCCGATGCGGCCGCGCAAGCCGGCTTCGAACGTCTTCGAGATCACCGGCCTGAGTGCCGGATCAGCGATGAAGTCGTTCGGCAGCGAACACGGGGCGGATGGGTCCGCGCAGGCGAGCTCGATCGCGGTCGGAGAGCGCATCCCTTCGTTGTACGCCGCATACGCGGTGAAGCCCGCGACCGGGTTCCAGTTGAGCCCGACCGCAGGGTTGAAGCGCGAGAACGTATGGCTGCCGTCGAGCAGCGGCTGCACGCCGCTCTCGTCGCCGATCTGCGCTTTCGACCAGTCATAGCGGCCCGACAGCGTCAGCGTCCAGTGCGGCGTCAGCGACAACGCGTCGCTCAGGTATACGCCGAGGTTCGCGTTGCGCGTCTTCGCGCGGGTCTGCTGGACGAAATCGCCGACGCCGACCGCCGCGCGGGTGTCGGTGAAGTACGCGTCCTGCGACGACGCGACGTAGCTCGAGTTCGCGATATCGACCGCGCCGCCCGCGATCAGACGGTTGGCCATCCCGCCGAGCTTGCCGAGCAGCGTGAGCTGCACGCTGCCGCCATAGCTGTCGGTGACGATCGTCGATTGCGCATTGCTGCCTTGTACCGTGTCGACTACACCATCCTCGCCGGCGGATCCATAGTCCGTATTGTTGTTGCTGCTCGTATTGGCGTTTCTCAGGTGCCGGTAGTACGCGTTGCCGCTCAGCTCGACGTTTTCACCGAAAAACCGGTCGCCCGACAGCGTCAGGTACCCGGCGCTGTTGCGGTTCAGATCCGGATACGTGTATGCCTGCTTCGGATTACCGAGGAATGAGCGCGGAATCGTCTGGGTGCCGTATAGCGTGTTGTCCGCGCCGCCGCCGGCGATCGACAGCGTCGTGTCCGCATCGACGTAGCGCAGCTTGCCGAACGCCTGCCGCACGCGGCTCGCGTTATGGTCCGCCCAGCCGCCGTCGTTTGCGACGTTAGCGGTTGCATAGTAGTCGAGGTTCGAGCCGATCGTCCCGCCCTGCTCGATGCCGACGGTCTTGCGCCCCCACGAGCCGCCCGACACCTCCGCTTCTCCGCCCGGGCTCGACCTGCCGTTCTTCGTCGTGATCGCGAGTGCGCCGCCGAGCGTATTGCGTCCGTAGACAGGATTGGATCCGGGAATCAGTTGCACCCGATCGATCGCCTGCTCGGGCAGGATGTCCCAGTTCACGACGTCGCCGAACGGCTCGTTCACGCGCACGCCGTCGACGAACACCGACATCCCCTGCGGCGTGCCCAGCAGCGGCGACGCCGTGAAACCACGATAGTTGACGTCCGTCTGGTACGGGTTGCCCTGCGCCTCCGAGATCGTCACGCTCTGCAGGTTCGCGGCAAAGTAGTCGGTCAGCGTCGCACGATGCTGTCGGTCGAGTTCCGCGCCACGCACCGTCTGCACGTTCCCCGGCACCTCCGACAGCGGCGCGCCGATTCCGAGCAGCGGCGTCGTACCGACGACGACGATGGCAGGCAACATGACGGCCGACGTTTGCGGCACGATGACCGCGGCCGGTGGCACGGCGCCGTCCGCCTGCTGCTGCGCATGCGCGCCACTGGGCGGCAAGCCGACCAGCGCGAGCGTGCCGAGGGCCGTGCCGACGCGTCGTACACGCCGGCCGCCTCGCATCGCACAGCGCCACCCGGATGCATATGGCCTCCTGATCATTTCCTTTGTCTCCGCGCTTGTATTCCGCCGGCTCATGCAATGCACCGCACGGCGATGTGGTGTCGCGAAGCGCACGTGCGAGAACTGTGCCAGCGCTGCCTGCGCCGCGCCCCGATTCCCGGCGGCGCGGAAGCGCGCGACGGCCCGCCTGTCCCGCGTACTGCACCACCTGTCATGTTTGGCAACACTTCATGTGCGGCGGTGTACCTGAATGCAACACCTTCGTGGATGCCATGGCGCGACGCGTCCGACAGCGCATCACGCGCAGTACGCCGGTGTGCCGCGCCGCGCCAGCTTCGCGCCGCGATGGCATGCGACTTGCGTAACCGGCAGTGCACTCGGCCCGGAATCCCAACCGTGCCGGCGCGACGAACCGTTCGCGGCGGTGCGATCACAATGACTCAGGAGACAACCATGAAGAAACTCTCGGCTTCAGCGAGCCGGCTGGCGACGATCGGAATCGCGGTGGCGGCCGCCGTCGCGCTGAACCCCGGCCTCGTGGAAGCGGCCGCGGACTACCCGGCCGTGACCTACCAGCGGCTGACCGATGCGCACACCGATCCGGGCTGGCTGACCTACTACCGCACCTACGACGGCCGCTCGCATTCGCCGCTCAAGCAGATCGACACGTCGAACGCGAAGGATCTCAAGCAGGTGTGGGCCTACAAGTTCCCCGCCGACCTGAAGCAGGGCTTCGAGGCCACGCCGATCGTCAACGGCGACTATCTGTTCGTGACGACGCCGAAGGACAACGTCTACGCATTCGATGCCAAGACGGGCAAGCAGCTGTGGAAATACGAGCCGAAGCTCGGCGCCGCGTCGTTCAAGACCGCGTGCTGCGACGTCGTGAATCGCGGCGTCGCGCTGTACGGCAAGAACGTCTACGTCGCGATGCTGAGTGGCGAAGTCGCCGCGCTCGACGCGCAGACCGGCAATCTCGTGTGGAAGAAGCAGATGTTCGAGCCGGGCCTCGGCTACGCGTTCTCGCTTGCACCGCTCGCGATCGATGGTGCGATCGTCGTCGGCACGTCCGGCGGCGAATACGGTATTCGCGGCTACATCGCCGCGCTGAATCCGGAGAACGGCTCCGAAGTCTGGAAACGCTACACGATCCCAGCTTCCGGAGAAAAGGGCGCGGAAACCTGGCCCGACGGCATGCAGAGCCATGGCGGTGGCGCGGCCTGGCTCACCGGCACGTACGACGCCGCGTCCCGCACGCTTTACTGGGGTGTCGGCAACCCGGGCCCGTGGCTCGCGGCGCTGCGCCCCGGCGACAACCTGTATTCCGACTCGCTGCTCGCGCTCGATGCGAAGAACGGCAATCTGAAGTGGCACTACCAGTACACGAACAACGATACGTGGGACTACGACGGCGTGAACGCGGCTGTCCTCGCGGACATCAAGTACAAAGGCAAAGACTACGACGCGATCATCCACGCGGATCGAAACGGCTTCTTCCACGCGATCGACCGCACGACCGGCAAATTGATTTATGCGACGCCGTTCGTGAAAGCGCTGTCAGTCACCGGTTACACGGCCGACGGCAAGCCGATCCAGGACGAATCGAAGTTCCCGAAGGCCGGCACGACGATTGAAACGTGCCCGAGCTTCCTCGGCGGCAAGAACTGGTGGTCGATCTCGTACGACCAGGAACGCAACATCGCGGTCGTGCCAGCGCTGCATGCGTGCATGAGCCTTACCGGCAAGTCGGTCAGCTACATGGAAGGCCTGCCGTATCTCGGCGAAGGTTTCGAGATCAAGCCCGAACCGGGCAGCGAGGGCTACGGCGAACTGACGGCAATCGACGTCAACACCGGCAAGAAGCTGTGGAGCCACTGGTCGAAGAAGCCCTGGAACGGCGGCGTCGCGACCACCGCGAGCGGTCTCGCGTTCAGCGGCTCGCTCGACGGCCACCTGTATGCGTTCGACACGGCAACCGGCAAGGTGCTCTGGGAGAGCCCGCAACTCGCGAGCGGCATCATTTCCCAGCCGTCGGTGTATGAGGTCGACGGCAAGGAATATGTCGCCGTGCTCGCCGGCTATGGCGGCGCGAACCCGATCTGGGGTGGCCCGATGGCCGACATCGCCAAGGACGTTCCGCGCGGCGGCACGCTCTACGTGTTCGCGCTCGACTGAACAGGCATCAGGCCCGAGTCGCGCCCGCATGCGCCCGATGTGGGCGCGACGCCCTACCCGCTTCAACCGGACACACGACCATGAATACTCGCCTCACTTCCGTTACCGTTGCCAGTCTGCTCGCCGTGGGCGTGGCGCTGACACCGGCAGCCGCGTCGGCCGGCGTGCGCATTTGCACGCTGCCCGGCAGCCCGACCACGGCGCTCGACCGATCCGTTGCGCGCGAAGTCTTCCGCACCGCAGGCATCGCCGCAACGTTCAACAGGCGTGGCGTCGACGACGATGGCGGCGACGACGGCATCTCCGCCAGCGAGCTGAAGAAATCGCTCGAACGCGACTGTGATGTGATCGCGGGTTTTCCGCGCTCGGAAATCGCCGATGCGTCGGGATCCAGAATGACGTTCTCGCAGGGCTATCTGCGCTCCGGATACGTCAGCGTGTCGTTGCGCGACACGCAGGCCTCGTCAGGTGCAAAGGAAACGATCGCGGCCACGTACGGCAGCCCGTCGCAGCTGATCGCCGCACAGCAGCCGAACGCCCGCTTCGACCTCGAAAATACGAGCGAGAAAACGATCGGCGCGGTCGCCGCGGGCCGTGCCCAGCGCGCAATCGTCTGGTATCCGAGCGTCGTCGCATACGAGCATGCGCACCCGCACCAACGGTTCCAGGTTGCGGCGACTTCGTCGCCGTACTCCAATTGGCAACTGTCGTTCGCATTCGGCCCGGGCAAGGACGCATTGCAAAAGCGCGTCGACGCAACGTTGTCTCGAATGAACGGCGATGGCCGCCTCGCTTCGCTCACGCGCGCGTGGGCGCTTCCGGACACCGTCACGCAGGCCACCGCTGCGCGTGCAACCGGCCGGTTTCTCGACGGCGCGGTCGCATCCGCACAACAGCGCCCGGCAAAGAGCGGCTTCGTCAAGGTTTCAGCCAGCGAAGGTGACGAGATACCGTCGTTCGACGAGGCACAGGTACAGCATGGCAAGAAGCTCTATGCCGACGCCTGCGCGAAATGTCACGGCGACCAGCTCGAAGGCAATACCGCCCCCGCCTTGAGCGGAGAAGCCTTCGCCCCGGAGGGCAAGTCGCACATCACGGTCGGCGGCATCTTCCAGTACCTGTCGAACAACATGCCGGCCGATCGCCCCGGCAAGATGACGGCACAGGAATACGAGGATGTGATGGCATTCCTGCTTTACTCGAATGGCTACGATGCGTCCAAGCACAAGCTGACCGCCGATATCGCCACTGCGTCGAAGGCGCCGCTCATCGCCGGACCGCGCAAGTAACTTTCCCGCCCGCTTTCGTTTCGACCGCCCCCCGCACCGGGAAGCATGCCCGGCGCGCGGGCCGGACTTCATCTTTTCATTTCACGCCGGATAACGCCATGACCTCCCCCAATCGCAGAACCTTCCTCGTCCACGCGGCCAGCCTGTGCGCCACACTCGCGGCCGGCACCCGCGCATTCGCGGCCGCACCGCCCGTCGACGAAAACGACGCGGCCGCGAAGACGCTCGGCTACCGCGCAAAGGCCACAACCGTCGACGCGGGCAAGTTCCCGAAGTACCAGGCTGGCCAGACCTGTTCGAACTGCCGGTTCTACAAGGCCGCCGCAGGCGAATCCTCCGGCACGTGTCCGATGTTCGCGGGCAAGGTGGTTGCCGCCGAAGGCTGGTGCAACGTCTATGCAAAGCTTGCTTGATCCCGGCCCCGCGCGCGGACGCGACAGCGCACCGCGCCGCGGCACGGACACCGAACGCGCGGCGCATCTGCATGCGCTGATCGCGCTGAGCATCGATCGCGGATACGTGACGCACGGCGAAATCGCCGACGCGTTGCCCGACGATGCCGCCGAAGACGCGGATGTGAATGCGGCCGCGTCGATGCTCCGCGAGCTCGGTATCGAGGTACGCGAGCATGCCGGCTCGCGTACTGCGTGGACACTCGACCGTCATTTTGAGCAGGCGCCGGACGTCACGTTACCGCTCGCCGACACATCGACGCCGCTCGCGGCCGACGATCTGCTCCTGGGCCGAACCAACGATCCGGTCCGGCTCTATCTGCGGGACATGAGCGCGACGCCGCTCCTCGAACGCGACGACGAGATCGCGCTCGCGCTCCATCTGGAGCGCGGGCGGGCGGCGTGCATCGACGCGTTGAGCCGGGATCCGACTGCGCTCGCCGGCATCGCGGCGATGGCGGACGACGTCCGCTCCGGCAAGGTCGCGGCATCGGTCTACGTGACGGGGTTCGCCGACGATGCGGAATCGCTCGCCCAAGCGCCGGCGATGCTGCCCCACGATTCGCCCGGGAACGACGCGGCGCCCGATCCGACCATGGCGTCGCCGGCGCCGGAAGGCAGCACGGGCCTCGCCCCGGACAGCCCGGCGTGGCGCGATGCGGTCGCCGGATCGCTCGCGCGCGCCGGTGCGCTCGCACCGGCGATGCGACTCGCATTGAACGTCGACGGGTTCGCCTCGGCCGGTTATCGCGCGCTGATTCGCGAGGCTGCCGCGTTGACCGGCAGAATCCGCTTTACCTCCCGCGCAATCGAGCGTATCGGTCATGCGATCGGCGAACGCGCCACCCAGGCACGCCAGATCGAAAAACGGCTCGTCGATACCCTGGTCGAGTCGGGCATGCGTACCGGATCCACGTGCCGCGACCGCTTCGCACCGTGCGACGACGCGCGCGCATGGCTGCAGGAATGCATCGCCGCGCATCCGGCATGCGCCGCCGCCCTCGCCCGCCACGCGCCGGCACTGATCGACGCCCGTCTCGCACTCGCCCGTCTCGCCGGCCAGTCGCCCCTGCCGCTCGACATCGCGGTCGCGCTCGATGCACGGCTGTCGCGGATCGACCGCGCGATGCAACCCGCGAGAACGAAGCTGTTCCGGAGCAATCTTCGGCTCGTCGTATCGGTCGCCAAACGGTATCCCGATCGCGGCCTGCCATTCCTCGATCTGATCCAGGAGGGCAATATCGGCTTGTTGAAGGCCGTCGATCGCTACGATCACCGGCGCGGCTTCAAGTTCTCGACCTATGCGACCTGGTGGGTCCGACAGGCCATCACGCATGCGCTCGCCGATCAGGGCCGCACGATACGCGTGCCCGCGCATACGGTCGACTCGCTCAACAAGCTCTCGCGGCTCGCGCGAACGCACCGGCAACGAACCGGCGATGTCGCCGACGCGCCCGCACTCTCCACACAGATGCAGCTGCCCGTCGACAAGATACGCGAACTGATGAGCATCGTGCGCGAGCCCGTCTCCGCGGACTCACCCATTTCGCCCGATCACGACCTCACGTTATGCGACGTCACGATCGACCCCGATGCGCCAACCCCGGAAGAATCCGCGAGCGCCGGCCAGCTTCGTACCGCGGTGGCGACGCTGATCGACAGCCTGCCCGCACGCGAAGCGTGGATTCTTCGTCTGAGGTACGGCATCGATGTCGAAAGCGAATATTCGCTGCGTGAGATCGGCCGGCAACTGAACCTGTCGGCCGAACGCGTTCGTCAGATAGAGGTGTCGGCGCTCGAACGAATCCGGCAATTCAGGCACGCACCGGCACTGCGATCGCTGCTCGCCTGACGCGACCGCCTCAGCCGCCTTTCGAGCCGAACGCCATCTGCTCAGGACTGCAACACACCGTGCTGCATTTCTGAACGCCCCGCCGCCTCGCGCTACCGTTCGGGACGTCGCCCGTTCGAACGGATCGATCGGCACGCGCCCGGCTGCCGAGGCTGTCGCCACATGCGTGCATCGAACATCAATACTGGCATGCATGTTGCATTTTCCCGAACGCCGTCAGGCACCACACGAACGCAAGGAGACACGTTTGTCCACGATTGAATCGGTTCTTCACGAAACCCGCCAGTTTGCGCCGCCCGCGGCGCTCGAGCAGGCGGCGACCATTTCCGGCATGCCGGCCTACCGTGCGCTCGCCGCCGAAGCCGAGAACGATTACGAAGG